>JAZQDE010000014.1:0-7359 GCA_045546695.1 Clostridia bacterium | reverse complement strand
AGGATCAAACTCTCAAATTAATATCTTCAGCCCTTCGAAAGAAGCGGCTTAAAAACTCTAATCTGAAGTATGATTTGCTCATTACTTCGTGCTTATCTTTTAGATAAGCATTGCACCTTGTCCATGGTGCTCTGGCTTGTTTTGTTTTTTAAAAACTCAAAAAAATATTCTAACGAGTTTACATGTTTGTATTTTGTACACTGTTTACTTTTCAAGGTTCATCGCTGTCTTTTATCGCGACAGCTTGCATATAATACCACTCTGGTTTTAGGATGTCAACACTTTTTTTCAAATTTTTTTATTTATTTTTTATGTCTTGTTTTTGTCTAATTTATGAACATAAAAACATAAGAAATTTGGCTGTTTTTTGCCATTTTTCCCGGCTTTTTACATTTTTTTGCGAAAAGCTAAAACAGCATGAATGTTGGATAAATCTTCATTTTTGTATACAACAGTATATTCTTTTTCGGATTCAGAAAATAAACATTTTATCTTTTCACCGGGGAGGATTTCATGTTTGTACATGATCTCTATTTCATCAATGTTATGCTCGATATCTGTTTTATCTGACAGGAATTTTGCTGCCATATCAAGATAGTGTGCGTTATTCAGATGATTGTTCACATCTATCCAATATGTAGGGATCTCCATATCGGACACAAAGGAAAATTCCTGCGGCACAACCAGCTTTTTTATTCGACTGCTTTCAAAGTTCGTTCTTTCCGGCTCGGATGCATAAGCGCAAACCAAATCATCAGACACCTTTTCAAACTTTTTTTCTACTATATTATAATGTGCCCAATTTGATAGTGCATATATAAGAAGATCTCCGTTTTTGTTTCGAACTTCGAACTCTCTTGCTGCTGTGATATTTTTAAGATCCGTAGACCAGGTGGTTATATCTACTTCATCGCCATATACCGGCTTACTTATTATCTTTATATGATATGCTGTAAGAAGCCATCTTGATGGCGATGAACGATAATCTTCGCCGGCTGCGTTGGAGTGCATGCCGGCGATATCTTCGAATAATGTTAATATAGAACTGTTTTTCATCGTCATTGTTTTGTCTGTATAACGATGACCTATAAAGAATCTGTTTGTTACTGTCATTAGTCCCTCTTTGTGAAATATCCGTCAAACGGATCTACCGGTGTGTTGTTTTCGCGAACCTCATAGTGAATGTGATAGCCTGTTGCACATCCTGTCTTGCCAACCAGGCCAACAATCTCACCACGTTTTACGGTGTCGCCCTCTTCTACATATATCTTATTGCAGTGCGCATAGAGTGTTGATATCTTTACTCCATCTTCATCTTTACCATGATATATTATGAAGTATTTACCATATCCATCGCTGTCATTACCAACATATGTAACTGTACCATCTGCCGAAGCCAGGATGTTTGTGTTTTTGGAGGCTGCGATATCAATACCCTTGTGAAGCTTATACTTCTTGTATACCGGATGAAGTCTCATTCCATAATATGAAGCTACTCTGTATGTGTTATCAGAAGGCCATAGCAATACGCCGTTTGCGTTGTCATATTGGAGTTTGAGGTCTTCATATTCCTTTTCCAGCGCTTCTATTTCCTTTTCGATTCTCTTGGATTCTTCTTCCATCAGATCTTCTTCATCTTTGAGCTGGTCTAACGTAGACTGAATTTTTTCAAGGTCTTCATCGATAATCTCCTTGTCCTGTTCAAGGCTTTCTATGGCTGATTTGATAGCAGCCAGTGTGTCCTCTGCATCAAGAGCAAGAATCTCGGCTTTGGCTTTTTTGATATCTATATCTTGTTTAAGGAGTATCAAGTCTTCAAGAGTACGCTTGTCCTGTTCAAGTAACTTGGTGAAAAGTCTGGAACGCGAAGCGTAATCAAAAATGCTTTCTGCCTCTGCGTATAATTTAAGGTAGTCAAACTGGGAATATTTGTATAACACATTCATGCGGTTAAGGAGCATGTCCATTTTAGTATTATACTCTTCTGTCAGTTCGTCAATTTCGTTCTGGAAATTAAGAATCTGATTTGCAATATCTTCCAGGACTGCAATTTGCTGCTCTTTTTCTGTAATCTCTGCTTTTATCTGAGCATTAATCTCTGCCTGAATAGAAGATTGCTCCTCAAGCTCCTCTTTTTTCTTGTTGATATCTTTAATCAGTTCTTTAAGTTCGTCCTGAAGTTCGTCGTGTTCTTTGTTTGCATCCTCTATCTGGTCCTTGATGCCACTCAATGTTGAGGCAATAGCCTCTCCTCCTGTTGAGACAAAGAGAACAAATATCAACGATAACAAAACTATAACTTGTACTAACTTTTCTTTTTTCATATATACTCCTTTTTCTTATGTAAAAATATCAATACTCTCCGTAAACGCCACATACTGCGTATACTTCACGCAAAAACCATCCGTCTGCGCCACATCGTTGATTAATCCACTGGCCGATGGATTCATCTATGGTATTTTTAAACCAATAATCATATACTCTCTGAATCTTATTGTTTGTCGTAGTATTCGGAGTCAGATCTGTTCTGTGTTCTTCAATCTTATACAACCATCTGGAAATGTGGTATTTCAACTCAGGAGCGATATTCATCTTCTGTTCGTTTACCATTGCTTTCAGATTTTCAGCAGTCCATATCTCCGTTGCGAGCTTTTCACAATAATCTACGAACTCTTTGCGGAACGTATCATTTTTGAGACAGAAATCAAGTACTCCTTTAAGATATAACGGATCCGGATAATAACCATAATCAACATTCGGATACCCATTATATGACAATTGACTTCTCTGCGAGCTTGTAAGTTCAGACCACATCAGGTAACGGAAATTATAGCAATCTGCTTTTGTGTAAAGCTCTGACGGCATATTTGACTCCGTTGCCACAGTATACCTTGCCATACCAAGATCAGCATCTCTGATCATAAAACGATACTTTCCATCAGCGTACTTGTATAGTCTAACATTATTATGTGGCCAATCTGTGTTACAAACAAAAATATTGATGGCGCAATATTCCATGAAATTATCCATGTCTATGTAATTTGATGCCTGCTCAAACGTATATTTACCGTTTCCTATGTCCTGCATAATCGTTTTGAACTTTGCAAGCTCTCCTGTCGGCCCGTCATCCTGTTTGTAGTAAAACCATCTGCCGTCGTATCTGCCACCGTTTGAGGTGTCAAGTTCAGAAGAAATAAGGGTAATATTCTCTTTGTCTTCTATATTATATACGTTGGCAACATAGTTGTCCGTCTCATGTTCACGCATGTTGAGCATGCCATAATATTCACCGTTGAGAATCACTATAACCGGTCTGTATGCCATGCAGTCAACGTTTGGAGCAGCCTTCTGAGTAATCATAGCAACTATTCCATCGCGCATAAATGATGAACGGATATTCTGAGTGCCATTTACCATGGCATCATTGCCACCATTTCTCAATACAATACTGTCATAATCTTCCAGCAATGTACCATCCGCTGCCAATCTGTCAGGGAAAAACGCATAATTGAATTTGCCGTCGCCATCGTAAATTGAAGTGTCAAAGTAAGATGATTTTCTGGCAGACAATCTGAAAGACTTCTGTGCCTGTGAACGACTGCTGCCACCAAACATTCTGACGCCTGCATCCTGTGAAAGGGCAAGTTCGCCATCTTCTTCAATAAACTCAAGGTGAACCGGTCTTTCCCATGCAGAGCCGCGTTCATTGTAGTTTGTTATAATACCTTTTGTTCCGGTCAGATTGCTCTGTGACGTAACAAGAGATATTACTGGTATCTCTATGCTTTCCGGTCTTGAAGACTTAATATACGTAGCCGTCTCAATCGTACCGACAATTTTTCCTGTATCCGAATTGAAAACAGCAGCTCTTAGTATTGACGTTGTCAGTTGCGCAGATGCATCAGTTATTGATTTTGCGTGAGGAAGACTAATTGCTTTTGAATATATAATTGAACCTGTAGTCGGCTCTTCCTGATTATATGATACTCTGATGGCATAATTTGTTATTCCGGCAGCTTTCAGAGCCGCTTTATCTTCATCACTCAGACTTATTGTTACTGACACGTCGTTTGTATAGAAGCCGGCCGTCTGTGAAAATACAGGCTTGACTTTTTTTACAAGTTCTGCCGGATCGGCAGGAGGTGTCGGTGTTGGTGTCGGCTTCTGCGTCGGCTTCTGTGTAGGCGTTGGTGTCGGCTTCTGCGTTGGTGTAGGAGTCGGTTTAAGAGTCGGAGTTACTGTTGCAGTTGCCACAGGAATTGTCGTTGCCTCTGTAGTCGGAAGTTCTGTAGCACCCGGAGTCGCGTCCGGAGTCGCGCCCGGCGTTGCTTCCGGAGTAGACTCCTGTGTTGGCTGTTCCGTCGGCGTTGCAGTTTCTTTTACAGCTGGTGTTTGCGACGGTGTTATTGCCGGCTCCTGTGTAGGAAAAACCTGTGGAGAACTTGTTTCACAAGCCACCAGTAAAAGCGTCATAACGGATATTATTGCAATAATTATCATTAAAGCGTTTTTACTCTTCATCTTTTCTCTCCTTTTTAAGAATCTATTCTTTATGAATCAGACTCTGTTGTCTCAACTGCCTCAGCCTCAGCCTCAGCGCCTGCTTCTGTCTCTTCTGCGGCAGCTTCTTCGCCTTCTTGTGCAACTTCTTCCTCTTCTTCACGATGAGTCTTTGCTGCTGCAACAATGTAATTGTTTTCAGATGTTCTCATCAATGTTACACCACTTGTTGCTCTGCCTATCGTGCTGATACCATCTGCGTGGATTCTGATTACAACACCCTCGCTTGTTATCATCATTATGTCATCTTCGTTGTTAACCATAAGAAGGCTTACAAGGTCACCTGTCTTGTCAGAGATACGATACGTCATAATACCTTTACCTCCTCTTGACTGTCTGCCGTACTCATCCGTGCGTGTTCTCTTTCCGAAGCCCTTTTCTGTAACAATCAGAACTTCATTTTCACCCTCGCAAAGACCCATACCGATTACGTAGTCACCTTCTTTGAGTGTAATACCCTTAACACCGATTGAAGATCTGCCTGTAGCCCTTACGTCCTCTTCGCTGAAGCGGATTGACATACCTTTTCGTGTAGCAAGAATAATATCCTGCTCTTTATTAACAATGGATGCGCCGATAAGTGCGTCATCTTCACGAAGCTCTACGGCAATAAGACCACTCTTCCTGATGTTTGAATATAACGGAAGCTCTGTCTTCTTTATGATACCTGACTTTGTTGCCATAACCAGGTAATCACCATCTTCAAATGTATTAATCGGGATTATGGTTGCAATCTTCTCGTCGCCATCAAGTGGCAGCAGGTTAACAATCGCAGTGCCACGGCCTGTTCTTCCTGAATCAGGAATCTCGTATCCTCTGAGAGAATAAATCTTGCCTTTTGTGGAGATAAACAGAAGCGTGTTATGTGAAGAGGTAATAAGAATCTTCTCTGCAAAGTCTTCTTCTCTCGCACTAAGACCAATAACACCTCTGCCGCCTCTGCGCTGAGCTCTGTATGTGTCAGCAGGTGTTCTCTTTACGTAACCAAAATGTGTCAATGTAATTGCTACATTCTGTTCTGTAATAAGATCGTCGATGTTAATCTCTCCTTCATAAGGAATGATGCGTGTTCTTCTTTCATCGCCATATTTATTCTTGATCTCAAGAAGTTCATCTTTAACTACAGACATAAGAAGTTTTTCATCAGCAAGCAAGCCTCTGAAATATGTGATTTCTCTTCTCTTTTGTTCCAGTTCCTCTACGACCTTGTCTCTTTCCATGCCGGTGAGTCGACCAAGTCGCATATCAACAATGTACTGTGCCTGTCTCTCTGTAAAGCCAAATCTTTCCATCAAGCCTTCTTTTGCTTGTTGCTCTGTCTTTGAGGAACGGATTATCCTGATAACTTCTTCAATATTATCAATAGCAATCAGCGCACCTTCCAATATATGGGCTCTGTCAAGTGCTTTATCGAGGTCAAACTGAGTACGTCTTGTAACAACTTCTTTCTGGTGCTCAATATAATATACCAATGCTTCTTTAAGGTTAAGTGTCTTTGGCTGGTATGAACCATTTTCACCGGGAACAATTGCCAGCATGTTTACGTTAAAAGCATCTTCTAACTGTGTATATTTATAAAGCTGGTTTAAGAGTACGTTTGCATTGGCATCACGCTTAAGTTCAATAACAATTCTGATACCCTCTTTACTGTACTCGTCGCGAAGTCCGCTGATAGAATCTACTCTCTTATCCTTTACAAGCTCTGCAATCTTTTCAACGAGACGGGCATTATTTACCATATATGGAAGCTCTGTAATAATTATTCTCTGCCTTCCGTTCGGCATCTCTTCAATTGTCGCTTCTGCTCTTACAACAATCCTGCCGCGGCCTGTCTTGTATGCCTCGCGTATGCCCTGCACACCTAAAATATTGGCTGCGGTCGGAAAATCAGGGCCCTTAATATATTGCATAATCTCATCAATAGAAAGCTCCGGATTATCAATTAATGCCACAACACCGTCAATAACCTCTCCCAGATTGTGAGGAGGAATGTTTGTCGCCATACCAACGGCAATACCGGATGAACCATTAACAAGAAGGTTCGGGAATCTTGAAGGAAGAACACATGGTTCTACTTCGTGTTCGTCGTAGTTTGGTCTGAAATCTACAGTGTTCTTGTTGATGTCGGCTACCATTTCCAGGGAAATCTTTGACATCTTTGCCTCAGTATAACGCTGAGCCGCAGGTGCATCGCCGTCTCTGGAACCGAAGTTACCGTTTCCGTCAACAAGCATATATCTCATTGAGAAATCCTGTGCAAGACGAACCAAAC
This sequence comes from Clostridia bacterium, assembly GCA_045546695.1. Lineage (GTDB taxonomy): Bacteria > Bacillota > Clostridia > UBA1212 > UBA1255 > SIG424. Next base: position 527 of record JAZQDE010000014.1, on the reverse strand, counting down.
TGTCGTAAATTGCCGCATCACCATGAGGATGGTAATGACCCATTACGTAACCGGTTGTGGTAGCACATTTTCTGTAAGCTTTTTCCGGTGTATATCCAAGCTCATAAAGTGAATAAATAATTCTTCTATGTACAGGTTTAAGACCATCTCTTACGTCAGGCAGCGCACGGTCAACGATTACGCTCATAGCATATTCGATAAAGGATCTCTTCATCTCGCGCTCTATATCGACAGGTATTATTCTGTCAATTGTTTCCTGGTCAAGAATCTCATTCTCGTTCATTTTCGCTTACCCCTTTATATAAACTGAATTGGTAAAAATAGTTATACTCTAACTCATATATTATATACTAAAGCCGGAAAAAAGTCCACATAAAACTCCCCCGGGACGGTGTCAAGTTATTCTTGGGATTTCAAAAATTTCTGCCACACTCGACATTTTAACGAAAACTCCCGATTTTGTGTCAACTTACTACTTTTGCCTTGCCATATGCTTTCATTAGCACTTTCAAGCCTGTTACTTTTCC
>JAZQDE010000013.1:0-100352 GCA_045546695.1 Clostridia bacterium | reverse complement strand
TATATGTCACTGAGTTTGTTAAACAGTAGTGCATTTAACAAACCGGCGTCGATTTAGCCGGTCAAAAAGGCTTGTCCGCGGCCAAATATGTCATTGGGTTTGTTAAACAGTAGTGCATTTAACAAACCGGCGTCGGAAACCGCCGCCTGAACTCCCCAAAAAGCTCACACCATTCTCACACCGGACATGATATAATCATATGAATACAATCCGGAGGATACTTATGAAGGCAAAAAAGTGGAATATTATCCGCGATTCGGGACTAACCATATTGATGCTCACAATATCCACGTTTGTCGGCGTTATTTTCCAATATCTGGAATTGCACAAGACAAACGTAGTCGTTGTGTACATCTTTTCCATATTATTGATTTCACGCTTCACAAAAGGATACCTCTACGGCATTGCGTCATCAGTCGCATCAATTTTACTTTTCAACTGGTTTTTCACCGAACCATATTTTACCTTTAAAGTAGACGACATGACGTATTTCATAACGTTTGCAATTATGATGATTATATCAATAATGACGAGCGCCCTGACGACAAAGGTGAAAAAAGCAGCCGAAGAGGCACGCATGCGTGAAAATGAAAGTAACGCGCTTTATCAGATGACAAACCACCTTACCGACTCGGAAAACACAGAAGAAATTGCTCAGATAACAGTAAAATCAGCAGGAGAAGTGTAGGTTTGTCGATCGGCATTACAGGCCCCGCAACAAACGATGCCACCCTGATTGTGGAAATGATTGGTATGCTCCTGGGCCGTCTGGAAATATTTATAGTGGTAGTCGGATTCACGTTTGGCTTTGGCAGACTCAAGTCATTCTTGTTTAAGAAAAAACATTGATTCCTTATTTTGTCAGCGGCAATGTAAGTCGGACATCTCTGATGTCGACACCGTTTTTAATAGCTTCCCCAATGTAGAAACCTGCATTTTCTCCCATTTGCGCGCAATTTCCGGTAACACGATAAGAAGCCATTGCTTCGCGTGTGCCGGAGATGCAGCGCCCCACAACAACAATTCCGCTGTAATTTTTTGGGAGCAGCGCCCTGAGTGAAATCTTATACGGCTTTACTTTGAAGCAATGCTGGCCTTTGTTTGATTTAGTATGAAGGTCGGCTCCGAAAGTGACGTGTGCCACAGCGTCGTCAAACGTTGCACCGCTCAGTATATCGTCTGTAGTCATGCAATATTCACCGATAATGCGTCGTGATTCTCTGACTCCAAGCACGCAAGAAGAACTGATAAGTTCCAGATTACGGAATTCATCATCATATTTCGTCAGGAATTCAAACGCGTCAATAAGCTGGCATCTGCCTTCAATTGTCGCTTCTGTAAGAGCTCTGGCATTTAATGGATTATATTCGTACATGTGCGTAAACTGCACAACGCCGAAATGTGACCTCGGTACAGGAATAAGATACGGCACTTTGAACGGCAATTCCTTGCCGCCTTTTTCATAAACGGCTTTGAGCTTTTCATAGAGCATGAGGCCGTTTAAATATTTTTCAGGAATATTTCCGACGAGAAACATCAACGTCATCGCCTGACATTCTTTGTAATTGCCATTTTCTCCCAGTTCGAACGGGCAGCCTGCGCTCGCAGCCACGTTGCCGTCGCCTGTTGCATCTACCACGTATCCGGCATAAACTGCAAATCTTCCTTCTATATTTTCAGCAACAATTCCATAGACTTTTTTATCATCTACGAGCGTGCGTGAAAATGTGGTGTTGTATAGAACATCAACGCCGGCTTCTTTCATCTTGTTTTCAAGAATAAACTTCATATATTCATAGTTGAAGCTCATATTTCCAAAACCGCCGAACTGGCCGCGCGCCTTTAATTCCGACACAAGCTCGCCGACGATACCCGCCTTGTCTTTTGTGTCAAAAAATGGATTCATAAAGCCGGTTGTCCATGCGCCGCCGAGGCAATTGAATTTTTCGATAAGAAGTGTTTTTATTCCGGACCTGCCAAGCGCAAGCGCGGCTCCGCAACCTGACGGACCGGCTCCGACTACGACAGCGTCGTATCCTGTTATGACTGGAGTTGTAAGATTTTCATTTATATACATATTATTTCACCACTATTTCATTTAATTCGTTTGTCAGAAGATACTCTGCGCCACCATAAATCAGGCGTGCCTTAATGCCGCCCGGTACCATAATCCGGCAATTGTAAATATTTTCATCAGCCTTTTCGTAGCTGACCTCAATCTTGCCGGCCGGCGTCATCATGCTACCGGACAGCTTGCCAAAACGCCTGAGTGCGCGTGGCTCTATCACGACGTCTTTGTAGCCGGCACTGCCGGGGACCTGCCTGATGCCGAGCAGATATTCGAAGAAATACGCAACGGGCGCGCCAAACATTGGATGATTATGGGAACGGCTTCTGTTGCTGTCCCAATACTCGTGAAAAGTAGTTGCACCGTTTTGCCTCCAGTGTTCGTATCCCTGAGTGCCATTATTTGTAAGCAAATCAACTGCAAGATCTTCATTGCCGTTCTCAAACAATGTGCGGATCAAAATGTCTGTTGCAAATATTCCCGTGTCAAAATAGCCGAGTTTTTTATAATAATTAACCATATTCTGGTAGGTACTTTTGCTTCCGAGGCCGAGGTCAACGGCGTATGCATTTGCGCCCTGTACGTTCATGACAAAATTACCATCAAATGTATTAAAATATGCAGCATTTACAGCTCTTCTGCGTGTGGCAATTTTTTCCTCGTATTCTGCTATGTCCTCATCCTTGCCGATGATGCGCGCAATCTCGCACATCTGCCTAAGAGACTTAATCATAAAATACGTGTTTACCATAGGCGCGGGAAGGAAAACTTGCTGATTGTGCGAGGTTATATCCCTGTCGGGATAGAGAATATTAGGGCCGCACCAGTCGCCCAGGCACCATTCACCGGCCTTGTCACTTGTTACAAGTGAAAATTCCGAATGAGCTTCAAGGTAGTCGATATATCTGCGCATGTTACCGTAATATCTGGCAAGAATTTCTTTTTCACCGTAATGGCGATACAGCTGATAAGGCACCTCCACGATAGCAGAGCCCCAGCCGCCGGGGCCACCGCCACTACGTATATACGGCGCCGTGTACTGAATATGACCGCTGAGAACGTCCTGGCAGTCGGCAATATCCTGCAACCATTTTTCGTAAAAATCCTTTGCGTCCATTGTAGTCAGCACGGCGTGGCAGGTGAGCTGGCCGTCGCCCGTGTAGCCGCGTCTTTCTATGTGAGGGCAGTCAGACGGATGACCTGTGTGCATGTTGCAAAGCATCGTATGCAGAAACGTTCTGTACGTCCAGTTGAGTGTCTCGTTGTCGCATTCAAAACTGGAAGAAACTGGCACGTCGGCGTAGATTACTTTGACATTTATTGGTTCTGCGTCGCCTACGACTTCAAAGCAGCGGAAGGCAAACCATGTAAATTCCGGCTGCACGATTTGCTTTGCGCCGTTTCCAATAATTGTAAAACGCTGTCCGTGGCTGTGTTTTGAATCTATATATCCGCTGTCAAGAAGTTCTTCTGAAAAATATATGTTTACAGTCTCGCCCTCTTTGGCATTTATTTCCAGCACAGGGTAGCCCGTGGTGTTCTGGCCGCAGTCATAAACAATGCCGCCCTTTTCACCGGTGCCGATTTTTGTGACGGGAAGCTGTGATATAAGTGCGTCGGCAGGGCAGTTAGTCGTGCAATATTCCGTGTCGAGCGCTTCTGTAGCATGGGCGTTTTCCCATAAACTGTCATCAAAATCTTTTTCAAAAGAGGCTTGGTGTTCATTCAGATTGTGGCCTTCAAACTTAACAAATTCGTATTCGCTGATGTAGCCGGCAGATATCTTACAATGAGTGTCCGATGAAAAGTCACGGCTACCATTTTCTGTCACTACATTAATGTTGTAGATGGCTTTAGGCAGGCCGAATACACGGCACGAGTGTGTGTACCAACCGCCGCCGAAATGAATTGCAATCACATTGTCGCCGTTTGTTATGTATGGTGTGATGTCAAATTGTGGTACGTAAATTCTGTGACCGGAGATGATCTCGTCCTTCGGATCACAGGTAGCCTCATAATCGGAAGAAAGTGGTAAAAACGTATCCGGATTTATGCATTTTCCGTTGATGTAGCACTTGAAAAAACCGAGACCGAGAATGTTGAGTGTCGCGCTTTGCGCGTTTTCACAATGAAAATGGCCGCGTATCACGGAAAATGTCTTAGCCGTGCGCTCTTTTGCTCCAATCCATTTTGCATCCTTAAAAAAATGTTCTTGTTTCATATGGTTCCCTCTATGTATAAATTGTCATTTTATTGGTTGTATTATACTATGTGCCGGCTCGTTTCGCTATATTTTCTTTCCGGCGTGGGCGTGCAGGGCATAGAAATACCCCGGAAGCTGTGTTCCGGGGTCTGAGATTTACAAATGATTTTACGCAGCTTTTTTGCTGTCAAGGAATTTGTAAACAAGTGCCGCGAGTACGCCGCCAACGAGTGGTGCTACGATAAACACCCATACGTCTGCAAGTGCGTCACCGCCAACGAGGAGGGCAGGGCCGAAGCTTCTTGCCGGGTTTACAGATGTACCGGTAAATGGAATTCCGATGAGATGAACCAGTACGAGTGACAGACCGATTACAAGGCCTGCAACGTTTGAGTTTTCAGCCTTTGATGTAACGCCCAGAATAGCGAGTACAAAGATGAATGTCAGAACAACTTCAATGATAAGTGACTTTACGATGTCGCCTTCATAAAGACCATTCTGTCCGAGAGCCTCTGTGGATCCCATAAAATATGCAAGGATTCCTGCGCCTGCGAGTGCGCCTGCGAACTGAGCCACGATGTAGGCGATGAAGTCTTTGACAGACATTTTTCCGCTGACAAGCATTGCGATAGATACAGCCGGGTTGATGTGGCATCCGGAAACATTACCGATTGAATATGCCATCGCAACGATTACGAGACCAAATGCAAGCGCCGTTGCAATGTATCCTGCTTCAGGGAATATACAGCCACTGGCAGCTGCAACGCCGCATGCAACCAGTACTAAAACGAGTGTGCCGATAAATTCAGCTACTGCTTTTTTTACAAGATTCATTATTCTACCTCCTGAACAAAATTTATTGGTTATATTATAGCCTTTTTCAGGGTGGGTGGTCAATACCACTTTCCGTCGCAGTCCGTACTATGCACTGGCTTACGCGGCAAACGACCTCGTGTTGATTGTGCTGTGGGTACTTGCTGCCGTAGGCGAGCCGGGATATATCTCTGTCATAGCTTGCTTTGCAGCGTTCTTTGCCAATGACATATACGGATTCATAAACTGGCAACGGATGAAAAGCAGGCAGATGGAAGTTGCTTGAAGACCTATGAAGAGGCAAAATATTTTACTAATGTTCACACTTCCGATAATATTATTAAAAGACGGGGGGTGATTTTTATTATGAAAAACATAATAACAAAAAAAATGTTGAGTAAATTCGAGCTTTTTTTACATGAAGATGAGAAAAGCAAGACAACAATCGATAAATACCTGAGGGACATACGGTTTTTTACAGAATATGCTAACGGCAGGTCTGTCGATAAGAAAATGGTAATTAATTACAAGTCATACATTGGTGAAAAATATGCTGTTGCGAGCGCAAACTCTATGATTGCAGCTATAAATGCCTTTTTTAGATTCGCGGGTTGGAATGATTGTTGCGTCAAACAATTCAAAATCCAGAAAAGAACATTTTGTACAGAGGAAAAAGAGTTAAATAAGGCAGAATACCTGGCATTGATAAGGGCGGCAGAGAAAAAAAGCAATGAGCGTCTATCCTTGCTGATTCAGACAATTTGTGGTACCGGAATTCGGGTAAGTGAGCTTGTAAATATTACCGTCGAGGCAGTATGTAAAGGAGAAGCTGTTGTTTCCTGTAAGGGTAAAACACGGAGGATTTTTATTGTATCTGCTTTGAGGAGAAAATTGTTAGCCTTTGCATATAAAAGAGGAATAAGAAGTGGAATGATTTTTGTAACAAAAAAAGGAAAAGCATTAAACAGAAGCAACGTATGGTCAGAAATGAAAAAACTCTGCAAGGACGCAGGTGTGTTACCAGACAAGGTATTTCCTCACAATTTGCGTCATCTTTTTGCACGCACATTTTATGCAGTTGAAAAAGATATAGCAAAGCTTGCTGATATTCTTGGACACTCCAACATTAACACAACACGAATTTATATAATCTCAACAGGGGAAGAACATAGACAGAAAATGGAAAAAATGCGACTTATAATTTAGAATAACATAATTTTCATTATGTAGTTTTAGTCACAACAATATTTAGGCCAGTATATCACATCTGTTCATATAAAAGCAACACTGTGGTTATTTTTTTGTCACAATAATTATGAGTCGCTTGTTGTGATGTTTCACGGTACCCTAAAAACAACCGACGTTAAATATCTTGATAAAAAATTACTATACTTTTCACTGGGAAAGTCGCTATTTTTGATAAAAAAAAGACTTGTGAATATTTTTTTATTCTAATATACGTGCGTATTTTTTTCAAAACTACATAATGAAAATTATGTAGTTTTAGCCCTAATGTGGAGGTACAGATATGAAAAAGAACTTTTTAAATGTAATAGCATTAGTTTTATCAATGTTATTAATACTTTCGATGTTTGCCGGATGCGCCAAACAAGGTCTTCCCGGCGAGCAAGGGACTGCCGGCAAGGATGGCGTAGATGGAGCGAACGGAAAATCTGCTTACGAGCTCGCTGTTGAAAACGGTTATACCGGCACAGTTGAAGAATGGTTGGCATCTCTTGTAGGTGAAGTTGGTGCAACAGGACAGGCAGGAGCCAATGGTGCTAACGGCAAGGATGGCATAAATGGAAAATCTGCATATGAGCTTGCTGTTGAAAAAGGTTATACTGGATCTCTTGATCAGTGGCTTGATTCATTAATCGGTAAAGATGGCGATGATGGCGACGATGGCAAGGATGGTAAAGATGGTGCTGATGGTAAAGATGGTGCTGATGGTAAAGATGGCGCTGACGGCTTGAACGGTCTTGATGGTCAGAATGGCAAATCTGCCTATGAACTTGCCTGTGAAAATGGTTTCGAAGGATCTCTTTCACAATGGCTTGATTCTTTAATTGGTAAAGATGGATTAAATGGTATAAATGGTGCTGACGGTAAAGATGGTGCCGATGGCGCAGATGGCAAATCAGCATATGAGCTTGCTTGCGATGCCGGCTTTGGAGGATCACTTACAGAGTGGCTTGCTTCACTTGTTGGAGCGGCTGGTAAGGACGGCGCGAATGGTAAAGATGGAGCAGATGGCGAAGATGGTGCAAATGGCAAATCCGCATATGCACTTGCTGTAGAAAATGGTTACAGAGGCACTGTTACAGAATGGCTTGCTTCTCTCGTTGGTGAAGCAGGCGCAAAAGGCGACAAGGGTGACAAAGGAGATACAGGCGCAACAGGCGCAACAGGTGCAACCGGTGCGGCAGGTATGTCTGCCTATGAACTTGCTGTAAAGAATGGCTACATAGGCACTGAGACTGAATGGCTCGCTTCTCTTGTAGGAAAAGATGGCTCAACTGCAGCAAAAGGTGATGATGGTAAATCAGCATACGAACTCGCAGTTGAAAACGGTTACCAGGGAGATGTCCAGACATGGCTTGCATCTCTCGTTGGCGCAGCAGGTAAAGACGGTATAAATGGTACTGACGGTAAAGATGGTAAAGATGGTGCCGATGGTAAAAACGGACAGTCTGCTTATGAATTAGCGGTAGAACTTGGTTATATTGGTTCTGAAGCAGAGTGGATTGCATCACTTGCCGGCCAGAACGGCACATCCGGTAAAGATGGTAAATCAGCGTATGAACTCGCTTGTGAAAATGGATTTGAAGGTAGCCTTTCAGAATGGCTTGATTCACTCGTAGGCGAAGATGGTATAAATGGTAATGACGGCGCTAACGGTAAAGATGGTGCTGATGGTAAGTCGGCATACGATCTTGCATGTGAGAATGGATTCGAAGGTACTATTACAGAGTGGCTTGCTTCTCTTGTTGGTAAAGACGGCGACGCTGCAGCCAAGGGTGAAGATGGCGAAGATGGTAAGTCAGCATATGAACTTGCTGTTGAAAACGGCTACGAGGGAGATGTTCAGAGCTGGCTCGCTTCTCTTGTTGGTGCAGACGGCGAAAATGGTGTGAATGGTACAAATGGTAAGTCAGCATACGAAATAGCTGTTGACAATGGATATAAAGGCTCTGAAGCTGAATGGCTTGCTTCTCTCGTTGGAGAAAAGGGTGAAAAAGGCGACAAAGGAGATAAAGGCGACAAAGGAGATAAAGGCGACAAGGGTGACAAAGGCGATACAGGTGAAAAAGGTGACACGGGTGAAAAAGGTGACACAGGTGAAAACGGTGTAGCCGGTGAAAAGGGCGAAGCAGGTCGTGGTATTAAATCTGTGTGGATTGATGAAAACCTCCACCTTTGGGTAGAGTATGACGACGGAAGTGCCCCTGTAGACCTTGGATATGTTGGTGTCACTACTACAGATCCTGCACCCACAACATATACTGTAATATTTGTAGACCACGATGGAAGTGAATTAAAGAAAGAGACCGTTGAAAGCGGCAAGAGTGCTACAGCTCCTACAAATCCAACCAGAGAAGGATATAGATTTACAGGTTGGGATAAGACTTTTAGCAATGTGACTGAGAACTTAACCGTTACAGCCCAGTATGAGTTGAATAACATGCCAACGCTGACAGTTGGAAATGTCTCTGCTAAAGCTGGAGATGAGATTGAAATTCCAGTAACCATCACAAACAACCCAGGTCTTCTGGGCATGACCTTTACGATGGAATACGATGATTCCGTGATTCTAATTGATTGGGTTGATGCTGGCGCAGACAATGTTTTCAGAGGTCTGAGCCTTCAGGAACCGGCAAAATATAAGGATGGATGTAACCTGATCTGGTATGGATCGAGTTTGCGTGCGGTGAAGGATGGCGAGGCTATGCTAATTTGTGCAACTATTGCCGAGGATGCACCGGTTGGAACATATGTCATCAAATTCGGAGGAACAGATATTTTTGATCAAGAAGACAATCAAGTAACGCTTGAGTACATTGCCGGTACAATTACCATTACTGAGTAATAACAAATTACAGTATCCCTTGAAAATAAAGAAAGGAGAGCTTTATATGAAAAAACGGTTCATATCTATTCTACTGATTGTAGCTATGATTGTTTCGTTAATTCCTTCGACTATTCTGGAAGTTTACGCAGCACCTACAGATCAACCGATTATTTCAGTTGAAAATGTTTGGACTGCCTCTGGATCTACAGTCGAGGTAAATGTTGAGATTTCTGGAAATCCGGGCATTTACGGTGCAACACTAACAATTACCTGGGCAGAAGGACTTGAACTTATCGATGCTGAAAGTGGAGATGTTTTTAACGGACTTTCTTATCAGGAGCCTAGTCGTTATGTGAGTTCCGGTACAAACTTCATTTGGTATGGTACACATTTGCGAGAAATAAAAGATGGAACGCTTCTAAAACTAACTTTTGAAGTTGATGAGAATGCAGAAGAATCTACAATCTTGCCAATTAGCGTGACTGGTAACGCGCTGACTGATGCAGATGATAATACTGTTTCTGCGAGCTATGTAGGTGGCAGAGTTCTAGTAATTAATTATCTTCCTGGTGATACGGACGAGAACAAGATTATTGATCCCAGAGATTTGATCGCCTTGGCAAAATACATTTCTGATAACTGCACTACTGACCCGGATGGATTTAATGTTACTATTAATGTGAGCGCGGCGGATGTTAACGACGACGGAAAACTTGATCCTAAAGACCTTGTTTTGATTGCAAAATACATCTCCGACGGCTGTACAACAGATCCGGAGGGCTTCAATGTTACACTTGAGCCAGTTTCACCTAAGTGTGTTCATGAAATGCAGGAAACGATAGCTAAGGCTGCGACCTGTACTAAGGAGGGAAATTATGCATACTGGTACTGTGAAAAGTGCGAAAAGTACTTTAGTAATGAAGCTGGCACATTAGAAATTACACAAGCCTCAACTGTAATTGCTAAAACAGAACATACTGTAGTAATTGACCCTGCGGTTGCACCTACTTATACTACATCCGGCTTGACAGAGGGTTCTCATTGTAGTGTATGTAACGAGGTGTTTGTCGCACAGGAGAAGATAGACCCCATTGAAGGATATTCAATTTCTTATTCTGTAGTTGGTTCCGATACTTATTTAGCGCAACAGGAGATTGATAACTCCAATCCAAAATCATACTATACCGATCAAGATACTATCGTATTAGTTAATCTGACCGCTCCGAAGGGATATGAGTTCCTTGGATGGTATGATGCTCCACAGGCAGTTGGTGGAAATCGTATAACAGAAATCCCCAAGGGTTCTGTTGGAAATAAGATACTGTATGCCCATTGGAATGAAATTGTGTATGATGTTACATATAAGCTGTATCAAACTCCGTTAGGTTCAATTACGGATGAAAAGTATCTTCATTATACTGTAAGTAAGGGTCTAAAGGATCTGCCGAATCCCGAAATCAACAACTATATTTTCTTAGGATGGTATCTGGATGACGGAACAGAAATAACTGAGATTTCTGCTGGAACGACAGATGATTTGACATTGAATGCCTATTGGACAAGTAAGCGTAATTTGACAAAAGCAGTTAGTTCATTAGAGGACCCGATTATTATCGAAGATAGCGATAATGGTGTGTTTTATTTCACCTATGAGATTGGAACGATTGAAAACGTACCGTTGTCTGATGCAATCTGGACAATTCAGAGCGTTTCCGGTCTGGAACAACAGAAATCTGAGACAGTATCTACAACAATTTCTGGAGAAAAAGCAATAGAAATTGCAGACACAATTTCTAAATCTACTGTAGACTCGGCAACGTGGACATTATCCAAAGACTGGAATGATGTTACTAGTGTCAATGAAGAATGGGCAAAGGAACAGGGTTTGACGGTTGAGGAGGCAAACGAACTGACCAAGACGGAATCAGGTACAATTAGCATCACTACAGAGAATGGAGGCTGTAGAACCACGACAACAACGGATGGAACAACCACGGTTGAGTATGACAGTAAAAACTATATCCATGGCAACAGCGCTGAATTCGATGCTAAGATTAACGCGAGTTATTCTAACAGTAAAAGCCTTGCAAGCAAAGTTACTGGTACATTTGAAGTCGGTGCCGAGATTAGTGGAGGTTATGAACAGCACAAAGAAACAAACGAGCATACTGGAACAGATACTACAACAGTCGAGTCAACGGTAAAAGCTAACAACACATCATGGAATAACTCGGAAACATCTTCTGAAACAAAGAGTGCAAGTCAAAGCGAATCTGTCAGCAAGGCTCTTTCAGAAATCATCAGCAACACAAAGGGTTATGGTAACTCTTATTCTTCCGGTGGAGAAAATAGTGAATCTCAAGAATTCAGTTCTACAGACAGTAAAAGCGTAAGTTCCAGCTCCTCACTGACCTATTTCTCTTCCGAAACCAAGACAACTACAACTACTTACTCTACAAATGGAAAGAGTGAAGGTTGTTATAGATTGGTCATTGCAGGTACAGTACATGTGTTTGCTGTTGTAGGTTATGACGTGGCAACACAGTCTTACTTCACTTATACATTCAACGTATTGGATGACAAGACTTATGAATTCTTGGATTACTCTCCCACTCTGAGCTTCGATGATTACGAAAATGGAGCGCTGCCTTTTGAAATTCCGTATTTTGTGCATGAGTATGTAACGAGCAAGACTGTTGTGACTGAGAGCCTGGCATACATTACCGATTCCACTACCGGAACGGCAACCGTTACTGACTTTGGTGAGAATATTGGAGAAAAGGATGCGCCTAACTGGGTTTACCCTAGCCTGGATGTAGTGATTCCTTCTTATATTGCATCTGGCGGAAATGCATATAAGGTTACAGGTATTACTGCTAATGCTTTTGCAGGAAAGCCGATTCGATCCATCGTTCTTAGTAATTACATCACAGATATCCCCGCAAATGCATTTAAGGATTGCACTGCATTAGAGCAGGTTTCCGGTAGGTTTACCACTATTGGCGATAATGCGTTTAGTGGATGTAGCTCGCTGGAAGGTTTCACAATTTCACCTCGGACAACCACTATTGGTGAGAATGCCTTTGTAGACGTTAGTACACTGAAGATGAATGCTCTAAATGCAGAGTTTGTGCCAACAAATGCTGCAGAAATCACTCAGAATGTAATTCAAAATGCGATTAAGTCTGGAGCAAAGAATGTAATAATCGACATTTCAAAGATTGCACGGGATACAGTGCTTACACTGGATGTTCCGGCAATTGAAAGTTTTGAATTGATTGGTGACAAGAAAGTTACATATAAAGACATCAAGATTACGTCTTTGGCAGATACTACAAAGTTGCGTAATTTAACTATTGCTGATTGCACCAGAGTACCTCTTGAAATAAAGAAGGGTAATTTGATTCTGGATACGGTGAATATTACTGCTCCTGGCTTTGTGTTATTGCTTGCTAAGGACGCTGCGACAATTTCCCTTTTGCGCGACAGCAAGCTGACGGCACAGGATGGAAATGCTATCGTTGCGAAGAATCCCATGATTGATTCTCTAAAAGATGAAAATGTTTGGGGAAGCTTGCGTGTTTCTGGTAATTTCTATTACTGTGGAAGCAAACCTGATTCAACATATATGACAATGACAAACGGAAATCTGATTCCTTTGACAGAAGATGAATTTTCAAGTTATATTCAGGGCTCCTTTAAAATTACATTTAATCCTAACGGCGGAGATGTATCCACCACGAGTATGACAGTTATCTATAATTCAACATATGGCAACTTACCCACTCCCACTAAAACGGGATATACCTTTACGGGGTGGTATACATCATTGAGTGGTGGAACTCAAATTACTTCTTCCTCCAAGGTGACAATTACATCTGCACAAACCTTGTATGCACAGTGGCGTGTTAATACGTATACACTGACCTATAATGCGAATGGAGGAAATGTATCTACACCATCAAAGAATGTTAACTATGGTGACTCTTATGGGACATTACCAGAGCCGACAAGAGATTACCATAACTTTATTGGCTGGTATACTGCATCGACTGGAGGTACAGAGGTTAGTTCCTCAACAATCATGGCAGATGGTAATACAACCATTTATGCACAGTGGTCATTGAAACCTTTGTCAGATTGGGTATTAGCATCTAACATACCTTCTGGAGCTCAAATTATAGAGAACAAGTGGACGTATACTAGAACTCAAACTACAGAATCAACAAACCCATCATTGAGTGGTTGGACTCAGACAGGAAGTTATTGGAATCAAATTGGCAGCGGATCGACTAACTATGCATCGTTCCCGTCCGGATATGATACCAATAATACATACTATAAGAACTTTGCCAAATCTTCGTATGAGGCCTATGACGATGGAACAACGAAACGAGTGGTAACCAATAATTGGGCAGGATATATATATTGGCATTGGATGTATGATACTAGCGCTGCTGGCACAGCTACTCGAGCAATTTATAACAAATATGGATATGGTCCGGACAATGGTTTCTTATATAAATATTTTTATGCATTTACATCGACGAAGGGCGATTATGCCTCTGACATGTATTATTGCAATAGTCAGGGTATAAGAAATTATATAGTTTCTGACCAGAAAACATCAAACGCAGAATGCGGAGGTGCAACCCGTTGGTTTAGATTCGATTACTATACAAGCAGTTATATTGATTATGAAAAGGTATATCAATACCAAAATGTAACAACTGGTATAGAGTCATCGACGCAGGTTAGCGAAGGTGGAGAAATTTCTAATGTTCAACACTATATAAAATATAGAGAAAAATAATTGCAAACCAGACGTCAAAAGTCATTTGTAAAAAAGGACAGCCTTGCATTATGCGAGGCTGTCTAATTTCTTTAAAAGTATTCAGACTGACCGACGATTCATTTTATGATGTGTTCGACTAAATCAACAAAAGGTGGAGATTATGGACTGAAAAAGCAACATAAATAACAGCTACAGCCTGTTAATCAAAGAGTCCTTGATCCAACACATGAAATGGCTTAACAAGCCTATTGAACAAATTTTGTATTAAAAAACTATTATAGGAGGAATAAATATGAATCAAAAGAAATTCATATTTATAACAATCACAGTAATTGTCATGATTGTAACAATTTTGGTGGTGGTAATTCTTTTACCTGAGAAGAAACCGCAGTCACATACGGAGCAAGCGAAATCATATACGGTAACATTCCGTGATTTTGACGGTACAGTTCTTAAAACGGATATTGTTAAAGCAGGAGAAGCTGCCTCTGCTCCGGACGATCCTCAACGAGAGGGGTATACATTCGTAGGCTGGAATAGAGATTTTTATTCTATTGATAAAGATACAATTATAATTGCTGAATATCTACGAATCATAAGCACTGCTTTTAAAGTAGATACTGTCACGGTTGCAGATAATAATAAAAAGGTGAATGTGAAGGTTTGTGTTACCGATAATCCGGGTATTCTTGGTATGGTCCTCTCTGTCAACTATGATGAAGAAGCATTTAAATTAATTGACTGTCAAAATGGGATGGCTCTTTCTGCGTTAGCGTTTCAAGAACCGAGCCGGTTAATTAGTGGTTGTAATTTTGTTTGGTACGGTAGTGAAGTTGGCGAAGTGATTGACGGAGAGATGTTAATCCTCACATTTGAAATCGCAAATGATAGAGCTCCCGGAATTTACCCAATAATAATTTCATGGGGAGACAATGCAATCTATGATATAAATTCCGATATGCTGAATCCTAGTATAACGCAGGGGGCAATCGTTATAGACTAATTGAGAAATCTAAAAAGATAATCAAATTGTTCCAGAGCTTTTTATAGTAGTATTTTGCACTTGTAAATAAGACTTGAATAACATTCAGAGACTAAAAATCAAGAGGATTAATATGTTTTGTTATTAATTTATAGATTCATGAGGAATGAGAACATACGGTATGGCATCGTCCCGAGTCGTACAATTGTAGTGTCAGAATAAAGACATAGTAATTATAGTCATAAACTGGCAACGGATGAAAAGGCGGCAACAAACGAAAATCTGAAGACTAAAAAATCATTGATTTTTGCCTCGATTATGCTATTATCCTATTAATATACGGTCAGAGAACAAGGAGACGTTTAAGTATGAAAGTTATCATAATCGGCGGTGTTGCCGCAGGCACAAAAACAGCAGCAAAATTAAAAAGAGAAGCTCCCGATGCGGAGGTTATAATCTATACAAAATCACAGGACATATCATATGCAGGATGCGGACTTCCATATTATGTCGGTGGCGCGATTGAGACAGAAGAAGAACTGATCGTAAATACACCACAAAAATTCATGGGGCTCACAGGCGCCGTCGTGCATACAGCAAGTGAAGTTACGGCAGTTGATCCGGAAGCAAAAACAATCACAGTCAATGGTGAAAAGATCACGTACGACAAACTGGTCATCGCAACAGGCGCACAGCCGGTGGTGCCACCTGTACCGGGCACTGATCTTGACGGCGTTTTCACAGTACGCATGCCACAAGATGCTATACAAATAAGAGAATATGCCGGAAATTGTAAAAAGGCAGTCGTTGTAGGCGGTGGCTTTATCGGCCTCGAAATGGCAGAAAATCTCATGGAAAAAGGCTTGTCTGTTACACTCATAGACATGGCCCCGCAACTGATGCCGGGTATTTTTGACAGGGAAATGGCAGACTTTATCCGCAGAAAACTCCAGGAAAAGGGACTAAGAATACTCCTTGCTACGTCACTTGTTTCAATAGAAGGAGAGGGCAACGTAAAAAGCGTTAAAACGTCAGCCGGAGATATCGCGGCAGATATGGCGGTACTTTGCGTAGGCATACGTCCTGCTACAAAATTCCTCGAAGGCACAAGCCTGGAAATGGAAAAAGGTTGCATTATTACAGACGAATATGCAAAGACAAATATTGATGATATATATGCAGTCGGCGACTGCGCGATGGTGAAAAACCGCATTACCAATAAAAGACAATGGTCCGCTATGGGTTCGACGGCAAATATAGCAGGCAGAGCACTGGCACTGACATTAGGGGCAGAAGCAACAGCATACAAAGGCTGCCTCGGCACAGGCGTTGTAAAGCTTGCAAAAGACCTCAACGCAGCAAAAACAGGACTCACAGAGCAGCAGGCCGTAGAGAATGGCTACGACGTCATAACTGTACTCACGGTGAGTGACGACAAAGCACACTATTATCCGGATTCCGGCATTTTCATCACAAAAATTATAGCAGACAAAAACACACAAAAGCTCTTAGGCGCCCAGATTATAGGCAGCGGAGCTGTAGATAAAATGGCAGATATTGCCGTCGTAGGCATCAGTGCAGGCCTTAATGTAGAAGACTTTGTCACGATGGATTTTGCTTACGCGCCGCCATTTTCAACAGCAATTCACCCGTTTGCAGCAGCATGCAGCGTGATGATGAACAAGATTACAGGCAGAATCGAGAGCATAACCCCGGCAGAATATGCAAGTGGCAAGGCAAAAGATTACACACTCATCGACGCACATCCGGCGCCGACAATCCCCGGCGCAGAGTGGTTTGACCTGTCAAAAACTGCCACACAAGCGCAGAAATACGACAAGGACGCAAAGTTGCTCCTTGCGTGCGCAAGAGGCAAGAGGGGATATCTTATCCAGAACAGACTCAAGGCACTTGGCTTTACAAATACACGCGTATTGGAGGGCGGCGCTACGTTCAACGTAATCAAGCGTAGCATCGCTGACGGTGAAAAGCTCTCAGCAGAAGAAATAAAAAGAGTAAAAGGACTCGGTTGCCTGCGTGACAAGAGATACGAAGATGTTTTCAACGTACGCGTAATAACAAGAAATGGTAAAATAACAGCCGCAGAAAGCCTTGCGATAACACAGGCGGCAGAACGCTTTGGCAGCGCAGAAGTTGCTATGACATCAAGACTTACGATAGAAATTCAGGGCGTTAAATACGAAAATATTGATCCGTTGATTGCCTTCCTGGCAGAAAATGGGCTGGAAACAGGTGGCACAGGTTCCCTGGTTCGCCCTGTTGTATCATGCAAAGGCACCACGTGCCAGTTTGGCCTTATCGACACGTTCGGTTTGTCCGAAAAGATTCACGAAAGATTTTACAAAGGATATCACAACGTTACACTTCCGCATAAATTCAAGATCGCAGTCGGCGGCTGTCCTAACAATTGCGTAAAGCCGGATCTCAATGACCTGGGAATTATTGGTCAGAGAATGCCGATGTTCGACTTTTCAAAATGCCGCGGATGCAAAGTATGCCAGGTAGAAAAAGCTTGTCCTATAAAGGTAGCTTCACTGCAGGATGGCAAACTTGTTGTTGATACGCAGGGTTGCAACGGATGCGGACGATGCAAAAATAAATGTCCTTTCGGTGCTACGGAAGAATATGTAAATGGCTGGAAGATTGCCATCGGCGGCCGTTGGGGCAAGAAAGTCGCTATGGGCAGACCACTTTCCAAGCTTTTCACCAGCGAAGAAGAAGTACTGGACGCTATTGAACGCGCCATTCTGATATTCAGAAACGAAGGCATCACCGGCGAAAGATTTGCAGATACTGTAAACCGTCTTGGCTTTGAATATGTTGAAGACAAGATTCTGAATGCTCCCATAAACAAGGAAGAAATTCTCAATAAAAATGTGAAAGGTGGCGCAAGCTGCTGATTGGCAGTGAGTTATGAAAAAAAAGTCAGCATATGTCATCACCTTAGTAGTAGTGGTGTCGGTTATCTTAATCGGTATATTCTCTTTAAACGTATCTGCGGCAGAAGAAGATTATATTCTTGAAGCAGCAGAAGAACTTCGCTCTGCGATGGTTGCCCGCCAGAGCAACGTTGTAATCAGTATAGAAACAGATACCTTTGACAGCAGCACGTCAATCTCAAAGATTATAAACGAGGCGCTGAGACACACGGGCGTACCATACGAAGGTGATTATATCAGGGCAAATATGTTTGGATATGAGTATACTCTGACTACGTGGACCGATGAAAATGGCACACACAGAGAACTTTCAATGAGTTTCAACTGGCTCTCGACTCTTGAGATGGAAGAAGAAGTAAATGCTGCCGTTGAATCCCTGCTGGCAGAGCTTGACCTGTGGGAAGAGACCGAGTACAGGAAAATAAGAGGACTGTACACGTGGGTATGTGAAAATGTAGTATATGACTATGACTGGGATGATCTGGACAATGATTCCATGCTCAAACATAGCACGTACGCGGCACTTATATACAGAGAGGCAGTTTGCCAGGGATTTGCATCTCTGTTTTACAGATTATGTCTGGAAATGGGCATCGACTGCCGATATATTAGCGGAATGTCTGATGAAGAATCTCATGCGTGGAATATAACTCGCCTCAATGGTGTATATTACAATATGGACCCCACATGGGACAGAAGCTGTAGCAATGCGTTCAGGTATTTTCTTTGTACAAATGATAATTTTGCAAAGCACATACGTAAAGCAGAATACAATACAGCGGATTTTAATAAACAATATCCTATGGCGACGTTGCCATATGTAGAAAATGCTACTGCATCAGGTACTGTAAACAGCAAAATCAGCTGGGTTCTGGACGGAGATACAGGTACGCTGATAGTGGCCGGCACAGGAGTCATTCCAAGTTATCGTTTTGATGATCCTCCGTGGAACGACTACCGCGACAATGTAAAAAGTATAGTTGTTTCAGAAGGCATTACAGAAATTGGCGAAAGAGCCTTTTACTGGTGTAAATATTGTACGTCCGTATCACTGCCCGACTCTCTGATTACCATACGTGAGTATGGCTTTAACAATCTTCGTGCGTTGAAAAGCATCACGCTACCTCCGAATCTGAAAACAATTGAGTTTTGTGCGTTTTCAGAATGTTCTGCGTTAAAGTCCATTACTTTACCTGACAGCGTGACGACAGTAGGGCCAAACGCTTTTTCCAATTGCCATTCAATGACATCGGCCGTTCTTTCAAAAAATATGAAAACAGTGCCGTCAAGTATGTTTTGCTTCAATGAAAATTTCAGATCTGTAGTTTTGCCGGAAGGCATTACAAAAATAGAAAATACGGCTTTTTCGGGAACAGCCCTTACTGAATTTACAATTCCTTCCACCGTAACAAGTATCGGAGAGGCAGTATTCAATGGTTGTACCTATTTGAAAAACTTTTATGTAGAAGAAGGCAACAGAGTATATAAAGCAGTAGATGGCGTTCTTTTCACCGCGGACGGCACACATCTTGTTTCATGCCCTGCAGGCAAAAGTGGCGCGTATTCTATCCCCGAGGGTACAATATTTTTAAACTCTTCTTCTTTTGGACATTGTAAAAAAATTACTTCGATAAATATCCCATCGAGCGTTATCAGAATAGGTGATTATGCTTTTTCATACTGTTACGGCCTGACAAGTATTTACATTCCGCCGAACGTTCAGGAAATCGAAGAAGATGCCTTCAGATCATGTCTGAACCTTAAAAACATCACATTTACCAACGATAATATTATACTTGGCGGTTATCTTTTTGCGGATTGCGCACAACTTGTAAATATTGATTTGCCGGCAAATATGACGCAAATACCAGGCGGCTTGTTTTATGGTTGCATAAATCTGGCAAGTGTTTCGATTCCATCGAAAGTAACGAAAATCGGATCCAGCGCATTTCTGAACTGCGACTCACTCGTAAACGTTGTCATTCCCGGACATGTAAAAGTTATAGAGCAACAGGCTTTTGATTTTTGTAATCAGCTGAAAACTATCGTTTTTGAAGAGGGCGTGACAAAACTTGAATGGATATGTATCAGAAATGCTCCGCGTCTTACAAGTGTAACTATTCCAAAATCTGTAAGTGTCATCGGAAAAGAAGTTTTTGAGGACTGTCCGAATGTTGTTTTAGAAGTTTATTGTGGAAGTGTTGCAGAAACATATGCCAAAAACAATTCAATAAGCTATCGCACGAAACATACTACCACGCTTACTGAGGTTGTCAGTCCTACTTGTACTACGCAGGGTTATTCCGTATATACATGTACAATATGTAAAACAAAGTTGCACATGAATTATACAAACCCACTGCCTCATTCCTATTCTGCAAAAGTCACGGAACCTACATGCACGCAAAAAGGATACACAACGTACACATGCACGCGCTGCAGTGATACTTTTGTTTCAAATCACACAGATGAGTCGGGACATTATCACGAGACAGCCGATGTGCTGTCTGACGGACAGAGCCTTGTTCTGACAGATTTTAACATTGTAAAACATAACAACAGTTTCATATTCTATGCCGAACTTGACGAAATTGGCACAGGTTCTATATATATCAGCCATGGCAAAAATTCAAAGGACGGCAGCTATATAGTAGTGACGGCCGATAAATTATATATATATACAGTAAACAGCACGACAACAAAGCAGGAGATTAATCACAATCTTGATATTATCGATTATCTCAAAATACGCATCGACATGGGTGTATCAGATGCAGGAATATCAATCAGTACCAGATATGCGAGCTTTGCTACAAGAATCAGATGGTCTGGCTGTAATGGTGAAATCGCCTGCGGCGTAGAAGGAACATCTGTCAGAAATGTTGATTTTCGCTGGTTTGCGACGGGAATCGATTCGGATTATTGGTTCTTCGGCGACTCGTGGTTCAGCACAACAAACTCTGCCAGATGGACAAAATATCTGATTGATGATGGTTATTCAGACGTTCTGTTGTGTGGATACAGTGAAATGGGTGCTGCCGGCGGTATCGGGCAGTTCCGTGAGCTTGTAAAGTTATCCACTCCGGAATACGCAATATGGGCTCTTGGTATGAATAACAGAGACAATGTCGGCTCTATAAATTCAGACTGGCTTAGTGCCACCGAAGAATTCCTTGCAATTTGTCAGGAGTACGGCATTACGCCGGTTCTTTGTACAATTCCAACAACCCCGAATGTAAATAACAGACTGAAAAACGAAATGATAAGAGACAGCGGGTACAGGTATATTGATTTTGACTTTGCCGTTGTCGAAAATCAGGATACCGGAGCGTGGTTTGCAGGGCTTGCTGCCACGGACCTTAATCATCCGACTACAGCCGGCGCAAAGATTTTGTACGCTCAGGTGTTTGCTGATTTTCCTGAATTAGGAAGATTATCATCTTCCGGTTGCGCTCATAAGATTTATCAGCTCCCGGCCCGTCCCGCGACCTGTGAAAACAAAGGACGCAATTCATATTTTGTTTGTTCTTATTGTGGTGCGGCATATAAAGATGCGGCGGGTACGTTGCCTACCTGCACAGAAGATGAACTGATTGCTCCGCTTGGGCATTCGTACAAAACAGAAGTGACCGCGCCTACCTGCACGGAAGAAGGATATTCAACGCACATATGTACACGTTGCGGTGACAGCTATGTAGATACTTATGTAAGCGCTACCGACCACAGCTACGGCGAATGGTATGAGACAAAGGCTCCTACTGAGTCCGAATCCGGTGAAAAGCGCCGTGATTGCGCAAATTGTGATGCATACGAGACCTCAGCGATTGCGCCGCTTGATCACGATCACAGCAGATGGGACGTAATAATTCTTGAAGCAGTAGCGCCGACATGTACGCAAACAGGTCTTACAGAGGGTAAAAAATGCTCCGGTTGCGGTGATATTCTGGTAGAGCAGGCAGTTATACCGGCCACCGGCCACAACTACGGCGAGTGGTACGAGACAAAGGCTCCGACAGAAGCTGAACCGGGAGAAAAGCGCCGTGATTGCGCAAATTGCGATGCGTACGAGACCTCAGCGATTGCGCCGCTTGATCACGATCACAGCAGATGGGACGTAATAATTCTTGAAGCAGTAGCACCGACATGTACACAGACCGGTCTTACCGAGGGCAAAAAATGCTCCGGTTGCGGTGATATTCTGGTAGAGCAGGCAGTTATACCGGCTACCGGTCACAACTACGGCGAGTGGTACCAAACTAAAGCACCTACCTGCACAGAAAAAGGCAGTGAACGCCACGACTGTAAAAACTGTGACCACTACGAAACTCAGGATATAGCAGCACGCGGCCACTCATATATGATATTAGTAAGAGACCCTACTTGTACAGAAAAAGGATATAAAACGCACACCTGCACACGCTGCGGTGACAGTTATATAGATACATATGTAAACGCTACCGGTCACAGCTACGGCGAGTGGTACCAAACTAAAGCACCTACCTGCACAGAAAAAGGCACTGAACGCCACGACTGTAAGAATTGCGACCACTATGAGACACGCGATATAGCTACTCTCGGGCATAACTATAAAACAGAAGTGACATCCCCGACATGCACGAAGAAAGGATATACAACTCATACCTGTACACGCTGCGGTGACATCTATATAGATACATACGTAAACGCTCTCGGCCATAGCTACGGCGAGTGGTATGAGACAAAGGCTCCGACAGAAGCTGAACCAGGTGAGAAACGTCGCGACTGTGCAAATTGTGATGCGTACGAGACCTCAGCAATCGCGCCTCTTGATCACGATCACAGCAGATGGGACGTAATAATTCTTGAAGCAGTAGCACCGACATGTACACAGACCGGTCTTACAGAGGGCAAGAAATGCTCCGGTTGTGGTGAGATTCTGGAAGAACAAATAATAATACCAGCGACCGGCCACAACTATGGCGAGTGGTACGAGCTTGAAGCCCCTACCTGCACAGAAAAAGGCAGTGAACGCCACGACTGTAAAAACTGTGACCACTACGAAACACGCGACATAGTAGTACTTGGCCATAACTACAAAACAGAAGTGACATCCCCGACCTGCACCGAGCAAGGATATACCACATACACATGTACACGTTGCCAGAAGAGCTACGTAGATTTATATAAACAACCTCTCGGTCATGATCTGAATTATCATGCTGAGAAAAAACCAACATGCACAGAACACGGCTGGAACGGATATTACACATGCTCGCGTTGCGACTACACAGCATACAAAAAATTACCGGCCACCGGCCACAGCTACGGCGAGTGGTACGAGACAAAGGCGCCGACAGAGTCCGAACCGGGTGAAAAGCGCCGTGATTGCGCAAACTGCGATGCATATGAGACCTCAGCGATTGCGCCACTTGACCACGACCACAGCAGATGGGATGTAATAATTCTTGAAGCAGTAGCACCGACATGTACACAGACCGGTCTTACCGAGGGCAAAAAATGCTCCGGTTGTGGCGAAATTCTCGAAGAACAAACAATTATACCGGCTACCGGCCACAGCTATGGCGAATGGTACGAGACAAAGGCGCCGACAGAAGCTGAACCGGGTGAAAAACGTCGCGACTGTGCAAATTGCGATGCGTATGAGACAGAAACAATCGCGCCACTTGATCACGACCACAGCAGATGGGACGTAATAATTCTCGAAGCAGTAGCACCGACATGTACACAGACAGGTCTTACAGAGGGCAAAAAATGCTCCGGTTGCGGCGAGATTCTCGAAGAACAAATAATAATTCCGGCTCTCGGTCATGACTACACACAGACAGTAATCCCACCAACTACACAAGATGAGGGTTATACATTGCACACTTGTGGCAGATGCGGACACACCTACAAAGATAACTTTACAGATCGTATTCAACATATTATTGGCGACACAGATTCTGACAAAGAAGTAAACAAAGATGACGCAATTTATCTGCTGATGCACACATTTTTCCCGGACGAATATCCTGTGGAACAAGAATGTGACTTTGACAACAACGGCGAAGTAAACAAAGACGACGCCATCTATATTCTGATGCACACGTTTTTCCCGGAAGATTATCCGTTGGCTATATTAAATACAACAACAAACACAACAACACTTTTTACAAGAAAAGAAGAGGAAGAATAAGAGAAAGAGGATATCATGAAAAAGAAATTAGTAATATTGGTTTTCACAACGATTCTGATTATGCTTTGCGCTCTCACGTCAATTGCTGCAACAAGTGCGACTGTCAATACCGACAGCACCTCAGGCTACCGAGGAGAGACAATTAAAGTAACAGCTTCACTTGCAAAGAGCGTAACAGTCGGCTCCGGTGCTGTTTCACTGACATACGATAAGAACGTCATGGAACTTGTAAAAGGTGAATGGGAAATTGATGACACTACGTTATCAACTTTTGAAGTGTCCTCCGGAAAAGGAGCTTTTGCCTATATGTCCGCTGAAAAAATCAGCGGAGATCTTTTCACCGCAACGTTCAAGATAAAAAACAATGCGGCCTTCGGCGATTATACTGTTAAGATGACAGTGCAACTTAAAGATGGATCAAACGAAGATATTAATGTAACAAACAAGAACGGAGAAGTTACCGTAAAATGTAAACATAAATATGATGACTGGACCAGTACGGGGGATACATCTCACTCACGCACTTGCTCGATTTGCAAGGAAAAAGACACTGAAAATCACGATTATGATAATGCCTGCGATACGACGTGTAATACTTGCGGACATACACGCAATACAACACACTCATATAGCACGAAATATTCCTTCGACTCGACTTCTCACTGGTACGAGTGTTCGGTTTGTAAGGATAAAAAAGACGTGTCAGCCCACACTCCGGGCCCGGAAGCGACTGAGGACAATCCACAGGTTTGTACAACGTGCGGATATGTTATAAAAGAAGCCCTTGCTCATGTACACAAACCGGAAGATGCGTGGAGTAGTGATGAGGATTCTCACTGGCACAATTGCACAACGTGCGACGGAAAAACAGACATAGCGGACCACGTTTATGATAATGACTGTGATGAAGATTGTAATATTTGCGGACATAAAAGAACAGTAACTCATAAGTATTCGGAGATATGGCTTTTCAACAAGACAGAACACTGGCACGTATGCTTGCTTTGTGGTGCCACCGACACGCCTGTTGCGCACACGCAGGGTGCAGATACGTGTCCAGACTGTGGTTTTGAATTTGTGGATACCGGTGAAAATACGCCACCGCCTGCAACAGAAAGCCCTGCCACCAACCCGCCGGCTACGAGTGAACCAAAGCAGGAAGAAACAGGTTTTTCGTTTATCTCTATGTTGATTGGTATTGCAATCGGAGCAGCAATCAGCGCAGTGACAGCGATAATCATTGTGAAAAAGAAGCGGTAATGCTATAATCGGCGTAATAAAAACATAAGAGGCGATAAAATGAACTGGGTTGAAAACGGCATTGCCGGAAAAGAATTTATGTGTAGCGATGAGAAGAAAAACATTTTTCTCATAGGCGATTCTATAAAAAATGGCTACTGCAGGACTGTAAAAGAGACACTGAAGGACAAAGCAGAAGTATTTTTCGTGACAGACAACTGCAGAAGCTCGCAATACATTATTTTCACCATGAAAAAATGGGCGGAAATGTTTGACCGGACAGACAAAGTTGACATAGTGCATTTCAACTGCGGACACTGGGACGTGGCGCACTGGAACGGCTACAGCCTGTCTCTTACGAGCGAGAGCGAGTACGAAAAGAATATTCAGATGATTATCGACTTGCTCAGGAAATTTTTCCCGAACGCGAAGTTGATTTTTGCGACAACGACGCCGATGAATCCCGACGGCGGCTCGACAGGCGGCGTAAATCCGCGTTCAAATGATGACATAAAAAGGTATAATGCAATTGCAACTGCAGTTGCTGAAAAAAACGGTGTCGAAATCAGCGATCTTAACGCGTATATGCAAGATTTTGGCAGCGAATGCTTTATAGACACATGCCACCTGACACAGGAGGCTTTTGCAGAGCTGGGTCGTGAAGTGGCACGACGTTTTGATATATAGGAGGTAAAATATGCACAATCCAAATTCACTTGACACTGTATGTGCGGCACTTGCGTACGCAATGGGAATAGAGAAACCGCAACAGGCTGCACCAAAAAATCCTGATATTTCCGGCTACGTTGACAATATTTTTAATGGTGAAAAAGCAGACAGAATCATCATGTACAACCCTGATGCCATCGCGCAGTGGGTTTACGAAAAATACCCCCAGTTTTTTACAGTTGCAAAGAAAAATTCCGATATAGAAGTGCCGCTGGCGACAGTCATGCCGTCCGTAACACCGGTGTGTTTCGGCACGATGTACACTGGCGCGCAACCGGAAGTTCATGGGATTCAGCGCTATGAAAAGCCGGTTATCAAAATTGATACGATTTTTGACGCACTTATCCGCGCAGGCAAAAGGCCGGCGTTGATTACGTACAGCGCAAGTAGCCTGAGCAGAATTTATCTTGAAAGAGATATGGATTATTACCAGTTTGAGACAGGCAATATAGAAGAAGTAAATGCTAAAATGATGCAGATTATTTTAGAAGACAAACACGACTTTATCGCTGTATATAATGGCAATTTTGATACACTTATGCACAAAAACGGACCGGAAAGCGCGATCGCACTGGCAGAGGCAAGACTCAACAGCCATATTTATTCTGTTGTATGCAAGCTTGTAGAAGAACATTGGACTCAGCACAATACACTGGTAGGATTTGCCATGGACCACGGCTGTCACGAGATTGACGGTGACAACGGTTCACACGGACTTGACATGGACGAAGACATCAACATAGTACACCTTTACAAAGGTTTCCCGCGAAAAGAGAAATAAAATGTTTGTATATATAATAAGACACGGCGAGAGTGAATCAAATAAAACCAATATGTGGACAGGCTGGTGGGACGTTAAGCTGACAGAAAAAGGCAGAGAAGACGCTCTCCGGGCGCGTGAATATCTGAAAAATGTCAAGTTTGACAAAGTCTTTTCAAGCGACCTGTCACGAGCATACGAGACGGCTACAATTGTTTTGCCGGAATATGAGATTGAAAAAAATGAAAAGCTCCGTGAGTTCAATGTTGGCACCCTTTCAAAAAACAGCCACGATATAACGTCAAAAGAGGAGCACGAAGAAGCTGCCCGCCTTGGTTATGCAAAATATGGTGGCGAATCGAAGCTTGATATGAAAAACCGCATTGCCGGTTTTTTACATGACATAGAGTCTCTTGACTGTAAAAACGTGGCAGTTTTTTCACATGCAGGCTGGCTCAGGGGGATGATGGATCTGGTCACGGGAATCGACCAGAACAGAAATACAATCCATTGCAAAAATTGCACAATTTCTATTTACGAGTATAAAAAAGGCACGTGGAAATTGTGGAGTTGGATAAATCCTCTGTGAAAGGATGGCAGAAAATGGTAACAAAACAGGATATATTCAATTTCCTGGAAGAAGCAGGTATAAAGCATAATGACAAGGTTACAATTCATTGTTCACTACGCTCAATCGGTGAGATTGAAAATGGTGCGGATGGCCTTATCGATGCATTTGTCGAGTATCTGAGCGAAGGGCTTTTTATCGTTCCGACGCACACGTGGGACAACGTAAACAGGAAAAATCCATATTTTGACGTTAAAACGACAGTTCCATGTATTGGTACTCTTGCAAAAGTAGCTGCTTTCAGAAAAGACGGCGTGCGTTCCCTTCATCCGACACATTCAGTGGCAGTTTTTGGTAAAAATGCTACAGAATACGTAAAGGGAGAGGAAAAATCCGCCACTCCGACACCTGTAGGAGGCGCACTTAGCAGATTATATGAAGAAAATGGCAAAATCCTGCTTGTCGGAGTAGGCCACGAGAGGAATACGTATCTGCATGCGGTTGACGAAAGATATGACATTCCTGACAGATTAAATCCGGATACGTTTGAGATTACGATTGAAGATTACGGTGGAAATCTCCACAAATCTCCGCCGTATCACACGCACCATTCTGAAAATTGTAATGTATGTGTATCGGAATATTATCCAAATTACAAGAAGGCTTTTGAACATACAAAAGCGGTGACATACCATAAATTGGGTAATGCCACCGTATATTGTTGCGACGCTGTAAAAATGACAGATACTGTCAGGATTCTCTGGCAGAAAACGGATCACGATTTATGTATAGAAGAATGCCCCGTGCCGCTCGCATATTATGAAGATATCAAACCAGACGGAATTCTTTAAACTCCTTTACTGCAGAATCGTTTCCGACAAATACTCTGAATAAACCCTTTTCAGCAGCATATTCACCATCAATTGTGTGGAATTTAAGATCAGCGACCGTAATCTCAAAAGTTACGGTCTTTTCTTCGCCTGCGCCAAGTGCCACCTTGCGATAAGCTTTTAATTCTTTGATTGGTCTTGCAACAGACGCCACCATGTCTCTGATGTAAAGCTGGAGCGTCTCAATACCTTCGCGCTCGCCTGTGTTTTTCACTGTGACAGTGACGGATATTTTGCCTGATTCTGTCATTTGTGTATCGGAAATTTCTGGAGAAGAAATGTCAAATGTTGTATAAGACAGTCCGTATCCGAACGGGAAAACAGGCGGGAATGGCGAGTCGCTGTAGTTAAGGCAGTAGCCTTGCGAACCATTCGGGCGTCCCGTGTTGAGTCTGTTGTAAAAATATGGGCACTGGCCTTCGCGTGGGAAAGTCATAGGCAACTTTGCCTGGAAATTAACTTCGCCGAACAGCAGGTTTGCAAGTGCGTTGCCGCCCTCGGTGCCGGGATGCCAGAAAATAACAGTCGCAGGTGCAACGTCTATTACGTTTTCGAGGGCAATAGGTCTGCCGCAATAATAAACAACAGCGACGTTTTTATTTACGCTACAGACTTCTTTAATCAGCACTTCCTGGGAATTACTTACAGCAATTTTTGCGCGTGTGTGAGCTTCTCCGCTCATATCGATCTCCTCGCCGAGGCACATAATAACGGCGTCGGCATCTTTGGCAATTTCCTTTGCCTGAGCGATAGCCCCGCTGACGTCAGAAGCCTTTTCAGCAGGATGGGCGCCGCAACCGCGGGCAAAAACAATCTGTGCATCTTTTGCATAATTTTTTATTCCGTCAATAACGCTGACAGCTTCGCCGTGTGTGCCGCAGCAGAACCAGCCGCCGATCATGCCGTGGTCTGCAACAGGTCCGATAATTGCAATCTTCTTAATGTCCTTACTGAAGGGGAGAACATTGTCATTTTTTAGCAGAACGGCGCTCTTTTCAGCAGCGACTCTTGCAAGCTCTCTGTGCTCCTTGCACAAACAAATCTCAGCCTCTTCCTCAGCATTGGCAAATCTGTACGGCCTGTCAAAAAGTCCCAGCTTTTCTTTGAGCTTCAGAATACGCATAACAGCATCGTCGATCTGTTTTTCAGTAATCTCGCCCTCTTCAAGAAGCTCTTTGCCATTTTTTACAAAACACGTCGACATCATTTCTATGTCGTTCGTCGCATCGAGAGCCTTCTTTGCACACTCTTTTTCATCTTCGCAGATACCATGCGATATCATCTCGTAAAACGACTGAAAGTCAGATATTACAACGCCATCAAAGCCCCATTCGCCTCTTAAAATATCGCGTACCAGGTATTTGTTGCCGGCAGCCGGAATACCATTTAATGTATTAAAAGAAGTCATAAGCAACTCGACGCCTTCGTCTATGGCCGCCTTGTATGCCGGCAGGTAATATTCGCGCAACGTATGGTCGCTCATATCGACAGCATCATAATCACGACCGCCTTCACACGCACCATATGCCGCAAAATGTTTCACGCATGCGGCGATTTTGTACTTGCCGAGTCTGTCCGGGTCGTCCGGTGCGCCCTGGTATCCTCTTACCATCGCGGCAGACATTCTTGAGTTAAGATACGGATCCTCGCCGGTTGTTTCCATACATCTGCCCCAGCGTGCGTCTCTTACAAGATCTGTCATCGGTGCAAAAGTAACGTGAATTCCACTGACGCATGCCTCTTTTGCCGCCATTGCACAGCATTTTTCTGCCAACTCCTCATCAAAAGACGCGCCGATTCCAATCGGCACAGGATAAAGTGTACGATATCCATGTATAACATCCGTCATAAACAGAAGCGGAATCTTATTAGGGTCTTCTGACAGGTGGAAATCCTGCAGATCTTTACTGTGATTTGCGCCGCTGCCACCAAGAATCGTACCGATACGTTTTGTGGTATCTTTTGTCAGACCGATTTTTCTGCGCGGGCCTGTAAGTGGGCCGTCTTCTTTATCTGTAATAATGCCGGTGACGAGTTGCGTCATCTGCGCAAGCTTTTCATCGACTGTCATACTGTCTAATAATTTCTGTAAATCCATATCGGGACCTCCGCCTGAGTTGTTAAAATCTTTATATCACAGAAAAAGAATTTGTCAACGCACACCTTGACATCCTGGGTGCTTTGTGAAAAAATACAATAAAAACACAGGAGAAAAAATATGCCTTCAAGACAAGAGTTCAGAGTAAGAGATCCATATATTGTTAATCATGACGGCCTGTACTATCTGTATGTCAGCAGAGCACCGAAGACAGTGCTTTATTATACGAGCCGCGACCTTGATAACTGGGAAATGGGTGAAGATATTTTCACCATTCCGGATGATTCATGGGCGTACGTCGACGTATGGGCATCAGAAGTTCACAAATATAACGGGAAATTCTATCTTTTTGTTTCACTCAAAGGTAAAAATGAACTCCGTGGCACGCAGGTCGCAGTATCCGATACTCCAAGAGGACCATTTGTGCCCGTTGTAAACGGTCCGATTACACCAAAAGAGCAAAGCTGCATTGATGCTACTTTATATGTAGAAAATGACATTCCGTACGTTGTTTATTCGCATGACTGGCCGGACAATTACGTCGAAGAAAAGGGCGGATATGTCGGCGAGCTGTGGGCAGCGCCCGTAGACACGCAGCTAAAGGGCATAACAGGCGAGCCTTTCAGACTTTTTGCGTCGGACGAATCCCCGATATCTGCAAAAACGCCGCACCACATATTATATAATGATAAAGAAACGATAAGATATGGCTCGGACGCGCCTTTCTTACAGAAATTAAGCGACGGCAGGTTGCTACTTACATGGTCGCCCTACCTTGACGGCAACTACGTTGTGCTGTCAGTTGTATCGGCAAGCGGCAGCATACGTGGCACATGGGAACATCTTGAAAAGCCGCTTTTTGACAACAATGGTGGACATGCGATGTTTTTTGAGGATTTTGAAGGTAATAACATAATGTGCATTCACCAGCCCGAGAGCCCTCCGATGGAAAGAGTCCACCTTTACAGGGTAAAGGAAATCAATGGCGAGCTTACAGTTATTGATGAGATATAATGATTTTATATAAAAAGTCCAGCGGTGATATGTCAAGAGAGGAGTGAAGAAAAAACATATATTTTTTAATATGTTTCTAAAAAAACAAAAAACTACCACCTAAGCCCCAAGGTGAAAATAAAAAAACGGGGCAAAGACTCAGACAGAAAAGCAAGTTGGTATTTAGCTAGTGGTAAAATTATGTGGGAGTAAAAAAGTGTTTATTTTAGTAAAACCATATGTAAATTCAAAAACTAAGGTAACTAGACACCATTGACCGAGGCGGTGGCCTTTCTTAAATGGAACAGGAGGTATTAAAATGAAAAAATTCAAAGCAGTAATTGTCGTTTCTTTAATTATTGTTTTAGGTACGTTACTTCTAACTGGATGTAAGAAGGTAGAGCCGTTAGATACTGATGAAATTGAAAAAATTGTTGCTTGGACACAAACAGATGAGTACGAGCTACGCCAAGACGAAATAGAACGAATTGTTGAATTATATAACCTGTCTAAACACGGCGGCGAGCCAACAGGTGAGGGTGGTACTCCTCAGTTTGGAATAAGGATATATTTGAATAATGGAAAAGTTATTAATGTAAATGATTTTTCTGCTAATGATAAAGACTTTGAAGCATTTATTTGTGATTCGGCAAATCAAAAAACAGACGAGTATTACATCATTAACAAAGAATTATATATGTATCTATCAAGTATTCTTGCTGATATTTCTATAGAAATAAATGACGGTATAGTACATTTTCACAGTAATCATGTAACTCCGGATATTTTCCTGTTGGGTGAAAAGGAAATAAAAATAGAAAATCAGACTGAATCTTTATATAACAAGTTAATCAATATAATAGCTAATAAAACTATAATAAATGATCATTGCAATTGTTCTTTTTTATATAAAATACGAATTGATAAGTATATATTTGCCTTACATAGCCATAGCATAGAGATACATGAAGTGGAAAATGATGCTTCCGGAGAAATAACTTACCTCGGTATGGTATCATGTGAAGAAGCGGTGATGGATGAAATATTTAACATTATTGCTCCTATGAACGATAATTAATCATCCGTCTTGGATAAGGAGAGATTATATGTACACAATATACGTAAAATTTGACTGCTTCCCACAAAAGCGTGAGGCGTTTATTCAAAAGGTTAAGGAAACAGGTATTTTAGATGCTATCAGAGCAGAAGATGGCTGTATTAAATACGACTATTATCTGTCAGAAAAAGATCCTGATGAGATTTTGTTAATCGAGCAATGGGAATCAAAAGAACATCAACAAATTCATTTGACACAGCCGCATATGGTTTTGTTGAAGAGCTTTAAAGACGACTATATTTCAAAAACAGTTTTGGGAGAAGTAGAGCTTATCTAATGAGGTGTTACGAACGATGCCATCATATGCAATGATTACGGGATATACGCTTTCTTTCCGATTCTCAGAAATATAGTTTCTTTAGATGCTGCTATGGATTATAATAACGCCTGTGAAAATCTGACTGCTACAGCATATCGGGTATTCCGGTTAATTAATACTATATTATAATAAACATAACAGAAATTAGATGGTGACATACAGTATTGTCAGTCCTGTAGGTTCACAGCTTTCTGAGTAGCAAATATTTAATAAAAGTAACACAATATTATGAATTATAAAAAAAGCAGAAACTTTTGTTTCTGCTTTTAGTCGTTATACTCTAACGCTTCTTCGATTTTACTTGCTAATCTTCTGTCGATTTCTAAAACTTCTCCGTTGGTTAATTTTACAAAATATCTACCATCCGGAGCTTGTTCCATTTTTAGAATCTGATGAGGATTGAGCCATGTACGTACACCATTTGGGTACTCGATAATAAGATTAGCTGCCATAATAAAGCACCACCTTTCTTGTGTTGCTTTATTGTAGTTATATTTCTTTGCGTTTGTCAATGCAATTATCTGAGTTCAGGACCATTTTCACCCATAATCCATATGTTATCAAAATCCCAACCGACGAAAGTTGCTTGATTCTTAAGATCACTTTCTGAAATTATATCTACAAATTCATATGTTGGCATTTTGTATTTTTCAGTAAGACTTGTTCTGCCGGTAAGCTCAGGCATAGGGGTGAAATATGTTCTGAGATCCTGTAGATTATAGTTATTACCAAAATTACCTATTGTTGTTTTTTTGAAACAATCCCATGATGATTGATCAAATTTTGTGGTGTCAATAACAGATTTTCTTAAAATATTATCATATACAAAACCGATTAAGGCTGTGTAGCAATAAGTTCGCTCGCTGGTACACACCATTTCATTTGTTACTGTACCGGTAGCATAACAATTATACACGTTGAATTGTGCATCTGTCACGGCATGAATGCAGCCAATAAGTGATCCGGCAGGATTGCGATAGTAGAGACTTATACCACCGTTGTATGATGATTCATCCCTGCAATCGCTCCACGCTGATATAACAAGAACATCTCCCGTTGCATAGCAATCATGTATAGATGAGTTATTCAGAGACATTCCTATTAATCCTCCTGCAAAGGATCCCATCCCGTAGTAGGGTAATTCAGCACCATCTTTATTTCCATAAATGTTACCTGTTGCAAAACAGTATGCTATCTCACAGTGGTCGGTTACATAACCAATAAGACCACCCATGTTGCGTCCCTTTGAATAAACATCTCCTGTTGCATGACAATTATAAATACGAATATATTCGGCTTTGCCAATCAAACCTCCTACATCGTCTCCGGCCATTTCGAGAATTGTTACAGAAGATGATGAGTCACGTATTGTTGCTTTTAAAACACTTGGATCAGAATAGTAGCCTCCCTCGGACTGTACGTAACCGATAAGACCGCCTGCAAGAATCGATCTGATAGATCCTTCTGTATGACAGTTAACTACAATATCTGTCTGATTATCTCCGAACGTAAGTATGCCGATAAGTCCACCGACGCCACCGTTACCGCCACTCGGAAAATCAACAGAAGCAAAACAATTGACGAATGTACATTTGTTAGCTTCTGCAACCAATGCGCCCATGTTTGTGATGTATTCTGAATCAACTTTTTTTACATTATAAAGATTTATATTGCTAAAAGAGGCTGTGGAGGCAACACCGAACAGGCCTAATTTATAAATATCTCCTCCTAAGTTTATATTATTGATTTTGTGTTTGTTTCCATCATAATTATGTGAAAAAGGTTTGCTTTCCGTTCCGATAGGTTGCCAGATAGAAACAGAAGATGCATCGATGTCAGCTACTTGTTTGAAATACAGACCGGATTTGTTTAATACAGTTTTTATATTAGTAAGGTCGGTTAGTGACTTTACTAAATATGGATTAGATTTAGTTCCGCTTCCTTCCCATAAGGCTGTGGGCTTTGGTGTAGGGGTGGCCGTGGGCTTTGGTGTAGGAGTAGCCGTAGGTTTTGGTGTAGGGGTAGCTGTGGGCTTTGGTGTGGGAGTAGCTGTGGACTTTGGCGTGGGAGTGGCCGTGGGCTTTGGCGTAGGAGTGGCCGTGGGCTTCTGAGTGGGAGTCGCCGTTGGCTCTTGAGTGGGAGTCGCCGTTGGCTCTTGAGTATGTGTATTAGACGGCTCAACTGTAGGGGTGGCCGTAGGTTCTTGTGTAGGTTCTTGTGTAGGTTCTTGCGTAGGATTGCAAGAAGGTTCCTGTGCAGGATTCATAGTTGCCTCCTGTGTTGGGTTGGCGGTGTGTATTTCACTAGGGATCTGAGTTTGCTCAGGAAGACTACCTAAGATATCATCAAAACATCCTGTCATACCTATTGCTATTGCAATAATTATTATAAAAGTCAGTACGGCTTTTTTCATAATAACTCACCTTTCTTTTTCGTTTTTACAATGCTATAATACACAAGAGTTAAATAAATGTCCCCACACTTTTTATGAAAAAGTGTGGGAAAGTTAATTTTTCAGTATTAGATTGAGGAATATAATGAAAAAAGTATTTACACTCATATTTGCTTTTATGGTTACATTCACCACTGGTTGTATTAGTAAATCAGACGGCAACTCCAGCATTCCTGTGATGTATTGCATTGCTGCTGTTATATCTTTATTCTTGTTAGTAGGTTTTGCCTTCCTGATAAAGCAAAAACAGCCATGGTTTTATGTGCTTTTCTCATCGGTTTTTATAATTAATATAGGATATTTTATTTTATCTATATCTACATCACTTGATATGGCGTTAATGGCAAACAGAATATCTTATCTGCCTTCTGTTTTTCTGCCACTTTCCATGCTTATGATTATATTAAATGTGATTAATATCAAGATAAAGAAGTGGATACCTGTAGGCCTATTCGCTTTGGCGATAGTTGTTTTCCTGTTGACTGCATCTCCTGGTATTTTAGATATTTATTACAAAGAAGTACAGTTGGTAGTTGATAATGGAGTATCTTCTTTGGATAAAACTTACGGACCTCTTCATATTATTTATCTTTTATACTTAGTTGGTTATTTTGCTGCTATGGTTGCTATGATCATTTATGCTACTATTGCAAAGAAAATACGAGGTAATAAGCAAGCAATTTTTCTTGCCGGAGCAGTTTTTGTAAATATATGTGTATGGCTCTCTGAACAGTTTATAAATTTTAAGTTCGAATTTTTATCTGTTTCATATATCATAAGTGAACTGTTCCTATTAGGGCTATATCTTGTTGTGCAGGAAGAAGAGTCGATGATTGCGACACTACAAAAAGAAAAGGACGCCGATGATTTGATATGTACAGTAGACAATGGGAAATTACGTATTTTCACAGAAAGTATTCAAACCCTGACACCTACGGAAAATACTATTTTTAATATGTATATGGAAGGTAAGACCACGAAAGAAATAATGTCAACACTTAATATTAAGGAAAATACTTTGAAGTATCATAATAAAAATATTTACAGTAAATTTGGTGTGTCTTCTCGCAAAGCACTTGTTGAGAAGGCCAGGGAGGTAAACTATGTATAAATATGAAACACATCTACATACATCGCCTGTTAGTGCATGCGCCGGTGCAGGTGTACGTGAGTGTATGGAATATTACAAGAGTCTTGGGTATGATGGCATTTTTATTACGAATCATTTTCTGGATGGGAATATTAGAGTAGATCACAGCTTGCCTTATGAAGAGAAAATCAATTTCTATTTTTCAGACTATGAGAGAGCTTTAAGCATATCAGATGAATACGGTATAAAAGTATTCTGTGGTGTTGAGCTGTCATACAAGGGTATAGATTTTCTTATTTATGGACTTGATAAACAGTGGTATCTTGATAATCCTCAAATAATGAATATGTGCAAGAAAGAAGAGCTGGCCTACATGATGGCAAGTGGAGCTCTTGTTATACAGGCACATCCATATCGTGAAGCAGGGTATATTGAATATATACGATTGTTTCCGAGAAGCGTGCATGGTATTGAAGTGATTAATTCCAGTTGTAGTGAATTGCAAAACAAAATGGCAAAGATATACGCTGAGAACTATAATCTTCTGGAATTTGCAGGTTCTGATAATCATTACGGTAAGAAAAGGAACAATCTGGCAGGAATGTGTAGTGATGAGCCCATTCAGAGTGAAGCTGATTTTGTTGAAAAGGTAAAAAAAGGCATGATGCAAACTTTTTTTCACATATACTGAGTAGACATTGATTTATGATATTTCCTATGTTATTCTAAAAAAAAGTCCAGCGGTGATATGTCAAGAGAGGAGTGAAGAAAAAACATATATTTTTTAAGTGGGTTCATCGGACAGATGCGAAACCACACTGCTAAATGGTTGTCCGAAGCTTAAGCAAACAGCCAGCCGGTTTGAAGCTAACTTCCATGTCAGGGGAACAGACTTTTTATGAAGCAACCGAACTCGGTTCAACAGGGATGAGAAGAACTATTACCTGATGACACTGAGACAATTATATCA
Organism: Clostridia bacterium; assembly: GCA_045546695.1. Classification (GTDB taxonomy): domain Bacteria; phylum Bacillota; class Clostridia; order UBA1212; family UBA1255; genus SIG424. The sequence goes on along the minus strand of JAZQDE010000013.1, from coordinate 63,059 downwards.
TGGGCTTAACAAGCCTATTGAACAAATTATATTTAGTTATATGGATACAAATTTTGTATCTAAAAAATATTATACGAGGAGTAAATATGATGAAAAAAGTAGTATTATTTTTATTGGCAATTTGCATGTGCCTTACGTTATTCGTTGCATGTGGCGACGACAGCGGCGCAAAGGCGGATCCGACAGCAGCTCCGACAGCGGCTCCGACTATGGCTCCGACTATAGTACCGACACAGGGACCTACACCTGTTCCGACAGCTACACCGGCACCGACACCTGTATACGATTACACAGCAGCCGATCCGGAAGTGGACGCTTTCCTTTACAGATTCTACGACCCTGAAAATTATATGTGGAAAGCAGAATCATTTATTTCCACAGAAGATACAGGCTCAGGTATGACAGCAAAAGGCGAGGCATGTGTCTATTACTACGACGACAATTCTCTTTGCGTAGAGATTCTCATTGATGACCCGTACTTCATGATTACTGCAACGGAAACGGGTGAAAAGTTAGATCTTTCTGAATATCCTGTATTTAAAATCAGAATAAAAAACGAAACAGTTACAGAAATTTTTGAATCCTTTATTACAACCAGTGCCGGAACAAAAGCCGCCGACAACTTCCGTTTCAATATTTCAACAGAAGATAACGATTATGTAGACTACATATATGATATCAGCACATTGGGTCAGGATTTCCTTGATGCCAGAAAAGAAGTTTACGGTATCAGACTTGATGGTCTGGCTATGAGCGCAGAGGCCCTTGAAGAAAGCGAATCACCGTATTTCTACGTACAGTATTTCGGCTTCTTCAAAACAGTAGAAGACGCAGAGAACTGGAATCCCGGATTTCTTACTTCTGCAGAACCTGTTGAAGGCTGATTATCGGCAAAACAAGGTTGTAAAAAAAGAAATGTTAATATATAATGAACAAAGTTATATTTTGAACGGAGGCTTTGAACGAGCATGTTAAGAAAAACTTTTATTTCAGTTATCGTTGCAATTATTGTGTCAGTATTTGTACTTTCCTTTGGCGTAACAGCAGCAGATGAAGACGTAACATATAAATATTCACCTGACTTCGCACCGCTTTCCGAACTTTTTTACCAGGATTTTGAAGAATCAGAAGTAAATGCAGAGCCAATCACATCAGGATATCCACAGTATGCAAATGCGCATCTTTATGGATTTTTCTCCTTCATCGTTGATGGCAGTAAAGTTAAAGTGACTGACGAGAATCCTATTTCAGGTGACCAGTCACTCGTACTCAGTGATTTCCTTGATGCCAGAACATGGATGATACATACACTCACGACATTTGATTCATCGGCATATTCAGTTGAATTCAAAGTAAGAATCGACTCTATGCCCGAAGAAGGTGGCCGCTTCGCACTCAAGATCACAGACCTGAACTCGGTTGAACGTGACAACGAAGACTCAGGCAATCCTATAATCTACTTCCAGACAGTAGAGGGCAAGCTTGGTCTTTACAATCTTACGAATAAGCACCTTGCTGATATGGAGATTGGCAAGACTTACTCAATCACTGTTGCGTGTGACCTTGAGACTACTGACTACTATGTTTTTGTTGACGGTGAGTATCTTGCAGACAGCAAATCAGAATTCAACGTAGAGTTCTCCACACTTTCGGCTATCCGTTTTGATATTCTCGGTGAAGGCATTCAGGTTACAGTAGACGACCTTTGTATGGATGGCGGTCTTATAAAGAAGGTATCCACAGCCACTCCTGCTCCTACCCAGGCGCCGACAACAGCACCTACAACAGCGCCGACAACAGCACCGACAACAGCACCTACGCAGGCTCCCGCAGATAGCGAAGGCGGATGCGGCTCAAGCGTGGCCCTTGCGCAGATTATGATGATTATGGGCGCTACATTAGTAATTAAAAAGAGAAAATGAGTAACTTTTCACAGAATGACAGCAAATTTATAAACAAAGACACACTTCATTTCTACATAAATAGCAATGAGCCCTTTTTAACAACGCCCGTAAAGGGCGTTGTTTTGGAATTTCCGGGTCTGGGTGGCAGTTCATGTCTTGGCGGGTGCATCGATATGGGTGTATATGACACGGATTTTTCAAGAGATTTTGGTAAAAATGGCATACTGCTTGCGTATCTTTTCCCCGGCCCGTGGAGCTGGGCAAATAAAGGTGCCGTGAGGATGGCAAATGCAGTTGTCTCAGCTATAAAAGACAAATACGATTTACCGGACGACGCTCCTTTGGCTGTTTGCGGCGGAAGCATGGGTGGTCTTGGCGCACTTATTTATTCTTTGAAATCGGCACATAATATTACTTGTGTGGCAGCGGCGTGTCCCGGCATAAACGTCATGACATCGTACAATTGCAAAGAACTCGTTCCGCGCTCGTATTTCAGCGCTGCGGCAGTATACGACATGCCGATAGAAGATGCCCTTAAGGACTTTTCACCGTGGGAACACGTAGAAGAGATGAAAAACATCCCATATTTTATATGCAGCGACGTGGATGATGAACTTTTTCCTGTGGCAGAATGTGACGAATACGTTGAAATGCTCAGAAAAAGAGGCCTGAGCGTCGAATATTACAGACAAGAACATTGCGGACACGGTGCTTTCACGCCGGAAGTAAGACAGGGTCTGCACAAATTTATTACAGGCAAGATTCTTGCCGGAAGGACATGATATGAAGCTTAACAGCAAACGCGTTATACTCGTTGGTATGGCATTTTTCCTGATACTTGCATTCTGGCAGGCGTATGATGCCATAGTACCGTTGATATTGACGAATCACTTTGGTTTGTCTCAGACTATATCGGGTGGAATAATGTCAATCGACAACGTTCTGGCAGTATTTTTGTTACCAATATTTGGAGCAATTTCAGATAAGGTAAATACAAAATACGGCAAAAGAACACCGTTTATATTTTTCGGAACAATCGTAGCAGTTATATCGTTTGTTGCGTTGACATTTATTGACAACTATCAGCTTGCAAAAGTTGTGGACGCCGGTGTATCTGATGCTGAAATGGCTTTTGATATTACAATGAGTAATCCGCTTCCGCTGGTTGGTTTTATTGCGACTTTGCTTGTTATGCTCGTTGCTATGGCGACGTTCCGTTCACCGGCCGTTGCCCTGATGCCTGATATCACGATAAAGCCTTTAAGGTCAAAGGCAAATGCCATTATTAACCTTACAGGTACTGCGGGTGGCATTATTGTTCTTGTACTTGGTATGATTTTTGCTACGGCAAAAGACGCATATATGGAATATACAGGATACGTGTTTGCCGTTGTATGCGTGATGCTTGTTGGCTTTATTATTTTCCTCCTGACGGTCAAAGAACGCAAATGGTCAGATGAAATGATAGAAGAATCACGCAGACTTGGCATTGAGGATGTTCCGGCGCCGGAGGCAGTGAACAGCACTAAGGGAGGAGCTCTTTCTAAAGCGGAATTCAGATCGCTTATCCTTATCCTTGCATCAGTTGCACTGTGGTACATCGGATACAATTCTATTACAAGTAAATACTCAGTATATGCAACAAACGTACTTAAGTTTGACTTTAACCTTACGCTGATTGTGGCTCAGGCTGCTGCTATCGTGGCATATATTCCTGTCGGAATAATTGCGTCGAAAATTGGCAGAAAAAAGACAATTCTTGCCGGTGTAGTAATGCTTGCGGCATCCTTCTTTATAGGCCATTTTGTAACACCTACGACACCGGAATCTACAATGTATCCTGTGTTTGCGCTTGCCGGAATAGGTTGGGCGACAATAAACGTAAACTCCTTCCCGATGGTTGTAGAGCTGGCAATAAATGGCAATGTAGGCAAGTATACAGGTTATTACTATACTGCATCTATGGCGGCTCAGATCGTGGCTCCTATAGCTTCTGGCATGCTCTACGATCTTGTTGGCATCGAACATGTATTCTTCATTTTCGGCTGCGTATTCGTATGTTTCTCGTTTGTCACAATGTTATTTGTAAAACACGGCGATTCAAAACCGGGTGACGCAAAACAGGCTATAGAACATCTTGAAGTTGACTGATTATGGAAATTTTTATCTGGATTATTTCAGGCATTTTAGCCTTTACAATATTGATTACGCTCGTTTATATCTTCTTTTTTTTGCGTCCGCGTAAGAAAAAAGATATTGATAAAGCTCTTCTTTGCGAGTATGCACACAGAGGTCTTCACTCCGATACCATTCCGGAGAATTCTCTTGGCGCATTCGAGCTTGCCTGCCGCAGCGGGCATGGCATAGAGCTTGACGTTCAATTGTCAGCAGACGGGCAGGTTATGGTTTTTCACGATGCTACTTTAGACAGAATGACAGGAGTGCATGCACACTTGCATGACCTCAAATGTAAAGAGCTTCAGGAGTTGAAGCTTGCCGGTACATGTGAAAAGATTCCAACATTTTCACATGTGCTGAAGCTCGTAGACGGCAGAGTACCACTGCTCGTAGAGCTCAAGGGCGAGACTTTTGATACTGCTCTTTGTGAAAAAGTGGCAGCTGTTTTAGCTGAGTATAAAGGACCTTATTGCATCGAATCTTTCAACCCGCTGCTACTTCATGGCATCGGTAAAAAATTGCCTGAATCAACCAGAGGTATATTGTACACGAACGTATGCAGAGAAAAACGTAAGCACGACGTGATACACATCGCACTTACGTTAATGGCATTCAATTTCGTGGCAAAACCTTCGTTTATTGCTTTTGATAAAAAAGACAGGAATTCATTGCCTGTAAGGCTTACCACGAAATTTTTCAAGGCCCCGAAATTTGTCTGGACTATAAGAGGTGAAGGGGAGCTTAAGACTGCCCGCGACAACGGAGAACTTGCTATTTTTGAACGTCTTTAATAAGTTACACTGCCTGGAGCATGCTGAGGATCTGCGCCTTTGGCTTTGCTCCGACTGACTTATTTACCACCTGGCCGTTGTTTACAACAAACAGAGCCGGGATGCTCATTACGTTGAACTTTGAAGCCAACTCCGGCTGCTCGTCAACGTTTACTTTTACTACCTTGTACTCAGGATGCTCGTTTGCTATCTGATCTACTAAAGGAGATACCATTCTGCAGGGACCGCACCAGTCTGCGTAAAAATCTACCAATACGGGCTTGCTGCTTCTTAAAACCTCATTTTCAAAATTATTATTATTTATACTAACTACTGACATCTTTGTGTCCTCCTTTATTATTTTTTACACCCATAGTATATCCTTGTTTGTGGAAATCTTCCGTGACAAAATCACCTAAAAAAGAATATTATTTTGTTTAGCTTAAATTTATTTTCTATATGATATAATCCGATAATATTATATGTTTTTCGGTGTTAAAATGGACGATTTATACGATGTAATTGTTATAGGTGCAGGCAACGCGGGATTATGTGCGGCGATAACCACGCTCGATAGTGGTTATAAAACACTTCTTGTAGATAAAAATCTCTATCCCGGCGGCTGCGCGACCAGCTTTTGCAGAGGCCGCTTTGAATTTGAACCATCTCTTCACGAACTGGCAAACGTCGGTACAGAGGAAAATCCCGGCAGTGTGCGCAAGATGTTTGAGCAGTACGGACTTGACATAAATTGGCATGTTGACGAGGTAGCTTTTCACGTTATAAGCGAAGAATACGACGTTACAATGCCTGTCGGTACAGAGGCTTTTTGCCGTGAAATGGAAAATATCGTTCCCGGCAGCTACGATAGCGTTAAGGCTGTTTTCCGCCTCGGTGTCAAAGCAAACGAGGGACTTCATTATCTGGCATCGTGCAAGATTGACCCGGCTGTCCTTATGAGCGAGCACAGGGATTTTCTGGTAATGGCATCACACAGCGTAGACGAATGTCTTGACGCCCTTAAAATGCCAAAAAAAGCACAACATATATTAAATACGTACTGGTCATACGTCGGTGCTCCGTCTGACCGTCTTGATTTCCTTTTTTATGCAATTATACTCGACAGATATATCGGACTCGGTCCTGCTATGCCTCGTATGCGCTCGCATGAGTTGTCAACAGCGCTGGAAGATACTGTCAGAAAAAAAGGCGGGCAGATACTATACAACACTCTTGTCGATGAGATTCTCATAAAAGATGGCAAGGCATACGGCATCCGCATCGGTGAAAAGGAAATCTATGGTAAAAAGATTATCACAAACTGCCACCCGGGCAGTAGCTTTGGTACTCTCATAAATGAAAAACATCTTCCTGAGAGGGCTGTTAAAATCAACAACGCCCGCAAAAACGGTGCTCAATTTTTCACCATATATATCGGTCTTTGCAAAGGTGCTGCGGAGCTTGGAATTAAAGATTATACGACGTTCTTGTTCGATTCACCAGAATCGGTCGTTCAATATGAGAACGCAAAAGACCCATACAAAGGCTTTTTGCTTGTAAACTGCCTTAATTGTGCATTTCCTGAAGCATCCGAAGAAGGAACGTGCATGTTATATTTTACGCAGATGCTGACAGGAGAGATATTAGAGGGCGTGCAACCTGCCGGTTATAAGAAGTTCAAAAACGGTATTGCTGCCGATATGATAAGTCGATACGAGGAAAAAACAGGCATTATTATCACTCCGTATATAGAAGAAATTGCCATAAGCACGCCGGCAACTTTTGCCAGATATATTGCTACTCCCGGCGGTACTCCGTACGGCTATGAGATTTCTTTGTGGGACAGTATGATTGCAAGAACTCTTAATAACAAAAACGAGCAGATAATTGGTAATTTATGGTTTGCAGGGGCGCATGCTGAGAGAACAGACGGGTATAACAGCGCGTATGCAAACGGCATCGACGTGGCAAAGAGAGTAATAAGAGAATTAAAGGCGCAGGAGGGTGAGACAAATGAGAGAAAATGAACTTAATTCGTTGAGTCCTGCAGATTTTATGAATATTGTGCCTGAAAGAGAAAAGCATTTTGCTATGGCGGATGCTTCGCTGAAAAGTGATATCTGGTGTGCAAACAAGCTGTCAGCCCGACTTCATCCGGGGATGCAGAGGATGGTAATAAGTCAGGTCATCCGCCATAGCGACGACTGTCGCAGCTATATCCTGAAAATGGAAGAAGAGGGGCGTGTGCCTGCGTATTTCAGCGCCGGTCAGTATATTTGCGTGAAGCTGGATATAAATGGCAAATACATCTCAAGACCTTATTCAATATCGTCGTCTCCGGAAGATGCAGCAAAAGGTTTTTACAGAATATCTGTCAAAAAATGTGAAGGCGGTCTTGCTACGGAATATATTTACAGCAACTGGCAGGAAGGAAGCCTCGTTGAGGTGTCAGAACCGATGGGCCTGCTTACGTATGAGCCGCTTCGTGATGCGAAACATATAGTTGCGGTTGCAGGCGGCATGGGTATAACTCCGTTTTTGTCTATGGCAAAAGCTGTCATGGAGGGGACAGAACAGATGCAACTTACAATTCTTTATGGTGCACCCGATGAGAATTCTGCTGTTTTTCACGGTGAACTCGATGAGATCTGTGCGAAAACAAATGACGTAGCTGTAAAATACGTATATGGAAATATAACGGTCGATGATATTATTTCGGCGGCCAAAACGCGTTCTGTAGGGGAAAAATCATCTGTTTTTGTGTGCGGACCGCGCGGACTTTACCAATTTGTGGAAGAAAATGCCGTGACGATACTTAATGCTCTTGATATTGATGCGTCAATGCGATATAAATATGTTAGATTCGAGTCGTTCGGCGAGATGCCCGTTATGAATAACACTCTTGCTACGACCGTAAATATTACTGTGCGAATTAACGGTAACCGTGTTTGTTTTACAGCGCGGACTGACGCTACAATTCTGCGTGCGCTTGAAGAAAATGGCGTGCCGGCGGTGTCAGGTTGCCGTAGTGGCCGGTGTGGTTATTGCAGAAGTAAATTAATCAGCGGAGAGGTCTTTATTCCCGATAAAACAGACGGTCGTCGTCTTGCAGACCGCAAGTACTCTTATATCCATCCGTGCTGTACCTATCCGCTCACAGACATAGAATTGGAGGTGCCTTCAGCAAAATGAAAATAGCGTTGTTTATTTCGGCAGCAGTATGTGCATATGTTATTACAGGTCTCAATCCTGCGATTATATTGTCAAAGCTCGTGTATCACAAGGACATCCGTACTTGTGGCAGTGGCAATCCCGGCTTTACAAATTTCAAAAGAACGTTCGGAGGCAAACTCTCGTGGGTTGTTATGTTGATTGATCTGTTGAAGGCTGCGATTGTTGTCGGAGTTTTTGCATATTTATTCTATCTTGAAACAGGATATTTCCAGCTCGGTGCGGCATATACAGGCTTGTTTTGTATGCTCGGTCACGCGTATCCTGTCTGGTACAAATTCAAAGGCGGCAAAGGTTTTCTCGTGTACATGTCAATTATTTTATTTGTTGACTGGATTGCCTTCCTCGTTGCGTGCGCAGTGCTCGCTCTGTTGATTTTCACCACAAAATATATGTCATTATCTACCATGTGCGCTGTCGCCTCAAGTGTTATCGTGATGTTTTTCACGAAGGCACATATGGGCGCGATTATTGCCTGCGCAGCAATGGTTTTGTTTATTATTATCAGACATCATGAAAACATAAAACGACTTTTTCAGGGTACGGAGAGGAAGTTCTACTTCTCGTCGAAAAATAAATTACCATAAATAACAGGTTGAAAAAAAAATAGTATTTATTTATAATACAAGCATATTTTTTTTGGAGGAACAGTTGGTGAAAAGAAGAACGAACTATTTAATAACAGTTTTTTTTATAGCAACTGTTCTATTGTTATGTCTCGGCGGATGTAATGATGACGAGCAAGAATCAAGTTCCACTGCATCACCTGCGACAAGCTTTTCGCCGGAGCCGTCTGAGACCGGGACGCCTTCTGCTGATCCGACTGTGACACCGACGCCTGCTACGACTCCGACTGCGACAGGCACACCGACTACAACACCGACACCGACGATAAAGCCGACTACAAAGCCGACACCGACGATGGCACCAACTTTTGACGACGACATTGACGACGACGCTTTTGTCCGCGTTCTTGATTATATTCCGGATATAAAACAAAATCTTATTTATGCAACAAATGGTAATTTTACCGGTAAAAGGATTTACGATTTTCAGGAAGCATATTTAAGATATGGTACGGTGAAAAAACTGGCACTCGTGGTGGCAGAATTAAAGCAACAAGGGCTGGGTCTTCTCATCTGGGATGGCTTCAGACCTTTGTCTGCGCAGCAGGCTCTTTGGGACATCTGCCCCGACACAGATTATGTATCACATCCTGTTACAGGTAACCGCTCGCATTGCAGAGGCGGCGCTGTAGACGTTACGCTTATTGATCTTGAAACAGGAAAAGAACTCACAATGCCGTCGGGATTTGACGATTTTACGTCAAAAGGGGACAGGGATTATGATGATGTCAGCCCTGAAGCTGCCCGCAATTCTATACTTCTTGAAGAGGTTATGGAAAAATATGGTTTTAAAGGATATAGTCAGGAGTGGTGGCATTATGCCGATCGTGATGAGTATGATGTAGAGGAGAATTTTGATCCGTCTGTTCCGGTTGTATGGGAAGCGAATTGCGATGAATACATAAATCTCAGAAAATATGCTGATACCGGTTCAAAAGTGCTTGCAAAAATATATAAAGGCTCAACGTTCACCTTGCTTAAATGGTATGGAAAGTTTGCCAAAGTAGAGTACAAAAACAAAATAGGATACGTTATGAGTAGCTTTATCAAGCCATCTTTTACCATAAGTCCGTCATATCAGACGGAAACAAACGGAGTTTTTCTCGATGCGTTGTCTATAGTTGAGCAGACAGGTATATATGCGTACAGCGAAATGTGCAAAGATATTACCGGAATATGTGAAAAGTACAGTAGTATAGCAAAAGAGGAATCAATCGGAAAGAGTGAAGAGGGAAGAAATATCCCTGTTATTATCATAGGCAACAAGGATGCAGAACATCAGATTCTGATTCAGGGTGGTATTCATGCAAGAGAACATCTGACATCATGGCTTCTGATGGCAATGGCGGAGTATTGGTGTATATATGATATTACGGATTATGATGACGTGTGTTTCCATATTATTCCAATGACAAATCCTGACGGTGTTATCATTTCACAGTCCGGAAAACTGAATTCTGCGCAACTTAAAATTTATCAGAGTGATAAAGATAAAAAGTATACATACTTTTCACAGGATGTATATACTGAAAAATGGAAAGCAAACGCACTCGGTGTGGATATAAATCGTAACTTTCCTTCCGGATGGGGTGAAAATCCGTCGGAGAGACTTGCTCCTTCTTCGGAATTATATGGTGGCACAAAGCCTTTTTCAAGCGCAGAAGCACGTGCACTTCGTGATTATACTTTAAAATATGATTTTGACGTTACTATAAGTTACCATGCTACAGGCAGTATTATATATTATGAATACGGTGACAAAGAGCCGGTGAACTCCTTATCAAAGTCTTTTGCTCAGTCAATCAGCAAAGTGAGCGGATATATTCTTGCAACAAGTTATGGCATTGACGGGGCAGGATACAAGGATTGGGCTATGGAAGAATTGGGAATACCTTCCATTACCATAGAAATTGGTTGCCAGGAGGCGGCGCTCGACAAGAGGGAACTTTATAGTATTTTTGTCAGAAACTATAAGGTTATGCCGGAGACAATAAGATGGCTTGTTGGCAATGAATAAATAACTTGATAAATTCCGGATTATGCAATAAAATTGAAGTAGGATATTTTTAAAAGGAGAATAGATATGGCTGATTTAAAAGATTCGTGGAAGAAAACAGGTGTAGGCTTAGGTCATGCATTCAGAGATTTAGGTAAATCTATCGTCAAATCAGCAGCTACAGCTGTAAATAAAGTTGACGATTGGGCAAATAAAGATGATGATGAGCAGGATACACAGGCAGCGTTGCAGAGCGCTGACGAGAATAAAGAGGAGGATGAGACAAAATGATGTTAGGTGATAAATTACATGATTACAGAATTTATCGCGCAATGACTCTTCAGGAGTTTGCTGATAAATTAGGGCTGCAACCTACTGTTGTAGATGATTGGGAGACACATAAGGTGCTTCCGTCTGTTGATGATCTTGTAAAAATCGAACAGGCATTTGGAATTCCGGTTGACGTAATATTGAGTGACAAGCCGCTTGTTCCGCCGGCTCAGCCACAGACACCTCCTGTACAGCAAGTTCCGCCGGCTCAGCCGCAGACACCACCTGTTCAGCCGCAGACACCACCTGTTCAACAGAATCCATATGCACAGCAGGTACCGCCGGTATATGCTCCACCACCGGTATACGGACAGCCGGTTCGCCCGGTGCAGCCTCAGGTACCACCTCAGGCACCTCCGATGTACGGACAGCAGCCTGTATACGGACAGCAGCCTATATATGCACAACAGCCTGTATATGCACAGCCGGTATATCAATATGCCCGTCCGGTAGAAACAAAAGAGCCGGAGAAACCGGTTCCGGGTGGATTAAAAGCATTTTCATGGATTACTTTTGGATTTTCAATTGCGGCAATATTTATAGCAGTTATTATTGATTCAATACTGCTCGATTACGGAATAAATACCATGTTGGTATATTACCTTTCACTGATATTCCCGCAATCATCAATCGTAGCCTATATTGTGCTTAAGGCAAAAGGGCACAGCAGTGTAAAGAATCTTGTTCTGGGCATTGTATTTACCTGTCTGCTGATACTGATTATAATAGGCTTGTCGAGCGGCACAGTTTCGGTTGAGGGTCCTTCCGGTCCATCATTATAATATAATAAATGTAAAAAAAAGCGGCTGCCTTCCGGCAGCCGTTTTTCACGTTTAAATCTTACCTTTGAACTTTTTAATCTGTTCCTTAAGCAAATCGTAATAGAAAGTGCCATAAATCTCAGATGGCTCTATATCTTTTGATATCTCCGGGGTGAGTTGCTCGCTTTTGGTCCATTCATTCCAGGAAACAACAACGACAAAACGCGAACCGAGGTCGATTGCCCTCTGGAACTGACGCTTCAGCGTCGCTCCGTTATTTCTTGGGTAGGGTGGAATATAGCCACGGCCATGTTCTACGCTTTGCTGTCTTGATGAGGCAGTGCAAGTGACAGATTCTACCGTGCCATTATGCACTGTATACGTCTGTTCGTCGCGCTCTTCCCAGCTCCAGTATCTGTAAGATCTCTTGGTTTCCTTGTCAAAAAGGATATTCTGCTGACCTACGTAGCCCGTCATCCAGCGTACTGTGAAACGCTCGTCGTCCCACTCGGGGTCAGCGCCGTACTGTGTCGGTGTTGCGCCATAGCAGATAAGAAGTGGCTTGCCTTCGTAGTAATAATACATATCGTTGTTTGTTTTATTAGCAATATAATCATTATAAACCTGGTCGACCTTTCTTTGGTGGTTACCATTGTCTACATTTTCCTGACCGCTGTGGCCCGGGCCCATGAGAAAACATATTTTAGGAGCACCTTCAATATCCTTCCAGACGTCAAACATAACGTCAACAGATTCCTCAATCATACGGAAATCTTCACGAAGGGCAGCCATTGTTTTCGGGTTATAGCCAGTGTTGTTTGACCAGTCAATGATGACAAAATCAATATCAGCATCTGCAAACATTTTAGCGTGCTTTGCAAGTACCTCTCTGTCGTCTGATAAATATTTACCATCAAGTGGCACGTCCCACGTTCTTTCGCCCCATTTGCGCTTTGTAGTATGCCACGTAGAGTATGCGATGCCGACCTGTCTTTCTTCAAAAGGTGTCTTTGCAAACAGACCGACACCTGTTTTGCCACAATCAACGTCGTCGTAGTTATATACTACTTCATCATATAATTTTTTGATATCATCCATGATTTTACGGTCCTTTCACAATTATATTTCTTTGTAAAAATACAGGTAACCTGTTCTCTTTTCCAATTTATGGCAAACTCCCGCAGTCAGCTCAGCGCCGCTGTACGTCTTTTCAATGCCTCTTTCTTCGTCAACAAACAGGTAGTTTTTGTCAGCGTTAAGTTTTTCACAGATAAGTGTGTAGCTGTCGTGTGCGCAGTCTTTTCCTGCCAGAATCTGGACAAAACCGCTGCCTGTTTCAGGAATATGGAACTGCATTGCGTAAACGTCTTCAGGATTTTTACGACATTCTGTGAGCGGATAGTAGTCGCCGCTTGTCATAATGCGGGCAGCTTTGCGCCAGATAGGTACCATCTTGCGGGATATTGCATATGCTTCGTCGCTTGCGTCGTGGTCGAGCATGTCTGTAAGAGCAGGGGCCATAGCAGTATGGAAAGCATATGAATCAGGCTGACGTTTTTCCGGATAATCCCAGTTCATATTGTGTGCTCTGAAATAGGGAATCCATTCGAACATCTCTCTGTGCTGCTTTTGCTTTATAATCGGGCTACCGTAGCCAACGTCAGTATAATGAAGAGCAACTGTGTTGCGGCGCATCGTCTCAAGGTCGTTGCGTCTGCCGCCGGCCGCGCAGGAATCAATAACGAGTCCCGGATTGTTTTCAAGCAGGCCGTCCCAGTAGCGAAGGTAACCTTGTTGGTGAAAATTCTCAAGTGCGCCGATTCTATCTTCTGCTTCGTTGTTGATCCAGTAAGGCTCAGGTATGAAGTTGAAGTCCTGCCTGTAAATGGTAATACCGGACGTTCTGATAATATCAGATACGTGATTAATCATATGGTCGCAGCACTCTTTGATGCCGAGATTAAGCATGCCTGTATCCTGATTTGCTCCCGGTACACCGTCTGCGTAAAGGAGCCAGTCGGGATGCTCTGTGTGAAGCTCTGTACCGTATACTACGCGCTCGGGTTCAAACCACAACAGGAATCCGACTCCTTCTTCTTTACATTTATTGCCAATAGTCTTAAGTCCGTTGGGGAAACGGTCTGTGTCGGGGCGCCACGTGCCTACGTACGGCCAGTTGCCGTCGCATTTGTACCAGCCGGCATCAACCCACCATACGTCAGGTCTGAGGCCGCCGTTTATGTAGTCCATGAGACCACCAATCTGGTTTTCATCAGTCGCACCTGTAAATTCAGGCATGTTGTTTACCATCCATACGTGCAGACAATATTTAGGAGGCAGCACTTTGCCGTTTTCTTTTGCAACGATATATTTGATTGCCCATCTTCTCCATGAATTTCTTCCAATATCTTCCGCACCTTCGTACGCCTGGACAGTCAGTCTCGGCGTGCGTATCTTTTCACCGGGAAGAAGCTTCATATGGCATCTTTGTTGACCGATGCTGACAGTAACGTTTTCGCTGTCGGGGATAATCTGCGCTCTCCAGCCGCCGGGCCAGCCAATCGCAATATTTGCGCCGTGACCGTCGAAAAGAAGCCTCATATAAGGGAAAGCATCCTGGCAGCTCATACCAAAATGAGAGTCGATTGTTATTTCCTGTGTAATGGGCGTGCGGTACCATTCGTAGCCGTCGTCACGGCAGGTATCACCGTTTCCGTGGTATAAAATGGGATTTTCACCTGAAAATGCTGCTTCTAGTCTGATATCAGAGAGCACCGCAGTGTCTTTGTCGCCGTTGTTGGTAAAATATACCAGCCATTCATACGTTGTAAAGTCGCTGTACGTTACGCATTCAGCCGTGATTGTAAGGCCGTTTGCGTCAGTGCCTGTGAAAACAACCTGAAATCTGTTGTCGTCTAATTGCCTTGTTTCTTTGACAGGATTGAATTCCTGCGGAATGCCAGTATATTTTTTACCTGCATACGTAAAAGAAAGGGGAATATTTTTTGCATCCATTGATATGCACCTCGCAATGCTTGTTTTTTATGTTGCAAGGATTATAGCACAATTTATTCATTAAGTACAAGAACGTTTACACGCTTTGAAGAATGCGTGCATGCGTCGATTGCAATCATACCGTTTCCGTAAAAAATATCACTGCATTCAGGGGTTCTGGTCTTGTCAAATCTATGTGCCACAAAGGTGGGCATATGACCGCAGACAAGTATTTTATCTTTCAGGGGAGGATTACCTGTGTATTTTTCACTCCATCGTATCCAGCGTGCTTTTTCCCAGTCTCTGTCAGCGGTGCTTGTTTTACCTGAAAAATCCACAGTGTCTGTGAGAGGGTCGATAGCATATTTACCAAAAAATTCCGTGACTGTATTAATGGTTCCGTTTATGTAATTGTGTGGAAGAAGACGCCCTGTCTCAAGTAATTTAAGTAATAAGTCTTCGTGGTTGCCCCGAAGAAGCACAGCTCCCGGCAGACGCTCAAAGTATTTCATTACTTCTATATTTTCTGTGCCGCGGTCAAAATAATCTCCGCTTTTATATTATAGCCGTTTATATAAAAAAAGTGTAGCCCGCGGGCTACACTTTTCTTTTCTTTTGTAATGAGAATCAATCATCAATATCTATCTCTTTTTTGAGGATTTCTCCTGTGTAAGCGTCGATATCATACTCGTATTCAGTCTCAACACCATTTGTATACGTTTTAAATTCTACTTCGTATACTGTGAAACCATCGTCTCTGTCGAGTTCTATTTCAAGTTTTCTTACGTCAGCTTCGTTAACGCCGGAGTCTTTCAACACGATTGCCAGGGCTTCGTCTCTTGTGAGAACCTGCGGAGCTTCGGGGCGCTCAGGCTGTGTGGGCTTTACATCAGGCCCTGCAGCAGGATTTTGTGGTTCTGAGGGAGCAGCCGGTGCTGTGGTTCCGGAAGACTCGTTTGGTGCTACTGCAGGGGCCGATGACTCTTCGTCAACCTCTTTTGTGATTATCTCACCTGTTCTAGCGTCGATATCGTATTCATATTCGGTCTTTACGTTGTCCGCAATTCTTTCAAACTGAATCTCGTAAGAGAGGATGCCGTCATCTTCATCAAGTTCTACTTCGAGCTCGCGGATGTCTGCTATTGTAAGGCCTGCATCTGTCAATGCGATATTCAAAGCTTCATCTCTTGTGATAATCTGAGGAACTTCAGGCTCTACAGGAACTTCAGGCTCTACAGGAGCTTCAGGCTTTTCTGTCGGAACAGTCGGGACTGCCGGTGTTGAAGAGGGAGCTGCCGGTTTATCGTCAACTTCTTTTGAAATTATCTCGCCTGTATAAGCGTCAATCTCATATTCGTATTCTGTCTTTTCAGAAGTTGCCTTTCTTTCAAACCCTACTTCGTAATGGAGAACACCGTCATCATCGTCGAGGTCTATTTCTATATCTTTAACATCTTTTCCTCTAAGGCCTGCATCTGCCAGAGCTATATCGAGAGCATCTACTTTGGTGATTATATTTTCACCTGATTCAGTTGTATTGTTTGAACCCGGTCTGTAATCGTCATTTTTAATTGTGCTGCTGATAACTTCGCCGGTCGCCTTGTTGATGTGATATTCGTATTCTTTACCTTCTGTCTGGAATTCTACTTCGATGATCACTACACCATTTTTCTTTTCAATTTCAACTTCTACGTCAAAAATCTCTTCGGCGTTTACTCCTGCCTGTTCGATAGCTGTATTGAGTGCCTTTTCACGAACTTCTGCTGAGGATATTGCCACTCCTGATAAAGTGAGTGTGACTACCGCCATCAATGCTATTACTAAAAATTTTTTTACTACGTTTTTCATGTTAACGCCTCCTTTATTCTGGTTTACGCTTTGGATTATATAGAGTCAACATTAAAGCAACATTAAAATGAAAAAAATTTTTATTTTTTCTGAAAAAATATGATTCTTGACAACTTTGTCGTGCGTATGATATTTTTTTCACAGGTGATGAACATGAGAATTCTTATTGCAGATGACGAAAAAGATATGAACAACATAATAGCGAAGACCTTAAAAGGGCAGGGGCACAGTGTTGACAGTGTGTACAATGGCCTTGACGCGTTGGAATATATCAGGGCAGGAGAGTACGATGCAGTCGTGCTTGATATTATGATGCCCGGCATGGACGGTCTTAGTGTGTTGCGTAAAATAAGGCAGGCCGGCAATCTCACTCCTGTTTTGATGCTCACCGCAAAAGATACAATAAATGACAGAGTGACAGGCCTTGACAGTGGTGCAAACGACTACCTGGTCAAGCCTTTTTCTCTCGATGAACTGAGCGCACGACTGAGAGTTCTTGGAAGGAAAGCTTCTGCAAATCCCGATTGTATATATAAGGTAGGTGACCTGGAGGTCAATACTTCTTCGCGCATGGTGAAAAGGGCCGGCCGCGATATTTCACTGTCGCCTAAGGAGTTTGCTCTACTAGAATACCTCGTGAAAAACAAGGGTAAGGTTGTTTCGCACGCTCAGATTGAAAACAATTTATGGAATTTTGATTTTGAGGGCGACACGGGCGCGGTGATTGTGTACATACGGTATCTGCGACGCAAGATTGATGATGATTTTGATGTGAAGCTGATTCATACTGTGCGCGGCAGTGGCTATGTGATTAAAGAGGGCTGACGGATGAAGGGACTTTCTATTAAATCGAAAATAATGTTGTTTTATACGATTTGTACAACGCTGATTGTTGCAATCATGTTGCTTGTTATGGTTCATATTTCCGGCAGAGTTGTAGACAGAGATATCAGGGACAACCTTGTTCTGATGGTTGAAGAAGATGTTGACGATCTGGATTTTGATATTATTGACGAAGATGATATCGGAGATGCATATGAAGAGGGCGCGGTTGTGTTTTATACAGAAGAAGGCCTGGTCGGCAGCCTGTCTGTAGATGAGTCGTACGTTACTTCCAAAAACGGCGTCAGAATTCTTGTTTATGGTCCTCGCGACCGTCTTTTGCTCGGCAGTTTTTACGATTATGACATAGATAATGAGAATCTTAAGGACGGGGAGGTTACTTCCGATACGTTCGGTGAAACGGATTATTATCTTTATACGCGTTATATTCAGTTGACAGATAAGAATGTTGCTGTTGACTTTGTTCTTGTCGGTCTTGTCCAGGACACCGCCGGTTCGTTCAGTGGCGCTACTGGCAGTTTACTTAAAATGGATCTTATTATATTGCCTTTTGCTATAATTCTTGCGGCTTTGCTGGGATATTTTGTCACCCGCGCGCTGTTTAAGCCTATCGGTGAGATTACAAAGACTGCGGAAAACATCAGTAAAGGTGACGATCTGAGTCTTCGTATTGATCTCGGTCCGGGCAGTGATGAGCTCCATAAACTGGCCGATACATATAACACGATGCTTTCTCGCCTGCAAACTTCTTTCGAGAGTGAAAAGGCATTTACTTCTGACAGTTCGCATGAGCTTCGCACGCCGACCGCGGTTATTTCGGCGCAGTGTGAATATGCCCTGGCTGAACCGCGTACGACAGAGGAGTACGTGGAGTGCCTGGAAGTAATTGACAGGCAAAGTAAGCGTATGAGTGCCCTTATTTCGCAGCTTCTTAGCTTTACACGCCTTGAGCAAGGCACGCAGAAGATTGTTTTTGAATCTTTTAATCTCAGTAGTCTTGTCGATGAGCTTTGCCATGATATGGAAGCTGCTCAGGCTTCGGATATTACGATTAAGTATGACATTGAACAGGAAGTTTTTGTCAATGGAGATATGACACTTATTTATCGTATGGTTTCTAATTTAGTGTCTAATGCCTATAAATACGGCAAAGCCGGCGGTTATATAAAGGTTTCGGTGAAAAATAGTGGCCCGGCGGGTGGCGGACCGGCCGCGATTCTTGTGGTGGAAGATAATGGAATCGGCATTGCAAGAGAAGATTTTGAAAAAATTTTCCGTCGCTTCTATAAAGGCGACAAATCCCGCACGCTCGATGCTGACGGCGAAGCTTCTTATGGTCTCGGACTTGCCTTTGTCCAGAAAATAGCCCAGATTCATGGAGGTCGTGTTGAGGTTCAAAGCAAGCTCGGCAAGGGCAGCCGGTTTACAGTGGTATTACCGAAGTGATGATAAACAAAAAAGCAGGTTGTCATCTCAACAACCTGCTTTTCACATGTAAGGGTGACTAATGGGATTCGAACCCATGACCCCCAGGGCCACAACCTGGTACTCTAACCAACTGAGCTACAGCCACCATGCGGTAAACGCAACAGAGGAATTATAGCAAGGAAAAAAGTGCTTGTCAACTGGGAAAATCGGCGGAATTACTATGTATGTAAGTCATTTGTGATAATGTCCTACTTGTTGTCGCGCTGGCGTGCCCGTGGTCGTGGGCGTGGTCGTGATTGTTGGCGTACTCGATTTTGTGGGCGCGGCGGCGGAATCGTTGACGAGCGGGGTTTGTGAGCGGGATTTGCGAGCGGGATTTTCTAAAAATCACTCTGGCTATTAGAAAAAAACGGATTTTTAAGTAATTATCAGGCTGAAAATGAGTTTTTTTCTAATTAAACTGTGCTACATTAGAAAAAACAATGATTTTCACGATTTCCAATGCTAAAAACAACGTTTTTTCTAATATCTCCGCATTAAATTAGAAAAACATCAGCCCTGATTATCAAGCGCTAATGTTTCAACTTTCCCGGGACATTTTCGCTTATGGTTGACACCGGGAAAATCAACGGAATTACTGTGATTGCAATGTGGGCGGGATGGTGGGCTTGCCCGCCACTTTTCACTTGACACCCCAAAACGAAAAGAGTACTATTACCAATAGATTTTAAAAAAAGAGGTTATTCATTATGGATAAATTAAAAGTTGCTATTATTGGTGTAGGTGGCATAGCAGGATACCACTACAAGGGTTATCAGGCACTTGGAAACGTTGAAGTTTATGCACTTTGCGATATTAATGAGGCGCAACTCAACAAAAGAGGTCATGAATGGGGCATTACAAGACTGTACACAGACGTAAACGAGATGCTCAAAGAGCTTCCGGAAATTGACGCAGTCAGCGTATGTACATGGAATAACGCACACGCAGCATGCACAATCGCAGCACTCAACGCAGGCAAACACGTTCTTTGTGAAAAGCCGATGTGTATGTCAGTTGAAGAAGCAATTGAAATGAAAAAAGCCCAGGAGCGCAGCGGAAAGCTTCTTATGATTGGTTTTGTACGCAGAAGTGGAAACGACTGCAAGGTGCTTAAAGAATTTATCGACAATGACGAGCTTGGCGAGATTTATTATGCAAAAGCTACATATCTGCGCAGAAATGGCAACCCCGGCGGCTGGTTTGGAGACAAATCACGTTCAGGCGGCGGCCCGCTCATCGACCTTGGCGTACACGTAATCGACCTTGTAAGATACCTGATGGGCAATCCGAAGCCGGTGTCAGTATATGGCGCCACATTTGAAAAACTTGGCAACAGACCAAGCATCAAAACAGGCAAAGGATATCTGTCTGTTTCGGCAGGTAAAAATGACATCTGTGACGTAGAGGACCTCGCCAGCGCACTGATCCGCTTTGATAATGGCGCAGTGATAGCTATCGAAGCAAGCTTCTCGCTTAACATTAAAAACGACGAAGGTAAGATTCAGCTGTTCGGCACAAAGGGCGGCGCAAAAATTGATCCGGAAATTGAGTTTTATGGTGAGAACAACGGTTATATGACAAATACAACCCTCCACACAAGTACAGCACTTGACTTCAGAGGGTTGTTCGAAGCAGAAATTGCACATTACGTATCATGCATTACAGATGGCACAAAATGCATTGCACCTGCAGAAGACGGCGTAGAAATCATGAAAATTCTTTGCGCTATCTACGAGTCAGCAAAGACAGGTCACGAAGTTATAATTGACTGATTAAATTAAATATTATTCCATCAGCATTGCCGCGATTTTTTCTGCAGCTCCCAGAACGGACGTTTCAGAAGACATTGCGGCAATCATGCTTTCCTTGCGTGTTTCAAGATCATCGATCGCAGCCTTGAGGCTCTCGGGAGTAACATCTTCTTCCATAAGAACCTTCGCAAAATTACGTTTCTCAAAAGATTTACTGTTGAGAATCTGGTCGCCACGGCTGGCAGAAAGTGGCAGCGGAATCAGAATCATCGGCTTATGTAAAGCTAAAAATTCATGAATGGCATTTGCACCGGCTCTTGATATGACAAAATCTGCCAGGGCCATCACGTCAGGGAGCTCTTCTGTTATAAATTCAAACTGCTTATACGATAAAAATACATTATTGGACTGTTTTGCTACTTCCTCGTCCAGGTTGTTTTTGCCGCACAGATGGACGATGTTATAATGCTCCGTAAGAAATGCCAGATTCTGGCGGATTGCCTTGTTTATGGCAACGGAGCCAAGACTGCCACCCATAACGAGGATAACAGGTTT
The DNA here is from genome assembly GCA_045546695.1 of Clostridia bacterium. Taxonomy (GTDB): domain Bacteria; phylum Bacillota; class Clostridia; order UBA1212; family UBA1255; genus SIG424. Next base: position 41,802 of record JAZQDE010000013.1, on the reverse strand, counting down.
GTTGTCAAAATGCAGCATCTGGCGTGCTTTGGCGGCATCTCCGGTGAAAAGCTCTTCGCGCAAAGGTGAGCCGGTCAGTACGCCGAGACCCTCGGGCAGATCCTTTAATGTCTCAGGAAAAGTTACACATATTTTCTTTGCACATCTCTTGGAAAGCTTGTTTGCAAGACCGGGTGTCATATCAGATTCATGAGAGATGACACGTATTTTAAGTTTTTTAGCGGCATAAACAACAGGCACGGACACAAATCCACCCTTGGAAAAAACAACGTCAGGCTTAACCTCTTTAAGAATTCTTTTAGCATCCTTGTATCCGAGAATAACGCGGAAAGGGTCTGTAAAATTCTTCCATGAAAAATATCTGCGCAGTTTACCTGTGCGTATGCTATGGTACTTAACATCATCAATAGCGCCGATGATATCTTTCTCAATACCGGCCTCAGAGCCTATATAGTCAAAAGAACAATCTTTATCCATTTTGCGAAGCTCGTTAATAATTGCAATATTTGGTGTAACGTGGCCGGCACTGCCGCCGCCTGTGAAAACGTATTTCATTTTTTCCTCCTGATGTCAGCGTGATTTGCCAATAAAATGTATGTCAAAAAGCCTTTATATATGCTTTAAATTTACCAGATTCTGTATCGTTTCACATGAAACTTTGTCGGGCGGGCAATCGATGAAGCTCTTCAGATTACTCGCAAGTATATCAATAAGGCGGCCGCGGGCTTCTTTTGAAGACCACGCGATATGGGGAGTAATCAGACAATTTTCACAGGAAAGCATCGGATTGTCGTGCGCCGGTGGCTCGGTCGAGAGCACGTCGAGCGCGGCACCTGCCAGATGACCGCTATTCAGAGCTGCTGCCAGGTCAGCTTCGTTTATAAGGCCTCCGCGTGCAGTGTTGATAAGAAAACTGCCTTTTTTCATCTTTGAAAGTGAAGAAGCATTGATAAATTGATTTGTTTCGGCCGTAAGAGGGATGTGAAGGCTCACGATGTCGGAAAGACCAAGCAGAGTGTCAAGGTCAACCTGAGTGATGCTGTCTGAACCTGTAAAATCGAGCGGACGGCGCGCGTAAACAAGCACTTTCATGCCAAAAGCAAGCGCGACAGCTGCGACTTTTTTACCGATATTTCCGTAGCCTACGATGCCGAGCGTCTTGCCTGCAAGCTCAATAATAGGGGACTTTCTGAATGTAAAGTCCTTGCAGTTTGTCCACTCACCATTTTTAACGTACCTGTCGTGAAAAGCTACGCGGCTTGTGAGCTCTAAAATCATGGCAAAAGTTGTCTGTGCAACGCTGTCGGTAGAATAACCGGGGATGTTTGTGACAGCAATACCATGCTCGTCGCAATATTCAAGATCAACGACGTTTACACCTGTAGACAGGAGGCCTATATAGCGCACGTCGGGGAGTTTGCTCAGAATATCGGCTGTGAGCACTGTTTTGTTTGTAAGAAGAATATCGGCGCCCTGCGCTCTTGCTATGATATCGCAAGGGGCAGTGCGGTCGTATATTTCTATATCTCCGAGCAATGAAACAGGCTCCCATGATAGGTCGCCTGTGTTAGTCGTGTATCCGTCAAATATCACTATTTTGTGCATCTTGTTCTCTCTTTTTCTTTTTGTATTTTTTAGATACTTTTTTGTATATTTTGTATGATACCGGCACGAGTATCGCGAGGATAATAGCGCCGAACATTACATACTGGATTACTGTGTAAATCTTTACTTCGGTAGCGACGTCGCGCGGCACTTCTACGTAAAGGTGAACGCCGTCAGTGTCGTTTAAGGCTGCGTCGGAGAAATCAAACAAATATCCGCTTATGCGTGACTCGTATTGCATGTTTTCACTGTCTCTGTAGTAAAGAACCTGCAATGATGAAGGTCTGGTGGTAAAGCCGGCTGTGCGTACCGGCGTCAGAGTCGAATTTGCGATATTTTTGTAATCGCCATACGTAGTCTTTTCACCATAAAGTGTTACAACGATATCGACGGTAGAGGAATATCTTTCCATAAGAGTCTTGAGGTCTGCCTCGGAATCGCTCTTTGGAATCTCAATCGTACATTCCCAGACAGCACTTATAGAAGAGTTCTGCTCTTCCCATTTTTTACCAAGAATCTCCTCAATATAGTCGGCAACCTGAAGCTCTTTTTCAAAATCTCTCAGAAATTTATCGAAAAATCCGTCGTCTGTTATGCCATAGCGCTTTGCGTACATGTTAAACGTTTGCTTTTCACCGGCATCGTCGACGTAGGAGCAGTCATATACGTACGCGGGGAGATCCCTGTCGTAGCTATTGTAGCTGATATCAAATTCGTATTCGGGATAATTCTTCTCAAGATACGAGTTTACCACCGGCTTGTTGAGATATCCGCCGGGGAAAATGCCAAAATTCTCGGCATACAGAATGAGGAGGCCGAGAGCAACTATAATAAGCAAGGCAATAAGAAGCCTTTTTTTGAGCCGCTTATTGCCTTCTTTTTTCTGTTCATTATCTACGTTGATAGAATAAAACATCATATTACTTTGTGTAGTTTGCGATTACTTCGAAATCGTCAAGCTTAAGACTTGCACCGCCAACGAGGCCGCCATCAATGTCAGCCATGTCGAAGAGTGACTTTGAGTTGGAAGCTGATACGCTGCCGCCGTACTGAACGAGTACTTTGTCAGCTACGTCTGCGCCGTAGAGCTCGCAAACTGTGTCGCGAACGATCTTGCAAACTTCCTGAGCCTGCTCAGTAGTAGCTGTTCTGCCTGTGCCGATAGCCCAGATAGGCTCGTATGCGATAACGAGTGAAGCAACCTGCTCGCCGCTGAGACCGATAAGAGCGATCTTAACCTGTGTGCGGATGTGCTCAGCTGTAACGCCCTGATCTCTCTGCTCTAAAGATTCGCCAACGCAGATGATAGGAGTGATACCGTATTTGAAAGCCTGGTGAGCTTTTTTATTTACAGTCTCGTTTGTCTCTGCAAAATATTCGCGTCTTTCTGAGTGACCGATAATAACGTATTTAACGCCGAGGTCCTGGAGCATAGCGCCTGATACTTCGCCTGTGTATGCGCCTTTGTCTTCAAAGTGCATGTTCTCAGCTGCAATCTCAATGTTGCTGCCGTTTGCTGCTTCTAAAGCTGCGGGAATGCATACGAAAGGTACTGCGCAAATTACTGTATTTGTTGTGTTGGCAACTCTTGGTCTGAGAGCTGTGATGAACTCTTTTGTCTCAGAAGGTGTCTTGTTCATTTTCCAGTTGCCTGCGATAATTTTTGTTCTCATGGTGAAAAGTCTCCTTATTTGTCAAGTAAGCATGCAATGCCGGGAAGAACCTTACCCTCTAAGAATTCGAGAGAAGCACCGCCGCCTGTTGAAATGTGTGTAATTCTGTCAGCAAAACCGAGCTGTTCAACTGCTGCTGCACTGTCGCCGCCGCCGATGATTGAGATAGCGCCGCTCTCAGCTACTGCCTTTGCGATTGCGCGTGTACCAACTGCGAAGTTTGCGAATTCGAATACGCCCATAGGTCCGTTCCATACGATTGTCTTGGAAGCTGCGATAGCTTCTGAGAAGAGCTCGATTGTCTTAGGACCGATATCCATGCCGCCCCAACCTTCAGGGATAGAATCTGATGCAACTGTCTGCTTGTTAGCTTCGTTGCTGAAGCCGTCAGATACTACGTTGTCAACAGGTAAGAGGAGCTTTACGCCCTTAGCTTTTGCTGATTCGATAAGTTCGTTTGCAAGATCAAGTTTGTCCATCTCGCAGATAGAAGTACCAACATCATGACCCTGAGCCTTTACGAATGTATAAGCCATACCGCCGCCGATGATAAGGTAGTCAACTTTATCAAGAAGGTTCTTGATAACTTCGATCTTGTCAGATACTTTAGCGCCGCCTAAGATAGCGAGGAAAGGTCTTTCGGGGTTAGCTAATGCTTTGCCCATTACGCTGATCTCTTTCTGAATGAGGTAGCCTGATACTGCAGGAAGGTAATCTGCAAGACCTGCTGTTGTAGCGTGTGCTCTGTGAGCTGTGCCGAATGCGTCGTTTACATAAATCTCAGCCATGCTTGCGAGCTCTTTTGCAAATGCAGCGTCATTCTTTTCTTCCTCTTTGTGGAAACGAGCGTTCTCAAGCATAAGAACCTGACCGTTTTCAAGAGCAGCAGCCTTAGCCTTAGCATCTTCGCCGATAACGTCAGCAGCCTGGATTACATTGATACCAAGAAGCTCGCCGAGTCTCTTTGAAGCGGGAGCCATTGAATATTTCATGTTGAATTCTCCCTTAGGACGACCTAAGTGTGAAACGAGAATAACTTTTGCGTCATTTTCTATTAAATATTTGATTGTGGGCAGAGCGCCGACAATTCTCTTGTCATCAGAAATATTGCCTTCTGAATCAAAGGGTACGTTAAAATCTACACGTACTATAACTTTTTTGCCTTTTACATCGATATCTTCAATACATTTTTTATTGTAGTAACCCATGAAAAACACTCCTTTTTATATTCTTTAACTCATGAAGTATACTATAATATTAAAAATGATTCAACTTAAAAATTAAGAAGTTGAATCATTTTTATAGTACATTATTTAAATTGTTATCCGACTATTTTACACAGATTACGCAGGCCTTTTTATCTCCGACAAGATTATTGAAAACGTCCAGGGAATCTGCATTCATACGGTAATTTGTACTACGTATGCGCGCGATAAGTTCGCCTTCTGATTGAACGTATATATTTTCATTATACGTAAGTTCTGATGCATCAGCTTCATAAGTCGATACAAGGAAGCAATTACCTCTGTCGAAAATATTATTTTCGATTCGTATGTTTTCAATCGTCTCTCCTCTTGGGGCAAAGCAGCACATATGACCTGCACCCGGACGACCCCATCCTTCGCCGCCCATTCGGCAGTAATTATCATGCACGTAAATGTTTTTTGTAACACATACTGACGTTTCTGTAGGCCTGTGAAAATATTCAAAAGACCAGAAACAATACTCTATCAGATTGTCATAATATTCATTGTCGTACATTTCGCTGCGCACCGTGTCTTTGCCGGCGTTAAGCTGTGAGGTGATACCTGTATCGTAAATCTGATATATCCAGTTGTTGTAAACGTAATAATTGTGGCTGGACACATATGATTCTACTGCATTACCGTAACGTGTAGTTCCGTGTTGTACAGAGCCGCCGATCCAATTGAAAATACAATTTCGTACCGTCAGATTGTTTGCGTTTGCTGCTCCTACACCGTGAGCTCCGCCAAGTGTAATATGTAAATTATCTATAATAACATTTTTAACGTTGACGAGATCGAAAATATCTTCTTTCTCACAGATTTCAATTGTCTCAAATCTTTCCCCGGGATTACCCTGACTACTGTATAAATAGAGTGTTTTATTTTCGATATCACAATAAAAGTCAAGATCTTTATCTAAATCCTGAGGGCCGGTAAAGCCGTCAAGCCCCAAAACTCTCAAATTGCCTAACGTCTGTTCATAATCGCCCAGAATCCACGTATTATCAAACACGATATTTCCGGCATTATTAATTCTCTTGTTGCATATATAAACGTTTTCGTATTCGCTTTCTTTCCATAATCCGGGAGAGCCGTAATCCTGCGTAGAACCGCAAATTATAGGTTTTGCACCTTCTCCGTAGGCAGAATAGGTCACACCTGAGCGGGCAACGATAGTGCCTCTGAATATGCTTCCTCTTTCAAAAAGAACTACGTCGCCTTCTTTGAGGGTTATGTTATGCCTCAGGTCGTAAAGTGTGCTTTTTGGAGTTTCGGGGCTGAGTCCGTCGTTAAGACTGCTGCCGTTTTCGGAAAAGTAGTAAACTGTGGCATTTTCATTCACAATATAATTACTTGTTGACTCGACTACATTATCGCGCATATAGTTGGCGTATTCATCTAAAAGCTGTAACGTCGCTTCTGTTGAGTCCATAAAGCCTTCTTTATAAATTTCTGTGAAAAAATCTCTTTTTGGCCTGGGCACCGGTGTCGGTGATGCAGTGGGCTTGTTTGTTGCAAGTGGGTCTGTACTGTTATTACATGCTGTCATCGTAAATATGAGTATTGTTGTCAATAAAAATAATATAAAATGTGAAAGTTTGTTTTTCATTATTTTACCGTAATCCATAATATATGTCCTTTCTTATATGATGAACCTGTCGCAGCCATGACGTATTGAGGAATCTCAGCAGGGCTGCCGTCGGGATTCTTTGCAATGATTTTTGTGTTCATATCATAATGAGCGTGTCCGCAAAAAGCACCCTTTATAACGTCGGCGTTATTAACAATGATATCGTACATTTCGCGCGACGCCGCATCTTCATGCTCGTAACCGAACGGACTGTGGTGTTTTTTGTAAAAGTTGAACGTAACATCTTCTCCGGTGATAGGCTTTACTGCCTCGTCAGCGGGGTTGTACGTAGTAAGAGGGATGTGATAGAAGAGAAGGACTGTGTAACCCTTTTCACGGGCAACCTGAAGGTCAGCCTTGAAGGGCTCTATCTGACATTCCCAGAAAGTGGAATTTGCTCCGTTCTCGAGCTGGATTACCATTACCTTGTCTTTGATTACTTTAGAGGTGTAATAAATATCATGAGGCCAGAAATCCTGCAGAATCTGCATACGCGATTCGAGCGTCGTTTCGTCCGGCACGGTACCTTCGACTACTCTGGTCGCCTCGTGGTTGCCGAGGCACGCAAGTGCGTCAGGATATTTATCCCAGATATGCTTCTGCATCAGCTCCATAGCGCCAAGTGAAAGGTAGTCAAGAACGTCGCCTGTCAGCATAATCTGGTCGGCTGCATCTGCCAGTTTAAGGCAATTTTCCGCAATCGGCACAGATGCACCGTCAGCGAGCCATTTTCTGTTAAAATATGTGCTGATAAGTGCTTCGCTGCCGCTGACAATATCATCGTCGTTGCAATAATTAAAATGAAGGTCGCTCAGTTGTGAAATATAAACGGGGTCGCCTCCTTTGCCGGAGTCGATTGTGACTTCGCGCATAGTAATGCCTGAATCTGTGAATTTATAAACCCACGTTTCGGGGTCTGCCGACGAGCCTGCAACGTCAGTTTTTTCCAGCGCAAACAACTCTTTGCGAAGATCTTCTTTTGACGGGCCTTCTTCTTCTTTGCAACCGGTCAGCATTGTGAAAAGCATCATAAAACATAAAAGTAGAAGAATAAGCGTGTTTGTTTTTTTCATTAGAAATCACTCCTTATTATCTGAGACGCAAATCACACATGCGCGCTCATCTCCAACGAGACTGGTAAAAGTTTCCAGCACATTTTCATCCATATAATAGTTTGTATTGCAGATGCGGGCAACTAGTTCGCCCTCGGTCTGCACGTAAATATTTTCGCTGTAATCTATCAATGACACATCTGCGTCATACGTTGATACCAGAAATGCGTGACCTCTGTCAAAAATATTGCGCTCAATCTTTACGTTTTCGACAGTCTCTCCGCTTGGGGCAAAACAGCACATGTGACCGGCAGACGGTCGACCCCATCCTTCGCCGCCCATACGGCAGAAATTGTCATGTACGTAAATATTATCGGTGACACATTCTGACGTTTCTGTCGGCCTGTGAAAATACTCGAAGGACCAGAAACAGTATTCAATCAGATTGTAATAATATTCATTATCATACATCTCGCTGCGGATAGTCTCTTTGCCGGCATTGAACTGTGTCGTGATGCCTGTATCGTAAATCTGATATATCCAGTTATTGTAAACGTAAAAATCGTGGCTCTCAACATATGATTCAACGGCATTGCCATATCGTGTGGTGTCATATTGAACTGAACCGCCGATCCAGTTGAAAATACAGTTTCTTACAGTCAGATTGTTTGCGTTTACAGCACCGATGCCATGAGCGCCGCCCAACGTTAGGTGAAGGTTGTCTATAATGATGTTTTTCACGTTTGTGACGTCGAAAATATCCTTGTTTTCACAGATTTCGATAGAATCGAATCTTTCGCCGGGATTGCCTTCGCTGCTGTATAAATAGAGCGTCTCAGTCTCAAGGTCGCAGTAAAAATCAAGATCCTTGTCAAGGTCCTGAGGGCCTTTGAAGCCATCAAGGTTAAGCACTCTGAGGTTGCCGAGTATCTGGTCGTAATCGCCAAGAGTCCATGTGTTGTTGAAAACAATATTTCCTGCGTTGTTGATCTTTTTTGTGCAGATATATACGTTTTCGTAGTCGCTTTCTTTCCAATAAACGGCAGCTGCGTAATCCTCGGTAGAGCCGCAGATAATCGGCTTTGCGCCTTCGCCGTAGGCAGAATATGTAACGCCTGTGCGCGCGGTTATCGTACCACGGAACATGCTGCCTCTTTCAAAAAGAACAACGTCGCCGGGCTTCAGCTGTATGTTATGTTCAAGGTCAAAAAGGGAATTTTTGGGAGTCTCGGGACTGAGACCGTCGTTCGAGCTCAGACCATTTTCTGAAAAATAGTATTTAGTACCGCTCTGGGCTCCCTTGTAATTGCTGGGAGTGTTTATAATATATGATTTCATATCAGCGGCATACTCGTCGAGTAATTTCAGCGTGTCGTCGCCGGCGGTGGATAAACCTTCTTTGTAAATCAACGAGAAGAAATCTTTTTTTTCGGGTGGCTGCGCTGTCGGCACTGCTGTCGGTGCGGCAGTTGGCAGGTCTGAGGGTGTAATTGCCCTGTTTGTGGAACTGCTGCATGATGTCATCATAAAAATACACACTCCTGTCAGTAAAAATGTAAGTAAACGTGTTTTAATATTCTTCACTTTGTGATATCTCCTAAAACTTCAACTAAAAATGTATGTTCTCTTTCAAGAACTCTTGCGGCAAGGACCTCGGGCGTGTCTCCTTCCATTACGGGTACTTTTGCCTGTGCGATAATAGCGCCGCTGTCGTATTCTTCCGTAACACGGTGGATTGTGATGCCTGTTTCCTTTTCACCGGCATTGATAACGGCTGTGTGGACGTTGATGCCGTGCATGCCTTTGCCACCATATTTTGGAAGAAGGGCAGGGTGGATATTGTAAATATTGTCTTTGTATTTCCTTATAATGGAAGGATCGATCTTCTTGAGATAGCCGGCAAGAAATACCATATCTGTGTTGTGTGAGTCGAGTACGTCGTGGATTGCCTGAACCATTGAGGCTTCGTCCGGGTACTTGCTTTGCGCGATGTGATATCTGTCGATACCTTCGTTCTGCGCGCGCACAAGAGCGTAGCTGTCAGAGTTGTTTGAAATAACTGCCACAACGCGGCCGTTGATTGCGCCGCTTTTGCAACCGTCGATGATAGCCTGCATATCGCTGCCGCCGTGAGAGGCAAAAACTGTAATATTTGTCATTTGTTTCCTCCTGAAATTAAAAATATTGGTAATAATTGCATTTAATCATGCCATTATATAGTTTTCTTACTTTATTTGCCTTCTTGCCGTAGAGTTTTTCAAAGTTCTCGTTTGGCGTGATGACAAACATTTTAAGGTCGGGAAGCGCTGTGAAAACTTTTCCGAAATTTGTATATAATTCGTCTGCTTCCTCCGGTGTCATAATCCTCTCACCATAGGGAGGATTTGTAATTACGGTACATTTGTTCGGGCTGTACTGCTCGGCTTTTGCGCTGAGTGCGTCCTGAACCCTGAAAGTAATCAGATTCTGCACGTTTGCTCTTTTTGCATTCTCCTTTGCAATCCTGATAAAACGCGGATTGATGTCGCCGGCAAGGATAGGACCGAGGTTTTTAAGCTCGTCGGGCTTCCTTATAATGGCAGCTTCTGCTTCTTCCTTTGCGTCTTTCCATATTTTGTCGGATATCTGTGAAAAATCCATAGCCGCAAATTTTCTTGAGATACCGGGCGCTGTGTTTGTCCTTATGAGAGCCGTCTCGACCGGGAGTGTGCCGGAGCCACAAAATGGGTCCCACATTACTACTTCGCGGAAGGGTGCGGCAAGCTTTATGAGCGCTGCTGCCAATGTCTCGCGCATAGGCGCTGTGTTTGATTCGATACGGTAGCCGCGTTTGTAAAGGGGAGTGCCCGAAGTGTCCAGCATAATCTGCGCCATGTCTTTATAAATAAAGAATTCAACTCTGTATTCGCTGCCTGTTTCTTCCAGCATGCCTTCTATACCGTATGCTGATTTTAGCCTCTCCACGATGGCTTTTTTTGCTATTTTCTGGCAATCCGGTACGCTGTGTAACTGGCTTCTTAAAGCATGACCCGTTACGGGGAATTTACAATTTTTACCAATCCATTCTTCCCATGGCAGCTTCTTTACGCCGGTGAAAAGATCTTCAAAGCTCATTACTTTGAACGTGTCCATCAGAATATATACTTTTTCAGCCGTGCGCAGCCAGATATTGGCTCTTGCAACAGCGTCGATGGGGCCTTCAAACATAACGCGGCCGTCTGTTGTTTCCACAATCTTGTAACCGAGCGCTTCGATTTCTCTTGATAATACTTTTTCTATACCGAACAGGCAAGTTGCTATATAGCGGTAATTCATAAAGTTGTTTTCCTTTTCACCATCTTATTATAAATCGTAAAATTCCAGCTCGACACGCATGTTTATTTTGGAAAATGCAGGGATTTTGCCGATAGTGCCGTGCTCTCTTTCGCGTACGCGGTTCATAATGTATGAGTTTGTAGGCTCGATGCCAAGCACGTATTCGCCGCTTCTCATACATCTCCAGTGAGCCATGACCGGCAGAGTGTCAAGTGAGTAGCGAAGGTGCGCGCCGATGCCGAGTGCAGCGTTTTCGAGCGTGATTGTTGCCATTCCATCGCTGTCAGCCTGCGGGTCTGTGTTGAAGAAAACAGTCTCTTCTTCGCCGTCTATCGGCATGGTAAATTCTGTCTCTCTGCCTATGAATTTTTCAGCATATTTTGTGCGCGGGGTTGTGATTGTGTCGGGCGGCAGAATCATCTTAAGGTCGGGGCTGAGGAATGGATAGCCGAAGTTCATGTGGTAAAGAATCATATATTCTTCGTCCTCGGGAGTGAGATTTGAAAGCACGTCTTCTATAACAATCTTGCTTGTGCCAAGCTCTGAGCTGATCGTTCTTTTCAGCTCAAGCGCGTGTCCGAAGAGCGCCGTCTCGTGCATCGTTGCAGATACTTTTATCTGTCCGTCTTCGATGAGTCCGCTGCAATTTTCACCGGGAATCGAATGGATTCTGCCGTGAACAGGATGCCATTTATCTCCATCTCTTGTGCCGCCGCCTGTGCTGAGCAGTCCGCACGTATAGAGCATTCCGCCGGGGAAAGTGTGGTCGAATTCTGATTCGTAATTTACGTGTGCGTACGGCGATACTACGCTGCCGTTTTTGGAAATAAAGCACATGTTTATTCCTCTGTATGTCAGATTTGCGATGTCAAGCGCGTTGTCCGGCGTAACGTCATATTCAAGCGCGCCACCTGTGATGACACGGTAAATGGACGACCCTTTGCCTTTGCCTTCTTCAATCGTATATTTTTTTACGCTGTAGAGCTGTTCGGCAGAACCTACAAGTCTGAACATATCGGGGCTTGCCGGCTCAAGCTTGTCAAGGCCGAGCATAACGCCCAGATCTTTTACAGAATCTACCACGTAATCAGCACCATATTCTTCCATTTCCTCGCGGCTTCCGTAGCCATAAAGCACGCCGATAACCTCAATGCCGTTTTTGTGTGCGCCTTCTATATCGTGGAAACGGTCTCCGATCATTATGCATTCGTCGGGATTTTCGATGCCATATTCCGTCATCGCGTATTTTATAATCTCATCTTTTTCAATGCGTGACGTAAATTGCGCGCCGGCAACAAAGTCGAAATATTTTCTCAAGTCAAATCTTTCCAGAATTCTTTCTGTGAAAACCTCAGGCTTTACAGTCGCGAGCAGAATGTGTTTTCCTTTTTTTGACAAATCTTCAAGAAGCTTTGCGATGCCGTCATATATGTTGCACTTGAAAATACCATGCTCCGGGTAATATTCTCTGTAATGTTTTACGGCATTGTCTGCATCTTCTTCTGAAAAGCCGTAGAACTTCATAAATGAGTTTTTAAGAGGTGGTCCCACGAATTTTTTCAGAACAGACCTGTCTTCTTCATAAATGCCATATTTTGCCAGACTGTATTCTACTGAGTCAATAATGCCTGCCATTGAGTCTGAAATCGTTCCGTCAAGGTCAAAGAAAATATATTTTTTATCTGATACTTTCATAGGTAAAAACCTCCGTGGTCAAAATTAAATAATTGCCTTTAAGTATACTTTAATTGAAAGGAATTTTCAATATCGCCAGGGGGGCGTCGTTCAAAATGATTTACTTGAAAATCACCACAAAACAAAGTATACTATGGCACAATCAACTGGAGAAAAACGACTATGAAAAAGCTAAAATTATTCGCATTATTACTGTTTGTACCGTCTATTTTCGCTTTGGCATCCTGCAACATGAACGATGCGGGAGCAGTCGAACATACGATAGAATCACCCATCACACAAAAATATTTTCCTTCGATTTATAAAGAGGGATTTTTTACAGCAAGCGACGACACTCTCTCTTTGCTCGACGAATATGCGCTGCAGATGCGTGAATTTATAGTAAATACTGACAGCAAATACACTCCCGGCAAAGGAGGAACAGTTTATTATTTCTCGGAAAATGGCAATGATGCCAATGACGGCCTCAGCCCGGAGACTGCGAAAAAAACGCTTGCCGAACTTGAGTATGACATAGAACTCAAAGCGGGTGACGTCGTGCTTTTTGAAAGAGGTAGCATGTTCCGGGGTGTGATAAAAGCCCGCAGCGGTGTTACGTATTCTGCGTATGCAGAAGGTGAAAAGCCTGTTATCTGCGCATCAAAAAAGAATTATGCAGATGCCGGTTTATGGGAAGAAACAGAATATGAAAACGTATATGTCTGCACTAATAGAATTGAAAACGCAGGCAATATTGTTTTCAATAACACATGGACTCTTGGTGACTATGAACAGTTACTCGGAAACATGAAAATCCCCGGTGTTGATGACTTTAACGGCCCGGCAGATCTTGGAAGCGACCTTGATTTTTACAGTGATATCAGGTCGGGCAAACTGTATCTGTACAGCGAGCAGGGCAATCCCTCAGAACGCTTTAATTCGATTGAAATTGCCGAAGGCAGTAATATAATTGACGTAAGCAATGTAAAAGACGTTACCATTGACAATTTGCATTTTACGTTAGGCGGCGCGCACGGTGTCGGCGCAACAAACGCAGACAATCTGATTGTCCGCAATTGTATTTTCAACTGGATCGGCGGCTCGATTCTCCAAAAAACAACGCGATATGGTAATGCAGTCGAATCATATATCGGGTGCGACGGCTTTTACGTTTACAATAACTGGATATACCAGATGTACGATACGGGTGTCACGGCGCAATACAGCCTCGATCCCGGCAACAAACACAATGAGATAAAGAACATTGAATTTTCATATAACCTTATTGAATATTGTTACTGGTCTTTTGAGTATTACAATAAGACAGCAGAAGGTTTAGAGCGCATCACTGAAAATATTTACGTTCATGACAATTTTTGCCGCATGGGCGGCGAAGGCTGGGGCCGCGGCGGGGCCGGTCATATGTGCTGTTTTACGCCAAGCGGCGAAACAATCAGAAATATCAGAATTGAGGATAATATTTTTGACAGAGGCCATGCGTTTTTAGTTTCTACGTACAATGCAGATGCATCTCAACTGGAATTTAATGGAAATATATACGTTCAGGAGGACAACCATATTGTGGCACGCATACTCGGTGAAAATCACAAAATGAATTCAGAGGCTCTGAGCCTTTTCACCGACCTTATCGGAGATAAAAAAGCTTGCGTGATATGCGTCCCGGAGGAATAAACGGAGGAAAATTATGATGAAGAAAAACACACGTTGTGTTATTTTGTTATTATGTCTTATGATGCTTTTCACAGCTCTTGTCGGATGCAACGATGCAGAGCCGACCAAAGAAGAGCTTCGCGAGAAATATTTCAGCCAGGAGAAGATTGACATTGTCGGTTCGTCTGATGATCTCAATTCCTGGATATACCAGTTAAAAGACTCCGGAATTATGGTACGCGAGGCGGTTTTCGATTCCGGAAAGGGCGGAGAACCTGTAACGATATCCCAGATAACAGACCTACATTTCAATTATTGTAATAAAGAGGATATTATAAACGGCAGTGACGCACTTCTTAGCACGTATGATAACAGAAAATGGCTGGCAAACGGTGAATCTGTACCGAATGCGGTAAGTTGCCTTGAAATGGCATCTGCCGCAGACCAGATGGTAATAACCGGTGACGTGCTTGACTACCTTTCACTCGGCGCTATGGAACTGATGCAGGAGCATATCTGGGATAAATATCCTGATGCACTTGTATGTCTTGGAAATCACGAATCTGTATTTGTTTGCCAGGGCACGGTGCCGGACGAGACGACCTTAGAGTACAAACTTGGTATTCTTGAAGACTTCTGGATTCACGATATGTACTATACTTCTAAAATTGTCGGTGAAAAGGTCATGGTAATTCAGCTTGACAACGGTACAAACAACCGTTTCTGGGGTTTTCAGGCAGAACTTCTTGAGGCAGATATTGAGCTTGCACGTGAAAAAGGGTACATAATTTTGATTTTTTACCATATTCCGATTGCGACCGGTGATGTTGATGCAGGAAAGATCAGCCCTTTAAGAGTGAACAGCAACACGGAGAGGGATTTTTCAACTTTTGGTAATTCGCATAAGACGAAGGATGACTCAAATAAAGTATATAATCTGATTGTAAACAACGCAGACGTTATAAAAGGGGCATTTTGCGGCCATCTTCACAGTGATTATTATACAGAAATAATCGCAAAAAACAGTGATGGCACCGATGCCGTCATTCCGCAATATATATTGACCGGCACGCCTTACGACAAGGGCCACGTTATGTGGATTACAGTAAAATGAGCGTGATTTGTGTTGATGAATCCTGCGTTTGTATGTTACAATGAAAAAAACTTTTCACGAGGGTGATTATATGAAAAAGAGAATAATATTGATTCTATTGGGGGTATGTATGATGATGACAATGGCAAGTTGCAAACCGGGTGAGCGAAAGAAACCGACCAAAGACAAAACGTACGAAATTTTGTTTATCGGAAACAGCTACACGTATTGTAATGATTTGCCGTCGCTTTTAAAGAGCGTTACAGAGGCAGAAGGCTACAAAGTAAACATGTCTTCCGTTACTTCCGGCGGCTACACGCTGACATCTTTTGCCAATCCTGAGGATCCTAAGGGCAAAGAAGTTCTGGCAGCTTTTGAGGCAAAAAAGTATGATTTTGTAATCATTCAGGAACAAAGTCAGCGTCCTGTGCTTGATCCGGGCAAGTTCTTTGAAGGTGCAAGAAGTATTGAAAAGATGGTACGCGACAACGGTGCATTCCCTGTTTTCTATTCAACGTGGGGTAGAAGAGAAGGTGAAGCAAGCCTCAATGCACACCTGTGGACAAACGAGTCGATGACGTGGGATCTTGCTGCTTCGTATTCGGCAATTGCTGAGGAACTTGGTGCAGACGTTGCGCACGTTGGACTGGCATTTTATGACGTTTACACATCAGATAATTATGTAAACTTATACGACACCGACGGCAGCCACCCATCTGCAGAAGGCAGCCTGCTCGCGGCATACGTTTTATATTCAAAAATCTTTATGAACGATCCAAGAAATGTTACTTTTGAAGCTCTCGTAAGTAGCAATGACGCAGCAATCTTAAAAGACGCTGCGTACCGTGCTGTATTTGAGACTCCGGAAATCCCGGATGAATATGTCAGAAAGACATTTTAAGTTTCATTGTTTTAACTGAACCATCGTTATATGTAGCGGTAATTTCGAGCGTAGAGTAATCTCCGACGAACTTGCCGCTAATATTTTTGATGTCTGAAAAGGCGGTCTCCGTCAAGGTGATGGAAATATTTCCATTTTCATCCATTGTCCAGTCAAAGTCGCTATAGAACCATTCGCAGTCGTCCTGGTAATTTGACTCGTGGCTTCCTGTGCCGTCGCCGGAGAATGTAATGAGGAATCCGTAGACCGTTGTGCCCCAGTTTTCCCATGAATTGGAAAAGTCAATCCAGTCTATGTCACCTGCGAGGAGATTTTCGGGGGTTGCGGGCAAGAGTTCTGAAAATACTTCTGCCGGTGTGTCTTCCCATGATGTCTTATATGAGAAGAAAAGCTGGTAATATTTGTCTGTCGGGGAATAGATACGGTAAGTGTCGTCCTTGTCTGACAGAATATGGAATTTATCATCGCTTCGGCTTACAATTTCTGTAAAAACTTTGTCGCCGACAGTCAGTGTGATTTTATCGCCGCTGTATTCAACGATTACTTTAACATTCTTAATCACGTCGCCGTCTGCAATCTGCGCTGTAGTACAGTACTTGCCATTTTTTACCACATCTTCAGTCGGTGCGTCTACAACGTTTACAGTCAGAGTTGCCTTATATTCAGTGTTTACTGTGGATGTGAGTTCTATCGTATATTTACCATTTTCTTCCGGACTGAAGTCGGTGAAAATACCGCTGTCTGCTGTGCCTTCTGATATCTTTTCACCGGCGGAATTCTTAATAATGTATGTATAGGCGCCGTCTGCAAAGTCATTTACGCTTGCGCCGAAGGACATATCAAGCGTGTTGTAGAGAGTATATTCATCGCATACCTTTACTGCATCGGCAAAACCGTTAAAATATGATACTGCCGGCTTGAATACTGACAGTTCCGGTCTGCCGACGATGACATTAAATGTAAAGGTTTTGCGCAAGGTCTGAATGTTTACCGTGTAGCTTTCGCCATTTTTATTGACAGAATCTTCCTCTTGTGCATATATCTGGCCGAAACCCTCCCATGCGTCGTATGTTACGCTGAGGAGCCCGGTGTCTGCACCCGCCAGTGTCACGCGTATTTGTGGTTCGTCTATTGACATAAGTGCAGTGTCAGGTGTGATGTTGCCAAATTCAAACAGCAAAACTTCGTCCGGGTCATGGAGTGGTGAAATATTGATTGTGTCACTGTCTTTGAGTTCTTGTTTGCTGCCGTCCGGATGCACAAGCGTAAGAGAGAAGTTTTCTGCGCAAAGTGTTTTTACGCTGTTTGTTTCTGTCGCGTCCGGAGTGCCGGTCGCCTGCTTGATGTTGTAGGCGATAGAATCGCCGCTTGCAACGTCTGTTACCAGTAAATGGAAATCAACAATTGTATAATTGTCATCTAACTTCAATGAAAAATCAGCCGTGCTTTCTTTTGAGTCGAGCTGGCCTGACCAACCAAATTCATATAATCCGTCTATCGGCGCCGGATGTGATTGATATGCAATCTTTTCGTAAACATTTTTTACCATTTCTTCAACGCCGTAAGCCGGAACAATAGCGCCTGCTGTGAAAAATTTGTCGCTGAAATGATAGCCGTTTACATTTTTTGGCTGCGCATCTTCAATTACTGTCGGCTGTCCGTAATACATCTGAATGCCTAATACTGTATATTCATCTGCCAGAGAATACCATGCCTCATCCGTATTTCCGTTTGCTTTTTCAACGATGTGAACATAGTCACCGCCGGCAGAAAATTCGTATGTAATTTCTTTTTTCGTCTCGCTGCCTGCGATTTTTTCTGTGATAGTGATGCTACCATTTTTTACCTTGCTTTTTGCCTCCTGAGAGGTCGCTTTTTTTATTGCTTCATCGAGGGTAAGACCGCTATCGTCATTTCCTCCGCATGCTGTGAAAACCAGCAGGGTGGATATTATACAAATTATGGTAATAATTATTTTTTTCACGAGTGCCTCCTTGCGGGCGCGCCGGCCCAGATGTGTGTTATCCTTAATTATATAAACAAATGCGAAAAAAAGTCAATTTTTATTGGCGGGGGAAAGGCTGGGGCTGGCGTGGATGCGGCTGGCGGTTGGCGGTTGGCGGCCGAGTTCACTGAAAAGTTTGCAGAAAACCCAAATCTCCGCCAACTATTTGTCTCAAAAGGCTTATCCGGGGTCGTTTTCACTAAAAAGTTTGCAGAAAACCCGAATCTCCGCCAACTATTTGTCTCAAAAGGCTTATCCGGGGTCGTTTTCACTAAAAAGTTTGCAGAAAACCCAAATCTCTGCAAACTTTTTGCTCCGCTGCCCCGACCAAGCCCCCGGCCAAGCCCCCCCGGCCAAGCCCCCGGCCAAGCCCCAATCAATCCAATCCTAATTTTATAAAAAACATTTGACAAGACCTCACACGCTGTATTATAATAGCCCGCGTTGATTGCTTCAATTCAATACGGAGAGGTATCGAAGTGGTCATAACGAGGCGGTCTTGAAAACCGTTTGGGGGCAACCCCACATGGGTTCGAATCCCATCCTCTCCGCTTTTCGAAGGTCCCGGAAATAATCCGGGATCTTTTTTTTCCCCGTCACATATTTCCTTGCACCCGCACAAGCGTTTTGATATACTGTCAATATCAACAACGCAGGTGAAAAATATGGACACAAACGGCGCTCTGCACAAAAAAATCAAACCGGTTTATATCGTTATAATCGCTTTACTCGTCGTAGCACTTGTAGCTTCGGCATTTATCGTGCCGTACATGATAAAAAGAAGCAAAATAGCCGACGTGGCAACCGGATTTATGACCGGTCTGTTTGAGTATGACTACGACGAATATTCACAATACGTTCACCCGAACGTGAAAACCGAATACACAGAAGAATGGGATTACGGCTTGATTGTCAGCGTTGACGAATGTAAGCTGAAAAAACTCGAATTCTGCGAATTTGATGAACTTGGGATTATCTGTCAGGAATTTTTACTTGAAAAAAACGTTGAGGCAGAGCAGTTTGCACTGGCACACATTGAAATAAAAAGATTCTCGGATCCTGAAAATCCGGCAAAATACACACTCGTACTCTGCGAATACGAAGGCGAATGGAAGGTGGCATATTGATATGAAAAACAAGACTTTCCGATTAATTATAGCACTGCTGGCACTCGTGATATTAATGACATGCACCGGCCTGACCGGTTGCAAAAAAAACGACCCGGACGAGGGACCTGCGGCAGACCTTAACAAACGCACAATGGGCAAATTCAACGAACTGTCGGCAAAAGATCCGGCAGCTAAGGAAGGAGAAGGCGTCATGACAGTTAATCTTTTTGACAAAGGCATAGAATATTACAGCATCATTATCGCGCAGGAGCATACAGAGACACAAAAGTATGCGGCAGAAGAACTGGCAGAATATGTCAGCCTGTCTACCGGCTACAGACCGGAGATTTTCACCGATAATACCGAAGAAACAAAATACGAGATTGTTGTCGGTCAAACGAACCGCGACACAGAATATATTAAAGATAAAAAGGCAAATCTTGGGAGCGATGGCTACCTCATAGCCCAGGACCACATGAAGCTTTTCCTGACGGGCGAGGCAGACCGCGGCACCATGTACGCAGTATACAGCTTCCTTGAAAATTACTTGGGATGGCGTTTTTACTCCTCGACGTGTGAAAAAACGCGCCTGACAGGTGAGGTAAACATATCAAAAGATATATACGAATGGAGCAAGCCGGACTTTGATTTCAGAACGTGCTACTGGTACGACATAATGAACTCCACGGACCTCTCGGCAAAGCTCAAAAACAACTTTAACCTGGCAGATTACCAGGGCGGAAGATTTACGTATGCAGGCTCGCTCGTGCACACAATAGGCGCGCTCTCCGAGACAGGCAATGCCATAAACACACAGCCGTGCCTTACAGATCCGCAGGTTTACGAGACGGTTCTCAGGAACGTCCGCGAACTCCTGACAGCAAATCCAAACGCAGATATCATATCTGTTTCACAAAACGACAGCGATGGCGCCGGCCTTGGTTGCCAATGTGAAAATTGCAAGGCTCTCGATGAAAAAGAAGGCACGCCGATGGGATCCTTGCTTACTTTCGTAAACAAAATCGCAAACGACATCAAAGATGATTTCCCGAATGTATACGTAGACACACTGGCGTACAGATATACAAGAAAACCGCCGAAAAATCTCAAACCGGCTGACAATGTTATGATAAGACTATGCTCCATCGAGTGCTGCTTTGCACATCCGATGGACGAATGCGACAAGACCGGCTTTGTTGACGACCTCAAGGGCTGGTCGGAAATATGCGATAATCTGTATATCTGGGATTACACGACAAACTTTTCAAACTATATGGCACCATTTGGAAATTTCAACGCTATCCGTGAAAACCTGCAACTCTTCAAAGAGTGCAACGTTATCGGCGTGTTCGAACAGGGCAACTACCAGTCATACAGCTGCGAATTTGCGGAGCTGCGCACGTACCTGATGTCGAAAATAATGTGGGATACAAGCATGACAAGAGAAGAATATCTTGCACATATGGACGACTTTTTACAGGGATATTATGGAAAAGGCTGGGAATATATAAAAAAGTACATTTTTGATATCAACAACCAGAGTATATGCAAACACATTTACGACGGCCCCAATACACTTATTGACTATACAGCGCTCGACACACCGATTCACAGAAACAAAATACAGTCTTATATTAACTTATGGGACAAAGCTCTGGCCCTTGCTGAAAATCAGGAAGAATATGACAGAATAAACAAATCAAGAATGCAGACAATATACCTTTTCATGAGCCTTGACTGGGAGAGTACAGACAAGGATACACGTGAAAAAATCGCAGAGCAGTTTTATAATGATTGTAAAAAATATAATATCACTATGATAAACGAGGCACGCAGGCTCAATCTTAACCTTGAAAACTTTTCAGGAAGCATAGTTCAGGGATCCTGGGGAGGCTGAAACAAGTTAAATATTGATAAAGCCAAGACCGCTCAGAATTGACGATACCAGAATCAGAACGATACAAATCGGGGCGAAATACTTAATAACGATAACAAAAAGCTTTTTGCGCCTGAATCTGACGGAGTTCATTTCAATCTCGTCGATTACAGATTTTGGCTTTATAACGTATCCCACAAAAAGGCATGTGATTAAAGCAACAACAGGCATGAGCACGCTGTTGCTGATAAAGTCAAAGAAGTCCAGAAACTGGAATCCGAGAATCTTGATTGAAGCCCATGCATTGCTGCCGAGTGCCGACGGTATGCCGAGCAACAGACAAAGAGCAATAACGACAAAACAAGAAGTTTTACGGCTGAAGCCGACTTTATCTTTAACAATAGAAACAATCGTTTCCATTAAAGAAATGGACGACGTCAGGGCGGCTAAAAATACCAGAATAAAGAAGGTAGCGCCGATGAAAGCACCTCCGGGCATGGAATCGAAAACCTTCGGAAGCGTTACGAACATAAGTCCGGGACCTTGTCCTAATGCCGCCTGATCGCCACCGGAAAAGGCAAACACGGCCGGTACAATCATAAGTCCTGAGAAAAATGCAATACCTGTATCAAAAAGCTCAATACCTTTTACGGAACTTTCTATATTGACATCTTTTTTCAGATAAGAACCATAAGTTACCATTATTCCCATAGAAATGGACATAGAATAAAAGAGCTGCCCCATGGCGGCGAGCACTGTTTTCACAGAAAAATGCGAAAAATCAGGCGTTATATAATAAAGAACGCCGTCCATAGCACCGGGTAAAAACAACGTATATACAGATATAAAAAAGGTAAGAAGTACCAGGACAGGCATCAGAATCTTGCTGACCTTTTCAATTCCTTTATCCACGCCAAATAAAACGACAACAGCCGTCAGTATTACAAAAAGAAACAGCCATATGACAGGTTCAGTTGATTTTTCTGTAAAATCCGAAAAAAATGAGCCGGTAGCGGCATTATCTGCGCCGCCGGTAATAAATGTCACTGCGTATTTCGTTACCCAGCCGCCGATTACACAATAATATGGAAGAATAATCATGGGAACGACGGATCCCATATAGCCCAGAAAAGCAAATCTTTTATCGAGCTTTTTGAAGGCGCCGACAGTGCTGAGGCCCGTCTTGCGTCCGATGGCGATCTCTGCCGTCATGAGCGCAAAACCAAAAGTAACTGTTAATATAAGGTAGACGAGTAAGAATATACCGCCGCCGTACTTGGCAGCAAGATATGGAAAACGCCATAAATTGCCCAATCCGACTGCGCTGCCGGCTGCTGCCAGTATAAAACCAACTTTGCCGGAAAAATTACCTCTTTTATTACTCATCTGATTACTACTCCTGAAACTTCTGTTTTTAACGCGCAATATTATCACATATTTTTTATGTTAAATCTACTATTTTTTTTAAAAACAAGTATTGACAGATGTGGGAAAGTATTTTATTATAGCACCGCGAGTTAGCGAAAGCTAACTGGTAAAGCAGATAATGTCTGAAATGAGGGAAGAAATATGATGCCGCTTACTCTGGCAAATGTTGGAGAGGAAAATATTATAATCCGTATCGGAGGAAACCCCGAGGTAAAGAAGCATCTGGAAAATCTTGGTTTTGTTCCCGGCAGTACAGTCAGTGTTATCAATTCAATCGGCGGAAATGTCATTGTACATGTAAAAGAGAGCCGTATCGCCATAAGCAAAGAGATGGCACAAAAAATTATGATTTAATTATTTGAGGAGGAGAGAATGAAGACTTTAAGAGACGTTAAAGTTGGAGAAACATGCAGCGTTGTAAAGCTTCACGGCGAAGGCGCAGTGAAAAGACGCATCATGGACATGGGCATCACAAAAGGCGCAGAGATTTACATCCGTAAAGTAGCACCGTTAGGCGATCCTGTCGAAGTAACTGTTCGCGGCTATGAACTATCACTTCGCAAGGCTGATTGTGAAATGATTGAAGTACAATAATTTTTTTATTATTCGGTTAGCATAGACTAACCGAAAGGAGAGAAATAAGAAAGGACGAAAACAATGAGTATTAAAATTGCCCTCGCGGGCAACCCCAACAGCGGTAAAACGACTTTGTTCAACGCTCTTACAGGCAGCAATCAGACAGTAGGTAACTGGCCGGGCGTTACTGTAGAGAAAAAAGAAGGTAAATACAAAAAAGACAAAGACGTTATCATCATGGATCTGCCGGGTATTTATTCTTTATCACCCTATACATTAGAAGAGGTAGTTGCGCGTAATTACCTTATCAATGAAAGACCGGACGCTATATTGAATATCGTAGACGGTACGAATCTTGAAAGAAACCTTTATCTGTCAACTCAACTTATGGAACTCGGTATCCCGACAGTTATTGCTATCAATATGATAGACGTAGTAAATAAGCACGGTGACAAAATTGATATCAAACAACTTGCAGCCCAGCTCGGATGCCGGATTATTGAAATCTCAGCATTAAAAGGCTCAGGCATCACAGATGCAGCAGATGCAGCTATTGCCGCTGCCAAAGAAGGCAAATCAAATCTCAGTCATAGTTTTTCAGGCACAATCGAGCATGCTATTGCTCATATCGAAGAGGCAGCACTGCACAATCTTCCCGAAAATCAGCAGCGCTGGTACGCAGTAAAGCTTTTTGAACGCGATGAAAAGGTACTTGAAAAACTTAATCTTTCACCGGAAATTATCAATCATATCGAAGCAGACATCGTAGCAGTCGAGACTGAACTTGACGATGATGCTGAAAGTATTATCACAAACGAACGATATGTTTTCATCGGCTCTGTTCTTAATAAATGTTATAAAAAGCAGAACAGAGGAAAACTCTCTACTTCAGATAAAATCGACAAGATAATCACAAACCGTATTCTTGCGCTTCCGATTTTTGCAATAATAATGTATCTCGTTTATACAATATCAATCGGTACAGTCGGCGACTGGACAGTTGGTTTCATGAACGATACTTTATTTGGTGAATGGATTGTACCGGCAGTAACGTCCGGTCTTGAATCTATCGGTTGTTGGGGCTGGCTTGTAAGCCTTGTTGCTGACGGTATCGTAGGTGGCGTTGGAGCAGTGCTCGGATTTGTACCGCAGATGCTTATTTTGTTCCTCTTGTTGTCTATCCTTGAAGACTGCGGCTACATGTCAAGAGTTGCGTTTATTATGGACAGAATTTTCCGCAGATTCGGCCTCTCCGGCAAGTCCTTTATTCCAATGCTCATCGCCTCAGGTTGTGGCGTGCCCGGTATCATGGCCAGCCGTACAATCGAGCAAGAACGTGACCGCCGTATGACAATTATAACAACCGGTTTTATTCCCTGTGGTGCCAAAATGCCCATTGTTGCCCTGATTGCAGCCGCTTTGTTCGGTGGCAGTGCATGGATTGCAACAGCCGCATATTTCATCGGCGTTGCCGCAGTAATCGTAACCGGTATCATATTAAAGAAAACGAAAAAATTTGTTGGAGATCCAGCTCCGTTTGTAATGGAACTTCCGGCGTATCACGCACCGGTTCCCGTAAACATCTTCCGTTCAACATGGGAACGTGGTTGGTCCTTTATCAAACGTGCAGGTACAGTTATCGTTGCAGCAAGTGTGCTCATCTGGCTTCTTAACAGCTTTACATTCGAGGGAGGCTTCCATTATATCGGAGAAGGCGATGAAGCATCATTGCTCAACGTTATCGGTTCAGCAATTGCTGTTATTTTCACACCTCTCGGCTTCGGCAAGTGGCAGGCAGCCGTTGCGACAGTCCTTGGCCTCGTTGCAAAAGAAGAAGTTGTCGGCGTGTTCGGTACGTTATCTGAGATGCTTCCTGAAGGCGCAGACCTCATGGGCGAAGTAGAAAGCGGCGTTTCAACAGGCGCAATCACAATCGGTCAGGAATTCTTCGATGGCAGCAAGCTCAGCGCTTTCTCCTTCATGATCTTCAACCTCCTGTGCGCTCCATGCTTTGCTGCTATGGGTGCCATCAAGCGTGAAATGAACAACTGGAAATGGACTGCTTTTGCAATCGCATATATGACAGGTTTTGCATACGCAATCTCCTTTATCGTATACCAGCTCGGCATGCTTTTCACAGGCACACCGAACATCGCAGGTACGATTATCGCGTTTGTTGTGCTGGCTCTCCTGATATTCTTACTCGTTCGTCCTTACAAAGACAAAACATCTAAACTCAAGGCAGGTATCAGATAATTATGTTTGACTGGATTATTAACAATATAGGTTCAATAATAGTGCTTCTGGCAGTAGTTGCCATCGTAACGCTCGTTATCGCGAAAATGATACGCGACAAGCGTCGCGGAAAGTCCTCTTGCAGTTGTGGCTGCGGCGGATGTGCGATGAAAGACACATGCCACGCTAAAGAAAAAGAATATATTTCCATTAATATTGATTAATATACTCTACCTTTTGAAAAACCTCCGCAGTGGATTGAGCGGAGGTTTTTTATTGCTTTCTTATGCTGACTTCTGATGTTGCGAGGTCTTCTATGGTGCCGTCTTCGAGGCGTACTTTCAGTGAAAAATCGTCGTTGATGCAAAGCGCCTGTGCGTTTTTTTCACCGAGAGGGGTGATGATACGCACGTTGTTGCCGGGAACGATATTGCGTTCTTTGTAACTTGTAAGGTAGTAGTCGCTGCCGGTGCTACTATCGCTGCTGCCATTTATTGGAATTCTTCGCAGCTCATGCACTATAGTCTCCAGCAAGCCGTCTATGTCATATTTTTTACCTGTCTGCGTGAAAAGTGATGTGGCAATATCCTGAATCTCCGGTGGAAAAGCTTCAGGGCAGGTATTTACGTTTATGCCGATACCGACAATCACGTATGATAAGCTGCTGCCTGACATGGAAGCTTCTGTCAGAATACCGCACACTTTTCGGCCGTTTATCTGAAGGTCGTTTACCCATTTTATGTCAGTTTTAATACCACAATATTTGTATATGGCGTCAGAAACAGCGACGGCGGTGTGGCAGGTGATGGGAAGGATACTATCAGGACGACATTCGGGGCGGATAAGCCATGACATGTATATCCCTGTGCCGGGTGGAGAACTGAAGGATCTTCCGAGGCGGCCGCGGCCGGCACTCTGGGAACGCGAAAAAACAATTTGCCCGCAGGGAGCGCCTTGCCCTGCGAGCGTTTTTAAGTAGTTGTTTGTTGAATCGATTGAATCAAGAATAATAACTTTATCCATGGGGGATTTTACTTTTCACCTGTATATTCAAGCAAATGCTCTTTAATTCTTTCAAAAGTCTCGTCGCTTATAACGTGCTCAATCTTGCATGCGTCTGAGTCGGCTGTTTCAGGACTGACACCGAGCTTTTCGAAGAGCTGAGTCAAAATGTTGTGCCTTTCGTATATCTTGATAGCAAGTGCCTCGCCTTCGGGGGTGAGTGTGATATAGCCGTTGTCGTCGACAATCACCATGTTGTCCTGCTTGAGCAGATTGATAGCGCGGCTGATACTAGGCTTCGTATAGCCGGTGTGGTTTACAATGTCTATAGAGCGGACGTTCGCTATTTTTTTTCTGAGAACGAGAATGCTCTCTAAATACATTTCACCGGATTCGTGAACCTTCATCATTGACCCTCCTTGGTTATTTCTGTCATGTAAATTTAGCACAAAAGATGTTCAATTGCAATATTATGAAAGGCTTGCCATAACGTCGTGCTCAAATCTGCGTGCTGTGTTGGCACCTGCGCCGCCGTCGTAACGTGAGTTTTTAAGATAGACAGCATACAGTTCGTTTGTCGGGTCGACAAAGAAATGCGTGCCGTATGCGCCGCTCCAACCAAAGGTGCCTCTGGTAAGAGATGGATCTTCTTTGATTACTCTCATGCTAAGGCCCCACGTTTCACCTGGGCCGATGCCGGCGACAGTGTCTGGTACGTGCGGTGTGCGCATGAGCTTTACCGTCTCCGGTTTAAGAAGCTGATAGCCGTTATAATTACCTTCTGCCAGTAACATCTGCGCAAAATGCGAGTAATCGCGAAGTGTGGATACCAGAGCGCAACTACCGGCAAAATGTGTCAGCGGAATGTTTTCAAACGTGTATCTGCCTATAGGGGATACAGCGTTTTTGCCATCAACGTTGCTATGCATTGCAACGACGCGTTCCCACTGTGCATCTGTGGGAGTAAAAGTCGTGTCAGGCATATCAAGAGGCTCGCAAATATTTTTACGGACATAATCGCTGAAGTTCATGCCTGAAGTAATCTCAACAACGCGTGAGAGGGTGTCGAATCCTGCAATACCGCTATACAATGCTCTTTCGAAAGGTGAGTCTGAGAGCAGTATGTTTTCTGCAAAGTAATTTACAAAAGTTTCCAGGGTCTCAAATGCTTCTGCCGGAATCAGCTGATTTATGCCGACATCATCTGCAGACATAAGGCCGCTTGTGTGGGTAAGAAGATGCATAAGTGTTATTTGTGATGCGGCAGGGTGGCTCCTTACAACCTTGCCGTCTTGCATCTTGCCTACGTACATTTTTTTAAAGCCGGGAACATACTTTGACAGATTGTCATTGATATCAAGATGTCCTCTTTGCATCTCAAGCATAATACATGCACCTGTAATCGGCTTGGACATAGAGGCCATACGGAAAATATTGTCAATTTTAAGAGGCGTATTTGTGTCAGTATCTGCCATGCCAAAGCAACCTTCAAAGGCTGCCCCGCCGTTTTGGTATACACTGACAGCTACACCGGAAACAGTACAATTGTCAATATCTTCTGATATCGTGGTTTCTAAATTTTTCTGCAATTTTGTAATATCTAAAGTCTTCATAATAACGCCATTTTATTGTGAAAAAAACGCGTTGTCAATAATGACAACGCGTTTCACGCTTAAACTAATTAAAATTATTCAGCAATCTTTTTCTTAGCGCCTGCTGCACCTAATACAACAGATACTACCAATGCCATGATACCGAAGTCAGCTGTTTCAGCGCCGCCTACTTTTTCAACTAATTCGATACCAACTACGAGAGCTTCGTTACCTGTGCTGTTGTAGTGAGAAAGAAGAACAGGACCATTGTAATCAACGTCAGATACGTCGATTACAGCTGTTCTCTGGCCTTTACCCCAGTTAACACCATCAGGATTGAATTCTGCATTAGCGTCTACGCAATCAGCCTGAGCAAGAATCTTTTCAGGATTCTTAATGCCTGAATCAGCCCAACCTACGCATGTGCCGCCTTCTGACAATACTGCGAAGAAAGCTGCGCAAGGCATGCCATCTTTAAGAGCCTGGAAACCAAGGTCTGTTGCATACGTTACAATGATTGACTCATAGTTTGCAAGGTCGTAAGTGCCGAGGTTGATAGGTGCTGTGTTATAACCAAACATAATACAATTCTGGCCTTCGTAGCCGTGATCTTTATAGTTTGCAACGCCACCGATTGTTCCTAAATCAAGAGCTGCAGCAAATGATGTCATTGTGAACATAACGCACATTAAAGCTGTCAAAGCAATTAAAGCAATTTTTTTCATTTTGAATTCCTCCAACTTGTTAAAATACTGTAAATAAATTATAGCTTGCTTTTGGTGCGAGGTCAATATGTTTTTTATTGTTCTAATTGTTTTCCTAAAACTGCTGCGGCCGATTGTGTGAGTTTTGTTTCTGTGTCTCCGATATAGTTGCGTCCGTCGGCTGTGAAAATGATTACAGCGCCTACGCTGTCTCCGTGTGAAATGATCGGAGAGACTACAAAGGACGAGAGCTTTTCACCGGCAGGACCTTCAAAAAGGGGAGTGCTGCTGCCTCTTTGTTCTTTGGAAATAAGCGTCGTCCTGTCGTCTATTGCGCGCTCGACTTCGGGCGTCAGTTTCTTGTCGATATACTCTTTTTTCGACGCGCCTGAGACGGCAATTACACTTTGCCTGTCTGTGATGCATGCAGGATACCCGCTTGCTTTGCTCAGACTGTCGGCGTAGGCAGATGCAAATGCCTCAATCTCGCCGACAGCAGAGTATTTTTTTAATATAATAGTGTTGTCTTCGCCGATGAAAATCTCAAGCGGCTCGCTCTCCCTGATGTGCAGACTTCTGCGGATTTCTTTTGGGATAACGACTCTGCCCAAATCGTCAATACGTCTTACAATTCCTGTTGCTTTCATAATTATATAAATTCTCCTTTAAATTCAAATCGTGATACTATTATTTGTAACTCGTGGGAATTTATACTGCATAAATTTACTTTTGAAATGAAATATGATATAATAAATCAAAGGCGATGATTTTATGAAAAAAGTACTTTCTTTATTTGTGTGTGTGATTCTTATTTTGTGTTTGTCCGCTTGCACATATAATCCCTCTGACGGATATACCGAAGAACATCATACATATGAAGAAATCTTAAAGTTTGCAAAAGGTATTGACCCAAATGCCACCGTTTCAAAAGAATATACCGACACTACCATTGACGCTTGGAATCGGAAGTTCAGAGAATATCCCGCAATTATCAATGGCATAGAATGCCATGTGTCGAGCGTTGGAGATATGGTTTGGAATGAAGGTTTTTTAGCAGGTGAATTTGCTCGGCAGTACTATGTAATTGATACTGATTATGACTATTACTTGCTTGAAAAAATAACCAAAGAAAAACAACCAACATGGCACATGCGTAGTGATGACCTAAGCGAAAAATACAACTGGAATGGTATGGTGTTTGTTGAAACTGATTGTTCTGGAAACACAAAACTTTCTGAGGAAGAATTAGAAACAATATGGCAACAAGCATACGAAATATACAAAGAATATAGCAAATATCCTGTGCGCAAAGAAGCTAACTTTGGAGTAGCAACTCCCGACGTATACTATGAAGATGAACATATAAAGATTTCAAGTAATTATATAGATGATTTTTCCGCTGAAGGTAAGAGCGATTTCTTTAAGCAATATAACGAAGATTGGTCTCTTTCGGAGTCAGGTTTGCCAACAAACGACTAAATACAAAGCGAGGTGAATTTCACCTCGCTTTTACTCTTTTTACCACACTATGTATCGCCCAGCAAAACTTGTCGAAAGGTGTCAATGAATTATTCTTGATATTTTAGGGAACAATAGTTATAATGAACTTACAAAAAGTTCCCTAAAAGGAGTTTTGGTATGAATAATTACCCCGAAATACAAGAATTATTAGAAAAGCGTGCCGATTTGTATGCTCGACTTAAATTATTAGCTTATGATGGCACGCCCGAAATAAAAGAAAACAAAAGCGGTAAATATCTTTACGTTCGCAAGCGTGTAGGCAGTCGGGTAACGTCTACTTACGTTGATGTGTATACCGATACACTTTATCAATTACTGCTTCGCAATAATGCTGAAGCAAAAAACTTAAGAAAGCAAATTCGCAAGGTAAAAAAAGCGCTTGCTGAAAAAGGTTTTACAGAAAACGAATTATCACCCGACGTACTTTTAAACCTCGATTTTGCCCGAATGAATATGAAATTATCCATTTATGAGCAGGCAGTTTTAGAGGGTGTTGCGACCTCTTTCCCACAAACCGAGGATATTATCGAAAACGGCAAGGTTAACGGCGTTACAGCAAGCGACGTACAGAAAATATTAAATCTTAAACACGCGTGGGAGTTTATTTTAGACAAAGATGTTTTGCAGGTAAAAAGTGATTATTCTATTCTCTGCCACATTGCAAAGCTCGTAAACGAAGGCTTCTTTGCAAGCGGCGGCAGAATAAGAGGTGTACCTGTAACCATAGGTGGCACTTCTTATGTTCCGCCGTTACCTATTGAAACCGTTGTTATTGAAAACATTTTAGAAATTATAAACCGAGATGATGAGCCGATAAATATTGCAATAGAGCTTTGTCTTTACTGTATGAAAACACAAATTTTCAATGACGGTAATAAACGTGCATCGGTTATATTCGCAAATCATTATTTAATTTCAAAAGCGGGGGGACTCTTGGTTATACCCGAAAATCACGTTCCTGAATTCAAAAAACTTTTGATTAAGTATTATGAAGATAAAGACAGTGGAGAAATCAAAGAATTCTTAAAACAACACTGTCATAAAAACTTTAGGTAATATAACGAGAGGTGAACTTCACCTCTCGTTATATCTTTCTACTATACTATGTATCGCTATATAAAATCTGTCGATTTGTGTCAATGTGTTATGAGACGGGTCGCTCTCCCTGATATGCAGACTTCTGCGGATTTCTTTTGGGATAACGACTCTGCCGAGGTCGTCTATTCTACGAACTATTCCTGTTGCTTTCATATATAAGAACTCCTTTGTTGATTTGATAACATTGTTATTATCTGTCAACAAAGGAGTTTTATACTTAATTATTTCACCAAAAGCGTTTTGATATTATTTCCGCTTTTTGCATCGATGATTGCTTCGTTGATTTGCTCTACTTTATATTTGGAACCGAGTTTTTCAATCAGCGGGTGCAAATCAGGATTTGCATTAAGAAATTCAAGGTACTTATGTACATCACTCATAGAATATTGAGATGAACCGATGATATGCAGGGCCTTGAATGTGATCATCTGCGGCTGAATCTCTATGCCACCCGAAGCGCTGTACTGTCCGGGTACAAGATATACACCGCGATTTCTTAAAATATCCATGCCCTGCACCACCGCTTGCGGTGCACCCGATGCTTCAAAGCAAAGGTCTACACCAAGACCACCGTTTTCGGATTGCAGTGCTTTTGTCACAGCTTCAGTTCCTTCTCGTGTCAGATTGAATACCTTGTCTGCACCGAGGCTGACCGCCAATTCTTCTCGCTTGAGATTGTTTCCTGCTGTAATTGCATAAACAGTTTTTACACCCATTCTTTTTAAATACATTACTGCAAAAGTACCGACAGGACCGAGTCCCTGCACGACTGCAACATTTATTTTTGCAAGGTCAACCCCAGCCTTATCTGCAAGGCAACACGCATGAATCGCGGTAGGTCCCGGGCAAGCAAAGGTTGCCGCAACGGTAGGATCAATGCTCTCAGGAATTTTAATCAAATTTTTGAGTGGAGTGTAGTTGACCTCTGTGTATCCACCATAGAGATACGGAGGGGTTTCAATGCTGCCGCCGTTTGTTACTTGCATATTTACGCAGTTTGCATCATCGCCGTTTTTACAAAGAATACATTCACCGCAAGGTACGGCTATATCAGCGATTACGGCATCTCCGATTTTAAGTCCATATTTTTCTGCTTCGGTTTCATCTGTGTCTGTAATTCTGCCAACAAATTCGTGTCCGATAATAGACGGCGCACCTACATTGAGCTTTCCGTTGTGCATATGCAGGTCGGTTCCGCAAATACCACTGGCAATAAGCTCCATCTGCCCGTAACCCTTCGGACATTTTGTGACTTCAAACTCCCGCACCTCAAAATCTTTGTGTGCGCCCATAAATACTGCTGCTTTTGCTTTCATAAATTTTTCCTACCTTTCAATTATTACTTTAAAATATTGAGAATATTGTTTTTTAAATTCATCGAGCTGCTTCTTTGAATAAGGCTTATAGTTTTTATATTGATAATTCAAACCGAGCGCCTCATACTTTGCACTTGCCAAACGATGAAACGGCAACAGCTCTACCTCGGTAATAGCTAATTGGGTAAGAGCTTTGCAAATCCTGGAAATTGAATTATCATCGGTATTAAAATCGGGGATAAGCGGAATACGAACCTGCACGTTTGCACCGTCCGAAATCAACCTCTCAAGATTTTGCGCTATTATTTTT
Source organism: Clostridia bacterium (assembly GCA_045546695.1). Taxonomy (GTDB): domain Bacteria; phylum Bacillota; class Clostridia; order UBA1212; family UBA1255; genus SIG424. The sequence goes on along the minus strand of JAZQDE010000013.1, from coordinate 9,169 downwards.
AAATCGCCGCCGATTTCCATATATTTTCTTTCGTCCGCCGTTTTGAAATCAAACAGATAACCTTGCACAAAAGGATTCAACCTTTCAAACGCTTGATACGAAGTGCAACCTGCTGTATCTATCAGTGTTGAAATGCCATGCTCTTTCAGCTTTTTTGTAAGCTCCGCCGCGCCCTCTGCCTGAAGCATTACCTCACCGCCCGACAGCGTTACACCGCCATCGCTTTGTAAGAAAAAATCTTTATCTTCCAGAAGTTCCGGTAAAATATCCTCTACCGTAAGCTGTTTTCCAAGCACTTCTGTTTTGTGTATGCTTTTATAGTTCATTACGCAAGGAGAGGCAGTCAGGTTTTCAGGATTGTGGCACCAAGGACACCGAAGATTACAGCCTTTGAAAAATACTGTTGTGCGGATTCCTTTACCATCACCTACGGAGAAATGCTGAATGTTTGAAATATTTAATAGCATATTAGTTACTCCTGTTGTGTGCGGTTTAAAATATCCAGTTGCACCGCCCAGTCAAGCGTGACGTAAAACGCAGAAAATCCTGATACTCTGACCACAAGGTTTTTATACTTCTCCGGCTCTTCCATAGCCTTTTGCAAAACCTCTCTGGAAGTGGCGTTTATTTGCATTTCCTGTCCGCCTTTTTTAAAATAGGTCCGAATAAGAGCCAAAAGCTTTTTACGCTTTTCATCCGTAAACATAGACGGTGAAAATTTTTGGTTTACAACGCTTCCGCAAGCAACCTTTGTATAATCGGGCTTTGAAATACTGTTTACCGTGGCTGTTGCTCCGCGTACGTCTCTGCCATAGGTAGGGGAGGCAGCATCGGAAAGCGGCTCTCCGCGCTTTCTGCCATCCGGTGTGGCATTTATGCCTCTTCCGGCGTAAATGTTGCTTGTATTTGCCGCAGCTGCAATGTAGATTCCTCCACCGTCCCGTGTTTTATAGTTTTTAAAAAGTGCGCTTAAATAGTCGATAAACCAAACAGCGTATTTATCAACGAAATCGTCGTTATTTCCGTATTTGGGGGCGGCAAGCAAATCTTTTTGTAATTCCTCATATCCTTCAAAATTACTGTTCAAGGCATTTTTAAGATCACTTAAGGTTGCTTTTTTGTCGGTGAATACAATTTTTTCAATGGCAGCGAGAGAATCGGCTGTGGTTCCAATTCCCATTACAGCGGCACCGTGAACCGATGGGTATTTGCTACCTCCATTATTGATATCCAGGCCTCTGCCAATGCAATCGTAACAAAAACAAGACAAAAACGGTTCGGGATAAAAAGCCTGATTGATGGAGTTGTTTTTTTGATTAAAATTTGCGCAGTATTCTGCAACTCCAAAGGCAAGTTGTTTCTCGAATGCAGTCATAAATTCTTGAATAGAGCCTATGCTTTCAACGTCACCTGTGGCAAGACCTATACTACCGTTTGTTTCGCTTATACCGTTGTTGAAAACGTAATCAAAATATCGGGGTGTGTCAAATCGTCCGTCAGACCAGGGCGGCTGCATTCCCGTAATAAAGTTTTCAATGCATCCTACCATAGAATAATTGTAGACGTCCTCATCTGCATAACCGTATTTTTTTAGCGCCGCAATGTTGACGTCATCATTCATAAGTGCAGGATAACCAAGCCCCGTTCCGATAGTTTTAAGACATTCGTCCAAAAAATCGTCAGGCGTATTCTCTGTAAGCCTTAGCGAAAGGTTGGGTCCGGGAACGTTGCAATTTCCAACTGCCTTTAAAATACAATAACTTAACGGATTGATTTCACACTCTCCATTTTTGTTCTGTCCGCCTATGCAGATATTGACAATATCATCCTGAAGTTTTATAAATACATTTTCAAGCAGTTCAACTACTTGTTCGTCTGTAATAATACCTTTTTCAATATCCGTTTGATAAAACGGATACAAATACTGATCCAACCTCCCAAGCGCCATAGCATAACGACCTTCCATCAAAAAAGCGGTATGGCAAAACCATACAAGCTGAAGGGCCTGCGCAAAAGATTGCGGTTTACCTGTGACGATCGCGTTGCAGTTTTCAATGATTCCTCCAAGACGTTTGTTATCGTAATCAGGATTGTTTTTACACTCCTGTGCCACGAACGCATAATTCTTTATCATTTGTGAAAAGCCGCAAAGGGTATGCTTCATTGCCAATAATGTTTCGCATTTTCCGCAATCGCCTTTATAGGTTTCAAGTGAAATGTCAATCTTATTGATAAGACCCGGCAAACCAACCTGCAAAATATGTTCGTAGTTTGGAGTATAATGGTCCTTGTTGGTTGCAAAAGTTCTTTCGCCAAAGCGTTCAACTGTCTCCTTTGCGTATTCAAGAGTCATCTTATCAACGTTTTCGTACAACGCTTTTTTATTGCCTACTATTATTTCGCTTTTTAAAATAATCGGTTTAGTTTCAGTAAAAAGCGCATATATTCCATTGGCACGGAGGGCCGGGGGCTTTGCAGCAATGTCTTGCGCATAACCTAAATATCTGTAATAAAACGGGGCATACGTACCGCCAGTTTCTTCACATATTTCATTGTTAAGATATTCAAATAATTTCATAAAAACCTCCAAAACCAAAAGATTTCTTTTCTTAATAACATTATATTTAGAAATTGCATAATGTAAATAAACACAATTCAAAATCTTGACAAAATTAATATATTATGCTATTTTTAACAAAGGGGTGGAGAATATGAATTGCGTTGAAATCACATCGTTGCCTGACATACTTTTTTCACATATTTATAAAGCAGATCATTACCATAACAGGTTTTCTGTCAGAGAGAGCTTTTTGGAAGTTTCCTATATCGCCGACGGCTCCTTTGATCTTGAAGTGGGAAATGAAAGGCTTTGTGCTAAAAAAGGAGATATCCTTTGCCTGCTTCATGACAAAAAGACCGTTATTCTAACCGATAAATTCCATTCCCATCATACCGTTGGTGTAAAGGTAGACTGGGATTTTTGTAGCGATAACCGCGGCTTGCTTTTGCCAATAATTACACCCGCGAAAATATGCACCGCAAATATCTGCCATTTAATAGATGAATTTATACATAATCAATTAGTATATAAAGAATCAAGAGTTTTGGGGGCGGCTAAATTTCTTGAACTGCTTTGCGCAATTGACAAATGCAACCGTAATGCTCTAAATAATAATTTACCAAGCGAGCTTTTGTATGCTCAAAGGGCAAAAGACTATATACAAAGGAATATTCATACTTGTATTACTCAAAACTCTGTGGCTGCATATTTAGGAATTTCGCCCGAATATTTGTGCGCGGTTTTTAAAAAAGCGGAAGGCACAACCGTGATAAAATACATTAATAAGCTTAAACTTGAAAGAATAAAGACGCTTATAGACCATTCCAATATGCATTTGTATGAAGCAGCTGCAATGTATGGTTATACTGACCCAAACTATGTGAGTCGCCTGCATAAGCAACTATTTGGATATAATATTACCGATAAACCTTACGTCCATCCGGAAATAGAATAACAAAAGCGAGGTGAAATTCACCTCTCTTTTTCTATGTGTCTTATGTTTTTGTGCAAATTGGGTTAGGCAAAAATCAGCGAAACCCTAGTGTTTATGCGGCTTTATAGCTCTTGGTGTTATTATAACACGAGCCTAGATACGGCGGACAATGCCGGTTGCTTTCATATATTCATTTCTCCTTAAATTACAAATTGTGTTGTTATTATCTGTAATTGTGGGAGAAATATACCGCAAGATTTACTTTTTAGACTGATTGTGATTTAATGAACTAAACGAGGTGATTTTATGAAAGCTAAAGCACTTTTATCTGCAATTACAGGTTTCTTTTTTGGTTTGATTACATATTTCTTGCTGCAATATTTACAAATGGATGACGCTGTTTTAATTTCGGTTTTTGCAGGATTGTTATTCTATATCCTGTTATTTGTATTTCTTCTTGTTTACGGAAAAATTATGGATAAAAAGTATGCAGAATTTGAAAAAAAGATAACCTCTCCTATTTTTTATAAAACCAGTGGTAATTTCAACTTAGGAAACGGCAAAGTTAAAAACGGAAATATCTATTTTTGCGAAGCAGGTATCGTTTGTTTATGTCTTGATGAAAAACCATATACATTGGATGAAATATTAGTGCAAGACATTGACCATTATCAATTTGATGATATTCACCTAAACATTTTTGCTAAAGACGGAAGGCTATTTGTTATTACACTTCCAGATGCCAAGAATGTTATAAAAACCTTAAATGAAAAAGATTGGATAGAGTTTTAATTGCAAAGGCGGTGATTTTGTGGAAGGTATGTTTCTTCGCAAGAAATTTAACATTTGGCTTTTTCTATTGTTTGTTTGTGGCTTGTTTTTTATCGGTCTATATATTTTTCTAAATATAGTTGACCCAAAAGCAACCAGTGAATTACTAACATTTTTGATTATAGGCATTCTTACTATTTTGATTGTAATTCCGTCATGGCTGTTAAATTTCGGTGCGTTTATTCACATTGATGAAGATTCAATCAAAGCAAAGTACCATTGGTTCGGTAAAATTGACTGCAAACTTTCGGATGTGGTTTTTGCTGTAGCTCGAGTTAATACCTTGATCATTCAATTAAAAGATGGTAAAACACATACCATAATGGGTATTGAGAATTCTTGGCCACTCGCTTCAATTATTCGACGGAATATGTCATTTGAGGTAACCGAACAACCCGAAATACTGATGGAAAAATTAAACAACTTAAAAGCAACCAAAAAGAATGGGCTTATATATGTTTGTTCCGGTGTTGCTTTAATGTTTGTCATTATCTTTATCACAGTATTCTTGACCGGCGAAAGAGAAATGCACGAATTCAGCAACATTGATTGGACTATATTCGCCATTATGGTTGCAACAGAAATTGCAACAGCTGTTGCCACATTCTATTTTGCAAGGAAGACAGGAAAAAATAATATTCCTATTGAAAAGTTGCAATATGAAATTCAACGAAGAATTATTGAAACCCAACCTATGTTGCCCGGTTTTGTTATTGCCGTTTATACGGATGAAAATTATACGGGGCGCATTACCTTGTTTGGATATCCACACGATAGTGCCGTTTATTATTCTGTGCAAGAATTCGCTTCTGATTACACGCTTTTTAGAGCATACACATCTGATGTCTATGATAGCCAAGAAGAGTTGCCGCCCGATTTCGAAACTTTGATTGATATAACAGATAAAGTATTACATTAACTACAAAAACTGCCAAAAGCCCAGTATTTATGCGGGTTTTCGGGATTTATTGATTTGTTCAAATCAAGCCTCGCTCCATCAAAAAATCACGACTCTGCCAAGGTCCTTATCTGGGACGAGTTGTTGTTTTTTGCTCTTTGTTAGTATCACACTTTTTGTAGAAATTATGAGTAGAATTTCCAATTGTTTTTTGTTTTATTTATACATAGCAAATGGCACCGCCAAAACGATGCCATTTATAGCCCTATCATCAAAGCAACTTCCTCTACTGTTTTCAACACATCTTCAAAGGACAACTCAACTATATATTGATTTTCTGCAACATAGTTATCCCAAAGGCTTTGCATCAGCGGTTCAGCTTTAATGTCGGCAAGGATTTCTTGCCAATCCTCTATATCGTTGATAGAATCGCGTTTCTTTGCGGTATGCAGCACAGCTGCCTTTAGCACATCAGGTCTAATCTCGTCCTTTCTGCTACGGAACAGAGTATGTAGATCATAATAATCTCTGGCTCTTGTAGTACCCACATTACGACGGAGAATTGTTTCGTATTTCTCTGCCAATATGGTTTCAAGAGTATATGCCATAACAGATACCGTTTTATCTTCAAACAACATCGGGAAGTCATACTGTATGGCTGCCGGAGTAATAACGTCACCGGTTGTAACGTCTATTTTCATCGGGCTATCAATTTTGCCGTACTTAGCGCGAAGATGAACACGAAAATTATTATAAGCATCATCCTCACGGATTGGCTCAATACTTTCATATTCAAAAATGATTTCGTCGCCTACATCGACAGATATAATTTCCTGAATGGCTTTAACAATCTCATCCTCTTCCATCTGAATACCACGAACGGTGGTGTCCATATCCATTGTGGTTCGCTCACCAATTCCGATTATAGAGGAAATCAGCAAACCACCTTTCAAAATGAAGTTGTCCTTATAAGCAGAGTTTGCCAAACGTTCCAAGATACGCTCAAACAAAAACATTTGCAGCACTTCCTGGGCGCGAAGATTTTTCTTGGCCGCCATGCTACGAATAGAGCCCTTTAATTGCTCGGGAGTTTTCATCACAACACCTCCATATAGGTTCTAATCTTATCCACGATACCAAACGCTTTTCCATATTTCAGTAGCTTTCGGTTATCGGGTTTTGATTTAAAATAGTCTTTTATTGCCTGTGAATAGAGTTGTATATCTACTTGGTCTTTATTACGAATCAGGTCGCAGATACAACGCTCTTTATCATAAAGTTTTACAGTTGCACCTTGTGGTGACACCGTTTCGGTGATTCCCATCTCGTAAATTTCTCTATCTACGTAATGGCATCGTAAATTGGCATTATCTTTTTTAAGTCGGCTGACATTGGTACCACGAGGGAAGGTCATATCAAATATGTGCGGCGTTCTGTCTGACAGACCCCATAAATACAACGCCGTGCCATAGGAATATACTGCCTTAGAACTTTGAACCTGAAGAAGCGCAAACTCATCAGCAAAACCATCGGTGAGCACATATAGTCCTTTGCGAACCTGCTCCAGCTTTCCGGCTTCCAAGTATTTCTTAATCATAGGACGACTGACACCCACAGCTTCAACGTCACTTGTTTTGATATATCCATTACCACTTTCAGCAATACTTTGAATTTTATTCCAAATTACATCCATAAAGCACACATCCAACTTTATTTACATTCTTGCTACATATTATAACTTGTTGTAGCGTAAATGTAAATAGTTTTTTCTAATTTTTAGTATACCCGAAAGGTATGTCTTTATTATTGTCCCAAATTTCATATTGTTTTTGAGACAGTAGAAAGCCGGATGAACATATACACTCATCCGGCTTTGTGACAGTTTGAATATTTAATTTTGGCCGCCTCAGAGTATGTATTTCTGACGCATATTTAGAATGATATTCTGCTCCTTTCTAAAACCGCCGAAAACCCTGTTTTGACACCAATGCGTTCAATGGGGCAAACCAGCGAAAACCCTAGTGTTTATGCGGTTTTTCGGGCTTTTTGTAATGACTACTCTGCCAAGGTCCCTTTTTCATTAAGGACTTGGGAAGATTTGTTGTTTTCTTGCTCTTTATTAGACATTGCAACAAACGAATCATTCAAAGTTTCATCTTTGTTGGCATAGGAAACTCGCACTTTTGAATTTCCAACACGGAAACAATACGGATTCTTTACCTGATTGATATAACTAATAATCCGTATTAATTGCGGTTTGCTTCTATCAATTTTTACCTCCCTAATGTCCAACAGCTCCGAAATGTTAAGGTCTGCTATATTTATTTCTTTTGCTTTTTTCATAAGTTCCAAAGCAGATAAATATTGCTTATACCATTTAGGAGTCAGTTTGTATTTTTCGCCGCAGTATTCTATGATTCGGTATCCCATTTTCATCACATCCTTTCAGCAATAAGGCGTCGCATTTCTGCGACGCCCAACGCTATGCAAATTATCGTTTGACTTTGAATTTTAAATCTAATTCTTTTGACAGTCGTTTGAAACCTTGGAATAATACATATCCTATAACAACTCCGAGCGTATTAAGCCATAAATCGTCAACATCAGAACCTCTCACTTGGGGAATCTGACATAGTTCAATGAAAAGAGATGTTCCTAATCCGATAAGTGTAGTTTTCCAAAACAATATACCATTCCACAATAACGGGATACAAAAACCAATTGGAACAAACATACAAATATTACCTATGAAATTGATTATAAGATAGTTCCAGTATCCGTTAATCACACATTCTCTCCAAGTATCAACAAATACTTGACCGGGTATTAAGTTTATCTTACTTTCCAAATTATGATTAACGATATTCAGACCGCCGACCCCGAATTCAATCTTAGGAATAATTGTCTGAGAAGCCAAACCGACAAGAAATACAGCAAATAAGACAAGTCCTATTTCATGCCACTGCGACGTTTTGATTCCTTTTTTCTTAAACACAGAAACAGCTATTACACGCACAACTATTATAATTGGCAATGAGATAAGCATATACGGCAGCATATTTAAAATGTAATCCATTATTCTACTCATAATTGCAATCCTCTTTTTTGACAAACTTGATTGTATTTCATTCTACTGTTTTCTTTGCCATTTATTTTTCTGCCATGTACCAAAGAATTCCTCTTCATTTACTATCCCTTGCCATACCGGTTCCAAAAAGTTCACTATGGTTCCAACGACTTCAGCAAAAGTTAAATCAGGCTTTTTTATATCTTTTAAAGCACGTTTCCACTTTGCAACCATTTCAGCATCATCAATAAACCCTGCTATCTGCTGCAGACTATCTCTATTATAGGTTGTGCCTCTGTTTTGCAATGTTTCTGTTATTGCTTCTTGCAACTTACGGCCATCAAAATCAAACATTTTTGAAAGATAATATATATCGTAAAAATCCTTCATTCTACTGGTCATTTCAAGCCTTTGAAGAATTGCATCAAACTTCTCTGCGATTGTACTTTCCAAGGAATATGTACTAATTTCAGGTTGTGTGAAATTTTCAAGCTGAACCGGTATTTTTCTCTTTGCGGAGAAATACCTCCTGACAATATAACTGTAAATGCATCTGCAAAGAATTTCCTGTTTGTTTCGACTTTGCTTTAAGTTTTGAGAGTACCGATGCGCCTCTATCCATTATAGCCACACTCCTATTCTTTCCCTTACTTTTTTATGAATGTTCCTACGCTTTGCGTAATCAAGTAGATTAGTAATATTCTTCTTGTTATCATTGATATATGCCTGAATCGCTTTGTTATAAATTTCTCTATCCATTTTATTCTCGTGCTTTATGCATTCGCAAATAAGTCTATCCCGATCAAATATCTTCAAAATATAATCTTCATAAACAGCTTCTGTAATTCCATAGTCAAGGTGTGCTTTGTCGATATAATA
>JAZQDE010000012.1:0-92308 GCA_045546695.1 Clostridia bacterium | reverse complement strand
GCCAATCCGCAGTTCACCAATACGGACGCACGGCAATGCTCAGCGAACTTTACGGCGTTACGGGCTGGGACTTTGATTTCCGTGATCACAAGCTTCACGGCGACTGGCAGGCAGCTTTGGGTGTTACAGTCCGCGTTCAGCATCTGTCATGGGTTGCTATGAAGGGCGAGTCAAAGCGTGACTATCCTGCTTCCATAAGTTACCAGTCTCCATGGTATGGCGAATATCGCCGCATAGAGGATCATTTTGCCCGCGTAAATACAGCTCTTACACGAGGCAAGCCCGTTATCAACGTGGGTGTTATCCATCCCGTTGAGAGCTACTGGCTCTTCTGGGGTCCTGCCGACGTTAACGCTGCCAAGGCACACGAAATGGACAGCAAATTCCTGCAATTGGCAGACTGGCTGGTAAAAATTAACACAGACTTCAACTTTATCTGTGAGGCAACTTTACCTGAAATGTGTGAAAACGCTACCGCGCCTCTTGCTGTCGGCAAGATGGCTTATGACGTAATCGTTGTTCCTGAATGTCTCACGTTGAGATCCACAACACTTGATGCTCTTGAAAAATTCAAAGCTGCCGGCGGAAAGCTCATTTTCATGGGCAAAGAACCTGAATACGAGGACGCTGTTCCGTCAGAAAGAGGCAAAAAACTCTTTGCAGACAGCATTTCAATTGATTATTCCCGCGATGCTCTTCAAAAAGTCCTCGACGACAGCATGTATATCACAATCCGCTACGCAGACGGCAGCGACACAAACCGTTTCTGCCATCAGCTTCGTGAAGACGGCGACGTTAAATGGCTCTTTGTGGCTCAGGCAATCAATCCCCCGGATAAAAACCAGATTGCCGGCGATGATATTGATATTACAATTAAAGGAAAATATTCTCTGCGTCTGTTCGATACCGAGACGGGCGAGATTTATCCTGCAGCCTGCACATATAAAGACGGAAATACAGTATTTTCACGCGAAATCCACAATTATGACAGTATTTTACTTGAACTTACTGCAATTGATGATGAGCCTGTAGCTGTCTGTGAAAAGAAAGAAGCTACGGCAAACTTAAGCGCAGTGGCTGTGCCAAACGAAGTTGATTATACACTTTCAGAACCTAACTGCCTGCTCCTTGATATGGCAGAATATAGGCTCGACGACGGGGAGTGGCAGCCTGAAGAAGAGATTCTTCGCCTTGATGCAAAGCTTTGCGCCGAAGCCGGCCTGCCGGTGCGCGGCGGTCACGTTGCACAGCCGTGGGTTATCGGCAGAGCACCCGACGAGCATACAATCTCACTCAGATTTACAGTAAATAGCGAAATTGACGTTGACGGCGTATTGTTTGCAAGTGAGAGAATCGCAGAAGGCACGCTGACAATAAATGGCAATAAAGTCGAGACTGCAGTTTGCGGCTGGTATGTTGATAAGACGATGGAGACGGTGAAGATTCCGGCTCTTACAAAAGGCAAGAATATTATTGAGCTCACACTGCCTTTCGGCGTTGCATTCAATACAGAATGGTGCTACCTGCTCGGCGATTTTGGAGTGGTAGTAAATGGTAAAGACACGAAGCTCGTGAAAAGACCTGAAAAGATCAGCTTCGGCGACCTTACGCATCAGGGCTTCCCATTTTATGGTGGAAATATTACTTACCGTCTGCCGGTTGAGTCAAAAACAGGCAAGGTTAAGCTCACTGTTTCTCATTATGTCGGCGCGCTCATCACTTTAAGCGACGGCCAGGGCATTATTTATCCGCCGTATTCAGCTGAAGTTAACGTTCCTGTCGGCAAGAGCATACTGGATATTACATTATTTGGTAACAGACAGAACTCCTTCGGCCACGTGCATTATGCAGATCCTTCTCTTGAGTGGATCGGCCCCGATGCATGGCGAAGCCAGGGTGACAAGTGGTCGTACGAGTACGTACTGCGTAGGCTCGGAATTATTTGCACACCGGTTGTTGAGGAATAAAATGGATAATTATAAAATCAAAATCACCGAATACGAAGTGTTGGGCAACTTGCCTGACCCGTTTATGAAAAAAGACGGCACGCGAATCAGCTCTCCGGCTGAGTGGAATGACCGAAAAAAAGAGATGTACGCAGACGTAATCGAGTTGCAGTACGGCACAATGCCGCCGCAACCTGAATTTCTGGAAGTAAAACAAATCTGCCAGGGTCGTGAGTCCAAAACGTACAGAATTACTACAGGTAAAAAAAGCCATCCGGTACTTTTTTACATGCGCGTCTTTTTTCCAAAGGCAAAAGGCATTTTCCCGGCAGTCGTTGACGGAGACATGGGTTTTGATTATTTCATTGACAATGATTTCCGTGATGCCTTTGTCAAGGAAAATATACTGCTGGTCATGTTCAACCGCACAGAGCTTGCCGATGACATTCAGCACGAAGGACGCAGGCATGGTCCTCTGTACGACGCGTATCCGGAATACACTTTCGGCGCACTTGGCGCCTGGGCGTGGGGATATTCAAGATGCGTTGACGCACTGGAAAAACTTGGCATTGCGGATATGAATCACATTGCATTTACAGGCCACTCCCGCGGAGGCAAAACGGCTGCTCTTGCAGGTGCTCTTGATGAAAGGGCTGAGATTGTTAATCCAAATGCGACGTGTGCCGGTTCAAGTAGCTGCTATCGTATCCATATGAAGGCAATAACAGAATATGGCAGCGAGGTCAGGAGCGAGAGGCTTTCTGACCTTATGCAGAATTTTGACTTCTGGATGGGCGAGGGCATGAGACCTTACGCGCAGCAAGAAGAAAACCTGCCGTTTGATTGCCATATGTTGAAGGCTATGATTGCGCCGCGGACATTGTTTGCATCTGAAGCTGTCAGCGACATCTGGTCAAACCCCGTCGGGGCATGGATGACGTCCCTCGCTGCAGGAGAGGTTTTTGATTTTCTCGGAGTGCCGGAAAACAATTTATGGTATTTCAGGGACGGCGACCATTATCATTCGGTCGAAGACGCCTCAATGCTCGTTAATATAATTAAAAATAAAACAGAAGGCAGGCCTTTGAATGACCGTTTCTTCCGTCGGCCGTTTGAGGCAAAAGATCCTATATACGACTGGAAACAACCTGGTAAATAATGGAAGGGGAATATCGCGGTGAAAATCGGTGCGTGCTTTAATTATAAGAATCTTCATCTCCTGAAAGAGCGCGGCTTTGACTTCTGGGAAGCAAATCTGGGCTGGCTTGCCGGCATTTCAGATGAAGAGTTTGAAAAGGTCAGAGAGGTATGTGACAGATATGATTTGTATCCATATTCTGCCAACGGATTTTTCACTGCCGATATGAAATTATATGAAATGACAGAGCGTAGATTGCAAGAGTATTGTACTCTTGCTTTTTCGCGCCTTACTCAGCTCGGACACAACCGCATGAGAGGCAGAATCTGCGTCGTGGGCGGAGGCGGCAACAGGATGATTCCGCCGGGATTTTCACGTGTCCGCGCAGAGGAAATATTTGTAAACAGCCTGCGTGTCTGCGCAGAAGTGGGTTTGAAATATGACGTTACTCTTGCAATAGAGCCACTTAACAGCAAAGAGACAAATTTTGTCAACACGCTCTCAGAAGCGCTCAAAGTATGCAAAAAGGCCGACCATCCCCACGTCATGTGTCTTGTTGATTTTTACCATTTCTACTGTGAAAACGAGCCTCTGGACGTTATTAAGGAGGCCGGGGAACTGCTTGCTCACGTTCACCTGTCTGCCCCCGACAGATACATCCCGTCTGCAAAGGATATGGATGTTTGCAGAAAGTGGAAAAAAGCGCTGGAAAATATTGGATACAAAGGCTGCGTAAGCCTTGAAGGCTACTGGCTGCCTGATGAAGTCACGGCTCTTGAAAACTTCCGTCCTGTCATGCAAATCTATCATTAAACATCTATTCGTTCGAAAAATGCAGACGAAACACATTTATTCGTTCGAAAAAACGCAAAAACAAGTAGACTTTCCCTTTTTACTATGCTAAACTAAACTAAAATATCGGCGTAAGAAGGAACGGATATGTATCGTAAATCATTCACTCATTTACAAAAATGGAAAGAAAAGAAGAATAGAAAGCCGCTTTTGATTACCGGCGTGCGTCAGTGTGGAAAAACATATATCATAAAAGAATTCGGCTCAGAAGAGTTCGAGAAGGTGGCATATTTCAATTTTGACGGGAATACAGGATTGAAATCTGTCTTTGATTATGACTTTAACGTAGCCAGAATTATTGACGAACTTTCTAACGTTTCAGACGATGGAAAAATTATTCCCGGCAAAACGCTCGTTGTGTTTGATGAGATTCAGGACTGCCCGCGCGCGATTCAGTCCCTTAAATATTTCTGTGAAAATATGCCGGAGCTTCATCTTATTGCGGCCGGCTCGTTACTTGGCGTTGCATTGAGGAAAGAAGGCATTTCTTTTCCTGTCGGCAAAGTAGACCGCATGGAAATGTATCCTATGAGTTTTGAAGAATTTGTCATAGCAGACGGTGGCGCAAAGTATATTGACGGAGTCAACGCTCTTGCGTTTGAAAGGGAAATTCCGGAGTTGTATACTGTGCCGCTTGAAAAATATCTTAAGAATTTTTTTATTGTAGGAGGCATGCCGGAGGCTGTACAAACGTGGATTGACACTCACGATTACAAAGAAGTCGAAGAAGTTCAGGACAGAATTCTTAAAGATTATGCGGATGATTTTGGTAAACATACCACCTCGGATACAGCTACAAAGGTTCGCCTGATATGGGATGCAATCCCGTCTCAGATAGCCAAAGACAATAACAAGTTTATTTTTTCACATATAAAACAAGGTGCAAGAGCAAAGGACTTAGAAGATGCGCTTGAATGGCTTGTCAATGCAGGTATTGCATATAAATTGTGTCTTGTATCTACTCCGGAAATACCATTGGCGGGAATGGCAGACAATACGTATTTTAAGGTTTATATGTCTGATGTCGGTCTTTTGAGGCGCAAATCAAACGTAAATTACAGAACAATCATAGAGGGAGATGCCGCGTATATTCATTTCAAAGGAGCCCTTACAGAGAATTATATTATGACACAGCTTAAATGTATGGGAATTTCCGGCTACTTCTGGCGCACAAAAGCAGAAGCAGAGGTTGATTTTATTCTGGATTACGAGGGAGTGCTGCTACCAATTGAAGTTAAAGCTGCAGACAATACAAAAGCAAAAAGTCTTCATATGTTTTGCAACCGTTTTTCGCCTTCAATGGCCGTTAAAACGTCTATGAAAAACGTAGGCGACAATATGGATGGACAGACACGCGTCTGGAGTATTCCGCTTTATGCATTTTTCAGATTAAAAGATTATATCAGCCACGAAATGGGCTGGTAAATGGTAAAAAATGGTAAAACAAAGGGGCTGTGTAAAACAGCCCCCTTTACTTTGATAATTGCTCACTTTTTATTCTTCAATCGTCTCAAGAACAGTAACCTTTACAGTAAAGCTCAGGCCGCCGGTGATTGTAACTTTGACATTAGTAGTACCAAGGCCGCGAGGATTGATAATACCTTCGCTTGATATCTTAACGATACTCTCATCTTCTGACTCGAATGTCATCTTGAACTTTTCACCGTCAACCATTGCAGGATAGTTCGGGTGATCTTTTGTTCTGTCATTATAAGCCTCGCCCCACTCGCCGTTGTTGAAAACAACGTAGCCGCGGATCTGGAGTCTGTGCAGACCACCGTTTGTAGCCTTCTTATAAACAACGTACTCTTCCTGAATCGGCTTGAATTCTACGATAGAAGACTTGCTTGCGTCATAAGCAAAGAGCTCGTCGTAAACTGTAATTGTAATATATGTGTACAAATCATCGCCGTACATCATCTTTGCATACGTTGTACCTTCCTTAAGAGCAGTAATAGAGTTGCCCTCGATCTTTACGATAGATTCATCATATTCAGAGAAAGTTACCTTAGAGAAGTCTTCAATGTCATGTCTTTTGAGTCTTGAGTCATACCAGTAGCCGATAAGCGTCTGTTTGTCGCCAAGGTTGAGCTGCACAAATCTGTTTGAAAGACCTACGCTGACAGGCGTCCATTCTTCAGGAATATCCCAGAAGTAATCCTTGTTCAGAGTACCACGACCTTTTTTATCAGTAGACTCTACTTCGCCTTCGTAATAAGAAATCTCAACGTCCTGGAATCTTGTTGCCCATTTACCCCAGTTGCCATCAGAACCATCAGAATATGCATAACCTATGAAACAAAGCTCATCATCTAACTGGATGTGACCGTCTGATCTCTTTGAAATACCCATATTGTGGAGGTACTGCATTGTGCCTGTACGGATGATATCGCTCTTTGTGAAATGAATACCGTCGTCAGATTCCATAATGCAGATACCGCTGTTTGCTGTGAAACGGTCATATGTTGAAAAGGCAACAAATTTACCAATATCTTCAATATAAACAACGTCGCAAGAGTCCTGTGCGCCGGCTTTTTTGTAAGCAAGACCATGCTTTACAAGAGCGCCCGGCCAGTTTTCATCGGTAGAATCAGCTGTAGCAACCATAGTATAGTTACCATCAAGACAAGTCCATGTGTAATACATATAAAGAGTATCTTCAAGAACAACGAAGCTCGGCTCGCCTGCGCCCCATGCGGAGTCAGATTCATTGAAGTAAATGATAGGAGCCGGTGCGCCGCCCCAGCCTGAACCGTTCCATTTTTCATAAGGGCCGTCAGGATTCTTTGAGCGTGCAACGAAAATGTTGTTGTTGATACCGCCGTTTGTTGAAACGATAGTGGATGTGTAACCTATATAATAGTAACCACCGAAGAAAATAACACCCGGGTCACATACTGAGTAGTGGTCGTAGGAGTTGCCTGTAGGCTGCAAAACAACCTTTTCCTGGCTCCATGTCTTGCCACCGTCATCGGAATGTTTGTATGTAAACCAGTCCCACTCGCCGGTCGTACCGGGAGTAGCAAACCAGGCATCAATAGTGCCGTCCGGATAGTACATAATACTTGGTCCGTATCTGTAACCGCCGTTACCTGTGAAAGGAGCGAAGATGTCATAACCTTCATTTTCAACCTTCATTGTAACGTGTACGTTGGGGTTGCCTTGTACAATTGGTAATTGATCTGTAAATTCTCTTTGAGGAGTCGGCTCCGGAGCCGCTGTAGGATCTGATGAGCCCGGGCCACCTGTGCAACCTGCCAGCGACAGCACTAAAACAACCAATAATGCTATACATAAGGCAGATATGGAATACTTAAAAAATCTTTTGAGCAAACGCATAAAAAAACCCTTTCTTTTCACGAATAAAATATGTGATTTATTCTAACATTGCAAAAGCAATTTGGCAATTGGGCAAAATGCCTAACCACCCTAAAAAAAAATTGTTGAAAAGTTACACTTTAATTATTTGGAATATCGTGGTAATATAAGTGCAACAGTTATGCAGTTAATGTTATAACATTTCAATGGAGGTTAATTATAAATGGCAAGTGTAAAACTTAAGAACATTTACAAGAAGTATCCCGGCGGCGTTACAGCGGTTAACGACTTCAACCTGGATATTGCAGACAAAGAGTTCGTCGTTTTGGTAGGACCTTCCGGTTGTGGTAAATCTACTACACTGAGAATGGTAGCCGGTCTCGAAGAGATCACATCAGGCGAACTTCTTATCGATGGTAAACTCGTTAACGATATCGCTCCTAAGGACAGAGATATCGCCATGGTGTTCCAGAACTACGCGTTGTATCCTCATATGACAGTATTTGAGAACATGGCATTCGGTCTTAAATTAAGAAAGACTCCTAAGGGCGAGATCAAGAAGAAGGTTCAGGAAGCAGCCCGCATCCTGGAAATCGACCACTTACTCGATCGTTCAATTAAGGCTTTGTCCGGTGGTCAGAGACAGAGAGTTGCTTTGGGACGTGCTATCGTTCGTGAACCTAAAGTATTCTTGCTTGACGAACCTCTTTCAAACCTGGATGCTAAGCTCCGTGCTCAGATGCGTACAGAGATCATTAAGCTCCACCAGAAGTTACAGACAACATTCATCTACGTAACCCACGACCAGACAGAGGCTATGACAATGGGTTCAAGAATCGTAGTTATGAAGGACGGTTATATTCAACAGGTAGACAGCCCACAGGTTCTTTACGAGAAACCGGTTAATATGTTCGTTGCAGGCTTCCTCGGCACACCTCAGATGAACTTCATGAACGTTCGTGTTGAAAAAGAAGGCGCTGACGTAAGACTCAGATTCGGCAGATGGACAGTTAAGCTTCCTGAGAACAAAGCTAGGAAGCTTGAAGACGGCGGCTATATTGAGAAGGAAGTTGTTATGGGCGTAAGACCTGAGCATCTCCACGATGAGCAGGCATACCTCGACGCTTACAAGGATTCACAGTTCGAAGCTCCAATCGAAGTTATCGAGCTCCTTGGTTCAGAGTCCAACCTTTACATGATGATCGACGGCACAATGATGGTTTCCAAAGTTAAGCCGAGACAGAACGTTTACGTAGGCGACGTTATGAGATTTGCTATCAATCCTAACAAAGTTCACGTATTCGACAAAGAGACAGAGAACATCATCACAAACTGATTCAGTTCTAAAAAGCATCAAAGACCATTCGGGATATCTTCCCCGGGTGGTCTTTTTATATTGACTAAAAACTCCTTCTGTTTTATACTAATGTGATGAAAAGATGAGTTAAAAAGGTGATATTTTAATGGCAACAGAAGATATTTTTCAATTCAGCGACAGCAATTTCCAGAACGTTGTTCTGAAAAGCAAGATTCCCGTTCTTGTAGAATTCTGGACGCCTGACGGCGGTCCGTGCAGAGCGTTTGCACCTGTTTTTGAAGAGCTCTCAACTGAATACAAGGGAAAAGTTCTTTTCGGCAAAGTAAACGCATATGAATGTCCCGGATTGTGCGCTGAGTTTCGGATAACCAGCGTGCCGACGATTCTTCTGCTTGAAGAAGGTATCACCCAGTCAAAGTTTATCGGCCTGCGCTCGGCAGAAGCGATACGCGATATGATAAACAAGTTTTTCACCAAAAAAGAGGAGGCAAAGGCAGATGAACAATGAAATGTCCGTAGCAAAGAAGGAAGTAATCGTTACTGGCGCAGAAGCAGAGATTAAAGTATTTGATGAGCCGTTGAAGAAATACCGTAAAAAATACGTTACGGAATATCTTGAAAAGCTCAACAATCATTATTGCCAGATTATTGAAGCCAATAATCGTGATATTGTTGCTATTGGTGAAAAGTATAACGAGCTTGTTGATACATACAACGAGCTTCTTGCAGAGCATAATAAGTTATCTTCATCATATATAGAACTGCAGGGTGAAAAAGCAAGCGTTGCCCAGGCACTCATCGATGCACAGAACACGGCAAAAGGAATTGTCGAAGAAGCGCGCGAGACAGCTGCAAGAGAGATTACCGAACTCGACGCACAGGCAGAAGTTATCCGCGAGAGCATCGTTGACCGCAACAAAAAGCTTCGCGACATGCGTATCGAGGTGCAGGAAATGTATGGAAATATGCGCAGACAGATGGAAGAAGCTATGCGTGCGCTGAATGAAAAAATAGAAAAAGATATGGAATTCTTTTCAGCATCAGGTTCTGTTATAGCAGAAAAGTACGAAGAGAATAAAGAATAATACAAAAGAGGTAAATCTAAAATGTCATACCAGGAAAAAAAGAAAAAAGATCCAAAAAGAATGTTTATACGCGTTATGTGCTTTATTCTGGCATTATCAATGGTAGCTACGACAATATTTGTCATCTTTGCGTACCTTACAGGCATGTATTCATAATAAGGAGTATATTTTAATAAAATGATTGCAGCGTCGACAGAGTTTAATAAAGTAGTGG
This sequence comes from Clostridia bacterium, assembly GCA_045546695.1. Lineage (GTDB taxonomy): Bacteria > Bacillota > Clostridia > UBA1212 > UBA1255 > SIG424. Next base: position 82,437 of record JAZQDE010000012.1, on the reverse strand, counting down.
AATATCTGGGAGAATATCTTGGCATAGATTCAGTATGGGATATCTTCAGAATTGTTATAGACATTATGGTGGTTTCATATTGTTTTTATCTGTTGCTGCGCTTTGTGAAGGAATCAAGAGCCTTTCAGCTTCTCAAGGGTGTCATAATCATTCTCGTTGTTGCTTTTATAGCCAATGTACTCAATCTTTCTACAATATCGTATCTGATTACAGCCTTTTTGCAGGTATCGCCGGTATTGCTCATTGTAATGTTCCAGCCGGAAATCCGTAGATTTATTGAAAATCTTGGAACACAGTCTCTGCGCGAGCTCTTTTCACCACGAAAGAAAACAGAGTACAACGAAGTCAGCAGTATGCTTGACGAGGTTGTCGCAGCATGCTCTTTGATGTCTGAGGAACGAATCGGCGCCCTGATTGTTTTTGAACGCAAAATCAGCCTCGGCGAGATTGTAAGAACGGGTACGATTGTTGACGCCGGCGTTTCTACACAGCTTATAAGACTTATGTTCGAGCCGAACACACCGCTTCATGACGGTGCGATGATTATCAAAGGCAACAGAGTACATGCTGCCGCATGTTATCTGCCGCTGTCAGAATCTTTGTCTATCAGCAAAGATCTGGGTACGAGACACAGAGCCGGCATAGGTGTTACTGAAAATATCGATTGCGTTTCTGTAATTGTTTCAGAAGAGACGGGCAGTATATCAATTGCTGTGGACGGACAGCTCAAGAGAAAATACGCTCCGGATTCACTCAAACGCGACCTGCTCAGATTGCTTGCCTCGGAAGATGAGACAGGTAAAAAGAAAAACAAAATACGTAAGAGAAAGGAGCACAATGATGAACAATAATTTCAAAAGACTCGTTCAGAGTAAACTTTTTTCTGTAGTAATTGCTGTGTTTCTTGCTATTATCTCATGGCTGCTTGTTCTCAATGGCACAAATCCAATCGTTGAGAGGACTATTGATATACCGCTCACAGTATTGAATAAAAATCACCCGGCGACACTTGATCTCAGCGACCAGTCCGTTGCGACACCTGATACAGTGACAGTGACAGTTTCCGGCAGAAAAGATTCTATAAACAATCTGACTGCAAAGGAATTGTCGGCTTCTATTGATTTAAAGGAAATCAAGAGTAAAGGCAATACTACTGTCAAGGTAAGCAGGCCCGAATGTTCAAGACTCGGCATTTCGGTAGAAGATTATTACCCGAAGGAGATAGATTTTGTTTTTGATACAGAATCACAGCGTTATCTTGATATCGTTATCGACTACGACAAGACTCTGCTTGCAGAAGGCTTCGAGTATGTATCTGTGGTAGCAGAGCCGGACAAAATCCCTGTTATTGGTCTTACAAACATTATTGACACAGTAGACCATATCAAAGTAGACCTGAATGATGCAATCACGCAGGCTTCAATCGACGGGGACAGAACAGCGGCATATATCGGAAAATATATATCAAACATGGGAGAGGACATCACTTCCTCCTTTTCACCTGAAAAAGTAACGGTTCATATCACGGTAGCCAAGAGGATTCCGGTAAAATACAGAGTCAGTGGCACCCCGGACGAGGACTATTATTATGACTCTCATTCGATAACAATGGACACCGTGCTGATTCAGGGCGATGCGTCTGCACTCAGCCAGATCGACGAGATTGACCTGGGCACGATTGACATCACAGACGAAGACTCTTCTGTATCAAAGAAGTTTAATTTATCTGAATACGTTCCTGAAAATATTTCTGTTTACGGAGAATCAGAAACGACAGTTAAAGTAAATCTTATAAAATACAGCACGAAAAAAATAACAATTAATTCCGGTAGCGTAAGCTACTCCGGCATGGATAAGGCTACATATATTTACACAATCAGTCCCAAGTCTCTGACAATTACTGTAAAAGGAAAGGCTGCAGATATTAATTATCTGACAGCAACATCTATTTCTCCGACTGTTAACCTGACAGACCTGACTGTTGGCGAATATAATATTCTTCTTGAATTCAAGAATCTTGATACAAGTAAGGTGTCAATTGTAGGTGAAAAGCCGTATTTCCACGTGGAGATTGAAAACATTCCTGTTGAAGAGCCGGAACCGGAGCCTGAGCCGGAACCTGAGCCGGATCCCGAGCCGGAGCCGGAGCCTGAGCCTCAGGGCGAAAATACTGAATCAGGCAGCGTTGTTTCCGAAGAAGTAGGCGAGTAACAAATCGACAACACGACCATAGCTGCGTGTGCCATCAGAAACATTATTTGCATTCAGATATGCATCATTAACATTTTCAGACAAATTAGCCAGCACGTCATTTGGTGTAGTAAAGCTATCCCAGAACTCGCTGGCTTCTTTCATGTCATTAATAATACGAGGGTCGGTCGATTCGTAAATCTCAAGCCAGAGCTCGTAGTCATAGCTATGTAGCGCATTCATCGAATAAACAAAGGCTGAATAATATCCGGAATAAATAAACTCCGGCATTTCACTACTTGTGCATGCCACAAAAGCCACAAAATTCGCTTCATCTTCTCTTGCAAAACCCATCTGATGCGCAAGCTCGTGGCACATCGTATGAGGAAGCGTTGCCATAGGAGCCTTTTTATTTACAACAGACTCCGGGAGCAAGTACGGATAAATACCGGAAATTTGAAAATAACACATGGCTATAGATGCAAAAGCCGGCTTGGGAGCCGTCAGAAACTCTGCATATCCATCAAAAAACTGATGATTTTTGCGTGCGTTTTCATAAGATTTAAGCGACTCATTAATGAGATTAAAAAGCTCCGCGTCACTGTTCTCTACATAATTTTCAGAAGCTTTGTCTTCCAATAAAAGGCAAAGTTCACCAAGCGTCTTCGTGTCGTATTCACGGATTTCATATCCCGCAACATCTGCAAGTGGCAGACTGTTATAATTGAACGCACCGAAAAGTATGAATACCGACAACAAAACACATACTGTTTTTACGATAAAAGACCCATATGTTGCCAGCCGGCGAAAAGGCTTGTCGTGTTTTTTCACAAGGGCGATGATTGTTTTAACGATTGTTGATATAGTATATATAAGGAAGAAAAGCACAAAAATAAACAGAGCGACCTCGGCAAAAGAATAGCGCCAGCCTTTTGTAAGCACTTTTGGCAGGTATGTCAGGATTTTGAAGAGTCCTGTTGTGTAGACTTTATGCACTGCGCCCGGGAAAAATCGCGAAACGAAGTACAAAATGAGTAATAATATTGTAGGAACAACAAAAAGAGCGTGCTGTACAAGTGGTTTTTTCAGGAGATTACTGCTTGTTTTTGATGTAGACTTTTTCATAATGCTGTGCTATAATCCTTGCTTGTAAAGTATGCCACTGTGGCTCAGGGGTAGAGCAATTCACTCGTAATGAATAGGCCGTGAGTTCGATTCTCACCAGTGGCTTTTTTCTATGCCCGGAATTATCTTCCGGCACTTATAACAGTATGTTTAAAGAGCACAGACGTTGTCAGCGCACCTACTCCTCCGGGGACCGGTGTGATTGCTGACACGATTGGTGCGACCTTGTCATAGTCAACGTCACCGCAAAGGACGTCATCAACGACATTTATACCAACGTCTATGATAATCTGTCCTTCTTTTACGTATGTATCGTCAATCATGCGGGCACGACCGGCACTTGCAATGATAATATCGGCATTTTTACATTCCTCACGGAGATTCACAGTTTTTGTATGGCAGACAGTTACAGTAGCATTCTTGTTCATTAACATGATTGCAAGCGGCTTACCTACGACGAGGCTTCTGCCGATGACAGTTATTTTTTTACCTGTAACGTCGATTCCGTAATGGTCAATCAGCTCAATAACAGCTTGCGGCGTGCAAGGCGTGAAAACGCCTTTTTCACCCATAAACAAGCCTGCCTGACCGAGATATGTCATACAGTCAACGTCTTTACGCAAATCGAGCATGCCCTTGATTCTGTTTTCGTTAAGATGTTTTGGCAGAGGGCGCATAACGAGCACACCGTTAATCTCTTTTGTGCGGTTTATATTCATTATAACTTTTTCTAAATCCTCTTGTGTACAGTCGACGGGGAGCGTAACCTGAAGCACGCGACCACCGTTGTTATTGAAACGCTTGATGGCCGCCTGTTCGTAGGCAACGTCATCTTCACGGCTGCCTGCGCGTACAATTGCCAGGGTAGGGATTATACCTTTATTTTTAAGTTCAGTTACTTTCTCCTGCAGGGATTCGCAAATCGCTTTTGCGGCAGGACTGCCTTTTAATTCGTGTGGTATCATTATAATGCCTCCTGTACCTTATTATATATATAGGCGCAACGCTGTATGCCGGCTGTTGCTTTTTCTTCGTATTCTTTGTTGAGAGCAGCTGCGTACTCCTTGTCTGACATCAGCTTTGTGTTGATGTAGATGTTCAGAAGGCTGCTTTTGATTGTGCTTTCGCATAATGTCGCTGCGACGCCCACGTCACTCAGGGCAAGGCGCGAGCCCTTTTCACAAAGCTCTTCAAAAAGAGCGATAATATTGAGTGATTCATCGAGTATCTCGCAGGGGCATGAAGCTGCCACTTTGAGAGCGCTTTCAAGCGTTTGCGCGCGGGTGGGGTCTTCTTTTGGGATAGAATAAGCCTTGCTCAGTGGCTCAAAACATTGGGCGTCTTTATTTATCAGTGAAAACATCTTGTCTGACGCAACGCGGCTGTCTTCGATGATTCTTTCGATATCTTTCTGATATTCAGCGTATTTCTTTTTGCCTGTGGTAAGATTTGCCACCATAGAGCACAAAGATGCGCTGAGTGCACCGGCAAGGGCTGCTACACCGCCGCCTCCGGGTGTGGGCGCGGCAGAAGATAATTCAGACAAGAAGTCTGTCATTTTTGTGTTGTTATCCATAAATAATCACTCCACTGTTTGTTTTGAATTATAATTCCAGGCATAACTGTATTGAACACTCTGCGGTGTAATCACTCCGCTGTCGCCCGGAGTCTGGTCGCCACCCGGAACAGGCGCGGTGCCGCCTCCTCCGTAGATTGCAGTACAGAACGGGCAGACTTCGAGAGAATGAGTAAGCTCATATTCCCAGTCTCTTGGGAATTCTTCTTCGAGAATCATATACTGATATGACATATCAGAAATATCCCTGTAAGTGCCTGTGATTTGTTTTGTAGTATATTCTTTACAATAAGGACTTGCTCTGTAATACTTTCCGGCTTCGTCTTTGGCGCGCACACAGATTGTAACTGTCTGGTGCGTTGTACACGTCTGAGTGGGCTCTGTGCCGGCGAGGAACGTTGCCGTTGTAATTGCATTTCCGCGAGGATCTTTGCTGCATTCTGCAGATGGCAGCATGCCGGAGTATTTGCATATAGTACATGAAACGAGGCCTGTAGATGATGATGTAAAGCTCTTTGGTGAAAGATTTTCATGGACTCTTGACATTACAGCTGCCCACAATTCTGCGGCAGCACCCTTTTCAGCGCTGGAAATAGGCTTGTTGAGTTCATATCCGTACCATACGGAGCATGTGTAATAAGGAGTATATCCGGCAAACCAATAATCGACGCTGTTTGTTGTAGTACCGGTCTTGCCGGCAACGGCGATCTTCTGGCCGGCTCCGTTTTTGATGGCAGCTGCTTTACCTGTACCATCTGTGACTACCGTCTCAAGCATATCCGTCATAAGAGTCGTTGTGCCTGCGTTTTCATAAACAACAGACGCTTTTGCCTCGTTTGTGAGTATTACGCCGCCGTTTGTATCACATATCTTTGTGAAAGTAATCGGCTCGTAGTACGTGCCGCCGTTTGCGAACGGAACGTATGCGGCAGTAAGCTCCAGCGGCGTTACGCCCTGGTTGAGACCGCCCAGCGCAGTAGAAAGGTACGTCTCGTTTGTTCTGTCTATTCCGAGCTTTTTCAGATGATTGAGACAGAATGACATATTATCTTTGAAAAGGGAGACAGCTACAACGTTTGAAGATTGCTGAATAGCCCATTGTGTTGTAACAAGGCCTCTGTGCTCTGAATATGAGTTTTTAGGCCATACAAGCTCCGGTGTCTGGTAGTTATAATAAACAGGAATGTCGTCCGTGATTGTTGACGGTGAAATAATTCCTTTGTCTACGAGAGGTCCGTATATAAGAATAGGTTTGATTGAAGAACCCGGCTGACGCTTGGCTCTCGTCGCGAAGTTGAAGCTAAGGCTGGTTGTCTTTTCACCATAACCGCCATACATAGCAAGCACGTATCCGTTTGTCTGGTCGATCAGAACAGACGCCGCCTGAGCCATGTCGCTCGAAGACGTATACAGGTGGTTTACAGGGAAGTTTTCAAGATTGCAGAACTCCTCATCAAAAATCTTCTGTATATCGCTGTCTTGTGTGGAGTAAATCGTAACACCTTGATTATATATAATATCGGAAGCTTCTGACTTGGAATAACCTGCTTCGATAAGAGCTTCTTTTGCGTCGGTGAGGACTTCGTCAACAAAATATGAGTAGATAGCTGCTTTCTTTGCTTCTTGTCTGTAGTCGTCGTTTATAACGAGATCAGTCTGAATCGCGTCAATGTACTGTTCGTCAGTGATAAAGCCACACTCAAGCATCTTGTCGAGGATGTTGATCTGCCTCTTGTAGCAGTTTGCACGGCCGATCGTTGTAAGAGGATTATATTTCGACGGGTTGTTTGTGATACCGGCAAGAAAAGCACATTCTGCCAGCGACAAATCAGAAACGTCCTTATTAAAATATGCGCGTGAAGCTGTCTGCACGCCATACAGGTTTGAACCCATATATATGACGTTTACGTATAACTCAAGAATATCTTCTTTTGAAAGCTCTTTTTCGAGCTGCAAAGCTCTCCATTGCTCACGTATCTTACGCGGAACGCTCATAGAGTTGTCGCCTGTGATATTTTTAATAACCTGCTGTGTAATCGTACTGCCGCCGTGGCTGTCTAAAGACGGGATAACAAAACCAAGGGCCGCAGAAACAGACCTTTTGATATCGACGCCGTTGTGGGAATAAAAACGTTCATCTTCGATGGCGATAAAAGCGTGATATAAATCCATCGGGACCTGGTCATATTCAACGAGCTCTCTGTTGATAGTATCCGAACCTTGTATTGTCGCAAGTACATTGCCGTCAAGGTCAAGAATCTGAGTAGGAGCACCCTGATAAGATAAATCGAGCTGTTCTTCTGTAACCGGCTCTGTCGTTATGATGCAACCGGCGAAAACACCGAGGAGTAAACCGCCTCCGATACAACATATAATAAGAACAACCGCCAGAACGAGTTTCAGAACAGAAGAAAAAGATATCCATATAACTTTGAGTCCTATTCCGACAGCAGATTTTTCTTCTTTGTTTTTTTGCTTGTTTTTCTTTTGTGCCATACCAATTATGCTCCTATAGAAAAAGTGATACAGTTTATTATACCATATTATAATAGGGCGTGGATAGATTTATTTAAAAATCAATAAAAAAAGGCGAAAATTTTATCAAAAATAAGTAAAATAGCTGTTGACAAGCGTGTTTCTGTATGGTAAATTAAGCAATGCGCTTTTTAAGACTATGGAGGTGTATCAGAATGCGAGTTAATGTAACACTGGCATGCACAGAGTGCAAACAGAGAAATTATACTACAAAGAAGAACAAGAAGAACAATCCTGACAGAATTGAATTCAGCAAATATTGCAAATTCTGCAAGAAGCATACTGCTCATCGCGAGACAAAGTAAGGACGGGTAATATGGCACAGGTAGCTAATACTAAAAAAGAGAAGAAGGAAAATTTCTTTAAAAGAACCGGCAAAAAGATTGCAGGATTTTTTAAAGGTATTTTTTCAGAACTCAAGAAGGTTACATGGCCCACAAAGAGAGACGTTATAGTTGGTACACTTTCAGTATTAGCTTTCTGTCTCGTTGTTGGCGGCATTATTTGGTTAGCAGATTTTGGTCTTGACAGCTTAATGCGTTTGATTGCAAGATTCAAATAAGGAGCATAAGAAATGGCTTTGGACAATGTTTCGAATGAACCGCTTTGGTATGTAATTCACACTTATTCAGGATATGAGAATAAGGTTAAAGCGAGTCTGGAAAAAGTTATAGAGAATCGTGGCATGCAGGATTATTTCTTCGAGATCATCATACCGATGCTTGAAGAGGTAGAGATTAAGGATGGCCGTGAGAAGTCTGTTATCAAAAAGATTTTCCCCGGTTATGTTCTTGTGAAAATGATCCTGACAGATGACACATGGTTTGTTGTACGCAATATCAGAGGCGTTACTGCTTTTATCGGACAGGGCAATCAGCCTACTCCTCTTACAGAGCAGGAAGTTGCTATGCTTGGTGTTGACCGTACTCAGGCTGTTGTTGACTATGAGATTGGCGATTCAGTACGTATCATGTCCGGTCCGCTTGAGAACTTCACAGGCAGCGTTGAGAGCATCAACGTTGAAAAGCAGCAGGTTAAGGTTCGCGTTTCTATGTTCGGCAGAGATATTTCTGCAGAGCTTGAGTATTCGCAGATCCAGAGAATTTTTTAATAATTTTGTTTTTAACAGACAATATTGCCAAGCCATGCAGTAGGGTCTGTTAATTATATGTAAACCAGGTCGCAGGGTATATAGCGACGCTAATAATTTGGGAGGTGGATTTATGGCTAACGAAAACAAAAAAGTACAAGCAATCGTAAAGTTGCAGATTCCCGCAGGTAAAGCAGCACCGACACCACCGGTAGGACCAGCGCTCGGCCAGCATGGCGTGAACATTATGGGCTTTTGTAAAGAATTCAATGACAAGACTAAAGCGGATATGGGACTTATCATCCCTGTAGTTATTACAGTATACGCTGACAGAACATTCTCATTCATTACAAAGACTCCTCCGGCAGCAGTGCTTATTAAAAAAGCATGTGGTATTGAGAGCGGTTCAGGTAAACCTAACCGTGACAAGGTTGCTAAGATCAAGAGAGAAGATGTTATTAAGATTGCAGAGCAAAAGATGCCTGACCTTAATGCAGCATCAGTAGAAGCAGCTGCAAGCATGATTGCAGGCACAGCACGCAGTATGGGCGTTGTTGTAATTGACTGATTCTAAGGAGGAAAAGAGATATGTTCAGAGGTAAAAAATATCAAGATAGTGTAAAGCTTATCGAAGCAGGCAAGCTTTATGATCCTCAGGAAGCAATTGAGCTTGTTACAAAGATGCCTAAAGCTAAGTTTGATGAGACAGTAGAGCTTCACGTAAGACTCGGCGTTGACTCAAGACATGCAGATCAGCAGGTAAGAGGTGTTGTAGTTCTTCCTCACGGTACAGGTAAGACAAAGAGAATCCTCGTTCTTGCAAAAGGCGACAAAGCTAAAGAAGCTGAGGAAGCAGGCGCAGATTTCGTAGGCGCTGAAGATATGGTAGCAAAGATCCAGGGTGAAAACTGGTTCGGTTTCGACGTAGTAGTTGCAACTCCTGACATGATGGGCGTTGTTGGTCGTCTCGGTAAAGTGCTCGGTCCTAAGGGCCTCATGCCTAACCCGAAAGCCGGTACAGTTACAATGGACGTTAAGAAAGCTGTTACAGAGCTTAAAGCAGGTAAGATTGAATACAGACTCGACAAGACAAACATCATTCACTGTCCTATCGGTAAAGTATCATTCGGTACAGAGAAGCTTTATGAGAACTTCTCAGCATTATTTGATGCAATTCTCAAGGCTAAGCCGGCTGCTGCAAAAGGTCAGTACGTAAAGAGTGCAGTTGTTAACTCAACAATGGGACCTGCAGTTAAGATGAATGCAGCTAAGAACTAATAGTTTAATAACAGCTTTTCACCGAAAAGCTGTTGTTATATAATTAAAAACAAGAAAAACCTTATATAAATATGTATGCCAAAGACAGCAGGCGCAAAGGTAAGTCCAGCCGAGGAGTACAAATTGAGAATGATCTTATTCATTACCCTTTTGTGTGTCCTTGCATACAAGAGGGTTTTTGTTTAAGGAAGGAGGTGCTCGCTGATGCCCAGTGAGAAGATTTTGAAAAACAAACAGCAGACAGTAGCTGAGATCGCTGAAGAGATGAAGAATGCAACAACAGTTGTATTTGTAGATGCAAGAGGTCTTACAGTAGAAGAAGATACAGAACTTCGTGTTGCTTTACGTAAGAACGACGTTAAGTACAAAGTAAGAAAGAACACACTTGCTCTCAGAGCAGCAGAGTCTTTAGGCTACACAGGTCTTGAGGATTACCTTAAAGGACCTACAACAATTGCTTGCGCAGGTACTTACACAGACGCTGCAAAAGTATTATCAAAATATGAGAAGAAGTTCAACAACTTAACAATCAAAGGCGGTATCTTAGAAGGTCAGGCCGTTGATGCAAAGGTTGTAAAACAGCTTGCTGATTTGCCGTCAAGAGAGATGTTGCTTGCTAGATTGATGGGTGCTTTGAATTCACCTGTTACAAAGCTTGCTATCGCTATCAAAGCTATTGCTGATAAAGACGCAGAAGGTAATGACGCTACAGAGAGTGCATAATTAAAGCCGTGCACAAAAATTAAAAATTAAGATTTATATTATTTTAGGAGGAAAATTAAAATGGCTAGTGAAAAAACTCAGAAATTTATTGATGATATCAAAGCATTATCAATTCTTGAATTAAATGAACTCGTTAAAGCAATCGAGGAAGAATTTGGCGTATCAGCTACTGTAGCTGTAGGCGCTGTTGCTGCTCCTGCTGCAGGTGATGCAGAGGCTGCTGCTCCTGCTGAACAGACAGAATTCGACGTAATTCTTAAGTCAGCTGGTCAGAACAAGATGGCTGTTATTAAGCTCGTTAAGGAAATCACAGGCGCTTCATTAATGGACGCTAAGAAGATGGTTGACGAAGCTCCTAAGGCTATCAAAGAGAAAGTTTCAAAGGATGACGCTGAAGCTGTTGAAGCTAAACTCAAGGAAGCTGGCGCTGACGTTGAAGTTAAATAATTTATAATTATTATGGGACATCACTATATCATGTGGTGTCCCTTTTTTTCACAGAACTGATAAAATGGACAAGGAACAGGACTTAAAAAACGAACAGAACGTACCTGAAAAGGCCCCTGAAAAGAAGCCGCTGTATGCATATCAGCGAATTAAGGCTGAAGGGCCGGGTTTTAAGCGCCGTGATGACAAGAAAAACGGCATAAAAAATCCCGACCGTGAGTACGATTATGTCTTTACCTTGCCGACAATCGAAAAAGAACAGCAAGGAAAATTCCTTGCAACAGCAGTTGCCATGCTGCTTCTTATTATTAATTTAGTGGCACTTACAAGAATCTGTTCAAATCTCTTTTACATGCTTGCAGACAGATTGTTGCTGCTTTTCCATCTGGATTCCCTTATATTCGATACTTTTACATTTATGAATCTGCGCGTTCTGACAACGTATATTTTGTCATTTGTTGCCGGCGGATTTATTGTTTATTTACTAATCAAAATACTGTCTGTTTTTTCTGAAAATGGTTTTATTTTTCAGGCAGGACATATTATCAGATTGATTATTTCATTTATTTTGCTGATTTTGTCGTTCGTATCGCTGATTAAGCTTATTGCCGGTACAGGACTGTACAGTTACGACATGGTAGGTAGCATGGCACCTTCGTTCATGTACCTTTGCAGCATATTTATTTGCCTTTTTTCAAAACAGAATATTCTTATGGATTAACATTTTTTCGGGAAATATTTCCCTGCGTTTGACTTGCCTTTCTGTGGCAGGTAATATCATACCTGCAATTGCAAAACAATTTTTTAGAAAGAAAGGTGTCTTATATGAAATCAATAGGTGTTATCAGAAAACTTGATGAGCTTGGAAGAGTAGTACTTCCTGTAGAATTTCGTAGAACGTTGAATATAAAAAATAATGATTCTCTGGAGATTTTTGCTCATAACAACAGTATTTATATTACAAAACTCAATCCTACATGCGTTTTTTGTGGAAAAACCACTAAACTTACAGAAGTAGGAGGCAAATACGTTTGCCGTAATTGCCTTAAGACGTTGAGCGCTCTTAATAATGACCAGAAAACAATTCCTTTTCCTGAGGAAATGGTTGACAACATGCTGGACAATTATACTGATATTATTGATGGTTCTTTTGACGAGGACCAGGCAATTGCTCAGTAATTGTAAATATTTCTCTCCAATCGTAAAAGGCGGCCACATTACAAAGGCCGTCTTTTCATATTCTTTTTCTTGTTGTATAATACTTCTATTCATAAATTTGTGTTGGAGATTAGATTATGAGAAAAAACATTATCCGTATTATTACTATGCTTATTTGTGCCGTTATGATGCTCATGGCTGTTGCCTGCGGTGGTAATTCGCAGGGACCGGATGCCACAGCGCAACCTGCTCCACAGCCTACACCGACTCCGGTGCCGGCCAGGAATACCGTATGGTATGCGACGCCTGCAATCGGTGCCAATGTAGGTGATACAATCAATCTTGCTGAATATAACGTACAATTTTCACCGGACGTTATTACACCGAATTACGATGTGACATGGAAGTCAGACGAGGTGACGATTACAGAAAATAAAGTTACAGCCGGTGAGGTTGGTATATACAAGCTGACTGCGACTTACGATTCAACACCGAAGACGATTTATCTTCTCGTGAAGAACGCAGAAGACACAGAATACGTGCTGTATTACAACGACTTTTCACAGAATTCGCTTGATTCTCTGGAAGTTATAAATAAGTCAGACAAGGCGACGATGACAATTGAAGACGGCAAACTTAAATTGTCCGCATCTGCAAGAGCGGCAGAGGAGCTGGCTATATTGCTCCCTGAATTTATAAACGACTTTGGCGATTACGTTATTACGACAAATACAACGATAACAAATACGGCAAATACGACACGCTGGATGTCAATTATGTACCGCGTTCAGAAAAACAGCGAGCCGTATTATCACTTCTGTATGAGGGCGAAGGCTACGATTGACAGCGGACTTGAACTTTCGTACAGAACTGAGGATAAGACGTGGGATTACTACAGCAAGGTGCCCTACAAAGAGGACATCTCTCCTGACGAAATGTACTCGGTTGAGCTTGATGTTCATGGATATTATACGGAATGTTATATAAATGGTAAAAAGGTAAATGAGACTGATTCGAATACGGGTCACGCGACAGGACGTATCGGACTTCAGGTATCAGGCTGCGACGCGGTGTTTGACGACATCAAGGTTGTTGCTAAAATGCCTGACGTGAATACATATATAAAGGGCGTTACACAGGTTCGCGATATTGACACAAATATTGCTCTTGCGCCTGCTATGGTGACTGAAGTTAAGAGCGCAGACGATTTGTCACGCATTATTTTCAATTCTCCGACGGCGGCTATTATGACAATAAATGGTAACGGAGAAGTTGTGGACAGCGAAGGAAACAAGATTGCTACGATGATGGAGGCATGTCAGTATCTGAGCGGCATAATTATTCCGGCTTTCCGCGTGAATGACGAAGCTGCGGCAGATGCGCTCATTGCATTTATTGAGGAGACAGATATTCTTGACGTTATGGTAGTATCTGATAAAGCTGAATTGATTCAGCGCGTACATGCTGAGGAAAAAATCGCAAAGAGTGTGCTTGACTTTACAAAGCGTACAGATCTGACAGCTGACAGCCTCGGTGACATACGCAGCGAGACCAATATCAGCACTTCCAGAATTTGTCTGCTCCCGGCATCACTTGCAAGTATTGAAACGACAGAGTTCCTTACCGGTCTTTGTACAACAGTGTGGTACGCATGTGCGCAAAATACGGTTGTTGAAAATTATAAACTTATAACAAGTGGCGCAAACGGTATTGTGACTGCAGACCGTGAGGTTACAGAAGCATGCCTTACAAATGATGCTCTGTTTAAGGCGAATTCGATAATCCGCCCTGTACATACTATAGGTCACAGAGGTATGCCGTCTGCTGCACAGGAAAACTCAATCGCCGGCTCACTCCTGGCGGCTCAGAATGGAGCTAAAACAATTGAAAACGACGTTTATCTTACAAAGGATAATGTTGTTGTCGCAATGCATGACGGGGCTTTAGACCGCACTACAAACGGCACAGGTAACGTTGAGAGTTATACATACGAAGAGCTGTCAAAATTTGTAATAGACGGCAAGGCCGGTGTTGATCCCGAACCGATTCCGACACTTGAAGATTATTTCAAGACGTTTAAGGGAACAGGCGTAAACTTATTTATAGAGATTAAATCCTCCAACCTGAAAATTGTAGAAGAGATCAAGAAGCTTATTGATGAGTATGACATTGCAGATCAGTGCTGCGTAATTACTTTCAACGCAAGTCAGCTCAAGCAGACGCGTAAGTTGATTCCTGAGATATCTGCAGGCTACCTGACTTCTTCAATGTCCTCTCTTGAGAGCATTATAAAGACAACGGCAAATAATGATTCAACTTTCAATCCTGCATCTGCCGGTCTTACACAAAGACTTCTTACACAGGCTTCATACAGAGGCATATCCATCTGGCCATGGACAGTAAACTCACAGAGCGCATTTGACAGTTTCTACCTGATGGGCATCTGGGGCGTTACGACAGACTATTCTAACTTTACAAAGAATTACGTTAAATTCCTTAAAGCAGACAGCGACAGTTATGAAGTAAGCAAAGGCTCGTCAGTTGACGTTGCACTCTCTTATTTGTCATACGCAGGCGATGAAAAAGCTGCCAAGAAATGTGAAATGATTATAATTGACGGTGAAGGCGGCATATCATTTGACGGCAGCAAAATCACGGCTTCGAAAGCAGGCACATATACTGTTGTATTCAGATACGCATCAAAGCTTGCGTCATCAAAGACAGTATATTCATTTACAGAACCTGTAACTGTTACAGTAAAATAAATCCGGATAAGGTGTTTATATGATAAATGATATCAGAAAGTTGTTGGAAAAATATGGGCAGGAGCATTTGCTTGCTTTTTACGAAGAGCTGGACGCTTGTGGTAAAAAGCAGCTGCTTTGCGACATAGAAGCAGTGGATTTTCCTCTTATTGAACGTGTTTATAACGAAATAAATGCACCGAAGGAGCCGGCTAAAGACGTTACGCCTATGAAAGCGGCGGATTCTACTGTTTTTTCACAGGAAGAAAGGTCTGCATATACATGTATTGGCAACAAAGCAATTGCCGCCGGAAAAGTTGCCGCGCTTACTATGTGCGGTGGCATGGGTACGCGCCTTGGCCACAACGGCCCTAAGGGCACGTATGACATTGGTCTTCCGAGTCACAAATCGCTGTTTGAAATACAGGCGTGCGGACTTAAAGAGACAGGAAATGGCAGTATTCCCTGGTATATTATGACAAGTAATATAAACCACGAGGACACTGTACGCTTTTTTGAAAATCATGACTTTTTTGGATATCCGCGGGAAAATATTATCTTTTTCAGACAGGCGATGATAAGTGTTCTTAATAAAGATGGCAAGATTCTGCTGGAAGATAAAGGAAAAATTCTCAAAAGCCCGAATGGGAACGGCGGTTTGTTTTTGTCGCTCAAAGAGGCCGGCGGCCTTGATGACATGAGGAAAAGAGGTGTTCAATATCTTTTCATATGCGGTATAGACAATTGCCTTGTAAAAATGGCAGATCCTGTATTTGTTGGTTACCATATTTCGGAAGGAGCACCTGCGTGTGCAAAATCGTTTATGAAGCGTTCTCCTGACGAAAAAGCAGCCATTTTCTGTTATTCACAAGGTCATCCGTTTGTTATTGAATACACAGAGATCCCTGAAAATCTTGCAAATGAGCGTGACGAAAACGGTGCGTTTGCATATGGAGATACAAACGTACTCAATTATATTTTCAACGTAGATATCATCGAAGATCTTTGTAAATATTACATGCCATACCACGCAGCTGTAAAAAAAGTTACGTACATGGATACAAATGATGGTAATTGTGTTACAATACCCGATGGACTCAAATTTGAATTGTTTTTATTCGATTATTTTTCACATATTGAGGACCTGAGACTGCTCAGAATAGACCGTGAGCAGGAGTTTGCACCGGTGAAAAATCCTACCGGTATCGACAGCGTTGTGACAGCGAGGGAAATGTACTTGAAGGTTCATAAGGAGGAACAGGAATAATGGCAAAAATTAACATGAAAACACCAATTGTAGAGATGGACGGAGATGAGATGACGAGAGTCATCTGGCAGAAGATAAAGGATATCTGCATCCTGCCTTTTGTTGATCTTAAGTCTGAATACTACGATCTTAGCATACAAAACAGAGACCTTACAGAAGATCAAGTCACGGTAGACAGCGCAAATGCTACAAAAAAATATGGCGTTGCCGTAAAATGTGCGACAATCACACCGAATGCATCACGCGTGCAGGAGTTTGGCCTTAAAAAGATGTGGAAAAGCCCGAATGGCACGATCAGATCAATACTTGACGGCACTGTTTTCCGCTCACCAATTATTGTAAAAGGTATTACACCTCTCGTTCCGTCATGGAAGAAGCCGATTGTTATTGCAAGACATGCCTACGGCGACATTTATTCTGCTGTTGACTGCCTCGTAGAGAAGGGCTCAAAGGCAGAGCTTGTTATCACAAATCCTGATGGCACGCAGACAGTAAATGTAATTAAAGATTTTGCTGCAAGCGACGGTATTGTTATGGGAATGCACAACATGGACAACTCTATCGACAGCTTTGCGCGTACATGTTTTGACTATGCGCTCTCTGAAAAGATGGACTTGTGGTTCTCTGCAAAAGATACCATTTCCAAGAAATACGACCACCGTTTTAAGGATATTTTCCAGGAAATTTATGACAATGAATATAAAGAAAAATTTGAAGCAGCCGGCATAAGCTATTTCTATACTCTGGTAGATGATGCGATTGCCCGCGTTATGAAGTCAAGCGGTGGATTTATCTGGGCTTGCAAGAATTATGACGGCGACGTGTTCTCCGACATGCTTGCAACAGCCTTCGGAAGCCTTGCCATGATGACGTCTGTGCTCGTTTCTCCATACGGATATTACGAATATGAGGCTGCTCACGGTACAATTCCGCGTCATTATCATAAATATCTTAAAGGAGAGGCTACTTCTACCAACCCGATTGCAACGTTGTTTGCATGGACGGGCGCATTAAGAAAGCGCGGCGAGATGGACGGTCTTGATGAGCTGGTAGATTTTGCCAACAGAATGGAAAAGGCTACTGTTGAGCTGGTAGAAAGTGGATATATGACAGGCGACCTTGCGCTGATATCTACTGTTGAAAATAAAACTGTACTTAATTTGGATGAATTCCTTGAGAAAGTAGCGTCAAAACTGTGAAAATATTAGTTGCTATGAGCGGCGGTGTGGACAGCACCGTCGCTGCGTATATATTAAAAGAGCAAGGATATGAGGTTGAGGGTGCGTACATGCAGATGCTTGACACCCCTCAGGCTGTTTCTGCCGGTGAAAATGCCCGTATCGCCGCAGAAAAGATGGGCATTCCTTTTCATCTGATAGATGCAAGGGCTATATTCAAAGCGCAGGTGCTGGAATATTTTGTAAGCGCATATCTGGAGGGAAGTACGCCGAATCCATGCATAAGATGCAATGAAACAATTAAATTCGGCTATTTTATCGACATGGCAAAGTCGTTTGGCTGTGAAAAAATAGCAACCGGCCATTATGCACGCATCGTTTTTGATGAAAAAACGGGGCTGTATGAGCTGAGAAAAAGCAGTGACACATCAAAAGATCAATCGTATTTTCTATATCGTCTTACTCAGGAACAGCTTTCCTGCAGCATTTTCCCGCTGGAAGGAATTTCCAAAGATGAAGTAAGGACGATTGCCGAAAAATGTAATTTTCACAATGCAAAGAGCAAAGACAGCCAGGATATTTGTTTTGTAGAAAATGGAAAATATATTGATTATATCGAGGAATACACCGGCAAAAATCTTGAGCCGGGCTGTTTTGTGGATATAAATGGTAACGTGCTTGCAAAGCATAAGGGCATTGCGTGTTACACGATAGGCCAGCGTAAGGGCGTGGGCGTGTCACTTGGCATGGGCGTGCCTGCGTACGTTATTTCAAAGGATGCAAAGACAAATACTGTCGTTATGGGAGAAGACTCGCTGCTTTTCACCAATACAATAAAAGGAAATTGTGTGAGGTTTATTGATGGACAGCTTCCCGGAGGAGAACTCAGGGTGACTGCAAAGCACCGATATAACCAAAAACCGTCAGCTGCTACGATAAAGGTGAGCAAAACTGACGGAATTGTGATTGCTGAATTTGATGAACCGCAAAGGGCCGTTACTCCCGGGCAGTCGATTGTTTTTTATCACGACGATAAAATACTGGGCGGAGCCATTGTGGTCTGACAAACATAATAATAGCTATAATAAACAATGCAATACTTATCCATTGTGAAGTGGAAAACATAAGGAATTTGCCGCGTATCGCGTCGCCTCTTAAGAATTCGTCACTGAAACGAATTACAGAATATACCAGCAGGTAGATCTGAAGGAGGCGGCCTTTTGCTTTGCCTCGGAAAAACAGGAATAATATTACGCAAAGCAGAAGCAGGTTGAGTCCGGCTTCCAGAAGCTGGACAGGAAAACGTGTCACAACGTAGCCGTTTGAGTGCGTATGTGTGTAGCCGATGTCGCTCTCAATACCATAGCAGCAGCCTGCAAAGAAGCAGCCTACGCGACCGAATGTGTGAAAAAGTGGGAAAATCGGCACGTATAAATCCATATGTTCAAGCGTATCGAGCTTAAATTTGCGACAGTAAATGATTATTGCAAGGATAGCGCCGATCAGACCGCCATAAAATACCATGCCATTCCAGTTTGTGAAAATAATATCAACGATTGCATTGAATTTGCCACCTTCGATGCTTGCGGGCAGGGCCTGTATTTCGGCGATTGTTGCGGGGATACGTGTCAGGCCGAACAGTACATGCGCGCCGACGAGCAGACCTATTATGGCAGATAATGACATATAGAAGAGGTCGTCTTTGAGCATTTTGCGGTGACGCGCCAGAAAATAGAAAACAACTATGCAAAAAAGCATACCCACTACAGAAAGGAGTGAGTATGCAGATACTTCTATTCCAAAAATATTGAATTCAGGATGTGGAAACATTAGCTCTCCCAGTTATGCCATACTTCCATGACATCATCGTTGTCCTCAAGACCGTCGAGCAACTTTTCAATCTGTTCAAGCTGCTTTTCATTGTCAAGAGTCGTGTAATTCTGAGGAATCATGCTGACAGCAGCCTCAACGAACGTATAACCTTTAGCTTCGAGTGCATCGCGCACCTGTGAAAAGTCGTTTGGAGCTGTGAGAATCTCAAATGAATCCTCGCCGGGATCAAAGTCGAGAGCGCCTGCATCGAGAGCGTCCATCATAACCATATCTTCATCGAGGTCGTCATCTCTTTCGATAACGATGAGACCTTTTTGTTCAAACATAAATGAAACGCAGCCTGTAGCGCCGAGGTTACCGCCGAATTTATCAAAAACGTGGCGTACGTCTGCGGCAGTTCTGTTTCTGTTGTCGGTAACTGTCTCAACGATGATAGCAACTCCGCCCGGGCCGTAGCCTTCGTATACGATCTCTTCGATGTTTTCAGAAGCACCGTCGCCTGACGCCTTTTTGATACTTCTCTGGATATTATCGTTAGGCATGTTGGCTGCCTTTGCTTTTGCAATGATATCTTTTAATTTGCTGTTTGATTCGGGGTCGGGACCACCGGATTTAACTGCGATCTGCAGCTCACGGCCTAATTTTGTGAAAACCTTTGCCTTCTGAGCATCAGACTTTCCTTTTTTATGTTTGATATTTGCCCATTTTGAATGACCTGACATATAAAAAAACCTCCGAATGTCTATCTTAATCTATAACTATAAGAGTATACCGCTAAAACGCATAAAAAACAACTATATAAGAGAAGAATTAATAAATATGAGTAAGATCGTTGAACGTAACAAACGTATAATTATTGCGTATAAGACAAATAATTATCTGTTCAACCTTCTGAAGATAAGATTTTATA
Source organism: Clostridia bacterium (assembly GCA_045546695.1). GTDB lineage: Bacteria > Bacillota > Clostridia > UBA1212 > UBA1255 > SIG424. Next base: position 62,383 of record JAZQDE010000012.1, on the reverse strand, counting down.
CCAACAGAGAGATAATATCTGTCATATGGTTTGAGATTGTTAAAATGTGGTATTTTTTCTTCTGTGATATCAAGTGGATGAAGATAAAATACATAATAATCGTTTGATTTAATGTAATTTTCGATAATAGGCTTCATGAATTGCCATGGAGCAAGTCTTAAATATCCGCCTCCGGAAATCGGGAAAATCTTGCCGAAAAAGGAGGAGGTAAGAACACTGAACTCATAGAAGTTGTTTGATGCAGACTTGTAAGCACCATTAAGGAACTGCTTGAAGTATTCTACTGTAATTGTGCCGACGTTACGTGCGTGGGCATAATCAAGTTTGCTTGCGTCATATCTGAAGCCGAGATCCTGCAGAATTTTGAGCTTGTTATCGTCAAGGCTGAATAGCGGAGCGCGGTATCCTTTGACAGTAATGCCAAGTTCACGTTCTATCATTTCTTTTGATTCAATCATTTCACGACGGAATTCTTCATCGGACAGAAGGGTAGGTGATTTATGGGAAAAGCCGTGAAGCTCAATGCGATGCCCGTTTTGAATATACTTTTTGAGCTTGTCCTTGATGAGGGGCAGAAGAGGGCAGAGAACGAACAGCGTCGCTTTGATATTATATCTGTCCATGAGCTCTATATAACGGTCAAGACCGTCCAGCGCAGTGACGTCTGAATCAAGATTGTTTCTCATCAGACACTCTGCATCGCAAAGGGATTCAACATCAATTGTAAAAACGGCGAACTTTGGCTTCATTCTGTCTGCAAACTCCTGTTATCCAATAAATTCCTGCACAGTAGCATTATATTTTTCTTCGTTATTGATGCGTACGTGGGAATGGGCTCCTTTGTCAAACCATACAAGCTTCTTGTCAACACTTCCACTTTTTTCAAAAAGTTCTTTGGTCTTTTCAGGAAGGGAGAATTTATCAAGCGTTGTAGAAATAAAAAGTGTCGGCACTTTTACTTTATCTATCAGATAAATCGGGCCTTGCTTTTTCATATCGGCGCCAATTTCTTTTTTCAGAATATGTCTGATCTCATCGATTACAGGATGAACAGGTCTGTTATCGTAGATCATATGATTTTTGAATGTTTCGTAAAAAGTCGTATAACATCCATCGAGAATAAGCTTTGTTATGTAGTCGGGCGCATGTGGCAGAGCAAGAGCCTGCACTGCTGTAGCGGCACCGATGCAGATACCGTGGAAAAACACCTCTTTGTTGCCAAGCTCATCATGAGCAAATTCTGCCCATTTGAGGAGGTCTTCGTTTTCCTTAAAACCGAGATATGAACGGTCACCGTCGCTGAGGCCGTGAGACCGTGAATCGAACACAAGAATATTTGCTTTATCTGTGTATGACTGTGCGTAGAAATATGAATACAGGAGGCACTCGCATCTGCCGGGAACAATCAGGACACAACGGTCAGAACCAAAATCATAATATTCGCCGACAAGGCGCAGACCGTCATTCGTTATGGCAACTTCGCGCATCTTTTCACTGTGTGAACGCGCCCACGCGATACCACTCTCCCACATCTCAACCTGCTCTTCGTTGTCAGGAGCAGAGCAAACACGACCCCACTTGTCAGGTGAAGTCTTGACCAATGTGTCTTTGCACACTTTCCTTGCGATAGGCATAGTGATTTTAAACATTATAATAACAGGAACGCCTATAACAATAAGCACTGCGAGAACAATTATAATAGTGAGTAAAAGTGGATCCATTCAGCACATCCGTAGTTTATTTATATAATCTTAAAGAGTATATCATATTATGACAGGAAATCAAAGACTTCGTTCATAAAAGATTCAAAAATATCTGAGCGCAAGGTGAGCATAGAATGGCGCGTATGTTTAAGAGTGACCATCTTTGCATTCTGAAGCTTCCTGAAAAAAGCATGCTGTGGCTTTGTCTGTACAACTTTGTCAATCTCTGCGAGCATAAGCAGGCAATTTGCTGTGATTTTCGGGGCACATTTAATAACCTTCGGCTGCAGGCTGACAGATTCGTAGAGCCACGTATTAGTAGGAACGCTGTTCTGGTATTTTTTGTTATTTATACGTTTGTCCAGATAGTAAATAAAACGCTCTTTGCTGAGGCACGGATCGGGATCAATAGGTGGCGTTGCAGTGAATGCTGTACCATATTTAAAAGGACTGTGGATGCCGTGCTTGCGAATCTCGTTTCGTGCAAACAATTTTGTGATAATTCTTGGAAGTCCGGCGGTTATCGGACAAACCATAGGCGCAGAATAGATTGCTTTGCTGAAGATATCATGATGTTTTGACAGATAAAGAGCAGTGATTGAGCCGCCCATAGAATGTGAAAAGATATAATTCGGCAGTTTTTCATCTGCATTTGGTAAAAATATCTTGTCAACAAAGCATGAAAAATCTTCTACGTAGTCATAAAATGAATCTATATGTGTAAGTTCGTAATCATCGAAAATTCTGTATGAGTCGCCGTGACCTCTGTGTGAAAGCAGAAAAACGTTGTATCCCATGTTGATAAAGTACCATACCATTTCCAGGTATTTTTCCATAAATTCTGTAAAGCCGTGAGAAATGACGAGGTTGGCTCTGGGTTGTGAAACTTTGTAGAATTCGTATTCCATCTTGTTTCCGTCAAACGTTTCGAAGTATCCGCGTGTTGCATATTCTGACAATACGGATTCTATCTTTGTCATTTCTGTACAAAAATCGCAATCTTTTATAATTTTGCATTTTTTATTGGGATTTTCAAATAATTTCGCCATTTTTTTGCCTGCTTTGCTCGTGTTTCCTTATTATTGATTGACAATAATAACTTATACATTGTATAATCAGCTGGATTGAAAATCAACATATTTTCGATTTAGTTTTGCCAGTTTACGGTTAAAATAGTCGTGGATTTTTACTTGTGGAGAGAAATATGAATGCTGTTGCGCTTATTCCTGCGTACAAGCCTGATGACAAGATGGTCACTCTGGTTAAGGAGTTAAAAGAAAAAGATTTTGATATATTGGTCGTTGATGACGGTAGTGGCGAGGAATATGCAGACCTCTTCAGACAAGCAGAAGAATATGCTGTTGTTATTCACAATCCCCATAATATGGGAAAAGGTGCCACGCTCAAAAATGGAATGAGAGTGCTCAGGGAGACGTATCCCGAGGCGACTCATTTTATTACTGCTGACAGCGACGGGCAGCACCTTGTCAAGGATATTTGCCGCGTGCGTGAAAAGCTCGAAGAAGGCAGCAACTTTGTGCTGACTATGCGCGGACTTAAGGGCGATGTTCCTTTGAGATCAAGATTCGGAAACAGTTTGTCCAGAATCGTTTTTGCTATGCTTACAGGTCATTATCTTCAGGATAATCAGTCGGGATTAAGAGGCTTTAAGGTTGAGTATATTTCATGGCTTGTGAATGTTGAAGGCGATAAGTACGATTATGAAATGAACGTACTTATGTTTATAGACCGCCAGAAGATTAAAGTTACAGAGGTGCCGATTGACACGGTATATCTTGACGGCAACAGTTCATCTCATTTCAATCCTGTAAAAGACACAATCCGTATTTATAAAAAAATGTTTAAAACAGCGAGTGCAACGCTTATTTCATTTGCTAACATTCAGCTTTGTCTTATTCTGATTACAATTTTTATCGGGTGGGACGGATGGCTGCGCACTGTGCCGATGGTATACATGTTAAGCGCCATGGTGTGCTGGTTTTTCAACAAGTTTTTCATTTTCCGCAGAGTACACTACCAGATAACAGGAAGATTTTTCCTGTTTGCAGCCATAAGATTCAGTATAGTTATGTCAATTTGTGTGCCGTTTAAACTCTTGGGGCTACCGCTTATCATTGCGCATAATATTGCGATTATTCTGGCGGCTCCGATTGAATATTTCTTACTTAAACTTATAAAGCCCGGTTCATGGAGTCGATAAATCCTTTTGATTCAAGAATCTGAGCCTGACCTATACAGGAGGCGATTGTCTTACTGTTTGCGCTTCCGTGTGCTTTTATAAGAATCTTTTTTACACCGAGGAAAGTAGCTCCGCCGCGTGAGTTGAAGTCAAAAGTCATGAAAAGCTTTTCACGAAGGGCCATGAGGGTTTCATATGTATGACTGCCGGGCTGCTCGCTTTTTAAAATGTCGTCGATCATACCCATAGCAATCTTGCCGTTTGCCTCGGCATTTTTCATAAGAACGTTTCCAGAAAAACCATCGCATACAACGACGTCGACGTCGCCTGCGAGCACGTCGCTGCCTTCAATGTTGCCGATGAAATTAACGCCTGTCTCTTTAATGAGGCCGAAGGCTTCTTTTGTCTGTATATTGCCTTTGCCTTCTTCTTTACCTACTGAAAGCAAACCAACTTTTGGATTTTCGATGCCGCTGCGGCATTTCATGAGGACAGAGCCCATAATGGCATATTTTGCCAGATGAGCAGGTTTGCAATCCATGTTTGCACCACAATCAATCAGGCCGACGAGTTTGCCGTTGTGGCACGGAAGCATGCTGGCAAGAGCCGGCTGCTTAAGCGGTACGGACATGCCGAGCTTGAAAATAGAGCCGACGAGCACTGCGCCGGTGTTGCCGGGGGATATCATAGCAGCTGCGTCCGGGTCGTCTTTTAATATATTGATGCCGATTGCAAGAGAAGAATTCTGCTTTTTATCGAAAATAACAGTCGGAGGCTCATGATTTGTAATCTCTTCGGGAGCGTGAACGATATCAACACGGGTAGCATCATACGTTTTTGTCATGAGATATTCTTTTATTGTGTTTTCATCGCCGCACAGCACGATGCGGATGTCTTCAAACTGCTCAAGAGCTTCAAGTGCTCCGTCGATAACAACGCTGTAGCCACTGTCGGCTCCGTAGATGTCGATTATATATTTTTTCATGTCCTTGCTCCTTTGGGATTATTCTATAGCCATTATAAAATCATATATTTTCTGGCCACCGTATATGGCGCCGGTCTCAATGAGAGGATATTTTTCATTAATATAGTTGAAAAACTCGAAAACGTCGTCTTCGGTCGTATTTTCACCGTAAAAAAGCGTGATAACCTGCTTGTTTTCGATATCTTCAATGCTGTCTGTCAGTTTGCATGCAGCGTCGAACAGAGTCTCTTCGCAGGAATAAATCGTTTCTTTGTCAAGACCGATAAATTTGCCTTTGCGGATATCAAGACCGTTGTACGTCGCGTCGCGGCTGGCTCTCGTAACGAGCGCGGTGGAAACATTTCCCAGCGCATATTCCATGTCGGCGATGATTTCGTCGGCACTGTCGTGTGAAAGGTCCATCATTGACAGGGCAGAGTAGCCTTCAGCAATAGATTTTGTAGGTATGATATGAATCGTAGAATTCTTGTAATGCTCTGCTGACTGGCGTGCCACAAGAATGATATTGGAATTATTTGGAAGCACAAAGATATCGTCGGCGTTAACTGCGTCGTATGCCTTGATGAAATCTTCCATTGGCGGATTCTGGGTCTGGCCGCCGTCGATAATGTAGCTGACACCGATGTTGCTGAAATACTCCTTTATGCCGTCACCGCTGCACACGGATACAACAGCATATTTTTGTCTGTTTGCGGCAGGCGCCGTGCTTTCGCTGTGCTGCACTGACATGTTTTCAATCTTTATAGAGATAAATTCGCCGAATCTCTGGCAGTAATTGAGAATATCTCCCGGTGAAAACGTGTGCACGTGCACTTTTACAAGGTCGTCGTCTTTGATGGCGACGATAGAGTCTCCGTTTATTTCAAGAAAACCAATAATTGTCTTTATTTCGAAGTTGTCAATATCGACTTTGGCGTCCATGAGACGCAGGATAAATTCAGTGCAATAACCGAATTCCAGCACGCTGTCGCGCCTGAAAGTAGATGATGCGTCGACGGTCTGAGCCGAAGTTGCAACGTCAAAGGTAATGTCTTCGGGCTTTTCACCGTTGAGAGCGCAAAGCATACCCTCGAAAATACAAAGAAGTCCGGCTCCGCCGCTGTCTACAACGCCCGCTTCTTTTAATACGGGGAGTAGTTCGGGCGTGTGCTGAAGGGATTCTTGCATCGCACCGATGACAGCTGTGAAAAATGACAGGAAGGAATCAAATTCATTGTGGGATTTTTTGGCAAATTCGGCCGTCTGACGCATGACAGTCAGCATTGTGCCTTCTGTCGGCTTTATAACCGCACTGTATGCCTTGGATGTGCCTGATGCGAGTGCGGCAGTAAAGTCGTTTATGGAAAAAGATTCAAGGCCTTTTGAAAAATCAGCAAGGCCTCTTACAAATTGAGACAGAATAACGCCGGAATTGCCACGGGCGTTGAGAAGCGCGCCCCTGGCAAATATTTGCAGACAGTTATCAACGTCAGCTGCATCTGACAGGGCAAGTGCCTTGAGGCCGCCTTCCCAGGTCAAAGACATATTTGTACCTGTGTCGCCATCCGGTACAGGAAATACATTAAGAGAATCTATGAGAGCAATGTTTTTTTTCAGATTGTTATAACCTGCGGTGAACATTGCTCTTAGCAGCTGTCCGTCTATCCCGGTAAAATGCATTGATTGAATCACTCTTTTCCTTCGATTGTTACTTCTTTGCCAACGCAGTATGCGATAAGTGTGCCGGGGCCTACTGATGCGCCAACGATTGGTCCGATGTAGTTCATATATACGTCTTTGAATTTTGCAAGCTTCAGAATCTCATCGCGGAGAATGTTTGCTTCTTCGATGCAATCTGCGTGAGAGATATAAAGTGTCTGGTTTTCTGAGTCGATAACGCATTCAGCGATGCATTTTGCGATCTCGAGCTTGCTGTTATAAGAGCCTTTTACCTTTTTGAATGCGTAATTCTGGCCGAGTACGTCAGAAATGATAATTGGCTTTATACCAAAGAGATTACCGAAAAATGCTTTAGATGCTTTGATTCTGCCGGCTCTTTTGAGGTACTCCATTGAATCTACTGTACCAAACTGGTTGAGTGTCAGTTTGATTGATTCAATATAGTCTGCTACTTCATCTAAAGTCTTGCCTTCACTGCGCATTTTTGAGGCTGTGAGTGCCAGGTGGCCCTGACCTAAAGAACTTATCTTTGTGTCGATGACGCGGATTGATACGCCGGGGTGTTCTGCCATTAAATCTCTTGCAACGATTGCACCGAGGTTAACTGATCCTGAGAGGGCAGAGGAACATCCTATGTAAAGAATATCCATATCTTTTTCAATATATGAATTGAATTTCTCTTTGAATGTCTCGCCTGTTACCTGAAGAGTTCTGATCTTTTTACCATTTCTCATCATGTCGTAATATTCTTTTGGGCTTACTGTATCCCATTCCAGCGCTGCAGGATATTCTTTTTCGTCAATAACATATCCCATTTTTGCATAGTCGATGTCGTACTCTTTGAGCAAGTCGGCATCTAAATCGCATGTAGAATCGGCAATAATTACATATTTTTTCATAATAACGCTCCTTTTTATTTTTTAGCTTTAATTTGTTCGTCGAGAGCCTTCATAATGGCTTTTTCTTCTTCGTTGTTTTCACTAAGGGGCTTGCCTACGTAGTAAACAGCGCACAGACCGGGGCCGATTGATGAGCCGCAAGCCATACCAACGTCTGTAATGATGATTTCTTTCGGGTTGAAGTTTTCTTTAACCAGCTCGGCAAGTCTCTGTGCCTGCTGCTCTCTGTTTGAGTGTGCAATGAACAGAAGCTGTTTATCGAGGTCGATGCCGGTCTCTTTCATGTATTTTATAGTTGTATCAAAAGCGATTTGTTTACCTTTGCATTTGATGAGGACTTCGGACATACCGTTTCTGTTAAAATCTGCCATCGGATTTACGCCGATAAGTGAGCCGAAGAATGCTTTGAAGTTAGATATTCTGCCTGTTCTGCAAAGGAAGAATAAATCGTCCATCGGGCCCATCTGGTGAATAGTATGTTTGTTTTCCTCTACCCATTTTGCATTTTCTTCCAGTGAAAGGCCTTCTTTTTTCTTTTCACCGGCAAGGACAACGAGCAGAGCGAGTGCCGTTGAATATCTCAGGGAGTCGATGCAGATTACTTTGCGTCCGGGATATTTATCCATAGCGAGCTTTGCAGCCTGCAGGCACACATTGTATGTGCTGCTGAGAGCAGATGACAGTGAAATGGAAAGAACGTCTTGTCCCTGTGAAAGGTATTTTTCAAAAACTTCGAGTGCTTCGTCAGGATTGACTGCGCTTGTCTTGTAAAGAGACTTTTTGTCCTTCATCGATTCGTAAAACTCTTTTGGAGTAATATTTTCCCAGTCGAGATTGATGTGTTCGGAATGCCCATCGGGGTATGTGATAACGCCGCGCAGATAATCAGGAATGTCAAAACGGGCTCTGAGGTTCGCTGTCAGGTCGCATGATGTATCAGGGATAATAACATAATTATTCATAAAAGCCTCCGATAAATATAATCTCTGCAATTATACAACAATTACAGAGATTCGACAATAAGTATGTTTTGCATGAAAAAGCATCAGCCTTTGAGCTTATTTTTGATTTTTTCTCTTACGGAAGCGATAAAAGACGAGTGGGCAACGCCAAAAGCGCAGTCGTTTACGAAATGCTCGCAATTGTTGTGAAGAATGTCATATCCACGCATACCGAGCTTGTTTTTTGCATATGCAATAATATCTGCCGGCTTGCGTTTTGTTTTAAGTTCCTCGTGTGAAAATTCAGCAACTTCCATAAACCTGAGTTTGTCAGAATCTGTGCCGAGGAAAACGTTTACGTCAGTTGTGAGGACCTCTATTGCAGCCGGGTCGCAGCTTACATTATTTGGCAACCCGAACTGTATAATACTGTCATCTGATTCAAAAATACCATAGTGATGATAAATACCCATATTCACCCTGACGATATCGCCGGGATGAGGCTCTTTCATTACCCATTCCATACAAAAACCTCTTTTTCTTATTGCTTGCTGTCAAGATACGCAATAACGTCGTTTACAGTCCTGAGCGAATTTATATCTTCGTTTTTAAAAGAAATACCAAATTCTTCCTCTATTGCGATTGCCATATAAAGGAGGCCGATTGAGTTAAGCTCAAGGTCTTTGAACAAATCCGCTTCGGGGCTGAGCTTTGATAACTCTGCGTCGTCTTCCATTACTTTAGTAAAAACTTTTACGAGTCTGTCGTACGTTGTCATGATATTATTCCTCACTTTTATCTATAAGATTTTTACATTCTATTGTCTTTTCAAGAAGAACATTTGTCATCGTTTCGATGTCCTTCATTCCCGGCATCTTTTTGCTGCAATAATCACTGCAATAGAACTTTTCACCGATTACGACGTCTGTTCTGCGAAAAATACTGCTGCGTTTTTTGAAATAAACGGGGATAATCGGTACGTTTGCCTGGCAGGCGATAAGAACTGCGCCGGATTTGATGCTGTCCAATGAACCGTCGCGAGTTATTTCTCCCTGGGGAAACATGGCAAGAAGATATCCATCTTTTAGCAGGTCCACGCTCTTTTTGATACATTCTATGTCGAAGATATTTCTGCGGATTTTTATGCAGCCCATTCCTTTGAGCAGCAGATGAATGAGACCTGTTTTCATAACTTCTTCTGCCGCGATAAAGTGCATGCGTCTGTGCCAGATGCAGCAACCTACCTTAAAAGGATCGGCAAAACCTGTATGATTTGCAACGAGTATCGCGCCGTCATCAATCTTAAGACTTTCGCGCGCCTCTTTGCTTACGTAATGCTTGCGCACGCGGAAATAAATGGGCAGAACACTGATGAAAAATCTGCCGAGGTCCATGGGCAATTTTTTAATATTAAAAATTCTCTGAAACTTATTTTTTGCCATTTTTTTCCTCTGAAAATGCCTTTAATTCAAGGATTTTGTCCTTAAGAATGTCGTTAAGACGGCTGATCTCTTCTTTACTTATCTTGTCAACAGGCACGCCTTTTTCTGTCAGATACTCTGTAAGATTTATCGGCTCGCCAATCGTAACGTGAGCCCTTTTTGTTATGCCATAATTACCATCCGTATACACAGGAACGACCGGAACATTTGCTCTGAGGGCGATGAGCACGATGCTCGGCCTGAAAGGAGACATTTTGCCATCAATTGGCAATCTGCCTTCGGGGAAAATGCCGACAACCTGGTTGTTGTTGAGGCAGTCTACGGACTTGTCTATAAAATCGAAATTGTAAGCGTCGCGGTCTACTTTTATGCCTCCGAGCAGATACAGGAATTTTGAGAAAAACTTGCCTTTGTTATAAAGCACCTCTGCCATAAGAAATCTGATGGAAACAAATGGAAAAGTAATAAGATACAGCGCAAAGTCCATGAGTGATTTATGGTTTGACATAAAAATACATGGCCTTGCGAGCTTTTTGCTCTGTACTTTTTTATTTACGTATCTTACTTTTGGCTTGAAAAGGAGCAAACCCGGCAAAAATCCGGTAACTTTTACAAAACCCAAAAACAGACGGCTGAAGCTTTTTTCCTCTTTCATACAGATTAAATCCCTTCGCTGAGTTCTTTTTTTATTTTATCGTAGAAGCTACGAACTGTATAGCAACCATTTTCTTCATCAAGTCTGATATTGACGCCAAATTCTGTATTTATTTCGCCAATCAGCGCAAAGTAGTCAAGGCTTGTAGCACCGAGGTCAAAAACAATATGCATGTCCGCGGTTATTTCCTCCGGAGATTTATTGAGGATTCCGGCGAAAATATTTTTGATTTTTACTGCAAGCTCGTCATTTTCATCAAAAGGCAGTGGCTTGCGGTTTTGAATCTCGCTGAGCGCGAGGAGCTTTATAGAGCCGTTATCTATGCCTCTTTGAACGTACTGACGACTTACTTTTACTGCTGTCTTTGCGGCAATCTCCTCTTCTGTGAAAAAGAAATCAGTAACTCTTCCTGTTATCGGAAGCGCTTCGTTTGCTTTTTGCAGGGAAGAAATGACAGTCATAAGGTAGCCGGAGTCAGCGTATTTGCTTATCTGCACAATCATTGCCGGCACAAAGCCGTCTTCTTTTTTATGTCTGATAATGCAGTACGGAAGATTGATTGCCGATGAAAATTCTTTTTCCATAAGATCGGGGTTAAGATTTTCACCGTTCTGGCCGATGATAACGTCATTTTTGCGACCGAGAACGTAGTAATATCCGGCGTCGTCCTTGCGTGCAAAGTCGCCGGTGTCAAACCAGCCGTCTTCATTTGTGTTTTTCTGAACCTTACCATTTATCAGAACTTCTTTGCAGACAGACGCGCTGCGTACAAGTAGTGTGCCTTCGGGGCTGATATCGTATTCAACCTGTGAAAAGGGTCTGCCGATTGAGTTGAGGTTGCGGAATTTAGGCTTGTTACGGAGCTCAACAGAGGTGATGCCAATCTCGCTCATGCCAAAGCCGTTGTGAAGCGGGAGTCCGATGGCGTTAAGCGTCCTGAGAGTAGAATCGTTTACGTAGCTGCCGCCACTGATACAGAACTGCACACTCTTTCCGAAAAGTTTTTTATGCACGTCTCTGAAGAAGTATTTGGCAATTTTTATGCCAAGAGTTGGAAATACGTTCTGGATTTTCGTGCAGAGCTTTACGCCTTTGTTGAACTTCTTTTCCTGCTTTTCACCCATTTTCTTTACTTCGCGAAGAAGCTGCTTTTCGATAGTGTGCCACAAAAGCGGTACTGCAAAAATGTGTGTTGCTTCGTGTCTTCTGCATGTTTTAAGAATTGTATCAGGCGAGTAGTCTTTGAGAAAGACAAGCGTTGTGCCGAAGAATGAGAACCAGAAATATACAGCTCCCAGACCAAAAATATGGTAAAAAGGCAGGAAACAGAGTTGCTTTATGCTTTTGTTGTAAAAAGTGGATATCTGTTTGCTTTCGCTTAGTATCTCCGGCGTGTTGAGTATCTGTGTAGAAATCTCCTCGCCGGTATAAATACAAATAGTCTCGTTTAATGTTGTGGCAGAAGTGGGCAGAGCAAATTCGTTTTCAAAAGTAAATTCATAATCCGCGGGAGCAGGCTCTTTTCCAAGCTCTGCGATATCAATGAGCGCAGGTGAATATCTGCTTTGCTTTTCACCGATATTGTAATTGATGCCAAGCGTGCGGAAAACGCCCTCTTCTAAGGAGATGGGGTGGCGGCTGTTTATAAGAAAAGGCTTGTTGCCGCTCATCAATATAGCCCAGAATGCAGCAACCCAGTTTTCACTGTTTTCAAGGTCGATGCCGATATATTGATGCTCTGTGTTTACCTGAGTACAGATACCATAAGCGACAGCCTTGATGTGGTCTGCCATCTGGCGGAAAGTAGTCTGCCTGATGCGGTAGCCGTCGAGTGCTTCGGAAAATACGTTGTCGAGAAATACGGCGTCGCTGCCGAACATTATATTGTAGATATCCTCAAAACGTTTATCGCTGTTTTTGAGGGTGTCTATGTTATATTTGAGAACTTTGCGGAAATTACGTGTCATAATGAAGCCTTCTTTAATATATTCCAGGTAATTTTATAGGATAGGGAGTATAAAGTCAATTCAACGAGCGTATATAAATGCTTTTTTGTGGCAAGAATACAGGCAAAGATATTCACTGAGAAGAAAGGGTGTTACATTTGGATAAAGTGAAAAATTTTTTACAGGATAAGGGGTATCTGATTGTTATTCTGATTTGCGTTGTTGCACTGGTCGTAGCCGGTGTGTCTTTGATCAACCTGAGCCCTGATGAAGACGACGTGATTCTGAAAAGTTCGCCTGGGATAAAGCCACAGCCTACGACGCAATCCGGCAGTTCAGGCAACAAGCCGACGGCTACAGCAAGACCGACAGAGGATAGTCAGGACGTTTCAAGACCCGTCACGCCGGCGCCCACCAAGAAGCCGGACATTACTGTTTCCCGCATGACGAAGCCTCTTGAAGGCAACGTTCAGGTGTCTTTTGCAATTAAGAAGCTGGTTTATAATTCTACTCTCAAGGAATGGCGCACGCATTGCGGCACAGATATTGCAGGCTCCGGCGGCGATGCTGTAAAGGCTGCGTACAGTGGACGCATTGCTTCGGTGAAAATCGATCCACGGTACGGCCTTACGGTTATAATTGACCACACGGCAGACGGCAGCCTTACTACTGTGTATTGTGGACTTGATACGCTCAAAGTGGCGCTTGGCGATGAGGTGAGCGAAGGTAGCGTGATTGGTACGTTGAGCGCAGAAGTTTTCTGTGAAAAGGATCAGGGACCGCACCTTCATTTCGAAGTGATAAAAGACGGTGAATATCTTGATCCGGAGAGCTTTTGGTCTTAAAAAATACTTGACAAGAAAATTATTTTATGATACTATGACAAAGTAGTTGTTATATGATTCCGGAAGGGATACGTTATAGATAAATGTATACTGATAATTCGATCAGATTTATGAACGTGCGGATGCAGGACTCCGGGTCTTGTTGCGCCCATAATCTCAATTATGAATCGAATGCCTTTTTTGTGCTGCCTGCTGCAGGTATTATGCAACGTAATACAGATGCTGATATTTTCAGCGGGCGGTTTCTTCCGGAAAAGTCCGATGCAGGTGACTATCATATAGTGATAAGCGCCAACGAAGAGCGTCGTATCGTATCTTCAATTCTATACAATCTGAATATGAATTCAGCAAATCCCGAATTTTACTTTTTAAGAGAAGTTATTATTGAGGTTGCAAATAGCAACCTTTTTATTCCCGAGCTAACAAAAGAATCTATGCTCAAAGTCGGCAAGGCGTTTAAAACAAGAGCGCGTACTGTTGAAAATGCGCTGAACAGGGTGCTTGTGGACATTAACGAAAAGAACTCGCGACAACAAATAATAAAAACTATCATTGGCAAGGAGCTGTCTGTTGACAGCTCCTTTATGAATACAAAAGAGTTCGTTGCGATGGTCGCTGACCATATAAGATTAACGTATTCCGAAACGACACCTGTAATGATTTATGAATATTGAAAAAAACCTTTAATTGTGCTAATATCCCAATGTTATACACATAGGAGGTTTAAAATGGAAGAATTACAGTTAAGAAGCGAAATTGACGCTAAATATAAATGGGTTTTAGAGGATATTTTTGCAAATGACGACGACTGTGCAAAGTCAATGTCAGAAGCAGAAGCGCTTATTGCAGAGTTAAAAAAATATGAAGGCAGACTTCATGCAAAAAACGGTCGTATTTTGTATGAATATCTTGAAAAACAAACACAGGCAGCACGCGTAACGGAGAAGCTTTACGTATATACAAAAATGAGACTTGATGAAGACAATGCAAACAGTCTTTACCAGGGCCTTTTCGCACAGGCAGCAAACTTGTATTACAAACTGGTAGGCGCAGTTGCTTTCTTTGAGCCGGAGCTCATGGCTATTGAAGAAGATAAGATTATGAGCTTTATGGAAAAAGTTCCTGAACTTAAGGAACATGAATTTGTAATCAGCCAGCTGCTCAGACTCAAAGCTCACATTTTATCAGCAGGCGAGGAGAAGATTCTTGCGCTGGCAGGCGAATCACTCCAGACAGCAAAGAATGCTTTTACAATGCTCAATAATGCAGATTTAAGATTCCCGGCTGTTAAGGATGAGACAGGTAAAAAGATTGAACTTACGCATGGCAGATATTCGGGCATGCTTGAGTCCAAGGACAGAAAAGTCAGAAAAGATGCTTTTACAGCACTTTACAAAACATACGATTCTTTCAAAAACACAATTTCACAGCTTTATTGCGGAAACGTAAAGGCTGACAACTTCGGCGCAAAGGTACGCAAATATCACAGCGCACTTGAAGCAGAACTCAGCACAGATAACGTATCGGTTCAGGTATACAACAACCTGATTGCGACTATCCACGCAAATCTCGATGACCTTGCCAGATATCTCCGGCTCCGTAAAAAGGTACTCGACGTAAAGAGACTTCATATGTACGATTTATACGTGCCGATCGTTGAGATGCCAAAGACAAAATACACGTTTGAAGAAGCAAAAGAGATTGTTATCAAGGCTATGGCTCCGTTAGGAGAGCAGTACGTTGAAGACATGAAGAAGGCCTTTTCAGACGGCTGGATTGACGTATATGAAAACAGAGGCAAGACATGCGGCGCATATTCATGGGGTTGCTACGATTCACATCCTTACGTTCTTCTTAACTGGCAGGGTGAAATAAACGATGTTTTCACACTCGCACACGAGCTTGGCCACGCAATGCACTCTTTTTACAGCAATGCAAATCAGCCGTATCAGTATGCATCATACAGAATTTTCGTTGCAGAAGTTGCATCTACTGTAAATGAAAATCTTCTTATGTCATATATGTTAAAAGAAGCTGAAAAAGAAGGCGACACAGTAAAGCAGGCATACTTGCTTAACCATTATCTGGAAGAATTCAGAACAACTGTACACAGACAGACAATGTTTGCTGAGTTTGAAAAGAAAGCTCATGCAAAAGATCAGGCAGGAGAGGCGCTTACTTGTGACGTTATGTGTGACATTTATTACAAACTCAACAAAAAATATTATGGAAAAGGCTGCTCAGTAGACAAAGATATCCGTCTTGAATGGGCACGCATACCACATTTTTACAATTCATTCTACGTATATCAGTACGCAACGGGCTTCAGCGCAGCTACAGCACTTGCACATGGTATTCTCAGGGATGAAAACAACGCTTTTGGCGGCGCTACAGAGAAGTATCTTGAATTCTTAAAGAGTGGCGGTAGTGATTATCCTCTGAATATCCTCAGAAAAGCAGGTGTTGATCTTACAGACCCTGCAGTTATTCAGAGCGCGCTTGATGTATTTTCACAGAAAGTGACTCAGATGGAGGCTGTTTTTAATTGAAAAGCGGATTCGACGATATTGTTCTGGATGGAAGAGAAACGATAACCGAGCCTGTTGACGTCAGGAACCTCGGCATTGTCGGACAGCTTTCTTTTTCCAGAAAAGTCGAAGCTGATACTGTGTGGATCAGAGGAAAAGCACAATTCAGTTCTGTAATAACGTGCGACTGGCTCACGGTAGAGGGCCAGTGTACTGCACAAATTGAAGTAATTACAGAGCAGATTAAGAATAAACACGGTGTTATCTGGTTTTACGGCAGAGTGTACAGCAACAGCATTATTTCAAGCGGTGAGATTAAATCCTACGATGTGATTCATTCCGACAGAATCAATATTGCAAAAGGCGCTCTTATGGAGGCTTCCGGAAGAATAAAAGCTGACACTGTGAAAATTTTCGGAAGATTTCTGTCGACCACAACGGTAAATGCCACTGAAATACGTATCAACTCGGAAAAAACGTCGGAAATCAGAAGTATAATATCAGATATTCTTATTGTGAAAAGAAAAAGGCCGGAAGGCGAGAAGAAAAAAGAGTTTACGCTTGTTTCCGACTTTATAGATTGTATTGAAGCAGATATTGAATGTTGCAGAATCGGTCAGCTTTGTTGTGACAGCGCTATTGTAAGAAGCGGATGTTTCATTGATGAACTGGTTTACAGTAAAGAAGTAGAGATAGAGCCCGGCGCTGTAGTAGAGAGGTTAGTAAAGGCATGAGGAAATTATTACAGAATAAAAAGTATCTTATTATTCTTTGCAGTCTTTGTGTAATTGCACTTGCTGCCGGGATTATTACCGGTTATATAATAAACAATAAAAAAGCAGTTGCCGAATACAAGGTTATGTTTGAAGCAGACTTTGATTTTTCACAGGGCGGCCTTGTTACGGATGCATATGATTCAGACCGTGGTGTTACGGTGTTTACGTACGAAGAAGCCGGCGGCATGGATGACAGCAGATGTCTGTCTATAGAAAATATCAAGTCAAATGACGCAAGGTACGTTCTGAAGATTGATGATGCGCTGGAAAATACTTACTACCGAGCATCTGTGTGGGTTAAGACGGAAAATGTCGGCGATGGTGAAAATCAGGTCGGCGCAAATATTTCCGCACTGAATACAAGTTATCACAGTTACGCATATACGGGTGACCAGGAATGGACTTTGCTGGAATTCTTTGGAAGGACAGGAGAGGGACAGACAAGCTTTGACCTATGCCTCAGACTTGGTTTCTACAGTGGTATCAACACAGGAAAAGTCTGGTTTGACGACCTTTGCGTAGAGCAGCTTTCAGAATTGCCGGCAGGTGTTGTTGCAAATTCAATGGTCAATACGATGTCTGCGTCAACACAAAAGGACGAAAGCGGCAGAATCAAGAATGAAAGACATGACGACACGCTTATGATCGGCGCGATTGTAATCGTTGTTGCTCTCGCGATTTTTGCGCTTTGTATTAAATATGCAGACAACAGAGACAAGGGAATAATTGTCAGAGAAAGAGAATCTCAGACGAACATAGCAATGACGGTTGCTATATTGATTCTGGTCGGATTTATCGTAAGGCTGCTCGGTTCTGTTACGTTGCCACAGTGTGATATCGACGTAAATCTTTTCAAATACTGGGCGAGAATGACGGAAGAATATGGTATTACAAACGTCTATAGTCATGCGAAGGATATTAATCTGGACTATCCGCCGCTTCTTATGTACTGGCTTGGCTTTGTTGGTAAATTCTGTAAAGTTACAGGGATCAGCACGGCTACGGCTTTTGGAACAGTCCTTATAAAACTTCCTTCAATGGTCGCAGACTGCGTTATCGCATTTTTCATATATAAATGGTGCAAAAATCTTAAAAACGTTCACAAGAACTGGACTTTGATTGCAGTTGCTTTGTGGCTGTTTAACCCACTCGTGCTTCTTGATTCTACGGCATGGGGACAGGTTGATGCTTTCCAGAGTATGTTTATGGTGGCTGCCGTTTATTGGATATCTCAGAATAAATATGCGATGGCATCGGGTGCTCTTGCTTTTGCAGTCGCTCTCAAGCCGCAGGGTATCATGCTCGTGCCGATTTTAGGATACGCACTCTTTAAGCTCCTCATCAGCAGGAAAAATGAAATGCCGGTTATCAGAAGATTTATCGTTATTGCAAGATGTATAGTTATTTTTGCCGGTATTTTCTTTGTGATTATGTTGCCGTTCGGAATAAAGATGGAGCCGAATATCTTTGTGTGGATTTTCAAACTGTACGGAGGTACGGTTGATGGATATGAATATGCGACTGTAAATGCCTTCAACTTCCACTTCCTGATTAACAAAAACTGGGCTCCGGACAATGAAGTCGTATTCAGTCTTGGCGATTTTGGCGTTACAATACATCACCTTGGTATGCTGGCAATCGTCGCATTTGCTGTTCTTGCGTGGGTACTTTATCAGAAAGCTGACACAAAGAAGCCATATATTCCGTTTATGATTGCAGCGACGTTGATATATGGCGTTGTTACGTTCGGCCCGAGAATGCACGAGAGGTATTTCTTCCCGGTTATAATCTTTATGCTGTTTGCGACGATTCTGTCCAACAACAAATATATGCTCGGCCTTTTCGCTGTGACGTCAATTTCCAACTTCTTTACGGTGCTTGAGGTTATGACAGGCCTTTCCGTAGGTGCGGAGATTGGCTCTTCGAATTACGATGCCATGGCATATTTTTACTGGAACCATATGAATACAGAACGATTCATAATGGCGCTGTTTAATGTGCTGACGTGTTTGACGCTTACAGTAATTACCATTCTGACGGTATTTAACGTTATAAATCTTGAAAATAAAAAAATGAGGATATGGAATGTACTTCCTGAAAATAAAGAAGGTGCGGAAAAATGAGTAAAAAGATGAAAAAAATACTGATTTTAACGTTGCTTGCGTGTTTATGTCTTGGTGCGCTCTTGTCTGTGACGGGTTGCGGCGGCAAAGAGGTAACACTCAAAAACGGTAGTTTTGAATCAGGAGAGGGCAGCAACATAGATGGTTGGGAGATATACGACTATCAGAAGACAGTTGAAAACCCGTGCACAACTGTTGAGATTGTTTCTGAAAACGGCAACAAATATGCTGTAATCAACAGTACGTCAAAAAATGATGCCCGCCTCGTACAGACGATCAAAGTCAAGAAGAATTCTTATTATAAGATTACTGTTGACGTGTGGCTCGACAAGGTATCAGACGGACTTGACGAAGATACCCGCGGCGCAGGCGTTAACGTATCGACAAAAAGACATTCCGCACATTCACAGCCTTTGTATGGCTCTACCGAAGGCTGGCAGACGATAACGACGTACATGCATACCGGATCTGAAAAAGAGGTTGAGCTATGTATCTGCCTTGGCGGATTCAGCGCAGAATCTCCCGGTATGGTAAAAATTGACAACGTAAATATTTCTAAAGTATCAAAGCTTCCGGCAAATGCAGACTGCTTTGATGCAGAAGCACCGGCTGACGAGGCAAAAGACAGCGAAAAAATGTTGATGCAGATTATTTTCGGTGTACTCCTTATCGGTCTCGTTATATATATTGTTTTCCTCGCTATTAAATCAGATGACGAGGATTATAAGAATAAGAAAAAACGCCTGGGGGAAACTAAACCCGGATTAGGCAAGCGGGATGCCATAATTCTGCTTGTTATGACATTGATTACAGCGGTAATGTCTTTTGCTAATCTGGGTGACATGTCAGCTGCAAATTCTGATTGGCGCCCTGTTGAAACAGGTGAATATATCGTAGTTGAGTTCCCCGAAGAGACGACAATATCGAGAATTGCGTATTATGGCGGACTTCCCGGCTCCGGTTCTTTTAACATTAAATACGACAAAACTACAACTGGTGCCGATGGCGAGGCAAGTACGACTCTTGCTCAAGCCGGAAGAATCAGCGAAGTGACTTTTTACGAATGGAAGTTTATAGACAAGACTTTTACCACAAAAAGGGTGAAAATCGAGGCTACCGGCTCCGGTACTGCTTTGAACGAGATGGGATTTTTCACCAAAAATGATAAAGGTGAATATGAAAAAGTTGAAGTAAAGGTTGTCGAGGAAAATTACAACAAGGAAGCTAATCCCGATAAGAATCCTGCAAATCTTTTTGATGAGCAAGAAGAGCTCCAGATGTACAGAACGTACGAAAATGGTACGTATTTTGATGAAATTTACTTCCCGCGCACGGCTTACGAGCATATTCACGGCGAGTCTATTTACGAATGGACACACCCGCCACTCGGAAAGACTTTCATATCACTCGGTATCAGAATCTTTGGCATGAATCCGTTCGGCTGGAGATTTATGGGAACGCTTTTTGGTGTTATGATGGTGCCTTTGATGTACCTGTTTGGCTTCAAACTGTTCAAAGACCGCAGATTTGCTTTCCTGGCAGGCTTCCTTATGATGTTTGACTTTATGAGATTGTCACAGACAAGACTTGCGACAATTGACTCATATTCGTGTTTCTTCGTAATAGCCATGTACTACTTTATGTATGATTATTTCAGCACGAAGTCGTACGACAGGCCTTTGTGGAAGTCGTTCATCCCGCTGTTTTTCAGTGGTATTATGTTTGGCCTCGGTGCTGCGTCCAAGTGGACATGCTTGTATGCCGGTGCAGGTCTTGCAATCTTGTTCTTCATCGCAAAGGCGCTTGAGGCACGTGATTATCTGACAGGTAAGGTAAAGGGCAAGGGCAATATCAAGTCATACTTGCTTAAGAATTTTGTGCCTACGTGCGGCGTGTGCGTTGTATTTTTCATCGTAATTCCGGGTCTTATATACTTGCTCTCATATATTCCGTACATGCCATCTAAAGGAGACATGTCTTTGTGGGAGATTATGATTGAGAATCAGAAATCAATGTATAATTATCACTCCGGCCTTGATGCGACACACGCATTTGGCTCGCCGTGGTACACATGGCTTGTTGACTACAGACCAATCTGGTATTATTCAGGCTCCGGCGCGGGTCTGCCTGCCGGAATGGATTCGACAATCATGTCAATGGGCAACCCTGCAATCTGGTGGGTAGGTCTTATCTGTATCATACCGGCTCTGTATTTTGCTTTCAAACGCAAAGAAAAAGCAATGATTCTTGTTTTCATCGCGTATGCATTGCAGCTTTTCCCATGGATACTCGTAACAAGAGTTTGCTTCATTTACCATTATTTCACAGCGATACCATTCCTCATGTTTATGATTGTGTACGTTATCAAAGTCTTGCTTGAGGATAAAGTAATATCAAAATACGTCGTTATCGGATATCTGGTTGTCATCGTGCTGCTGTTTGTACTGTTCTACCCGGCGCTTACCGGTATGACGGTCAAAGAATCGTTTATCGACGGCAAGCTACGCTGGTTCAGTTCGTGGGACTTTTAAAAGGAGTGTTTTTATGAGTACAATATCAGTTGTTGTTCCAATGTACAATGAAGAAGAAGTCATTATGGAAACATATAAGCGTCTTAAGGCTGTTATGGATGAGACCGGTGAAAAGTACGAGCTCATTTTTGTGAATGACGGCAGCCGCGACAAGACACGCGACCTGGCCGCTGCGATATGCTACAAAGATAAAAACGTTAAATTGATAGATTTTGCCAGAAATTTCGGCCATCAGGTAGCAATTTCCGCAGGTATGGACAATTCAAGCGGCGACGCGGTTGTTGTTATCGACGCTGACCTTCAGGATCCGCCGGAGGTTATTCCCCAGATGATTGCGAAATGGCGCGAGGGCTTTGACGTTGTATATGGCAAGCGTCTTAAGCGTGAGGGTGATTCATTTTTCAAGAAATTTACAGCAAAAATCTTTTATCGTACGCTCAATAAACTTACAGATACTGAGATTCCCGTTGATACAGGCGACTTCAGACTTATCGACCGTAAGGTTTGCGACGCACTTAAGAATAATATTTCTGAAAAGAATCGTTACGTGCGCGGCATCATAAGCTGGCTCGGTTTTAAGAGTGCGCCTGTTGAATTTGTCCGTGAAAAGCGTTTTGCGGGCACGACAAAATATCCTCTTAAGAAAATGCTCAAGTTTGCAAGCGACGCGATTATGTCATTTTCACTAAAGCCGCTCAAACTTGCAACGTATCTTGGCGTCGGCATTTCAATTGCAAGCTTTATTTATATGGTTGTTCTCATTATCCTTAAGCTTTGCGGAGTGCTTAGTACTGTCCTCGGCTGGACTTCAATCGTGGCGATTTCACTGTTTTTCAACGGTCTGATATTGATGATTCTGGGAATTTTAGGCAGTTATATCGGCAGGATTTATGAGGAAGTCAAAGGTAGACCTTTGTACGTTATACAGGATAAAATCAATTTTGAAGAATAATTTATGATAGTTCATACAGAAAAACTCAAAAAACTTCTGAGCCTTACACGCAAGGCGGTGCAGGATTACGAGATGATTCAGGAAGGCGACCGCGTGTGCGTGGGACTTTCAGGTGGCAAAGACAGCTCGGCTCTGCTGGCTGTTCTTAGTTATCTGCGCCGTTTTTACCCAAAAAAGTTTGAACTTGAGGCGGTACATATCAGCCTCGGCTTTGCCAATAAGGAGGAAACGCGCCAAAGTCTTCAGGAGTATTGCGACATGCTTGGTGTGCATTTTACTTTTGTGGAATCTTCTATTGCCGAGCTCGTGTTTGATATCAGAAAAGAGTCGAATCCTTGCGCTTTGTGCGCCAATCTGCGTCGCGGTGCTTTAAATGACCATGCCGCGCGTCTTGGTTGCAACGTTGTTGCGCTTGCGCATCACAAGGATGACGTTATCGAGACTGCTATGCTCAGTCTGTCATACGAAGGCAGATTCTATTGCTTTTCACCGAATACGTGGCTCAGTCGCAGTCGCGTTGCCGTGATTCGTCCGTTCATTTTTGTCACGGAGGGCGAGGTAAAGGCTTTTGTAAGGGAGCAGGAGGGTGTGATTCCTGTTGTTACCAATCTTTGCCCGATGGACAAGACGAGCAAGCGCTCCCATATAAAGGATATTATCAAAATGCTTGAAGACGACAACCGCGACATTCGCCGTAATATTTTCGGTGCCATAAAAAGAGATGTGTGGGCACGTAGTACAGATGGGATAAGGGATAACGATGAGGCTTGAAGATTTTAAGAAACTGACGCTGGATCAGGTGGATATTGTCCGTGAATATGTGAAAAATTACGTAAATGGCTGCTGTGATAATACAGTTGGCTGTTTTTTTGGGTGGCGTGAGTTCTATAATGTGCGCTACTGTATAGAAAACGACATTCTTTTTATTCAATACGACGAAGATGAGGATAATTGCGTTTTTGCATCTCCTCTGCCATTATCAGGAAGGCCTGAGGATTTTTTGTGTGGCATTGATATGCTGAGTAGCGCGGTCGGGGCGGCGGGTATGGAGCGTTTTTTGCTCGTAACTGTTACCTCGCCGGAGATTCCGTATATCTGTGAAAAATATGGCAGCCGCGTTTCGTATTTTGCAGATGAAGATGCTTTTGATTACGTATACAATTCTGCTGACCTGGCTTTTTTCAAAGGCAAAAAATACCATGGCGAGCGCAATCATGTAAACAAATTCAAATCCTTATATCCCGGCTACCAATTTGTGGAAATAAAAGGGGATCTTATCAGGCAGGCTTATGATTTTTGTCTTGAGTACGCAAGATTGAATCCCAAAACGGCTGATACTGCCGTTGCCGAGTATAAAAAAATTCCCGAGTTCTTCGAGAATTATGATATTTATGATTTTGAAGGTGGCGCTCTGCTCGTAGATGGCAGGATTGTCGGTGTTTGTCTTGCCGAAACGATAGGCGACACTCTTTATGAGCATTTTGAGAAGTGCGACACTTCTTATCCGGGCGCAAACAAGGCACTTGTGAGCGAGATGGCTCAGAAGTTCGCCTATGAAAAGGGTCTTTTGTATATCAATCGCGAGGATGATGCCGGCGATCTTAATCTTCGCAAATCAAAACTCAACTATCATCCTGTTTTCATGATTGAAAAGCACGTCGTGACGGTGGAGTGTTGTTAAGCTTCAATGTAATCAAGGCAACTTCTTGTTGCAGTATACGGACAGACAAAAGTGTCGGCTACATACACGTGGTCAGGGTGAGTTGCGTATGTTTTTAAAGCATCCGCATCTACAAAACCGGAGTCCAGCATGAGGTCGGCGTTTTTGGAAGTCTCAAGGCCGTCGATGTTTACTTTGATGTAAATAAGACCGGGGATTTTACCGGCGAGTCCTTCCAGATTCTCCTTGATGCCGATTTTGATTTTTGCTTTTTCTTCTTCGGAAAATTCATCTTTTAATGTCCATAAAATAACGTGTTTTACCATTTTTTGCCTCCGCCTATGTAGTTATCCTAAAACTATTTTTGCTATGTCAGCTGACTGTTTTGCGTCCTTTGCATAGTAATCAGCGCCTATTTCCTGTGAAAACTCAGGGGTGAGAACTGCTCCGCCTACCATTATCTTGCAATCACAACCTGCCTCGCGAAGCTGCGTAATTGTTTTTGCCATTGAAGGCACAGTTGTTGTCATTAGTGCAGACAGGCCGACGAGTTTTGCGCCTTCGCTTATAACTGTATTTACAACAGTCTCCGGAGGCACATCTCTGCCTAAGTCGATTACTTGATACCCATAATTTTCCAGAACAACTTTTACGATATTCTTGCCGATATCATGTATATCGCCATGTACCGTAGCCAGGACAATTTTGCCTTTAC
Source organism: Clostridia bacterium (assembly GCA_045546695.1). Classification (GTDB taxonomy): domain Bacteria; phylum Bacillota; class Clostridia; order UBA1212; family UBA1255; genus SIG424. Next base: position 37,823 of record JAZQDE010000012.1, on the reverse strand, counting down.
TTACTTTGTCGCCGCCTTTTTCGGCGATTTTTGCTTTGATAATGTCGAATGCAGCGCTTGCAGCATTTGCGGCGTTGATAAGTTGCGGCAGGAAAATAATTCCTTTTTCGTACTGCTCACCGACTTTGTCAAGTGCAGGGATGAGCAGGTCGTTGATAATCGTAAGCTCGTCATGTTTTTCAAGAAGCTCTGTAGTAAGGCGTGCCGTCTCGCCCTTGAGGCCTTTGATGACAGCAAGCTCAATCGTCATCGGAGCCTGGGAAGCCGGGGCAGGGGCAGCCTGAACAGCCGCCGGAGTCTGGACAGCCGGGGCCGCGACCGGCATTTCCTGTGAAAAACGATCAATATAATTACTGCAATTTTCATCTTCACCGGAAAGAACCTTAAAGCATGCTACGCAGTCCATTATTTTTACAGAATTTGGATTGATTATTGGTAAATCGAGACCTGCGTAAAGAGCCTGCGTGAGGAAACTTTCTGTGATTCTTTCGCGCTGTGGCAGACCGAATGATATGTTTGATACACCAAGAACGCAATGAAGCCCCATATTTTCACGTACATATTGAACCGCTTTGAGTGTTTCGCGAGCCTGGTCCTGCTGAGCAGAGACTGTCAGAGTCAGACAGTCGATGTATACGTCTTCTCTGGCAATTCCATATGACTGAGCCGCTTCCAGAATAAGGCGGGCCATTTCGATTCGTGCGTTGGCAGAATCCGGAAGACCACGGTCGTCCATTGTAAGACCTACGACAGAAGCGCCGTATTTCTTTACGAGAGGCAGTATCGAATCCATTGATTCCTGCTTTGCGTTGATAGAATTCACGATTGCCTTGCCGTTATATGCGCGAAGACCTGCCTCGATAGCTGCAGGATTTGTTGAGTCAATCTGAAGCGGAACAGAAACGACACTCAGGAGCGCTTTTACAACTTCTTCCATCATGGCCGGCTCGTCAATACCGGGCACGCCGACGTTAACGTCCAGAATATCGGCGCCGGCATCCACCTGCTCGATGGCTCTTTCCATAATATAATTAAGATCGTGCTCTTTGATCGCCTGCTGGAAACGTTTCTTGCCTGTCGGGTTGATGCGTTCGCCTATTACGTGAACGCCTTTGCCAAGATTTACCGCCTGTCCGGAAGAACAAATACCATGATAAACAGGCTTTTCCGGGCGCAGGGCAGGTTCTTTGTCGCCGAGTCTGTTTTTTACAGCCTTGATATATTCAGGTGTGGTACCACAGCAGCCACCAAAAATTGACACGCCGAGGTCGAGGTATTTTTCGAGCGCAAGCGCGTATTCTTCGGCATCAATATCGTATTTATTTGTAGCAGGATCCGGAAGACCGGCGTTTGCCTTGACAATAACCGGCAGGTTTGTCCATTTCACAAGCTCTGCGGCGATAGGATAAATGTCGTCCGGGCCGAGTGAGCAGTTGATACCGAGGGCATCTACACCAAGACCTGTAAGTGTCATAGCCATAGACGCGGCAGTCGTACCTGTAAAAGTTCTGCCATTTTTTTCAAATGACATCGTGACATAAACAGGAAGATTCGTGTTTTCCTTTGCGGCAAGGACAGCGGCTCTTACCTCTGTAAGATCGGTCATCGTCTCAAAAATAACGAGGTCTGCGCCTGCTTTTTCACCGATTGTAACCATTTCGGTGAAAATATCGTACGCTTCGTTGAAGGTCAGCTTGCCGAGGGGCTCAAGAAGTTCGCCGATAGGGCCAACGTCAAGGGCGACCTTAGCTTTGTCTTTTGCGGCAGACTTTGCCACAGCAACAGCTGCCGGGATAATACCGGCGGGGGTCATGCCAATATCTGCCAACTTATGGCGGTTTGCGCCAAATGTGTTGGTGTAGATAATGTCGCTGCCGGCTTGTATATATTTTTCATGAATCTCATGAATGAGAGCGGGATTGTTTAAGTTAAGAAGTTCGGGGCGCGCGCCGGGCTCAAGGCCTGCGCTCTGGAGCATTGTACCCATTGCACCGTCCAGAAAAGTTGTTTTTTTCATAATTATCTCCTCTTTTCAAAAGGATTATAAGTCATTGATTTTATTAAAGTCAACGATAATATTTCCCGGATTTTTTGAGATAATCGATGAGCATGCCCGGCCAGTCTGTCTGGATAATATCAAAACCACGGTCTGCCAACCATCCCCAGCCATAATCAGGAGAGACGGTAAAAGAAGTATCGTCGCTGTGACCTGCCGCCAGTTGCTTCTGTACATTATAAATAATGGCATTTCCCCAGACGAGGATGTTGTCCTTCTGAAGAGTACGTATATACTCCGGATCTGCACATGGCGCGTCTTCTTCGCTGAAAACGAACTCCACACCGATATAGTTGATATTTTTTGCCAACAACTCCTTGTGGCCGGGGAAATCATTTTTCACGATGGGCATAAAAGGAATGTCGGGAGCAAGGTCTTCAAGGACTTCTATAACGTGCGGCTTCAGGCTGCTTTTTACCAATATCTGGTCGAGCATATTGTGACGCTTGATTGCCTTGTATATGGCTTCGGGATTATTCCAGAATTTGTCAATGTTTATGTAGCATCGGCCTTTGAATGTCTCTAAAAAATCATCGAATTTTACGAGGCCGAACTGTGTCGGTACGCGGTCGCGGTTTACGTAGCGCAGCTTTGCGACCTCCTCGTAGGGCATTTCGGGTACGGTGCAGTCGGCGTCGAGATGTCTTTTTTCCATATTCGGGTGAAAAACAACGAGAGTGCCATCTGCACAGGCACTGATGTCAGTCTCAATCATGTCAGATCCCTGCATAAGAGCAATCTCATATGCAGGGATCGTGTTTCCGGGAATGTTTCCGCCGCTAACGCCGCGGTGGCTTGCGATTACGCGGTGATGTGCCGCTGTATTGCGAAGATTAAATTCCATAATTTACCTCTATTCAGTAATCATTTTTATGCCTTGTTCAAGGACGTCTTTTGTGAGCATGCCGGACTGTTTTGCAACGTAGTTTCCGTCTTTATCTATAAGGACTGTCGTCGGATAACTTGACACTCCGTATGCGCGTGCCGCAGTACCGTCAGTGTCAAAGAACAAATCAAAGCCAAAACCTTCGTCTTCAACATATTTTTTTGCGTTGTCCGCAGCGTCATCGAGTCCGAATGGAACGTGAAGCATCACGAATTGTACATCCGGATAATCTTCGTACGCATCGTCAAAAGCCGGCATTTCCATTTTACAATAAGGACAGTTAGGTGACCAGAAATTTATTACAACGGGCTTGCCGAGAAAGTCGGACAGCTTTACCTTGTTGTTATCCGCATCGAGTATTGTAATATCCGGGGCTGCGTTCGGATTTGTGTCTGTGGCAGGAGAGTCATCAGAATTGCATGAAGTTGTTGGCACGATGACAGCAACCGCCATCAAAAACACAAGAAAAAGAGTCAGTATTCTGTTTTTTCTCATATATCAGCTTTCCAGAGTCCGTGGAGATTACAATAAGCGTAAGCTGCAACGGGCTTTTCATCACTGAGGGCGAACGTAACTTCAGGCGCCTTGCCAACTTCAAGGCATTTACGCTGGCCGCCCTTGTCTGTCTGCAGGTATACCCAGAGAATGCTGTGCTCTTCAGCCATCGGATGAGCTACGCTGCCGATTGTAACGCGCACGATATTGCCGTCAACGCTTACAACAGGAATGTGTTTTTCATGGCTTGCCTCAACAACACCGGGCTCAAGTTTTGTCATTTTCTGACCGCAGCACATCATAGGCACGCGCGAATCATGAATCATTCCGATCAAATTTCCACATTTTTCACAGATATAAAATTTGTTATTGTCACACATAATAAAACCTCCAATAATTTAGTTTTCTATATTATACACCATTTTTATTCAAATACAGTAACTTTGTCACAAAACGGATTATCCCAATTTTTATCCTTTTCACACATACACAAATAGAGTATATTTATAGTATAATCTATATATCAAAATATAACGGAGGCAGAAAATGGCAGATCAGAGCAATGCATCAAGAGTAAAAATTCTCAAAATATGGGAGATTCTCAATCGCGAATCAGATGAAAATCATCCGATATCCTCAAACCGTATTATCGAAATTCTGGAAGAAAGTGGAATTAGTATTTCACGCAAAACGCTCTACCGCGACATTGAGATGTTAAACGAGTTCGGCTACGAGGTTATGTGCAACAGAAGTCGCAACAACGAATATTACGTTGCAGACCGCAGGTTTGATATGCCCGAGCTACATATTCTGCTCGACGCGGTTCAGTCGGCCTCTTTTATAACGAAAAGCAAGACGGCAGAACTTGTCGACAAGATAGCGGCGCTTGCAGGCAGCTACAGTGGCGATGTTATGAAAAAGAACATCGTTGCGTTCAATACTCGCAAGAATGTCAATGAATATATTTACTATTCTGTCAACGAGATCGTTACTGCCATAAATTGTAAAAAGAAAATATCCTTCCTGTATTTTGACTACGATTGTAAACATAACAAAGTATACCGCAAAGAGGGCAGGGAATACGTTGCAAACCCATATGCTACCATTTTGTCTGACGGTCAGTACTATATGCTCGACTACAACGAAAAACACGAGCAGACTATTCACTACAGGATCGACCGCATGGAGAAGGTAAAGATTGTTGACGAGCCGGCCGCAATGCCTCCTGAGTCGCGCAGAATTGACATCGCGCGTTACAAACAGCAACTTTTCGGCATGTTTTCCGGTGAAACGCACCACGTTCATTTTGAAGCGGACAAGAGCCTTATCGACGTGATTTTTGATACCTTCGGTGAAAAGGTAAAAATCAAACCGGTTGACGACACGCACGTTGCTTTCATAGGCGAAGTCCAGCTCAGTCCTATTTTCTTCGGATGGTGCTGCTCATTTGGTGAAAAGCTGCGCATCAGCGGCCCTTCTGACGTAGTGGAGGAATTTCGCAGGTACATTAACAGCATCGTAATTTCTTGACATCTGCCACCTTTGAGTGTTACTATTTATATGATTGAAATAGTGTAACTTAAACAGAAAAAAGTGACGGGGATGACGAGAAAACACAGATTTTTTTACAGATTATTAAGACCATTGGTTGTGGTTTTTCTATTCTTTAAATTCGGATACAGGTATAAAAGTATTGGTAAAATAAAAGGTCCGTATATTGTACTGGCCAACCATACTACGGACTGGGATCCGCTCTTTGTCGGCGTCGCATCAAAAAAACAGATGTATTTCGTGGCGAGCGAACACATCGCCAGATGGAAAGTTGCATTTAAGTTTCTGAAATATGCTTTCGATCCGATAATCAGATACAAAGGCATGCCGGCGACGGCGTCTATAATTGAAATATTCCGTGCTGTGAAAAATGGCGCCAACGTTTGTATGTTTGCAGAAGGTGCCAGAACGTGGGATGGCGTCACGCTTCCGATCAGTCCCGCCACAGGTAAAGTAATCAAAAAAGCAAAATGCACACTTGTTACGTATAAGATTCAGGGCGGATATTTTGTGAGTCCCAACTGGAGTCAGGGGGGGCTGCGCAAAGGCCCGATTTGCGGCGCGCCCGTAAATATCTACACAAAAGAACAGCTTGAAGAGATGAGTGTAGAAGAAATAAACGAGATTATTGCAAAAGATCTCTACGAGGACGCATATGCGCATCAGCTTGAAAATCCTAAAAAATACAAAGGCAAGCAAATTGCCTATAAAATGGAAAATCTTCTTTTCAGATGTCCTGAGTGCGGCGCGATGGATTCAATTAAATCGCAAAAAGATACTGTGACATGTGAAAAATGCGGTCTTACATTCAAATATACAGAATATTGTATGCTTGAGGGACTGCGCTTTAAGACAGTTAAAGAGCTCGCGGCATGGCAACAAGAGGAAGTTTTAAAAGACGCACAAGAAGAAAAAGTATACACTTCGCAGGGTGGAAAACTTATTTCAATAGAAAAACACGTAGAAACAGAATGTGCACAAGGTGCGGTCAGTCTTACAAAAGACGCATTGTCATGCGGAAATGTAAGCATTGCGCTTGATACAATCGCAGACCTTACGATGCACGGCAGACGCGCAATTGTTTTTTCAACAAAGGAAAAATATTACGAACTGCTGCCGTCGGAAGAATCAAACGTACTGAAGTTTCTATTGTTATATAATGAATATAAAAAAAGAATCGGGGAGTGACGTATGGATTTTTCACATGCAAACACTGCTTTGTGGCAGCCTATAATCCAGATTGGTATCATAGCGGGACTTTTGCTCCTGGCGAACATTATCAGAAGAAAAATCGGTTTCATCAGACGAAGCCTGATACCGACGGCCGTTTTAGCAGGTTTTATACTGCTAATACTGAAAACGTCCGGTTTGCTGAAAATGAACACAAGCTTCCTGGAATCAGTAACATATCACGCACTGGCACTCGGCTTTATAGCTTTGTCTCTCAGAATTCCTGAAAAAAGCGCTGAATCGTCAGGACTCCTTGCTACAAAAAATGGCGCGTTGATTGTAAGTACGTATCTTGTACAGGCGATAATCGGTCTCGGCGTTTCAATCGGTCTTGCGTACACGTTTATGCCGGAGTTCTTTAAGGCAAGCGGCATACTCCTTGCTATGGGATACGGTCAGGGCCCCGGTCAGGCAAATAACGTCGGCGTGACGTATGAGGGCTTCGGCTTTGTCGGTGGTCAGTCGTTTGGTCTGGCTATCGCCGCTGCCGGATATCTGTGCGCATGTATTTTCGGCGTGATTTATCTGAATATCTGCAACCGCAAAGGCAAACTCAACAGAAACACACCTGATAACGTGGTTTCGGGTTCTGTTACTGTAAATGAATTCCAGAGTGAAAATGAGATCCCTGTCGCTGAATCGGTTGACAAGTTGAGCGTTCAGGCAGCTCTTATCGTACTCGTATATCTCATAACATATCTCGTTACGTGGGGAATCTGTAGCCTCATTGAGGCAATCGCTCCCGGTGCGGCCGCTACAATATCGCCGCTTCTGTGGGGATTTAACTTCATAATCGGCTCGCTCGTTGCCACTATTTGCCGCTCTGTAATGAAAGGTCTTCGCAAGACGCATCTGATGAAAAGACAGTACCAGAACAACTACCTGCTCAGTCGTATATCAGGTCTTGCTTTTGACGTGATGATAATCTGCGGTATCGCAAGTATTGAAATAAATGACCTTGAGGGTCTGTGGGTTCCTTTCCTGCTTATGTCAATACTCGGCGGAGCGGTTACGTTTATATATCTTAAATTCATGTGCAAAAAAATATATCCCACATATGAAAACGAAGCGTTTTTCTCAATGTTCGGTATGCTCACAGGTACAATAAGCTCAGGCGTATTGCTCCTGCGTGAAATCGACCCGAACTTTAAGACTCCTGCGTCAAACAATCTCATCACCGGCAGCTCAGTCGGCATTGCCTTCGGCGCACCCGTCCTGATTATAGTAAGCCTTGCTGCAAAAAATACGATGATGACTTTTGTGAGTCTCGGTCTTATTGCCGCCTACCTTGTTGTGTTGCTTGCAGTCATTTTCGGATTAGGTAAAAAGAAGAATAAATAAGGTTGTAAAAACATATATTTTACCAATATACAGACCACAAAGGGGTAAAATATATGTACAGTATCAACACCAGCCATGATTATATAGAAGATAGAGTATACGAAGTGGCTCAATACATAATTGACACAGGTTGCACGGTAAGGGCTGCCGCGCTTAAGTTTGAAATCAGCAAATCAACCGTACATAAAGATGTATCGCAACGCCTTCCTCACCTTAATTCTTCACTCGCAGAAGCTGTAAGGGGAGTACTTGATATAAACAAAGCACAGCGCCACATACGCGGTGGCCTTGCTACAAAAGAAAAATATTTACATGGAGAGTTAAAATGCAAGAAAACGGAACACGCATTGCCCTGATCGGCATAATAATCGACAATCCCGACAAAGTAGAAATTCTGAATTCTACTTTGCACGATTACGCTTCATACATTATCGGCAGAATGGGAATTCCTTACAGGGAACGAAACGTAAACATAATCAGTATTGCAATTGACGCGCCGCAGGATATAATAAATGCACTGTCAGGTAAACTTGGCAGAATAGATGGCATAACAGCAAAGGCAATATATTCAAATGTTTGATAATATTTTACAGAAATTAGAAAAAGAAAGACGCCTTACTGCTCCTGAGTACAAGTATCTTCTTGAAACAAATGAGCATGATGAGGCTCTTTGTCTTCTTGCCCGTAAAAAGGCTCAGGAAGTTTTTGGAAACAAAGTATACATCAGAGGCCTGATTGAATTTACTAATTACTGTAAAAACAACTGCTATTATTGCGGAATCCGTGCAGGCAATCAGTGCGCATCAAGATACAGACTTGATAAAGAAGATATTCTCGCGTGCTGCCGTCACGGATATGAGCTCGGCTTCAGGACGTTTGTACTTCAGGGCGGAGAGGACAGGCATTACACGACAGATATGCTGTGCGATATCGTCTCGGAGATACGAAACGGATATCCCGATTGTGCGATTACGTTGTCTTTTGGTGAAATGCCGCGCGCCGACTATGAGCGATTGTATGCAGCCGGAGCAAACCGCTACCTGCTTCGTCATGAAACGGCAACGCCGGAGCATTATGCGAAGCTTCACCCTGAAAATATGTCTTATGACAACCGTATGAGGTGTTTGCATGACCTTAAAGAAATTGGTTTTCAGACAGGTTGCGGTATTATGGTAGGCTCGCCTTACCAGACAGTGGACAACCTCGTTGCCGATTTGGAATTTATTGGCAATTTTAAGCCTCAGATGGTAGGCCTCGGGCCCTTTTTACCGCACAAAGATACCCCGTTTGCCGACTTTTCACCGGGAAGCTTAGAAATGACATTGAAATTGTTGTCGATAATAAGATTGATGGAGCCAAATGTGCTGCTTCCGTCGACGACGGCGCTTGCGACGCTGACGCCTGACGGATGCGAAAAGGGCATTCTCGCAGGCGCAAACGTTGTAATGCCAAATTTATCGCCACAGATAGCGAAAAACAAATATATGTTGTATAATAACAAAAGCTCGGTTGGAGCACAGGACGCAAAAGCGCTGTCTGTCCTTCAGTCGAGACTTGATAATATCGGGTATACAATCAGCTATGCCCGCGGAGATTATAACTAACAAAGAAGCCGCCATAATATGGCCCTGATTTGGAAGAAAGGAAGATTAATATGTATAAATACGACCCTAAGTCACTTAAGGCTGAGGAATTCATTAACGATGAGGAGATTCTCGCGACGCTCAAATATGCAGACGAGAATAAAAACAATATGGCCCTCATCGATTCTATTTTAGAGAAGGCAAAGACAAAAAAAGGTCTGACTCACAGAGAGGCAAGTGTGCTTCTTGCGTGCGAAGATCCTGGTAAGATACAGCAGATGTACGACCTGGCGCACCAGATTAAGCTGGATTTATATGGAAACAGAATCGTTATGTTTGCGCCTCTTTATCTGTCAAATTATTGTGTAAATGGCTGCACGTATTGCCCGTATCACTACCAGAACAAACATATTTCACGTAAAAAGCTCACGCAAGAAGAGATCAGGCGAGAAGTAATCGCTCTGCAGGATATGGGTCACAAGCGTCTTGCTCTTGAAGCCGGCGAAGACCCGGTAAACAATCCGATTGAGTATATTCTTGAGTCTATCAAGACGATTTATTCAATCAAGCATAAAAATGGCGCAATCAGACGTGTGAACGTAAATATTGCGGCAACGACTGTTGAAAATTATCGTAAACTCAAAGAGGCAGGCATCGGAACTTACATTTTATTCCAGGAAACGTACAACAAAGCAAGCTATGTAAAGCTTCATCCGACAGGACCTAAGCACAACTACGCTTACCATACAGAAGCTATGGACCGTGCCATGCAAGGCGGCATCGATGACGTCGGCCTCGGCGTTCTTTTCGGCCTTGAGCTTTACAGATACGAATTTGCAGGACTCCTTATGCATGCAGAGCACTTAGAAGCTGTGCATGGCGTCGGACCGCACACGATCAGCGTGCCAAGGCTCAAGCGCGCCGACGATATCGACCCGACTCAGTTTGACAACGGCATCAGCGACGATATTTTTGCAAAACTCGTGGCACTTATCAGAATTTCCGTACCATATACAGGTATGATTATTTCTACAAGAGAGAGCAAAGCTGTCCGTGAAAAGGTGCTTCCTCTCGGCGTGTCGCAGATAAGCGGTGCTTCACGCACGAGCGTGGGTGGATATTGCGAGCCGGAAGATGAGGACGACAATTCAGAACAGTTTGACGTTAGCGACAAGCGTACTCTGGATGAAGTTGTACGCTGGCTTATGGAGCTCGGTTATATTCCCAGTTTCTGTACTGCCTGCTACAGAGAAGGCCGCACCGGTGACAGATTTATGACTCTGTGCAAAAACGGCCAGATTCTCAATTGCTGCCACCCGAATGCGCTCATGACACTCAAAGAATATCTGGAAGATTATGCCTCTACAGAGACGCTTACGATAGGAAACGGTCTTATTGACCGCGAGCTTATAAAAATACCGAATGACAAGGTGCGCGCAATTGCAACTGAGCACATTCACGATATTTCAGACGGAAAGAGAGATTTCAGATTCTGATGGCTAATTTGAACGAAACACCAAATGCAAACAGAATTCACATCGGCTTTTTTGGCCGCCGCAACAGTGGTAAATCTTCGCTGATTAATATTTTCACCGGACAGGAAGTGTCTATTGTGGCAGATTTTGCCGGTACAACGACTGACCCGGTTTACAAAGCGATGGAGATTAATCCTCTGGGACCGTGCACGATTATCGACACGGCAGGCTTCGACGATGAAGGCGAACTTGGTCTTATGCGCGTTGAAAAGACAAAACTTGCCGGTGAAAAGGCAGATATTGCCATAATTGTTTTCTCTGCCGCCGACGCAGACAAGACGGGCATTGATATGGAGCTTGAATGGTATGAGTATTTCAAAGAACGCAAGACTCCGTGCCTGCTTTTAATCAACAAAGCTGACAGCGACATGAACGAGGCTCTTTCTCTTCGCACTCTTATCGGTGACAAGACGGGCGAGCAGGCAATTATTGTCAGCGCAAAGACAGGCCTTAATATAGACAGGATAAAGGCAGCTCTTACGCGCCTGCTTCCGGAAAATTATGGAAATGATTCCATTACGGGCAAGCTTGTAAATGACGGCGACGTTGTTTTACTCGTAATGCCGCAGGATATTCAGGCACCTAAAGGCAGATTGATTCTGCCTCAGGTACAGACAATACGCGATTTGCTCGATAAAAAGGCGACAGTAATATGTACTGTTACTGACAGAATGAAACAAACTCTGGCAGCACTCGCAGCACCGCCGAAGCTCATAATCACCGACTCGCAGGTTTTCAGGTTTGTGTATGAAAACAAGCCGCAAAGCAGTATGCTGACGTCTTTTTCAGTGCTTTTTGCAGCATATAAAGGCGATATAAAATATTATACAGAAGGCGCACTTGCGATAGATTCGTTGACAGAAAATTCCAGAGTTCTTATTGCAGAGTGCTGCACGCATGCGCCGCTTACCGAGGACATCGGCAGGGTGAAGATACCGGCTATGCTCAGGAAACGTTTCGGCGCGGGCCTGCAGGTTGATATGGTCAGTGGTACCGATTTTCCTGAGGACCTGACAGGATACGACCTTGTCATACAATGCGGCGGCTGCATGTTTAACCGCAAGTATATTATGTCGAGAATTGACAGCGCAAAGGCACAGAAAATTCCGATGACGAATTACGGAGTTGCAATTGCTCATTTAACTGGTATACTTAGTATAATCACTACAAATCAGGACGTTTAATGTCAGGAGGGCATGTTTTATGAAAGAAATGAAAAAAAGTATTGTAGTATCATCGCTTCTTTACGTATTAATCGGTGTGTTGCTGATTATTTTCCCGGGATTATTGCTTAAATACAGCATTTACGTTATGTCGGCAGTCCTTGCAATTGTCGGAATAATCAGCGTAATCTCATTCTTTGTGAAAAAAATCGGCGACGAGAAAAACAACGGATTATTCACAGGTCTCATAGCTCTGTTTATAGCATTTTTTGTATATTGGTATCAGGGAATGATCAAGGACCTTATTCCTCTCGTTCTTGGATTTGTAATTGTTGTCAGCGGTATCCTTACTCTTCAGGACGCTGTAAACACAATGCGTATTAAATCTATCTCATGGATTCCGCTGCTTATTACATCACTTGTAAAAATTGGCATCGGTTTATTTGCTGTTCTGTATCCGGATAACACTGCTGATCTCATTCTCCGTATTATCGGTGCAGGCTTTATTCTCAGTGGTTTGTCAGATTTTGTTATCACAAAGTACGTTACAGGCAAGATCAAGAGCTTCTTGTCAAGACCGGCTCCTGCTCCGGAGACTGTAGCTCAGGCTGACGCAACAGTAGTTGATGAGAAATAATTGATGAATACAATCGCCATTTTTGTTGGAAATAGCGATAAGACGTCAGGCAACACAAAGCAGCGCGTTTTAAAATGCGCCGGACAATTTGTGTTGCTTGATTTTGTCTGTGAAAAGAAGCTTTCCGTGCCCGATGAGACATCGTATTGCATCGCAGAGCGGGGAAAACCTTTTTTCAAGGACAGCCCGATACATTTCAATGTGTCTCACAGTGGTAAATACTGGGTGTGTGCGATGTCGCTGGTGCCCGTCGGCATCGACATTCAGGAACATATTCCGGGGCGCAATGTAAAGGCAATCGCCGACCGTTTTTTCACAACCCGCGAAGCTGACTTTCTGTTTGCAGATGGATATGAGCACTTTTATGATATCTGGGCAGCAAAAGAGAGCTACGTAAAGCTCACAGGGACAGGCATAGCTGACAGTTTTGATAAATTCAGCGTTGTTGGCAAGCTGCCGGGACATGGAAAAATGGTTATGATTGACGAGGAATACTCCTGCTGCCTTTGTTCAGAAAAAGAATTTGATTATATTGTTATTCGTGAATAAATCAGACAACAGGACAGTAATAATTGAGTAAAAAAGCCCATTTTTATTAAAACAAGGCTGCGGAAATATTCAAAAGTCTGAGTAAGAAGAATCTCACTGAAACGCCCGGAGGGATTTTGTATACAATACACAAGCATGGTAGCCAGTCGGCGCTCTACAGGATTGAGCAAGGCCGGCTGCTTTTTATATTCATCATAATCAAGATTTTTTCCGAAAGATCTGATTGCATAATCAAATACATGAGGGATATAGGGCTCGGAATCGTCAGTTCCGGGTTGTTTTTTTTCACAGGTAATGCGGTGAGTGGAATAGTAATCCCATAAATAATCAGTCAGGTACGTATCACTGAGAAATACATTGTAATATGACGCCTCGTTGCCGCACTTCAGTATTTGTACATCAAGCCGGCTGAGGGGAGGCGATTTAAAAAAATATGCGCATTTTTCAAACGTATCAGTATGCATCGATATCAACTTTCGTGACATTATCAAGCTCGCGGCCAAGGAACATACTGCCAAGAGCTGCAAATTTTTCTACGCTGTCGCTTGTATAATATGAGACTTTTCCGATGTGTTCAGAATCGGCCCGGAGAAGATTCTTTTTTGCAAGCTCATCTCTGACTTCTTTTGCAACGCTGGAGGCAGAGTTTACAAGTGTAATATCCGGACCGAGTACTTTTGCGATTGCGTTCTGGAGAAGCGGATAATGTGTGCAGCCTAGAATCAACGTATCCGGACTGTAAATCTTAAGTTCTGACAAATAGATTGAGATAATATCTTCTGTAACTTTTTTATCCCACCAGCCTTCTTCGACAAGAGGCACAAACATAGGGCAGGCTTTTCCAAAATATGTAATATCTTCGCAAGCCGCTTTAAGTGCTTTTTCATATACGTGGCTGCCGATTGTGGCACTTGTTCCGATAACGGCTACTTTGTTATTGGAAGTGACAGCGGCAGCGGCACGTGCGCCGGGACCGACAACTTCTACAACAGGTACGTCGTATTTTGCAGAAACTATGTCGAGACTGCAGGCACTTGCGGTATTGCAGGCGATGACAATCATTTTTACGTTATGAGAGAGCAAAAAATTTATATCCTGCTGTGTATAGCGGATGACAGTATCTTTTGACTTAGTACCGTATGGCGTGCGGCCGCTGTCTCCGAAATATACAATATTTTCATCCGGAAGCAGCTTTGTAAGCTCGTTTAAAACGGTAAGACCGCCAAGACCTGAGTCAAAAACGCCGATGGCCTTTTCGCACTCGCAAGAGGTATTATTTTGAGGTACGACGTTCATTTTGTTTTTTCCTTTCAAAAGCAAGGTTTATCAGTTTTGTAAGAAGCTCTGTGAAAACGAGACCTTCGTTTGCCCACAATTTACCATACATACTGATATCTGTAAAACCGGGAAGAGTGTTGATCTCATTAAGAAGAATAACATTTTCGTTGCCGGCTTCGTCGTGGCTGAGGAAAAAGTCGATGCGTGACAGACCGCTGCACTCACATGCTTCGTATGCACGCAGAGCATATGATTTAATCTTGTCAGCGATGTCTGCAGGTATATCTGCAGGAATAATACTGATACTTGAACCGTTTACGTATTTATCATCATAATCATAGAATTCGGCAGAAGGCTTTATCTCGCCGGGGAATGCAACGACAGGTTCTAAATTACCAAGCACCGCGCACTCAATCTCGCGTCCTTTGATATATTTTTCAATAAGAATCTTGCGGTCGAATTGCTGTGCTTCGTAAAGCGCATTATGTAAATCGGCAGCGCAACTTACCTTCATAGCACCGACAGAAGAGCCGGAATTAGAGGGTTTTATAAAGCAAGGATAACCGAGTTTGTCAGCAACCTCCTGCTCGTAGGCATGAACGTCTTCCAGAATATGGTGACGGTGAGCGACGATATAGTCACATTGAGGTATGCCGGCATCGTCGAGAATAATCTTCGTGTAAACCTTATCCATACAAACAGCAGAAGCAAGCACGTTGCAACCTACGTATGGAATATCGAGCAATTCAAAAAGACCCTGAACAGTACCGTCTTCGCCATTCTGACCGTGAAGAACAGGCAGGATACAATCGCACTTTTCAAGCTCGGCAATACCTGCGGCAAGACCTGTCGCGCCGGCCGCCAGGGGTTCCCAGGAGCCGTCTTTAAGATTGTCAACCGGCCCCGAATAGGGGAGCCAGTCGCCTTCTTGAGTAATGCCGATCATGACAATATCAAAAAGCTCTTTGTCGAGATTGTTTATAATTGAATGTGCAGAGATACAAGATACTTTATGTTCTGTAGAGCGTCCGCCGAATACTACTGCAATTGTCTTTTTCATAAAATCGACCTTTCCGATTATTACACCGGTGAAAAAACACCACTAGCCATTGTACCTTTATTCGAGCTCTATTTCAAGGAAAACATTCTCGGTATAATCCATATCGGCTGCCGCATTTTCTATATCTGTAACGACGCTGATATCACGGACGAGATTGTTTGTCTCAAGGCCCTCGATGCCTGAGATATCTTTGCCGTTGTAAAGAATTGTGACAGAATCAATATCTTTGAATTCTGTAAGCGTGTTTACAACAGAAGCAAGAATCAATCTGCTGCGGGCAGGGTCGTTCCTTATACCACTCAGAAAATCTCCGCCGAAGTCAACGACGGCCTCACCGTCTGCCAACTTTACTGAGTTTAATGTTGTGCCATCTGGCATCGTCGCAGCAAGGCGTGTGTTTGATGGTCCGGCGATAAGTGCTTTGACAAGAGAAGTTGCGAGATACTGCGTCCTCTTTTCCTTTTCACCAAAAGAGATGAGCTTCATCTCGGCAGACAGCATATCTCCCTTCTGTGTTATAAAATATAACCTTGCACGGCATGACGTACTGAGCGCAGCTTCCTGTGCCTGACTGAGGACTTCACCACTGACGGGGAAAATATTGACTTCGCCGGCCGAAACCGGAACATCTTCGCTGGGAGTACAGCCGGTAGCGGCAAATAATAAGCAGATAAGCAATAAACAAAAAATAGTTCTTGATAATTTCATACAGAACCCCTCTTCAAAAAACGTTTTGCTGATATATATGCCCGTCTGCGGGCAAATAGAACATTCTTTTCACATGAATATCGGGAAATAATTGCAGCTTTTTCGGGAAATAATTGACGGCAGTCATCAAAAAGAGTTATGCTAAGAATCCGCCTCAAAAAACGGGAAGTCGAAAGAATATGGAGGAAGGCCATGACAAGGGATAAGTGTAACATAATTGTATGTATACAAAATAAGAACTGCGATTATTCTTTCGTGGGAAATGCCGCTAAAGATAAGTATATGCGCGATTTTTACAGGCAGATACATGATTCTATAGAAGTAATCGGGTTTTATTGCAACGACGATTTTGTGAAAATTATATGCATGGACACAGACGGGGAGGCCTTGAGCGGGGCGGTGCGCAAGACCAACATGCTGTATGGTAGTTATTATAAAAGAGTAATGGGAGGCAAGCGATTTACACCGGCTGTAGACGTGACGTATGCGTACAGCGAAGAGGAGTTACGGGAAAAATATTGTGAAGTTATGTGTGGCAGGACAGGAGAGCCTTTTTACGCTGACTATACATGGAGCAGCATCGCGGTACTGAGCGGAAGCAACACGACGGAATATCTTTCCCACATGCTGAATCCGACGAAGATACGCATGCTTTTCGGTGAAATGTATCTTCATAATATTATCGTGCGTACGATCAATATGAAAAGTCTGGAAGATAACGTCGATAAAAATGATGCGATTGCAAGAAACGTAATCTGGAAGATGACTCAATTCCGCGATGAGACGGATTTCAGGCGTCGCGCAGACATAAATGAAAAGGCACTTGTTGCGCAGACTTTGTACTACGTTCACAGATTTTCATACATGCAGATAGCAAAGATATTTAATTGCAGTAAAAGTACTGTATACAGATATCTGAGGGAAGTTAAGACGGAAATTACCAGAGAGATTTGATTTTCTTTTTGATACCGTTGTATATTTCTACGATTCTGAAGCGGACAGAGACGTCTTCTTTTTCATCAGTTGCAGGTTCACCGAGACAGAACGGGGGAAAGACCACGCACCACCAGTTGTCGCCTTTGCCGGAACCGATGATTACACGCAGAGCATCGTAGTTTCCCTGCGGAAGAGATATGTTTTTATAACTTTTTGTCGGGAAATCGTATTTGCCGAGACAGACCCTGACTGTATAGTCATATCCTTCGCGGATGATGCATTCAAGTGCGGCTTTTTCAAGTAAAGTTGTATTTTTGCTGAGAATTTTCATAGATTCTTCCTTGGTGGAAACATCCGCGAGTAATATTTGTGCCTGCTCGAGGACACTGTCGCGAACTTTTAGCTTCAGCGCCTGATCTTCTTGCGTATTACTGTTTGCGAGCACGTGAAGGCGCACGACGTCGCTGCTGATATCATGGAATGATAATTCTGCGTAAAGGCACAGGCCACATATAATAAGAACTAAGGATAAAGACATAAAACGGATAACGCGCTTCATAAATAAGTACCTCCTGTTTGTTTTCATGGATATTGTCGCCTTGAAAATGGGAAAATATTCTGTGAAAAGTCAGGTGTACGAAAATAATTTGTTGTGGTATAATAAAAAGGACTATCTATAAATATCTGCGATAACGGGATGGATAAACAATATGACAAAAAAACGTGTAGACAAAAGGAATAAAGCGTTCAGAAAAAGGCTGATGATTACAGTATTTTCAGCTTTGTCTGCCGTATTATTAATTGTATGCACCTTGTCGTGTCTGTATATTGTTTACGGGGCAAAAGATTTGTATGAGCAGATGCCACAGATACCACAAAAAGTTGTTCATTCTATGGGCGCAGTACAGACCCAAAGTTCAAACAGTTACAAATATGTTTACGCACAGATGTCACAGAGATTTTCAGAATTCGAAGCAAATTCCGAAGCGTGGACATTTCTTGGTACAGAGCAGGATGATTCTGCTCAGAATGGTGGCAAAGGTGGCATTTATTGTATATCCAGAGAGAATGTCAGATACACAGTTTACAACCTTGATTCCGAAAACATCTGCAATGGTTACTCTTTCGAAGATTTTAATCATATCTGGATAAATTCAGAGGATAAGGATTTTTACGTTGTAGTCAATATCGGTGGCAAAAAGGTAGACCTTACTGATTACTATATTCTGGTGCGTGACGAATCAGGACTGTATGCATCAAGGGCAATTATAAATTGCTACGAGGCGACAGAAGTTATTCTTGATGATGCCGTTGTATCATGTACTTTACTTGCTCCTAATGCGCAGGTTCATTGCAACGACACGTTTGTTTTCGGCCAGCTGCTGGCACCTGCTGTTTCCGGAACGGTTGCCCTGAATAAAGACATCAAGTTTACCGGTGAAGAAGTTATGTCAAAATTTATGGATATCGTTAAGATTCATAATGACGAAGTGCGCATGGCTGCTATCACTTATCTGAAAAATAATGATGCCGATGATAAATATGCAAATCACACCATAAACAGTGATTTATGGGAGACGGACCTTGCAGGCGTAAAAGAAATAAAGATTAATGCGTACGGAGAGGCTCTTGAAAATCTTACGCAGGACCTTATGCTGTTTCCGAATCTTCAGAGGTTGGTCATAACAAATGCAGTTATAGATACGCTGGATTTATCTTCTCTTAAGGAACTGATAGATATTGAGGTTTCACATTCGACCGTGTCAGAGCTTAACGTTACAGGTCTTTCGAATGTCCGCAGACTTATCATTGAATACAATGACAATCTCGAAACAATCGATATTTCCGGGATGCCGCTTCTTGAGATTCTTAATTATAATGATACGCCTCTCGGATGGCTGGACTTTTCAACATGTCCTAATCTTGAATATCTTGACTGCGCCGACGTTAATATGTCAGATGATATAGAGGAGATTACAGGAGAATTATTCCCGAATCTGAAGACGCTTATTATAAGATATAATGATAATATTGAAAATATTGATTTCGGCAGTTTCCCTAATCTGGAGACAGTAGATTGTTCCAATTGTTCTATTTCAAAGTTTGATATGGAAGGTTGCGACAAACTCAGATATTTCAGAGGCAGCTACAATAAGACGTCAAGAGTTGATTTTTCAATGTGTTCTTCTCTTGAATATATTGAAATTTATTATAGAAGTTTAAAAAGAGCAACAATTCCAAGCGGCGTCCGCAAGGCATATTTCCGTGATACGTGCGAGGTGAGAATAAAAGATGCTGAATGATAATGAAATAAAAAAGAAAAGAAAAACAATAGAAGATATGCCTTCTTCTGTTCATAGGCCTGAGAAACCGAAGCCGGTCGAAGCGAAAAAGAAGCCTAAAAAAGTAAAAAAAGGCGACAGAATGTATTATATTCTTGTGCAGACAGTATTACTCGTTGTAATGTTTTTCTCGCTTGGAATGATTGGAATGAAGGTATATTCATACGTGTCTGAAAATGAATATTATCAGGGCGTGATAAATGATTATGAAATATCTTTTGAAAATCCCTATAAGAATATCGACAAAGAGGTACCTTCGTACCCAGTCCCGACTCCGGAGAGATTGGTATATCCTGTCGGACCGTCAAGACAGACCTTAGAAGATCTGAAAGCAAAGAATCCTGATTTTAAGTTGTGGTTGTATATAGAAGATACAAATATAAATTATTACGTACTCCAGAGCACAGATAATGATTTTTACCTGCATAAAAATATAAACAAGAAATATTTCAAAGCGGGCTCGTTGTTTATGGATTTCCGTAATAACGCAGAAGAAATGACGGGAAATACAATCATTTACGGACATAATATGCATGACCAGTCGATGTTCTACGATCTTAAAAAATTCCTTGATAAGGACTTTTTTGACTCACATCCATATGTATATACTTATTCGCTTGATGAGGTAACAGTATGGCAAATATTCTCTGTGAGAACAACAACGACGGACGAATATTACATCAAGACGGCCTTTTCTTCAGACGAACAGTACTATAATTTTATAGAGGACTTCAAATTGAAGTCACTGTATGCATCAGACGTTATTCTTACTGCGGAAAGCGACATTCTGACATTGACAACGTGTCACAAATATGATGTTTCAAACGGTCGTCTCGTAGTACATGCAGTAAAGGTCGGCACAGGAATACTGGCCTCGTAAGTTGTTTGCAGAATCAGGGAGAGAACAATGAAAATTGACAAGATCGAAAATCCGCTTTTCAGAAAAACTAATATATTCAATAGCTTTATTGTAGATTATTTACCGGAACTTGATCCTTTTGCGGTAAAATTATACATATATATTGTTTATGCTTCGGAAAATAATGTCAACACAGACAAGCAGGCGATTGCAAATCTGTTTGGTTGTGATATTTCTCTCATTGATGCAGCACTCGTTACTTTACAGAGCCTGGACCTGCTTACGTTTACAGACGACGTGATTCTCGTTTCGGATATAGCTCAAAAAGAAATTGAGAGGAATTTCCGTCCCAAGGCAGTCCATCGCCCGGATGATGACTTTGCATTATCTGATGAAAACAGACAGGCAAGAGCGCAGCTTCAGAAGGCTGTAAGTGACAAATTTTTCGCCGGCAAAATGCCTGCTGCGTGGTACAACGAGATTGATTCCTGGTTTGAAAAATATGCCTTTTCACCGGAAGTTGTTTTTTCACTTTTCCAGCATTGTCAGAATAAAAAAATTATGACAAAACCATACGTGTCAAAGGTCGCACAAAGCTGGGGCGAGAGATATCACATCCGCACGCTTGCACAGCTGGACGCATATCTGGCCTCGTATTCTCAGTTCAAACTGCTCCGCGATACCGTAGCAAAGAAGCTTAAAATGAAGCGTCCGATGAATGTCTACGAGGAGGAAATCATCGAAAAATGGCATTATACGTATGGATATTCATTCGAAATAATAGAAATTGCTCTGAAAAAATCAGTAACGGCAAGCAATCCTACGCTCGCTTTGTTTGATGCAATAATCACGCAGTGGTATAAAAACGGGCTCAAAACAGTAGATGAGATTAACCAATACATAGAAACCCAGCGCAAAAAGTACTCACAAGGCAACGGATCACCTGCAGGAGCTGTAGCAAATTCGTCTTCGGTGCCTCAGAAGAAGAATTACGACCAGCGTTCGTACAGCGATGAGGATTTTGATAACTTGTACAAGGATGAATGATATGAATAGTAGTATAAGGAAAGAAATAGATATTATATATAGTAACAAACAAAAATCAGCCTTGCGCAGAAAAGAAAGCCGCGTCAATGAAGTGTACGAGGCTTGTCCTTCGCTCCGGGATGTTGATTTGCTTATTAAGGCTGCGTACATTGCATTGTCGTACAATCATTCAGGCCTTCGCGCCGGTGAAAAGCTTCTGGCTACTTTTTCACCCGCAGGCAGAGAATACTTTTCAATGACTTTGCAGGCTCTGACGGCAGAAACAGAAAAACTCAAGCAAAAACGCGCATCTTTGTTGCAGGAGGCGGGTTTTGATGAAAAATATCTTGAGGATGTTTATGAGTGTAATCTCTGCAAAGACACGGGATATATAAAGGAAGACGTTATTCAGAAAAGATGTCCGTGTCACCGCAAGCTGGTTGTTTCGATGCTCAAAAAACAGTCGGTTATGTTCAATGAGAATCACACGTTTGAGACTTTCCGTAGCGATTATTATTCGCAGGAGGTTGACGAGGCGCGCTTTGGCATAAGCGTGTCGCCGAGGGCTCATATGGAAAAAGTTCTGGGCAAGGTTAAGTCTTTTGTGGAAAATTTTGACAATCCCGATACTGACAATATGATCTTCTCCGGCCGCACGGGAACAGGCAAGACGTTTATGGCAAATTGTGTTATGGCGAGCTTGCTTGACAGCGGCAAAGAGGTGTTATTTATGCCCGCCGGTAGCCTTTTCAAGCCGTTTGCAGTATATGATAATGATGAAAAAGAAGACATGCACGATCTTAAGGATATGATATACGGCTGTGATTTGCTGATTATCGACGATCTTGGCAGTGAAAAAATGACAAGTGCCAGATATTCTGAGTTCATAGATATATTGAATACGCGCGCGCAGGCAGGCCGCAAGAATATTATAACAACGAATCTGACACCCAAAAACATACGAGATACTTACGATGAACGTATATCTTCACGACTCTTGGGCACGTATGATATTTACAGATTTACAGGAGATGATATAAGATTAAAAACAAAATAAACTTATTTTTATGTGCAGCGATATTTATTTACGTAATATTGTTCGCTTTGTTGATATTGAGACTGATTACCGGCCATATTGAAGGGCCGGTTTTTTGTTTCCAGAATTTGGTATTCGTCGTGAAAAGGGCGGTGCTTTTTACAATAGTGTATATATGTGGTGTTGTTGATCTGAAAAAAGGGATTATTCCGGATACTCTTATTGTCTCGGGGGCTGTGTCGGCGTCTGTATTTATTATGGCTGAAATATATCTGCGTGGGTTGCTTACCGGGCTTGTGTTTCTTGGCGGCAGCGTGCTGATTTGTCTTTTTTTACTTCTGGTATCCGTTTTGCAAAAAGGACGCCTGGGTGGGGGCGACATCAAGCTTTTCACCGTTATTTCTATGTTTATGGGCTTCAGGGATACGCTTATGTGTATTTTAATTGCCTGTATAATAGGTTTAGTTATTTTCGGTGGGCTGTTTGTTGTGAAAAAGAGAGTAAAAAGTATGCCTCTGGGACCGGCGACAGTGCTGGCGGTGTTGGTATTTTTGTGTGTCAACCATTAGCGAAAATGTCCCGGAAAAGTTGAAACATTAGCTCTTGATAATCAGGGCTGATGTTTTTCTAATTTAATGCGGAGATATTAGAAAAAACGTTGTTTATAGCATTGGAAATCGTGAAAATCATTGTTTTTTCTAATGTAGCACAGTTTAATTAGAAAAAAACTCATTTTCAGCTTGATAATTACATAAAAATCCGTTTTTTTCTAATAGCCAGAGTGATTTTTAGAAAATCTCGCCCGCATATCCCGCTCGTCAACGATTCCGCCGCCGTGCCCACAAAATCGAGCACGCCCACGACCACGAGCACGCCAGCGCGACAACAAGTGGGACATTATCACAAATGACTTACAACGTTGGCTCTGAAACGCAATGAGTATATTGCAATTACGAACAAAATTTGATATAATTTTTAAAATTTGGTGATTGGAGAGATAAAATAACATGCAAATATTAGCCTTTGTATTATATTTTGTAGTCGTATTGACTATAGGTATTGTCTTCTTCCTCCGTTCCAAAACAGGCGGAGAAAAAGAATACTTCTTAGGCGGACGATCAATGGGACCATGGGTTACAGCGATGAGCGCCCAGGCATCTGACATGTCAGGCTGGCTTTTGATGGGATTCCCCGGAAGCATCCTGGCTTTTGGTATGGGCCAGATGTGGATTGGCGTAGGTCTGGCACTTGGTACAGCACTTAACTGGATAATCGTAGCAAGACGCCTCAGACGTTTTTCAAACGCAGCAAACGACTCTATTACATTACCGCAGTATCTTACAAACCGCTTTGCTTCATCAAGCCCGGTTCTTAAGATTGTATGCGCGGTTATATTCCTTATAAGCTTCACAGTATACGTAGCATCTGCCTTCAGCGCAGGTACATCAGTATTCGTAGCAGTACTTCCTCAGCTTGAGGGCAAAGAAAGCCTTGCAATGATAATATTCGCTGTTATCATTCTTCTTTACACATTCCTCGGCGGTTACAAGGCAGTATGCTGGACAGACTTCTTTCAGGGCATTCTTATGCTTTGCGCACTCCTCGCAGTACCGATTGCTATGAAAGCTACAGGCGCATTTGATCCACAGTACACAGAAGCATTTGCAGATGGCGTTACAGCATTCAATACAAACCCATTTACAGCTGACTGGAGAGAGATTGTATCAGGTCTTGCATGGGGCTTTGGCTACTTCGGAATGCCTCACATTCTCGTAAGATTCATGTCAATCAAAAAGTCAAGCATGATCAAAAAAGCATCAACAGTTGCTATTATATGGGTTGTACTTACATTAGGCGCAGCTATTTTAATCTCATATTTCGGAAGAACTTATTTGCTCGAAGGCGGCGAGTCACTGGCAGCTACACTTCTGCCTGCAGGCGCTCAGCAAAAAGTATTTATAAAAATTGTTCTCGATATCTTCCCGGCATTTATAGCAGGTATCCTTCTTGCTGCTATCGTTGCAGCATCAATGAGTACAGCTGACTCACAGCTTCTCGTTGCTTCATCATCATTCACAAGTGATATTTACAAGCCGATTATCAGAAAGAACAAAGCATCAGACAAAGAGACACTCTGGATTGGCCGTGTTGTAGTACTTATCATCGCAGTTATCGCCTTTGTTATCGCATACAGCGGTCTTGGCGGCAAAAACGAATGGGCAGGCAACATCATGAGCATGGTTGAAAACGCATGGGGTCTTTTCGGTGCATCATTCGGACCGGTTGTTATTCTTTCCTTATTCTGGAAACGTTTCAACTATCCCGGCGCTGTTGCAGGTATCGTAGGCGGCGCACTTGTTGACATTTTATGGCTCGTGCTTTTCACAGATACTGTTATGGCTCCTGTTGTATTCGACACAGGCGTATACGAGATTCTGCCGGGCTTCGTTGCAGGCGCTATCGTAGCAGTCGTAGTTACGCTCCTTACAAAAGCTCCATCCCAGGAAGTTTGTGCGATTTACGACAAAGCTGTTGATAAAGCAATTGATGACTGATTAATGATTAATATTACTCCGCCCTGTGAAAAGAACGTTCACGGGGTGGATTTTTTTGGAAGTGAAACATCATGTTTATACGTAAAGGTACAATAGAAGACGCAAACACGCTGGCGCAAATAGAAGAAATCTGTTTCCCGCCGGAAGAAAAAGCAAGCAAAAAAAGGATTACACAAAGGCTGTCTGCGTACCCGGAAGGCTTCTGGGTGCTGGTGAAAAATGGCACCATAATCGGCTTTGTAAATGGTCCTGCTACTGATGAAAATGAGCTTACAGATGAAATGTATGCAGATACTTCTTTTCACAAAGCTGACGGAAAATGGCAGATGATATTCGGCGTGGATGTACTGCCCGAGTACAGACGAAGAGGCCTTGCCGCTATAATGCTCAGACGCATGATAGACGACAGCTATAAAGCAAAAAAAGAAGGTGTAGTGCTGACGTGCAAAGAGCATCTTGTGCATTATTACGCACGTTTTGGCTTTGAAGATGAAGGAATATCAGAATCAGAGCATGGCGGTGCAGTATGGCATAAAATGCGCCTTACTTTCCATAAATTAACAGCAAAAATTAAAGATGTGCAGCTTACGTTGCAGACAAAGGCAGAGCTTTTTTCACCGAGAAACATAGATGCAGGTACGCTCGCAATGTTGGAGTGTGTAGATTTTTCAACGGAGGACAAGATACTTGACTTAGGATGCGGATACGGCATGGTAGGCATACTCGCAGCACTCAAGGCAAAGCCGGAAAATATTACCATGTGCGATATTGACCCGCTGGCTGTAGAAACGGCAAAAGCGAATGCTGAATTAAACAGAGTAGGCGCTGTCAGGATATTGCAGTCAGACGGACTTAAGGCGATAGAAGACAGGGATTACACATTGATATTGTCAAACCCGCCGTACCATACAGACTTTTCAGTAGCAAAAAAGTTTATAGAAGAGGGTTTCAAAAGACTTGCGGTCGGTGGTAAAATGGTGATGGTAACAAAGCGCCTTGACTGGTACAAGAATAAATTGACATCTGTATTTGGTGGTGCTATGGTATACACTAAAGATGATTATTTCGTCTTTATTTCAGAAAAAAGACAGCCATTTGTGGCGAAAAAAGTAAAAGGAGATAGATTAAATGAGCGAAGGATGCACACATGATTGTTCAAGCTGCTCAAAAAATTGCTCATCACGCAAGAGCGACAAAAATGAATTCAGAGCAGACCTTAACAGCAAAAGCAGTGTAAAAAAAGTTATCGGTATCGTTAGCGGCAAAGGCGGCGTAGGTAAATCAATGGTTACGTCACTTCTGGCAGCTACTATGAATAAAAAAGGCTACAAGACAGCGATTCTCGACGCAGACGTTACAGGTCCGTCAATTCCCAAGGCATTCGGTATTACTGAAAAGGCTCAGGGCAGCGACGACGGTATTCTCCCTGTTGAGAGTAAAGGCGGCATCAAAGTTATGTCCGTAAACCTGCTCCTTGCAGACGACACAGACCCTGTTGTATGGAGAGGTCCTGTCATCGCAGGCACAGTAAAACAATTCTGGACAGACGTTGTATGGGGCGATGTGGACTTTATGTTTATCGACATGCCTCCGGGAACAGGCGACGTGCCGCTTACAGTATTCCAGTCAATTGAGCTCGACGGTATTATCGTTGTTACTTCACCACAGGAGCTCGTATCAATGATCGTTACTAAAGCGGTGAAAATGGCCGAACTCATGAATATTCCGATTTACGGTCTCGTTGAAAATATGTCTTACTTTACATGCCCTGATAATGGCAAAGATTATAAGATTTTCGGCGACAGCCATATTGATGAAATAGCAAAAGAACACGCGCTTCCTGTTATTGCCAAGCTTCCTATAAATCCTGAGCTTGCTTCTGCATGCGACAAGGGTGAGGTAGAGTCAATAAATGGCAACTGGTTTGATGGTTTTGCGGCAGGACTGGGAGTAGGTGTCAGATGAGTATCCATTCACAAAAAGCAAAAGACCTTTTTCTTGATGGATACAACTGCGCGCAGGCTCTGTTTTGCGCATTCAACGACCTGACAGGACTTGACTTTGCTACGGCATCTAAATTGTCATCGTCATTTGGTGGCGGACTTGGCAGGCTCAGAGAAGTTTGCGGCGCTGTCAGCGGCATGTGCATGGTAGCAGGTATCCTGTACGGACCTGCATATCCTGACGACAGACAGGAAAAAGCTGACCACTATGCCCGCATCCAGGAACTTACAAGAAGATTCCGTGAGGAAAACGGCTCTATCATTTGTCGTGAGCTCCTCGGACTTAAAGACGCTACAAACGTCAGCCCCGTGCCCGAGGCAAGGACTTCGCAGTATTATAAAAAACGCCCATGTGCGGAGATGGTTGAATGTGCTGCCCGCATTATGGACGAATACATAAGTGATAATCCGTTATAAGATGTGATTTATGAATTGTAATTTATGTCCCAGAAAATGTAATACAGACAGAAGTATAAAGCAAGGGTATTGCCGCTCCGGCGATACCCTTAAAGTTTCACGCGCCGCTTTGCATATGTGGGAAGAGCCATGCATATCAGGTGAAAAGGGCTCGGGGACTGTCTTTTTTTCTGGTTGCAACCTCGCGTGCGTATATTGCCAGAATATAGAAATATCACGCGGCCTTGCAGGAAAAGAAATATCAATCGAACGACTCAGTGAGATTTTTCTTGAACTCCAGGAGGCAGGTGCTCACAACATCAATCTCGTCACGCCGACTCACTACGCAGAGCAGATTTGCAAAAGCCTCGACCTTAGCCGCAAAGCAGGCTTGCAGCTTCCAATTATTTACAATTGCGGGGGATATGAGAGTGTCGATACGCTTCGACTTCTCAAAGGTTATATCGACATATACATGCCTGATTTTAAGTATTACGACGATGCTCTTGCCATTAAATATTCAAAAGCACCCGGCTACTTTGACATCGCAAAGGCTGCCTTAGAAGAAATGTTTTCACAGGTAGGCACGCCGGAATTTGACACGGATGGCATGATGAAACGCGGCATGATAGTGCGTCATCTGATTCTGCCGGGCTCAAGCCGCGACTCGATGAAGATTATAAAATATCTTCACGACACGTATGGCGACGACATTTTTATAAGCATAATGAGCCAGTACACGCCCATGCGTCAATTCGACGAATTTCCCGAACTCAACCGCCGGCTTTTCACCAAAGAATACAACCGCGTTGTCGACTTTGCGGAAGAAATTGGCATAGAAAATGCCTTCGTCCAGGAGGGGAAGGCATCTGTGAAAAGCTTTATACCAAGTTTTGACAACACAGGCGTGTAAAGCGCCGGCGTCATTTCAATATATATAAATAAATTCCTAAAAACTGGAGCAGGCTACCCGCAAGTACGAACAGGTGAAAAACACTATGTACGTACTTTTTCTTTTTACCGATAGCGTACAGCACCGCGCCGATTGTATACATTATGCCGCCTGACAGGCAGAAAACGAAGCCTTCTTTTGTAAACGCACGCACGGTCGGATTCCAGAAAAATACAAGAAGCCAGCCCATTATTACGTAACAAATCAACGAAAAAATATTATATTTTTTAAGGTCGATGGCAGTAAGTGTCAGGCAAAGCAGACACAAAAACCATTGAATTCCGACGACGGACCAACCCAGCGTAACGCTCTCTTCTCTGATGCCGCCAATCGCAATCGGTGTGTAAGTGCCGGCAATAAGAAGATAAATCGTACAATGGTCAAGCACGCGGAAAACTTTCTTTGCGCTCTCGTGTTTCAGGCTCATGCCGTGATAAATCGTCGACATGGAGTACAGAATAATCATAGTAATTCCGTATATAATACAGGAAATGGTAGTAAGAGTATCTTTGTGGGTGACTGAGCTCGACACGCTCAGAATAAGCACGACAATGCCTAAAATAATACCAAATGCATGCGATATTGTATTGCAAAGCTCTTCTCCCTTGCTATAAACAGGAAGCGTGATGTTCTTTAATGAATTTGACATTTTTTTCTCCGATCAATGTAAAAAAGTAAAAAATAGGATATCTGCTGTTTTCTATCCTACTCTCATATGATAAAATACTACTATAAAATAAATTTGTCAAATGAGGTTTGATGATGAAATTGAAGGCTACAAACACGTATCACTCTACGCCAATAAGTAAAAAACTGGCATCTAATTTCATTGAACTCGGCTATGGACTGCAGGTCGAGGGCATGGCGGCTGAAATGTTTTTCAACAGGAGTTTTGAACCTTTTTATCCATACCGACTCATAAATAAACTCTGGTATGACCTGCTCGAAGATGAAAATGATTTCTCGTCGCGCTACGAAACTGACTGGAGTGTTTTTGACTGGTATCATTCTTCTTATGAACATAATGCTTGGTTCGCTTTTCCCGGGGTTGGCGGCAAACAACCGATTGAGGACGATTCGACTTTCATCATTGAAAAATCTCCGCTTGCCGACGTGTGCATAAAAAACGTTGCGGGCGGCTGTCATGGCGAATATGCGATGGAAGTTATTAACAACAGCGATATGCCCGGCGGTCTGGCACAGGATGGAAAATATTGTTTTACAGACACATCGTATATTTTTACAGGAAAAGTCAAATTATTATCAGGTGAAAAGTGCGTAAAAATAGCCTTGTACCGCGAAGGTACGGTAAAAGAGCCTGTCGCTGTCAGCTCGCCTGTGGAGATTAAAGAAACGTATACTCATGTATCAGCGAAGTTCGCTGTGCCTGAGGAGGGCAGATACACGTTTGCACTTCTGATTGAGCCTCACACGCAAGTTATTTGCGATGACTTTTCATTGACACCGGAAGACGCCGTAAGAGGCTTTAAGAAGAGCGCGGTGGAGGCAGCACGGTATGTTGCGCCTGCCGTGGTACGCTGGCCGGGAGGCTGCTTTGCTTCTTTTTACGATTGGCGCGACGGAGTAGGTGAGCATCGCCCGCCGTCATACTCGTACTTCTGGGGCGGCTATCAATATAACGACATCGGAACAGATGAACTTGCTACTTTTGTGGAAGCAATCGGGGCAGAATCGATGATTTGCGTAAATATGCACCACCCATTTAAGCGTTTTTACGATTACGTTCCGCCGCAGTACCTTGACCGCGATCCTGACGACAGGACGATACCCGGGGCACTTCACGGCAGGGATCTGAAACAATTTTCTGACCTTGAAAAAGGCGCGAAGGAGGCTGCTGCGTGGGTTGAATATTGTAACGGCGATGAAAATACAGAAGGTGGCAGGGCTCGTATCGCAGGCGGCCGCAAAGAGCCATATAATGTAAAATATTGGGAAATGGACAATGAGATGCACCGCTGGTTCAGGGAAGAGGAATATGCCGAAGCGTGTGTGCTTTATTCGCGCACGATGAAAAAAGCAGACCCTACTATAAAGATTGGCATGATTTCTTATTGTTCGAACATCGAAGGTATCAGGAAAATGCTAGATATCGCCGGCATGGACATAGATTTCCTGGCGGACAGAGGTTTTGAAGAAAAAGATCTGATACGCAAACTTGAAGCTATCCATGATTTCAACGAAAAGCACGGAACTGATATAAAATATTGTAATACCGAGTGGCTGCCATTAAATGGCGCTGATATCTACAATATGGTGCCGCGCTCAGAAATGAAATACGGTAAGTGTTTTATGTTCAGCAAATGGTCATACGCCCTTGACGCAGCGTCTACAATGATGATGTGGCAGCGCTACGGAGAGGACATTGACTTTATAAACTTCAATAATCTGGCAAACACGCACAGCCAGTCTGTGATTGAAACGCCAAAAGAGGGTGCGTTTCCTACGGCTGCAGGTATGATAATGCATATGTTTGCAAAGACGCAGGCGCACAGGACGCTTGTTATAGAGGATTATCATCCTGTTCGCAGCGACCCTCTGCAGGTCCAGCTGTCGATGAATGAGACAGGAAATGCACTTGTTCTGAACGTTCTTAACCGCTCAGAGGAGGATTACGAGTTGCAACTTGACCTATCTGTTTTTCCGGTATCTGACAAAGAAATAACCGGTAATTGTCTGATTGCCGACAGCCTTTTGTCTATGAATCGTCTTTGTGACACTCAGATTAATCGTGAAAAAGCAACACTGCGTGTTGCAGACAAAGTCGCAAAATGCAGCGCACGCAAGCTGTCTTTTGCAGAATATGTAATAGAAATATAAGGAGTTTATATGTCATTTTCAGGAGAATCCCCAAAAACTGAAAATTTAAGAACATACGTCGCGATTGACCTTAAGTCTTTTTACGCCTCTGTCGAGTGTATCGAAAGAGGCTTAGACCCGCTCACGACGAATCTTGTTGTGGCAGATTCTTCCAGAACACAAAAGACAATATGCCTCGCAGTTACGCCGGCTCTCAAGGCAAGGGGAGTGCCGGGCAGACCGCGCCTTTTTGAGGTAGAACAAAAGGTCAAAGAAATAAACGCTCAGCGCCTTTCAGGCATCCCCGACAGGGTTTTCACCGGCAAATCATATAGCGCAATTGACTTAGACAAAGACAAAGGTCTTGAACTTGATTATATAATCGCACCGCCTCGCATGGCATATTACATTGAATACAGCACGCGGATTTACAATATTTACCTGAAATATATCGCGGCAGAGGACATACACGTTTACTCGATTGACGAGGTTTTTATGGACGTGACGGACTACCTTGCGACGTACAAAATGACGGCGCACGAGTTTACTTGCATGGTGCTTCGCGATGTTGTTGAAAATACAGGTATTACAGCTACTGCCGGCATCGGCACGAACCTTTATCTTTGCAAAATTGCGCTCGATATCACTGCAAAACATGCCGAACCTGATGAAAACGGCGCGCGTATCGCGCAACTCGACGAAATGTCTTACCGCCGGATTCTCTGGAATCACAGACCTCTTACCGACTTCTGGCGCATCGGCAAGGGTTACGCCCGCAAGCTGGAAGCACATGGTATGTACACGATGGGAGACGTCGCCAGGGCATCAATCGGCAAAGATACAGATTATTACAACGAAGACCTGCTTTATAAACTCTTTGGCATCAATGCCGAGCTGCTCATCGACCACGCGTGGGGCTGGGAGCCGTGCACCATAAAAGAGATAAGAGCCTACCGTCCGCAGACGAACAGCTTAAGCTCCGGCCAGGTTCTGCACTGCCCGTATACAGCCGAAAAAGCCGGCCTCGTTATCCGTGAAATGGCAGATTTGCTTGCTTATGATCTCGTTGAAAAGGCTGCCGTTACGAATCAGCTTGTGATTACAGTCGGCTACGACATTGAAAATCTGACCGACCCTGAGATTGCGGCAAATTACAAAGGCGAGATTGTCACAGACGGCTACGGCCGCCGTGTACCAAAACATGCTCACGGAACGATAAATCTTTCAAAACACACGTCCTCGGCAAAAGCGATTATCGGCGCGACAAAGCAGCTTTACGAGCGCATTATCGATAAAAATCTGCTTGTAAGACGCCTTACTGTGTGCGCAAACAACGTTATATCCGAATTCAAGGCTGTGGACGATGCGAAATGCACAAGATACGATCTTTTCACCGATACCGACGAGCAAGAAAAGCGTCTTGCCCGCGAGAAAGAGGCTGCCCGACGTGAAAAGAATATGCAGAAGGCGATTATCGGTCTTAAGCATAAATACGGTAAAAATGTCGTTTTGCGAGGCATGAATCTTGAAGAAGGCGCCACAGCAAAAGACAGAAATTCCCAGATAGGAGGACATAAGGCATGACGCAGAATTATAAAGATGCGCTCAGTAAAAACAGGTCGTATGACGATATAATAGACATGCCGCATCACGTTTCGACGAAACGCGCTCACATGTCCATGCATGACAGGGCGGCGCAGTTCGCGCCCTTTTCAGCGCTGGTAGGGTACGAAGAAGCAATCGAAAAAACATGCGAAGAGAACCTTAAAGAGATGAGTAAAAAATAGCTGAAAACAGTATTGCTTTTTTGCCCGTCCGTGTTATATAATTGACCCATAAAGTGCCCGGTTACTGACGGAAAAGTAGGAGAACCTACGGGGAGCCGGAGCGTTTCAAGCCGACCGTCTGGGCAGTTTTGTTTGGAATAAAGAGCAAAGCTGCCCTTTATTTATATACAAAACAGAGCGTATATTGTGTTAAAACGGAGGTTTTTGCTATGACGACTAATAATTTTTCACAATGGGAAGGTTTTATTGCGGGTAAATGGTGCGACACCATTGACGTAAGAGAGTTCGTACAGAAAAATTATACACCTTACATCGGAGACGAGAGTTTCCTTGCAACGCCGTCAGACAGGACTTGCAGACTCAAGGCGGCTTTGGATATCAAGCTCGCAGAAGAAAAGGCTGCAGGTGGCGTTATTTCCGTTGATACGCGTACTGTATCATCGCTGACGAACTACCCGGCAGCATATCTTAAGAAAGATGACGAGCTTATTGTCGGTTTGCAGACAGGCGCGCCTTTAGAGCGAGGTGTCAATCCTTTTGGCGGTATCAGGATGGCACGCAGCGCCTGCAATGCGTACGGATATGAGCTTTCCGAAAATATAGAGAGAGAATTCTATTACAAAACGACTCACAACGACGGCGTTTTCAGAGTGTACACAGATGCAATGAGAGCGATGCGCCACACCGGTATTCTAACAGGGCTTCCCGATGCCTATGGAAGAGGCCGCATAATCGGCGACTACCGCAGAGTTGCTTTGTATGGTATTGACTATCTTATAGAGCAGAAGAAGCAAGACAAGAAGGAGCTTGGCCAGAAACACATGACGGAGGAGAATATCCGTCTGTCCGAGGAGCTTTATAAGCAGATTTCTTTCCTTGAAAAGTTAAAAGAAATGGCTGCTTTGTATGAGATTGATATTTCAAAGCCGGCATCTGATGCAAAAGAGGCTGTTCAGTGGCTTTATTTTGGCTATCTGGCTGCCAATAAGGAGCAAAACGGCGCTGCTATGTCTCTTGGCAGGGTAGGTACTTTTATTGATATTTATCTTGAAAGAGATATCAGGCGTGGCATTCTCGACGAATCCGGTGCGCAGGAGCTTATCGACCAGCTTGTTATGAAGCTTCGTATGATAAGGCACCTTCGTACTCCTGAGTACAACGAGCTGTTCGGCGGCGACCCTGTGTGGATTACAGAAGCTGTCGGCGGTATGGGAGAAGATGGCAGGACACTTGTTACAAAGACAGCATATCGTTTTTTACATACTTTGTATAATCTTGGTTCAGCCCCCGAGCCGAATCTTACCGTATTATGGTCAGACGCGCTTCCTGAGAGCTTCAAGCGTTACTGCGCGCGCGTTTCTATAGAGACTGACTCTATTCAATATGAAAATGATGACCTTATGCGTCCTGTTTATGGCGATGACTATGCTATTGCATGCTGCGTAAGTGCTATGAAAATCGGCAAACAGATGCAGTATTTCGGTGCAAGATGCAATCTCCCCAAGACGCTTCTTATGGCTCTTAACGGCGGCAAAGAAGAGCGTTACAACATTCAGATCGGTCCCGAAATGGCGCCTTTAGCCGAAGGTGTGCTTGACTACAAGCAGGTGCGTGCAAGGCTCGATTACTATATGTCATGGCTCGCAGCTCAATACGTTGATACGATGAACGTTATTCACTTTATGCATGACAAATACGCGTATGAAAAGACTCAGCTTGCGCTTCACGACACGGACGTAGAGAGAGTAATGGCATTCGGTGTCGCAGGCTTGTCTGTTATCGCTGACAGCTTATCTGCCATAAAATATGCAAAGGTTACACCTGTTTTTGGTGAAAATGGCCTGATTTGTGACTTTAATATTGAAGGCGAGTATCCAACTTTTGGTAATGACGATGACCGTGTAGACTCAATCGCAAAAGAGCTTCTGGACAGATTTATCACAGAGCTCAGGAAGAATCCTGCTTATCGCGGTGCAAAGCATACTTTATCAGTACTTACAATCACAAGCAATGTCGTATATGGTAAAAAGACTGGTTCTACTCCGGACGGCAGAAAAGCAGGCGAGCCTTTTGCTCCGGGCGCAAATCCGATGCATAACCGTGAAAAATGCGGCGCTCTTGCGTCTTTGAATTCAGTTGCGAAGCTTTCGTATGATTCATGCCGTGATGGTATTTCAAATACATTTTCTATTGTTCCGGACGCTCTGGGCAAGACAGAAGATGAGAGGATTACAAACTTAGTTACGATTCTTGGAGGGTATTTTGTTCAGAATTCGCACCATATCAACGTAAACGTATTGGACAGACAGAAGCTGGTTGACGCTATGGAGAATCCCGAATTATATCCGAATCTTACTATCCGCGTGTCGGGCTACGCTGTCAATTTCCATAAATTGTCAAAGGAACAGCAAAAGGAAGTTATCAGCCGTACGTTCCACGAGAATATGTGATTTTTGCAATTTATGGATTTTATGGGCTTTATGGAAGGCTACGTTCACAGCATACAATCTATGGGTACTGTTGACGGCCCGGGCGTGCGCACCGTGGTCTTTATGAGTGGTTGCCCTTTAAGATGCATTTATTGCCATAATCCGGATACATGGAATCCTATGGCCGGTGAAAAGATGTCCGCCGGTGAACTTGCCGGCAGGATTTTGCGCTTCAAGCCATATATTAAAAACGGCGGCGTTACTTTTTCAGGCGGCGAGCCATGTCTGCAGGCAGCTTTTTTACGCGAGGTCGCAGAGATTCTTAAGGGAGAGGGCCTGCACGTTGCACTTGATACGAGCGGCTGTGTTTACGACTCGTCAGTTGATTCTTTACTGGAGCTTACCGACCTGGTTTTGCTTGATATCAAGATGACTACCTTTGAAGATTACGTAAGATATACAGGTGGTGGCACCCTGGATTCTGCACTTGATTTTTTACGTGTCCTTGAAACGATGAAAAAAGATACCTGGATACGCCACGTGGTTGTGCCGGGAATAAATGATAATAAAGAAGATATAATAAGACTTTCAGGTTTGCTTAGAGATTTTTCATGCATTACGAAGCTGGAATTACTTCCTTTTAAGAAGTTGTGCCTCGAAAAATACAAGTACATGGGGATTCCTTTTTTGCTGGAAGACACGCCTCAGATGGACGCGGAATCTTTGCAAAGTCTGTACAAATTTTATTGATTATTTTACATTTTACTTGTATACTATTTTTAAATGAAACATACGGAGGTGGGATATCATGTGGTGGATTATATGGGTTGCTGTTTTTGTTGTGTGTTTGCTCGCAGAGGCTATCACTCCACAGCTTACAACAATATGGTTTTCACTTGGTAGTCTTATAGCTTTTATCGTATATCTGATTGTGCCTGATATGCTCTGGCTCCAGATTGTTGTTTTTGCGGTTGTGTCAGCGATTGCGATTGCTCTTACCCGCAAGGCGGCAAAGAAGTTTCTTGCAGGCCGTGTTCAGCCTACGAATGCTGACAGATTTATCGGCCAGCAGGCAGTTGTTATTGAGGAGATCAACAACATTCAGGGCGTCGGCAAGGTAAAGGTAAAAGGTGATATCTGGTCGGCAAAAGCTCAGAATGCAGAGGTTATAAAGGTTGATACTATTGTCACTGTTGAAAAAATTGAAGGTGTTAAATTTATTGTTTCTATAAAGGAGGATAATTAAAATGTTACCGTATATTATTGCAGGTGTTGTTCTTTTGATTCTTATCATTATTGCCGCGAACATCAAGATTGTTCCGCAGTCAAAGGCTTACGTTATTGAGCGCCTTGGTGTGTACAGCGAGACGTGGCAGACAGGTTTCCACTTCAAGAAGCCTTTATTTGAGAAGGTTTCGAAGATTGTTTCTCTGAAAGAGCAGGTTGTTGACTTCAGACCTCAGCCGGTTATCACTAAGGATAACGTTACAATGCAGATTGATACTGTTGTTTTCTTCCAGATTACCGACCCCAAGCTCTATGCTTATGGTGTTGAACTTCCTATGCAGGCTATTGAAAATCTTACAGCTACTACATTGCGTAACATCATTGGTGAACTCGAGCTTGACCATACGCTGACATCACGTGACACTATCAATGCCAAAATCAGAACGATTCTTGATGAAGCTACAGACCCATGGGGCATCAAGGTTAACCGTGTTGAGCTTAAGAATATTATTCCTCCGGCTGAGATTCAGGATGCCATGGAGAAACAGATGAAGGCAGAGCGTCAGAGAAGAGAAGCTATTCTTCGTGCTGAAGGTGAGAAGGCAAGTAAGATTCTCGTTGCCGAGGGTAATAAAGAGAGTATGATTCTTGCTGCTGAAGCTGAGAAGCAGTCTGCTATTCTCCGTGCTGAAGCTGTACGCGAACAGAAAATCCGCGAAGCTGAGGGTGAGGCTGAGGCTATCTTAGCTGTTCAGAGAGCTATTGCGGAAGGTATCAGCATGATCAATGCTGCAAACCCGAGCGACGGCTATCTTGTTATGAAGAAGCTCGAAGCTTTTGAGAAAGCTGCTGACGGCAAGGCTACAAAGATTATTATCCCCAGCGAAATTCAAGGCATCGCAGGTCTTGCATCAAGCCTGCAGGGCATCGTAGATAAGGATGCCGGCGCAGGTGGTGCAGGTGGCGCAGGTGGCGCTTCCGGTGCAGGCGGCGCGGCTTGAGTTTGAGTTCCAGCCGGCGCTTCCGGTGCGGGCGGCGCGGCTTGAGTTTGAGTTCTCGCCGGCGCTGATTGATTATTACCCACAGTCTTATGGCTGTGGGTGTTTTTTTGTCGTGGAGGAGCTTTTTTGGAAGGATATAAGCAGTCGGTTTGTTAAAAGTACCTCGGATTAACAAACCGAGACCATTTTTTTATCCCGTACACGCCTGCAGCTATACCAACACTCCACATTCGCTGGGATTAATGCTGTCAACCATTAGCGAAAATGTCCCGGAAAAGTTGAAACATTAGCTCTTGATAATCAGGGCTGATGTTTTTCTAATTTAATGCGGAGATATTAGAAAAAACGTTGTTTTTAGCATTGGAAATCGTGAAAATCATTGTTT
>JAZQDE010000011.1:0-9861 GCA_045546695.1 Clostridia bacterium | reverse complement strand
CACCCCCCTCGGCCAAAGCCCAACCCCCGAGCCGCCCCGCGGCCGATAAGTTTACATTTTGTTAAAAAAATACTTTACGAATTGAAAAATAAAGGATATAATTACACAGACCATTACTAAAGATAAAGCGAGTGATTAATATGCGCAGAATTTTTAATTTGCAGAATTTATTGTTCTTGATAGTTCTTATCGGACTTCTGGCTTTGCTGTTTTCTCAGCAGAGTGTGTTGAACCGTAATATCGACAAGAATGCCGAACTGCAGTCGAAAATTTCTGACGCGGAGCAGGAGCTCGAATCTCTTGAAGAAGAACAGCAGATGATAGGTACTGACGAGTATGTCGAACGCAAAGCCAGGGAAATATTGGGCCTTGTAAAGGACAACGAGACAGTATATATCAAGTCAGAAGACTAAATTGTCAAAGCATTTGAAGGGATGGAATTTATTTTTTTATGTCGGACGTTGACATCATATTGACAGGTAAAGTTTGCGCACTCATGAATTTCGGTGCGTTCGTCCAGTTAGAGGACGGCTCTTCAGGATTAGTTCATATTTCAGAAATTTCCAAGAATTTTGTAAAAGACATCAAGGATTTCCTTTATGTCGGTCAGACTGTTAAGGTTATTGCCCTTGCTACAGAGCATGATGGCAAAAAACGTTTGTCCATCAAAAAGGCAGACGACATTCTCATCGAAAAAGGTGAAGCTCAGGAGCCTCAGGTAAAGGATCTTACAAAAGAGCAGAAGGACAATGTTATCAGAGAACAGAAGCAAAAAAGGCAGAATCGCCAGGAAAAGGTAAAGGCTCAGCGCTCTGATCCGAATCTTCTTTTCTCAGAACCTCCACCGCTTTATGATGACCTTACATCAGACACTGCTACAGCATTTGAGGATAAACTTGCTCGCTATATCAAGGAAAGTGACGAGCGCCTCATTGATATGAAGCGCCAGAATGAGAATAAGCGAGGCGGCGGATATGTCAGAAGGGGCTAATAGCAAGAGTTTTGCTGATTGCCTTGCATTTACATTAATACATGATTCAGGTTTTTCACCTGCACCCGGCGGCGGTGGTCTTGTAAAAAGAGACCTCGGCGCCTCTTCGTATGTTATGGTAATGTGTGTTGTTTCAAACGGCAGCACGCAAGAGCAGGTAATAAATAACATAAACAATTCACTTTTACGCGTAAAAAACATAGCTCATAAGGACGGTGCGAGACATTCTGTTATGATGAGTATTATTTACGTTTTTGAAAATTACGCAGACTTTTCACCATATCTTGCGCCGGTATTCAGGCAGGTTCAGGAAGAAATGGATAAAAATGGTATGCTTGTCGATTTGATTATATACGACATGCAGCCCGGTATATACGTAACAGTTTCAGGCAGAAAGCCTGACAAAAATATAAGGCAGGCGCTGGAAGAATCTAAACAGTTTGTGGGCATGGATTACTACACGCGTAGCCAGATTCTGGAAGGCAAAAGACAGCAAAGGCGCACTGTATATGAGCAGCTTCGCCCGGTGAGACACAAAAATCCAATCAATCCTGTGATTGTCCTTATCGTAATAAACGTCGCGATTTTTATACTCGACCTTATTTTAGAAACAAAATTTGGTTACAAGCCGTTTCGATATCACGGCATCCAGAACAGCACACTGATACTAGACGGCGACGTATGGCGACTTTTCACAGCGATGTTTCTGCATGCAGATATCGGTCATCTTGCGGGCAATATGATTTCGCTGCTGTACCTTGGATTTGTCGTCAGGCGGTATTACACCGACCTCGAATTTATGATAATTTATATACTCTCGGGCCTCTTCGGAAGCTTCCTGTCTTTCCTTTTTATGACAAACAGCTTTTCGCTTGGCGCATCGGGCGCGATAATGGGACTCGGCGGCGTATTGATATACAGAATGTTTTTCGGAAAACACGCAAAGAGCTTCAGGCAGGCAGGCAACTACCTGATTCTGGCATTTATGGTCTTATATAATCTGTTCTACGGACTTACACAGACAGGCATCGACAACTACGGACATTTCGGCGGATTTGCGGCCGGATTCCTGATTGCACTCTTAATCAACACTATAAGATTGCGCCG
Source organism: Clostridia bacterium (assembly GCA_045546695.1). Classification (GTDB taxonomy): domain Bacteria; phylum Bacillota; class Clostridia; order UBA1212; family UBA1255; genus SIG424. Next base: position 7,763 of record JAZQDE010000011.1, on the reverse strand, counting down.
CAACAAAAACGCATAATTCTGGGGGTTTTATGAAAAAAATTGCAGTTACAATGGGTGATCCGGCCGGAATCGGCCCGGAAATTATCGTGAAAATGCTCGGCGGCGACTTCGACTTTGAGCAGTGTTTCCCGGTAATAATTGGCGACAAAAATGTACTCGAAAAAGCGGCCGCCCTCTGCGGTATTGATGAATTTGAGGAAAAATATGGTAAATATATCTGTCACGTTGAGACGAATCTTGGCAATGTCGAGCCGGGCGTTGTGCAGGCAAAATGTGGCAGGGCAGCTTTTGAATATATTAAAAAATCTGTTGAACTTTGTATGGACGGCACGTGTAGCGCCGTCGCAACAGCTCCCATAAACAAGGAGTCTTTGAAGGCTGCGGGCGTGCCATATATTGGTCACACTGAAATCTATGCAGGACTGACAAATACTGACGATCCGCTCACAATGTTTGAGACCGACGGCCTGCGCATCTTTTTCGTCACGAGGCACCTGAGTCTTGCCTGCTCTATCAAGGCCCTGACAAAAGAACGCATTGTCGATTATATTTTAAGATGCACCGAGGCTCTCAGGCGCATCGGCCTTGGAGAAGGCACGATGGCTGTTGCCGGCCTCAATCCCCACAATGGCGAACACGGCCTGTTCGGAGATGAAGAGGGTAGAGTGATTGAACCTGCCGTTTCAGAGGCGTCCGGGATTCTTGCACAAAAGTTTCCTGGGGCGCATGTGTGCGGCCCGGTGCCGGCGGACTCTGTTTTTCACCTGGCACATAATGGAAGATACAGCTGCGTGCTGTCTTTATATCATGATCAGGGTCACATCGCTGCCAAAACGCTCGATTTTGAAAAGACTATTTCTATAACGCACGGCCTGCCTTTTTTGCGCACGTCTGTCGACCACGGCACAGCTTTTGATATTGCATGGAAAAATTTGGCAAGCTCTGTCAGCATTGCCGAAGCTGTTCGCCTTGCGTGCAAATATGAATTGACATAACTCGTGTTTCGGGCTAAAATTAAGCGTTGAGATACAAGTCGGATTCGTTTAATAGAAGGTGGTGAAAAGTATGGCGGTTATTGAAAATTTCAGTAGATACGAGTTCAAATATGCTGTTTCTTTTGACGTAATGGAGCAGATGATGAAGGATCTTGCGCCGTACGTTTCTTTTGATAAGTATGCAGATGAAAATGGTTGCTATACTATCAGCAGTATTTATCTTGAAAATGAAGAGCTGGATTGTTTTGCAGAGACGATGAATGGTGTCGATTACAGGCAAAAAGTTCGTCTGAGAATTTACGGAACAAACACAGAAAAGTCTTTTTTTGAGCTCAAATCCAAGTATAATGGTCTTGTAATCAAGCGACGTGCTGCACTGCCGCTTGATGAGGCGATGCAGTTTCTGGCAGAGACCGGCAAACAGATTGACCGCGGTTGTGACAAGAATTATATTTTCACAGAAGAGAATCAGGCATGGCTTAATTCTTTTCACGCGTCAAATACTCAGATTTTAAAGGAGCTTCAGTACACGATTCTGACAAAGAAGCTCAGGCCCAAGAACGTTGTCAGCTACGAGCGCGTTGCGCTATATGACAAGACGTCACCCGAGATGCGAATCACGTTCGATTTTAATATCAGAACGAGGTGGATGGACCTTGACCTGGCGCACGGTAGTTATGGCGACGAGGTGAATCCTCCGCACGTTGCGGTGCTTGAGCTCAAGACGGGCAAGAAAATGCCTTTGTGGCTTGTGAAAATTGTGTCAAAATATGGTTATCGTAACCAGACGTTTTCAAAGTATTGTTCACACTATGTGAAGATGCTTATGGATAAGGATGAAACGCTTTACGGCGAATATATAAAATTTAGTCATACAGGAGAGAAAACAGATGCTTGATAAGATTTTGGCTATGCTTGATAACATTATGGCGATCAACAGTTTTTCAAACGTTATCAATATGGTTATTGCTATTATTGTTGCTTTTATTTTAGGTATTATTATTTACCTGACCTACAAGGTTACAACGAACGAGTTTGCTTTTGATAGGGAGCTGGGTCTTACCCTGATTATCATTCCGGTTGTCGTTGCACTTTTGCTGTCAGTTATTGGCACAAACATCGCAAGGGCGTTCAGCCTTGCCGGCGCGCTTTCTATTATCCGCTACCGAAGTGCTATCATTAAGCCGCGCAACATCGCTTTCATTTTCTTCGGCATGGGCACCGGCTTTATTACAGGTACCGGCCTTTACATTCCGGCGCTTCTTTTCGTGCTGATTACATGTGCGTTTATGATTATTTTCACCGCAATGGGCACACGCAAGAGTGTTACTGTTAAAAAGACGCTCGTGATTGCAGTTCCTGAGAGCATCAATTACGACGGACTTCTCGACGATACACTTAAAAAGTTTGTTTCTGCTTATTCTCTTGACGGCGTGAGAATCACCGGTGGTGGTACGCTGACTGAACTTACTTACCATATAAAGGTATCTTCTGACCTTGATGTCAAGGCTTTCCTGGATGAGCTTCGCGTGCTTAATGGCAACTTCAAGATTAAGCTTACCCAGTATATTCCTTCGGAGGAGAAGTAAAATATGGAAAATAAGAGGGATTTGTCAGCTCTCGTTGAGGCGTTTGATTTTGCCGGCACGAATGTTTCTAATGATATTTTGCTGCGTGGCCACATCAACGAGACATACATAGTGTCAAATGTTTCGGATGGCAAGCCGGTAAGGTATATTCTCCAGAGAATCAATACCGGCATTTTCAAGGATCCCGTCGGCCTGATGGAGAACGTCAGGGGCGTTACCGGCCATATCCGCAAGGTCGCCCGTGAAAAGGGTACTGACGCGTATCGTTGTACTTTGTCTATTGTTCCTGCCCGCGATGGTAAAATTTACCATTTCGATGATGAGGGCGGCTGCTGGCGTGCGTACAACTATATTGAAAACAGTGTTTCTTACGACGTTGCTTCCGGCCCCGATCTTATGTATAAGGCGGGCAAAGCTCTTGGTGAGTTCCAGCAGATCCTTGCTGATTATCCTGCCGATACTCTTAATGAAACGATTGCCAATTTTCACAATACTGTTTCTCGTTATTCTGATTTTGAAAAGGCTGCCTGTGAAAATGCTGCCGGCAGGGCTTCTTCTGTTACTGCCGAGATTGATTTTGTGAAAGCCCGCAAGGATTTTTGCGGTATTATTGTTAATGAAATTCTGAAGGGCACTGTACCTGTACGTGTTACGCATAATGATACAAAGCTGAACAATATTCTGATGGACAGCAAAACCGACGATATTCTTTGCTTTATTGACCTTGATACGGTTATGCCCGGCAGTGCACTTTATGACTTTGGTGACAGTATCAGATTCGCTGCCAGTTCTGCTGCCGAGGACGAGAAAGACCTTTCCAGGGTATGGATGAAGCTTGATTATTTTGAGGCTTATGCGCGTGGTTATCTGAGCCGCATGGCGAAGGTGCTTACTCCGACTGAGATTAAGCTTATTCCTGAATCTTGCATTTTGCTCACTCTTGAGTGCGGTATGAGATTTTTGGGTGATTATCTTGCCGGAGACGTTTATTTTGGAATTCATTATCCTGAACATAATCTCGACCGTGCCCGCACGCAGCTGAAGCTCGTTGCCGACATGGAGGCCAAGTTGCCTGAAATGCACAGGATTGTAGATGAGATTATTGCTGCAAACTAATATCAGCCCCTACAAACCTGGGGGAACTTTTCACAGATAATATCAAACACCTGATTATGGATGTCGTCTTTACTGCGCATGTTTATTGTGCCGTCAGTACAGTCGATTTTTACAATATTTTCCATAATGTCGGCGCAGGCGAGATAAGAACGGCGCACAGAATCGAGATACGCAAGATCCTTTTCATAAACATCGGCACTGTCACCGACATAATCGCGGTGGCCTTTCTTTGCGACGTTATTTGTAGAAGTTTCAATCGGAATATCAAATAAAAAGAACAAATCGGGGCGGGGGATGCGAAGCTCACTGAATTCAAGATCAAAAATCCACATAAGAAATTCCCGGCGCTCGTCGTCAGAAACGCGCGTGCCCTGATAAGCGGCGTTGGCAAGCGTAGACCTGTTAAGAAGCACCACGTCACAATCCTCCGGCGGAGGGAAGTCACGATAGGCCATCACGCGGTCCATCGCGTACCACAGAACCATCGACTTAGGATCGACCGTAGCGGCTGTAGCTTTACCTTTTCCTGCCAGATAAATGCCAATCTCGTTTCCAAAAAAAGAATCATATTTTGGAAAATCCATAGTGCCGACCTTCAGGCCCATAGATTCAAATCTTTCCTTAAGGCGGGCAAACTGAACACCCTTGCCACTGCCATCAATACCCTCAAATGCAATTGTTATGTAACTCATCTTGTAATATGCTCCTTTTTAAGCATGCTTAAGCGCATTTCCGTGCGAATCCACCGTATAAACACTGACGTTTATGTCATAATTCAAAAGCAGGTCCACAAACTCATTTTTACCTGTAGTACCGGGAATACCCATTACCATCGCAATCGGCTTAACCGAAGTCATCGCTTTAAAAGCAGCTTCCATTTTATTATCAGAATACATGACCGTCAATTCTGCATCAACATAATGAGCTGCGTCAACAAGAATCTCAAGATCCTTCATCGTGGCAGCCCAATTGTCTTTAATTGGATTCTGTATACTGATAATCATTAACTCTGCTTTATTTTCATCCGCAATCCTGCGGGCACTCTCAACAATAGAACGTGATGCATACGGGTTCGTCACCCATGCGATTACAACCTGGCTGCAACGGCGCAGCTGTGTGATATTATCCAAACTGATCGCTCCGATCTGTACAAAAATTTTATCTTGATATAGGTTACCACAAAAACCGGTGAAAAACAAGGGCGGCCCGCACGCGGACCGCCCTGTAAAAAACAAAATTCAATATATTATTTTACTTCGTATAAAGAAGCTGCCAATGACTCTAAAAGTTCAGGTGTTGAGGCGGTTATATTGATGGTAGCGATATAGCCGGTGCATTTAACCATAAGTGTGTACTGATAAAAATCAATGCCTGAAATATTAGCTGCAATCTTCAATGTAGGATATTTGTTTCCTGAAATTGTAAGGTCAACAATCTCGTGTGCAAATGTAGTAGGACCCATCTGCTCGTAGGATTCTTTTATAATTTTTGCAGATTGCTCGTATGTTAATTCTATATTTGTTGCATTGATAGTTGCCTGGCTGGCTTTTTCCAGAAGAGCACTAACTGAACTTGTATCTGCACTTGGCTTTGCATGCATATCATAAAAATATGCAGAGTTTTTAACGAGGTCCTGATATTCGTCTGCAACATAGTCTCCTGCAACATTGTTAAGAACACTCAGTTCTTCTTGTGTGGAAAAAGCCCAGCCTTCAGGAATTGTGCAGCCAAGGCCTATAAAAGCGTTTTCCCACTTGAGACCTGTAACTTCGCCGAGCTCGAACTCTTTGTCAGTATCTTCCGGATCATTTGTTGGATCTGTTTTGCCTGCGTCACTACCTTCACCGCATGCAACAAATGTAAGCATCATAGCGACAGCAAGTAAAATCAGTAAAAATTTCTTCATTGTCATGTCCTCCTTGAAAAATATAGAATGATTGTATGTGTGCAGGATGTTTTTGTCAAGACAATTTTCGCGGCTAAAACGCGCTATTCTACCACAGGTAGAGCGTCTGCCACGGCACGGTAGAGCGCCCTCCACGGCCCGGTAGAGCACCGGAAACAATCAGGATAGGGCCGAATAGCCCAAGTAGGTAGCTATCACGGCAAAAAAGGACAATACTTAACATGCAAAACACAAAGGAGGACATAAAACGTGAAAAAACATATCAACAAAATATATATCTTCGGTGATTCAATCCTGAAAGGAGTAATGTACAGCCCGGAGCGCGCAAGATACGTGACCTACAAAGAAGAGCGCTTTTCACAATTAACAGAAAATGGCATCGAAGTTTACAATTATTCCCATATGGGCAACAAAGCAGCAGATGGTCTTGAGAAAATGATGAACAAGCTCAATGAAACAAACTGCGACGAGAACACACTCGTCATCATCGAGTTTGGCGGAAACGACAGCGACCACAAGTGGAAAGAAATTTCGTCAGACCCTGACGCGCAGCACCTGGCGCGCACGTCTCCCGAGGAATTTACTGACATTTATTACCGGATGATCGACTACGCAAAGAGCCTCAATGCCAACGTTGCGTGCTGCAACCTCGTGCCGCTCTGCCCGGAAAAATACATGAACTGGATATCAAAAGACTTGTCACGCGAAAACATCTTAAAATGGCTTGGCGACGTGGACATTTTGTACAGATGGCAGGAGTCGTACGACAGGCTCGCCGAGATGTGCGCAATCAAAAAAGGCGTTGACATAATCGACATCAGAACGCCTTTCCTCAGAAATCATAATTATAAAAATGCTATTTGCGAAGACGGCATTCATCCGTCGGCAGAAGGGCACAGACTTATCGGTGAAAAAATCTGCAGCTTTGTTGACAGATATTACCAGCCCTGCATGGATCACTTTGCCTTTGGAATACGCGACAAAGATTCTTTACTGCTGACAGGGACCTGACATAAATCGGCATAATTTTCAGCCTCGTAAGACCCGTCCGGCAGAGTTGGAACGTATCCCGTAGCATCATTTACGGAAGCTACGGGATTTGTCATAAATGCATTTTCACAAGGATATTTACCGCCGTTTTTTTTCTCACTTTTCACAATCATGAAAAAAACATCTCCATTCATTAAATATTAACTTTTATAAGGGGTATTATTTCTATAAACAAGCAAATTATTAGTGGATTTTTCTCCTATTGAAGTGTATAATATTGAATTGGTGGCCAAACGGCCGCAACTTTTTCATGTAAAAAAATAACTAACAGAAGGTAGGGGACATCCATGTACGCAATAGGTAATGATCATACGGCGGTTGAGCTTAAGAACATTATCAAAGCACACCTTGAGAGCAAGGGTGAAGTAGTTAAGGATTTTGGTACAAATGCTACCGATGCGAGCAACTACGCACTCAAAGCCGAAGAGGTTGCAAATAGTGTTGCCAGTGGCGAGTGCGAAAGAGGCATCCTGATTTGCGGAACAGGCGTTGGTATTTCAATCGCCGCAAACAAGGTAAAGGGTATCAGAGCAGTGTGCTGTTCAGAGCCTTTCTCAGCAAAATTGTCAAAACAGCATAACAATTCAAACATATTGTGCTTCGGCGCAAGAGTAGTAGGCCGCGAGCTTGCTAAAATGATAGTTGATGAATGGTATAACGCAGAATTTGAGGGCGGAAGACATCAGACACGTGTTGACACCATTTCACAAATAGAATCTAGAAACTAAATCAGAAACTGGAAGGAGATTTATTTATGGATAAGCTTAAAGCTTTAGAGCTTCAGAAAACAGCTACAATCATCAGAAAATACGTTATCGAAGAAGTATTTTCTGCAAAATCAGGTCACCCCGGCGGATCACTTTCATGTACAGATATTTTCACAACACTGTACTTTGATGAAATGAACGTTGACGTTAAGAATCCTAAGTGGGCAGACAGAGATCGCTTCGTTCTTTCTAAAGGACATTGCGCTCCTGCTTTGTACGCTACACTTGCTGTTAAAGGATTTTTCCCGGAGGCAGATTTGTATACATTCCGTAAAGTAGACAGCTACTTAGAAGGACACCCTAATATGACATATGTTCCCGGTGTTGATATGTCAACAGG
>JAZQDE010000010.1:0-26292 GCA_045546695.1 Clostridia bacterium | reverse complement strand
GAAAAAAACTCATTTTCAGCTTGATAATTACATAAAAATCCGTTTTTTTCTAATAGCCAGAGTGATTTTTAGAAAATCTCGCCCGCAAATCCCGCTCGTCAACGATTCCGCCGCCGCGCCCACAAAATCGAGCACGCCCACAACCACGAGCACGCCCACAACCACGAGCACGCCAGCGCGACAACAAGTGGGACATTATCATAAATGACTTACACAGTGCTGGCGGTGTTGATAATTTTGTGTTGACAAGCAGGTGCGGGGTAGTATATACTTGGTGAACAAATATTTTAATTCGGAGGATAAAAAAATGAAGAAATTAATTTCTGTTCTTTTAATTGTTGCTATGGTTGCAACTATGTCTGTTGTTTCTTTTGCAGACTATACTATACCCAATGAAAATGTTATACATGTAAGCTATGATGAGATTAGACCGGGTATCGTTTGTGGCGGAAATTCTGCTAACATTAATACACCGAGCCTTGGAGAAGCTGCTGCTACAGAGGGTGCAACTTTCTGGGGATGGGTTGCTTTAAAAAAGGAAGTCAAGAGTTTTTCCTATAAGCTTAACGGCGGCGAGGCTGTATCTTTAGATTCCTTTACTGTTCAGCCGGAACAAGGGGTAATCGATGCAGCTAAGGCGATTGCTGTGAACAAAGGTCATGAGGGTGACGTATATGCTTCACGTTTCAAGGTTGTTGTACCGGTTACGCCCGGCACAAATGAGGTTGAGGTATTCGTTGACTTTACTGACGGTACATCAGAAGTATTCTGGAAATCAACAGTTGCTGTTGCAGGCGAGATTAAAGAAGATGTTGTTGCCGGCGGAGACGTAACTTCTGCTGAAGATTTTGCAAAAGGTCCCGGAGAATACAAATTAATTAACGATATCACAGGTATATTCCATACACCTGCAGCAGGCGGTAAATACGTTATCGACCTTAACGGTAAGACATGGACAGCTACAGCTGACATACTTCTCCAAGTAAAGGATAATGCAGAAGTTATTATTAAGAATGGTACATTAGTAAGTACGGAAGGCGCTCAGGATACAATTGATATCATCGGTAATGCAAAATTAACTCTTGTTAACGTTATAGTTAAAGGTAACGTTGGTTCTGCAGATGCTATCTTTGTAAATGGCGGAAGCACAGCAGTTATCGTAGTTGACAATTGTGACCTTTCAGCAGGTAAAGCAGGTATTGATAATACAAGTAACGTTGCAGACGTTACAGTTATCGGCGGTAAATTCAGCGTATATGGCGAAGGCGCAGAAGGTAATGGCCGTTCATGTGCTATCGAGCTTAGAAATAATGCTAAGATTAAATTAGTAGGCGATGTTAATTTCGAGCAGAATGCTATTATTTGTAGAACAGTAACACATACAAATAGCTGGGCAGATTCATTTATCCTCTCAGAAGGTGCAAAGCTTGAATTCTCAGCTGACGTAGATCTTGGCAGCGCATCAGGTAACCAATATACACAGGTAAAAGCTACATATACAGCTCCTGCAGATCCTGAAACAGGCGACTTCGGTCTTATCGCTCTCGCTTTCGTAGCTATCTCTTCAGTAGTAGTTAAGAAAAGAAAAGAAAACTAAGATCTTATGTCAAAATACGTTTTTTCAAAGAAGCCTTCGGGCTTCTTTTTTTTTTGCCCACAATTGACATCGATTAGCACAAAGAGTATAATCTATACTATATTACCAAATGGAGGAAGAAAAATATGAAGAAATTAATATCTATTATTGTTTCTGTTATGTTGTTTGTCTCATTGTTTGCAGGCCTGCAGGTAAGCGCTGCCGCCGATGATACATACGTATACGTTATGAGTGAGACAACACTTGGTGGAAAAAATTCAGTTGAAGCTACACCGAACGACGGTTATTTAAGCTGCATTACAACAGGCGGAGATCCGTGGATTTCTATCAATGTTGATAATGTTCCGCCGGAGTACGAAGTAATTGCTATTAAATATGCACTTTCTTCTGCTACTGCACCTGCTAATAATAGCCATTACCTTGCTACAGATGGCGGACTTAATTGGGGTGCAACAGGCTCCTTTACGAACCCGGGCTTTGTAAACGATGATCAGTGGCATCTTAAGACATATTCTGTACCCAGTAGCTTTACTGGTGTTGGATCAAATAATATTACATCATTCAGAGTTATAACAGCCAAAGACAATGGTAAAGAAATCCGGTTCGCATATATCGGTTTCTTCAAGTCTGTTGCTGATGCAGAAGCATATGATGCTGAATACTGCAGCGAATACACACTTGAGGCTATTCCGCTTCCGGAAAGAACACTGGTAACTCCGGATTCGATTGATATAGGAAATCATCCTTATTACAACAATCCTTTCACTTTGGATGGTGTTGCAGAGGGCACTAACCTGCACACAAGCGGATCTCCTTTCAGAAATAATTTTACTCCTCAACCCGGTGATCCTTGGCCTAACGGTTTAGGTTCTATAACGCTTGTTGACGGTGCTGCGAAATTTACCGGATTTGTATCTGCATTCAGCGATCACAGATGGACAGGAGCAAACGTTATTTCCGTAGATCTTGCAGGTCTTGATGCCAACGGTAACTTCACCGGTATTTGGGTTAAGTACGGCAAAGAAGGATCAAATCCTTTCTATGAAGAGGATAAGACAGGTGCATACACAACAGGTACAACAGGTATCGGTATGTCATTCCGTAAAGATAATAAAATCGAGATTCACGTAAAATATATTGATGAGTCAGGTGCATTAAAAGCAACAACATATTCATGCTCTCCTGTTGAGGACATTAAAGCTGTTAACAATTATAAAATTGCTGATAACGGCGAAGGTTTGATTGCTTTCTATGCTAACGATAAGCTCTTTGCTTACGTAATAGCTACAGATGCTGAGATGCCGTCAGTAGAAGAATATGGTAATGTTGCACTTCAGTACAGCGAAGCTTACTATAAGAACGCTAAAGTATATGATGCAGAGGGCAAACTGCAGAATGAAGTTAAGAACGCTTTGATCTCTACACAGTGTGCGTTTGCTATGGGTACACGTACTTCCTCTTTGAGCTTTGATAACTTCCAGGTTAACGACATCACTACTGTTGAATTACCTGATCTTAATGCAGGTAACGAAGGTGGCAACGAAGGTGGTAACGAAGGTGGCAACGAAGATGACAATGTAGACACAGGCGACTTCGGTCTTATCGCTCTCGCATTTGTAGCTATCTCTTCAGTAGTTATTAAAAAGAGAAAAGAAAACTAATATTTGAATTAAATATCAGATAGAAAAAGAAGCCTCAGGGCTTCTTTTTTTGTTGACAGTCGAGTTCATAGAGAGTATAATTTGTTAACAATATTTTAAAAAACGGAGGAAAAGATATGAAGAAAATTATCTCTGTATTAGTTATCGTAGCTGTTCTTTCTGCTATGTTTATTTTACCGGCATATGCTGCAGATCCGGTTTGGTCATGGGATTTTGGTACAGCTGAGGGTAAAGACTCAGGCGAAGGCAAGAATATCGTTGCAGCAGAAGACTGGGTTACAGTAAATGATGAAGATGGTGACGGTTGGATTTATCCAAAGGGTGGCGCTACAGCACATGGTTCTTTTGCTGCTGCTGACGCAAAGTATATGGCAATTAAGCTCAGAGTTACAACAGGTTATGAAGGCGAACACAATTTTGAGTTTGTATCTCATAACGGCGCTGCTCACGGCTTTGTAAAGGGCGTTGTAGCTGCTACAGAAGGTTGGCAGTACATCATCGTTTCTACAGAAGGTGTTGGCGGTTGGGAAGGCACAATCAACTGGGTAAGAATTGACCCTGTAAACTGCAAAGACTGCGTAGCAGACGTTGACTGGCTTGCTTTCTTCGCTGATGAAGCTTCAGCTCAGGCTTACGTTGATGCAGATAAAGCAGCTGATGCTCCTGCAGGTGGCGACCAAGATGGTGGCAACGAAGATGACAATGTAGACACAGGTGACTTCGGTCTTATCGCTCTCGCATTCGTGGCTATCTCTTCAGTAGTAGTTAAGAAAAGAAAAGAAAACTAATATTTGAATTAAATATCAGATAGAAAAAGAAGCCTCAGGGCTTCTTTTTTTATTGACATCGTTTTTTAAAAAGTATAAAATCTAAGCAATATTTATCGAATCAAATACGGAGGGATATGATATGAAAAAATTATTTTCATTTGTTTTGGTTATAGCTATACTTTTTAGCCTGTGTATCGTCTCAAACGCAAATGACTATTACACAGAAGCGTATTACGTAAAGCACACCTCGCTTGATACATTCAACGGCGAACTTGTATCAGGCTTAGAGGATCCACATGAGATTGAAGTTGCTCCCGGATCGGAAACGGCACGTTATACCGGTTGGGTAGCAGCAACAGAAGAGATTGTCGGATTTGCTTATTCTGTAAATGATAGCGACTACGTTATAAAGGCAAGCTTCATGCATAACGCAGAGCAGGCTGTAGCAGATGCGGCTCAGGCGGTTGGTGGTACGTCGTGGTCACGTTTTATCGTAACAGTACCACTGACAACAGGTGAAAACTTTATTTGTGTAGCTGTTGTTTTTGCAGATGAAGAGGTTGAAGACATCTGGAGAGCTACTGTATACGTAGAAGATGATGGCATTCCGGACCCTGCACTTGGTGTCGTAGAAGCTACCGGACATATAAAGACTCCGGGAATATATAAACTTGCTGCAGATATTACAGGCGACAAGATGCTCCTGGACGGAGAATATACAATTGACCTTTGTGGACACACATGGACCGGTACGATGACGATTGATGGCGCTGTTGTAAACCTGATAGACTCAGTAGGTGGAGGTAAGATAGAAAGCCCATCTACAGACACATTGACATTGGTAACAGGCGAGTTATATGCAACAGGTGTTACTGTAAACACACAGGGCTCCGGCTCAGATGCTTTCTGGCTCAAGAGTGGTAAGGCTGTACTGGTCGATTGTTCGGCTACCGCTTCTGACAACGCAGCTGTTCATAATGATAACAGACAGAATGGTAACCCCGGTAATGCAGACGTTACAATTATCGGTGGCCACTTCGGCGGTAAGAACTCATTAAAGGTACAAAACGGTTCTTCTACAGTAATTAAAGGTAACTGCGTATTTGATACTCCTTTCTATCTCGCCAATGGTGGTGGAAAGACATGGGAAGAGTCTTTTGTAGTAGATGCAGCTGACGGCACAATCTCTTTTGCTAAAGAAGGCGATTTTGCAACAGTAACATATGAATCAACAGCAGATGCAAGCAACATTTCTATAGCAGGTGCATATTTTGCACAACCTGCAGGCGAGGCTGACGTTGAAATCGTAAGTGCACAGGCTACAAAATATACTGTAGCTCTTGATAAATATTCAGCAGGAGAAGATAAAGTTACAATCAGTGCAAAGTTTGAAGCAAAAGAAGGCTTCGCGTTTGCTGACGATGCAGTTTTCATGATCAATAATGTTGCAGCGACAAAGACTGCAGATGGTGCATACGAAGCTGTATTTGAAAAAGCTAAGCCGAAGGAATACACTGTTGAGTTTGACCTCAAGGGCCATGGTGCAGCTATAGATCCTATAACTGTTGTTGGTGGCACAGTAATAGAAGCTCCGGCTGAACCTACAGAAGAAGGATGGATTTTCAACGGTTGGTATTCGAATTCTACTATGACACAAGAATTTGATTTCACGAAACCTATTACAGCTGATTGCACGGCATATGCAAAATGGGCTAAGGAAGTAGTTCCTACTGAGGCGCCTGCAACTGAAGCTCCGGTAACCGCGGCTCCTACCGATGCACCGGCTGAAGAAGACTCAGGCTGCGGTTCATCCGTAATGCTTGCCCAGGCAATTATGCTTCTCGGCGCTGCAGTTCTTCTTAAGAGAAAAAAATAAACATAATTGAATAAACTTTTATTGCCCGGCCGCCGCCCCTTATTTCGCAGATAACTTCCGGAATATGAGGCGGCGGCCTTTTTCACCAAAAAAAGAATAACAATAAACTTGAGTAATAGTGTATGATTAGTATATAAGAGCTGAAGGGTGAGCTTTATGAATATCGGGATCGAAACTGAAGAAGGCGAATTAAAAAAACAACGGGTATACTCAGCGGGCTTGGAGGCAGGAGAAGCGGAAAATGGGCTGTTCATCGTTGACGCTGGTTGTTGTTGCGTGATATACTCTAAAAGTTAAAATACGAAAGGAGCCAGCTGGGTAAATGCTTAACGTTATTGCCGGCAGTGCCGGGGGACTCAGACTGAAAACGATTGACAGTGATAAAACGAAGCCGACTCTTGGCAGGGTCAAAGAGCCTATGTTCAGTATGATTGCGCCTTACCTGACGGGAGCGACAGTGCTGGACTTGTTTGCGGGCAGTGGCTCGCTTGGCATAGAAGCACTCAGCAGAGGCGCTGAAAAATGCTATTTTAACGATAATCAGCAAAATTGTTGCAAAATTACGCAGGAAAATCTTGTTTTCACAGGCCTTGCAGACAGAGCACAAGTAAAAAAAGCCGACTTTTCACAGGCATTAGAGGCGTATAAAAGGGAAAAAGTAGCATTTGATATCGTTTTTCTTGACCCGCCGTACGGAATGAATTATTATGATGAAGTCATAGACACGATTCTGCGAAACAAACTGCTGGCAGAAAATGGAATTATAGTAGCAGAACATGCGTATGACAAACCTCTTGGCGAGATAAAGGGCCTGGAGATTATAAAAAGTAAGAAATACGGTACTGTGGCCGTCACGGTATACGCAAACAGATAATAGGGGGAATGGCAATGGCAAAAGAAAGAATAGCAATATATCCGGGTAGTTTTGATCCGCTTACAAACGGACATCTGGATATCATTTGCAGAGCTTCTAAACTTTTTGACAGACTGATTGTTGGCGTGCTGCATAATGATGCCAAAAAATGTCTTTTCACAATGGAAGAAAGAGCAGCTCTTATATCGAAATGTATAAGCGATATGCCGAACGTTAGTGTACAGACATTTAATGGATTGTTGGTAGATTTTGTCAAACAGAACGACGGTATTGTTATCGTAAAAGGCCTGCGCGCTGTTTCTGACTACGAATACGAACTTCAGATGGCGGCTCTCAATAAACATATTGACAGCGAGATAGAGACGATATTTCTGATGGCAGACGTACAGCACTCTTTCCTCAGCTCAAGCGTTGTAAAGGACGTTGCAAAGCATGGCGGAGAGATCAGGGGCCTCGTACCTGAACAGATTATCAAAGATATTGAATCTCATATGAAATGTAAATTGTAATTTTTTAAAAAGTGATATATAATTGTTTGTAAGGATTAACCAAGGAGGACATTTTTATGGAAATACATAGCGTTGAAATGTTAGAAGTTTTGAAAAATCAGATTTTAAACGGCAAAAAATCGCTTGTCAGCTCAAGAGTATCAATTGAAAAAAATGATGCATTGGAACTTATCAAAGAGCTTGAGAGTGTCTTGCCGGGGGAAATAAAAGAAGCAAATACATATTATAAAGAGAGCCTTGCTATAAAGGAAGATGCTATTGCTGATGCTAACGATATCGTTGGCAGAGCAAACGTTCAGGCTGAAAATACAATCCGCGAGGCAGAGGATACTGCAAACCGTATCATTGCAGATGCAAATGCTGAGGCAGAGGCTATTATTCGTGAGGCGCAGGCTCAACAAGCTCAGATGATTCAGGAAAATCGCATTACACAGCTCGCAACTGAGCAGGCCCGCGAGATTCTTGAGCAGGCAAAGGCTAGAGAAGCAGAGATTCAGAGAGCTACAAAGCAATATCTCGAAGATCGTCTCAACAGCGTGTCTACGTTACTTGCAAAGACATATAACGAGATCGAGAAGAATAAGAAGACTCTGTAATTAAATGGAAATCAAGACAATAAAAAAGGATTGACGCATGAAGCGTTAATCCTTTTTTGCTGTCTATCAGATATCTGTCAGATTAAAAGATATATTCACAAGCATTTACAGCAGCGACCGTGCCGTCTGCTGTGGCAGTCGTAAGCTGCCTTACTGTCTTTGCGCGGCAGTCGCCTGCTGCAAAGATACCGGGCTCTGAGGTTCTGCAATCTTCCCCGGCGAGAATATATCCACTCTCGTCTAAGTCGATCAGACCTTTGAAAATCTCGTTGTCCGGAATCTGTCCGACTGCGACAAATATGCCGCTGACGTTCAGAGTCTTTATTGAATCATCGACCGTGCTTTTCACCTCAAGCGCCTCAAGGCCGTTTTCCGCTACCAATTTATGGGGGACGCAACTCAGGACGAATTCTACGTTCGGAAGCTTTTTAAGGGCTTCCACGAGGCGTATTTCGCCACGGAATTCGTTACGTCTGTGAACGAGGTAGACTTTGCGGCAATATTTGGCAAGAAAGACTGCGTCTGTAAGTGCTGTGCTGCCACCGCCTACAACAGCAACGTCCATATTCTTGAAAAATGCGCCGTCGCATGTTGCGCAGTATGATATGCCTTCGCCGATCAGGTCGTCTTCGCCGTCGAGGCCGAGTTTGCGCTTTTTGACGCCTGTTGCGATGATGACAGTCTTTGCCATATATTGGTTGCCATCTGCCGTGACTGCAAACAAGTCTCCGGAAGCTTCTACCTTTTCAACGGCAGCATATTCAGTCTCTGTGCCGAACTCCAGTGCCTGGTCGTACAGATATGAAGTAAGCTCGTTTCCGCTTACCGCCTTAAAGCCGGGATAGTTTTCTACTCTGGGTGATGCGGCAATCTGTCCGCCGTAGCCTTCGCCTTCAAAAAGCAAAGTCTTTGCGTCTGCCCTAGAGCAGTAAAGGGCTGCCGTAAGTCCGGCAGGCCCTCCACCAATAATTATTGTGTCGTACACTTTATCGTACATAAATTTAACCTCTTTGAATTAAGATGCGCTCTCAACAAACTTCTTGATATTGGAAGCGTTCGCGTATTTTACAGCGCCGCCGTCAGTGATAGCTACGAGAGTAGGTGCCTGGCGGATGCCGTATTTTGCAACGAGATCAGGATTCTCTTCTGCGTCGATAACTGTATAAATCAAGCCGGCGTTGTCAAGAAGGCTCTTTGCTACTTTGCAGTTGGGGCAAGTCTTCGTTGTGAAAAGAATGAGCTGGTCTGCACAAGCTTCGCATTCACAAGCTGATTCAACAGGAGCTACTGATACCTTGCGGTCAGCTTTGAGCTTTGATTTTTCAATGTTGTATACTTTTCTGTCCTTAAACTCTTGTGATTTACCGTCGTTCCAGTTCTGAACCGGTCTGTAGTATCCTGTGATACGGCTGTAAACTTCTGTATCAGCACCACAATGAGGACATTTGTATTCTTCACCGAGGATATATCCGTGCTCTCTGCAGATTGAGTATGTCGGAGAGATTGTGTAATAAGGAAGTTTATAATTCTCTGCGATCTTACGAACGAGGTTAGCAGTTGACTGCCATGTCGGGAGCTTTTCACCAACAAATGCGTGGAAAACAGTACCTGATGTGTAGAGAGTCTGGAGCTCATCCTGGATATCGAGTGCTTCGAAGATGTCTTCTGTGTAGCCAACAGGCAGGTGAGAGCTGTTTGTGTAGTAAGGAGTCTTATCCTTTTCAGAAGCTGTGATGATGTCAGGGAACTTCTTGATGTCGTGCTTTGCAAGACGGTAAGATGTAGACTCAGCCGGTGTAGCTTCGAGGTTGTAAAGGTCGCCGTAAGCTTCCTGGTAGTCAGACAGGCCCTCGCGCATGTGGTTGAGAACGTCCTGTGCGAACTTCTGGGCTTCAACGTTTGTGAGGTCTTTTCTGATCCATTTTGCGTTGAGTGTAGCTTCGTTCATACCAACAAGACCGATTGTTGAGAAGTGGTTGTCGAGTGAGCCGAGATATCTCTTTGTGTAAGGATAGAGACCTTCTTCGAGGAGTCTTGTGATGATTGTTCTCTTTGTCTTGAGTGAACGGGCAGCGATATCCATCATCTTGTCGAGTCTTCTGTAAAAATCAGCTTCGTCTGTAGCAAGATAAGCGATACGCGGCATGTTGATTGTAACAACGCCGATAGAACCTGTGCTCTCGCCGCTTCCGAAGAAACCACCGGACTTTTTACGGAGCTCACGAAGGTCAAGACGGAGTCTGCAGCACATACTTCTTACATCGCTCGGAGCCATGTCGCTGTTGATGTAGTTTGAGAAGTAAGGTGTGCCGTATTTTGAAGTCATCTCAAAGAGCAGACGGTTATTTTCTGTGTCTGACCAGTCAAAGTCTCTTGTAATTGAGTATGTCGGGATAGGATACTGGAATCCACGGCCGTTAGCGTCGCCTTCTAACATAATTTCAATGAAAGCTTTGTTGACCATGTCCATTTCTTTCTGGCAGTCTTTATATTTGAAAGGCATTTCTTTACCGCCAACGATTGCGGGAAGCTCTGCAAGGTCGTTCGGAACTGTCCAGTCAAGAGTGATATTTGAGAAAGGTGCCTGTGTACCCCATCTGCTTGGTGTGTTTACGCCGAAGATGAAGGACTCGATGCATTTCTTTGTTTCTCTGTATGTGAGATTGTCAGCCTTGATGAATGGAGCAAGGTATGTGTCGAATGATGAAAAGGCCTGAGCGCCTGCCCACTCGTTCTGCATGATACCAAGGAAGTTAACCATCTGGTTGCAGTGCGTAGCAAGGTGGCTTGCAGGGGATGAAGTGATCTTGCCGGGTATGCCGCCGAGACCTTCCTGGATGAGCTGCTTAAGTGACCAGGCTGCGCAGTAGCCAGTGAGCATTGACAGATCGTGGATGTGAAGGTCAGCATTCTTGTGAGCGTTGCCGATCTCTTCGTCATAGATCTCTGAGAGCCAGTAATTGGCTGTGATAGCGCCGGAGTTGCTTAGGATAAGACCACCTACTGAATAGGTAACTGTTGAGTTTTCTTTAACTCTCCAGTCTGTGCTCTTAACATAGCTGTCAACCAGATCCTTGTAGTCAAGGATAGTAGACTTCATGTTTCTGATCTTCTCTCTTTGCTTACGATATAAGATGTAAGCCTTGGCAACGTCTGAGTAGCCTGACTGTTCGAGGACTGTCTCCACGCTGTCCTGGATGTCTTCTACGTGAACAAAATTATCTTTAATCTTTTTCTCGTAATCTGCTGTTGCTCTTAATGCGAGTAAATCGATGATTGCACTGTTATATTGTTTATTCTGAGCCTCGAAAGCTTTTGTGATGGCTGCACTGATTTTTGATAAATCAAATTCTGTGACTTTGCCGTCTCTTTTAATAACTTGATACATTACATTTCCTCCTCTGTTATTTTTCTCATTTTCTGGTAGCAGAGGGATTCTAACATAGCTATATATAGGGTGTCAATAGGGCGAACACAAAATATTGTGGTATTTTTTAAAAAAAATACCACATGTTGTTCGTGTGACAAGCTTGCAAACTTGACGAGGCTCGTTTCAAAGGCCACGAAGTTGGGTGTTTTGTACGTATTTTCGGGCTTCGTTGGCAAATTCTTCCATTTTCTCCGGTGAAACGCCCGTGAGCCCCGGCCTGATCAGATCGCCGGAGTCTACAAAGTTCTGAAGATAGTATGCCTTAGCGCCTGCAAGCCATTTTCCTATAGACTCAAAATCTTCTTTGTTGTGAAAAGCATCTACTACAGTAGTGCGGAATTCATAATCAATACCGCTGTTTTTTATGATGTCCACACTATGTATGATGTTTGTGATGTCAAACGTGCTGAGGCCGATTGTGCGGGCGTATTTTTCTTTGCAATTTTTTATATCCATTGCAATATAGTCTATGAGGCCTTCTTTGAGAAGGTCAGATACAACCTGCGGGTGGTTGCCATTTGTATCCAGCTTGACGTTGTAGCCGAGCTCTTTTACTTTGCCAATAAAAGGAATAAGGTCTCTTTGCAACGTAGGCTCGCCGCCTGTGATTACGACGCCGTCGAGTATGCCGTGTCTTTTTTTCAGAAAAGAAAGGACATCATTTTCAGAATACGTTTCGATATCGTATGGTCTGTCGTCATTTTGCTGTGCATTTATAACAAGTGACGCATTGTGACAGAAAGGGCAGCGAAAATCGCAACCCTTTGTGAAAATAATACAAGCCATTTTTCCCGGATAATCCAGGAGAGTTAATTTCTGTAAACCGCAAATTATCATATTTACCTCTTTATATTATTCCGGTTTTGTAAAGCCGTATGCCAGCATTTGTGAGTCGGACAGGTCGAAGAATTTCTTTACGCCCTTGTATACTCTCTCGTACTGATATTCGATTTTGCCCTTCATTGACTCAATCTGAGTCAGCCAGCGCGAGTGTTTTACAGGATAATATTCAGTGAGTATGTTGTTTTCTTCGATGTATGCTGACCATTTTTCGTAGTCGCGCTGTACCTCAGGTGAAAGCGCTGCCTGGAAAATATCAATGTGTTTCTGATAATTTTCAGGTGTCCATACTGTTGTCATCTGCCATGCCATGCGTGAAATGAATTTGTCACGGAATTCAGGACGCTTGAGAAGTCCTGTAATGATGGCAGTTGAGAACATGTCGTTTACGCCGTTTCCTTTAGGATTGAGATACTGGTATACGCAGTCAGACTCGGTTGTTGTAAGACCCCAGTCTACGTCGTAGAGCATCCAGCGCCATTTTCCGTCAGGATATTTGTAGAAACGTATGTTGCCGTGGTCTGTGTTGCCGCATGCAATCTCAGCAATTACGTAATCTATATAGTTATCAATGTCCATTTGTGACTCGACATATGCGTAATATTCATCATTGCGCATGTCGTGTTCTTTGATATATGTGACGAGTGCCTGGTATTCCTTGGCATTTTTGGCATTTCCTACCAGTACTGTTACTTCGTCGTCGCTTACTCCGTAGTGGTTTGCAACGTAGTCTTCGTTGAGCTTTTCACGGACATAATAGCAGCCCCAGTATTCACCGTTGAGATACAGAACAACCGGCTTTACATTCATGCAGTCTACATTAAGGCCGTGTTCGATAGCAAGGCTGGCTACGAGCGGATCTCTCATACGCGCGCGGTTCCAGTCCTGGCCGCCGTTTCTGAGAACGATGGAGTTGAAAGTTGACACGTAGTCCTCTCCGTATAATGGGTAGTTGAGTTCATCAACGCCGTATCTGCCTCTGAAGAAGCAGGCGAATGATTTTGCGGGGAGTGCTCTTGAGTATGCACCGAAAAGACGCACGCCGCAATACATGTTGTCAAAACCTGTTCCGTCGAGTTCGTAGAGGCCGATTGACGCTTCGTACTCCCAGTCTTCGTGGAAATTCGCACCATTATATGGGAATTCTAAGCTGAAGTCGTCGCCGAACACATATATGCCTTTGTCGTTGTCCCACAGATTTTCAGGTGTCGTTACGAGTGAAACAACGCCCATTGTTGTATGGTTTTCGTTGATTATAAATGAGTAGTCAACAGGCTTGCTTGCTCTTTTGCCGGACTGTACAACGACAGCGCGGATAACGGTTGTCTTGTTGATCGTTATCGGTCCTGTGTATTTTGTAGATGAAGCCGTCGGCTCTGTGCAGTCTAATGTGTAATAAATTGTGCCGTCGATTGCTCCGTTGAATTCAACCTTTACGTCTGAAACATTATTATATATGCCCGGCTTTGTGATTATCTGCGGAGCTATTGAAAGGTCCGGCAGGCCTGAAGCGTTGAGCTTGTTTGGCGTTGCCTGGGCAAGATATCCGAATGAAGCTGAATTTGCCGGTCTTCCGTATGCTTCGTTGAGGCCAAGAGTCGGAGTTGTCACTCCGTCGAGGATTTTTGTGCCGTCTGTCAGATAGAGACTTTCTCCGACTGCTGACAGTGCAAAGTCAACGTAGTGGTAGCCACTGGGGATATTTTCACCGGTAGAGGAGCAGAAAATAACGACGTATGAACGTGCCTTTACAGTGATATCCGGCAGCGCTCCTTTGGTGAGCTTCTTGTCTTTATCTGTAAGGTAAAGTCCGATGAGTGAAATGTCGCGGTCGCTGTTGTTGTAGAGCTCGACGAAGTCTGTGTACGTGCTGTTGCTACCTTTAAGATATGCTTTGTTTGACGTAACAACTTCTGATATTTCTATTCCGTCAGGCCTTACGCTCTGTGCATACAGTTCGATGCCTTCGTTGTTGTTCGTAAAGCCGAGGCTCGGTCTTGCCGGCGTTGCCTTTGAAAAGCTGCCGTTTTCGTACGAAATCTGTATAGACTGACCTCTTAATTCTTCGTTTCCGTCAAGAACTTTTGCGATTGATAATTCTGTATATTTCTTGCCGTTTGATGTGAAAAAGATGTTTGAGGCGTCTGTTATTGTGAAGTTTGTATGGTAAAAAGTGGTATTTGACATCTGTGACGTCTTTGGGCCTGTGCCATCGGGCAGGAGTACGATGGCTTTGCCGGGCTCTAATGACAGATCAGGCAAATTGTACAACATCGGGTTGTACGGGTCGTTTGAAATGTACCATCCGGCAAGATTTACTGCTTTTGTTGATATATTGAGAATCTCAAAGGCCTTCTGAACTCTGCCATTTATTGGTATCTCTGAGTCGGGCAGGAGCAGCTCGCTGATTACGATCGGTGAGGCCTCTGACGGTGTATTTGCTGCAAGGAATGCAGCGATTCCTTTTTCGTCGTTTGTGAATCCCGGTGAAGGCTTATTGCCGATAAAATATTTGTCGCCGTCGCGGTAGGCAATCTCGTTTGCTTTTGTTACAGCCGTCTTGTATGTGAAGGCGATGTTCTGGTCTGCTGTGAAGAAACAAATCTCCTGGCTGCGTGTGTGGTCGAGGTCGATTTCCGATACTGCTTTGATGTCGCTGTCGATGAAAAACAGGTACAGTTCGTTTGGCCCCAGTGTTTTTGACGGGAAGGTGTATAGTTTGTCATCTATTCTGAGGATGCAGCCTTCTAAGTTGACTGTTTCGCTACCAAGATTGATGAATTCGATGTAGTCGCTGTACTGGCTGTGGCTGTCCCATATTATGGAAGCGTTGTTTGAGCAGACTTCGTTGATGGCCACTTTGAATTCTGCATTATATACTGTTTGTGTGCCGCCTTCTTCGTTGTCTTTCTCGTTCAGCATTATTATGAAGAAGACGAGGGCAACAATGATGAGTAGCAATGAGATTGTGATGATTGCTCTGCCTTTGTTGACGGGGGCAGCTTTTGGGGTCTGGCTTGGGCGCTGGCTTTGGGCGGCCGGTCTTGTAGTCTGGGCGGCCGGTCTTGAGGCAGAGTGGCCTTCACCGGCGCGATACGGCGACGATGAAAGATTTGTATTTTGTGTATATCTGTTGTGTGTATAATCAGGCATTTTAAATCTCCTTTATCCTTGTTAGTATGAATGTTTTTGCCTGAGATGTCAAGGGGAAAAGGGGGGCGTGCAGGGAGCCAGAGTGTAGCCCGGCCGCCATCGTTAAAAAGTTGGCGGAAAACCCGAATCTCTGCAAAAAATATTTGCTGGAGAACGAATTTACACACAAATATGGACTTGACTACGAAAACGGCCTTAGAAGCGAAAAGAATATGTATGTGGCCGGAGTACGAGCTGTTAAATACTTCTGGCTTGATAACGTACTTCAATCAGAATACTGTGCGATGGACGGCTATGAGATCATTTACTGCTACGATGCAAACGGAAGCTTAACAGGCTTTACGTATGAAACGTCAACGTCAAGAACTTTTTACCGCTACGTAATGAACTTGCAAGGAGACGTAATAGCGCTGCTTGATGAAAGCTATAACGTTGTGGTAAAATATACCTATGACACATGGGGCAAAGTGCTCAGCGTGACAGATGCAAACGGTACATTGATAACAGATACGAGCCATATAGGTTACAGCAATTGTCGCTACTGTAGTTATTATTGGATGTGCTTTTGGATTAACAGGTTGTGCCCCTGATGTACAAGATGCACCTAACTTAGATATAGAGAATACCCCCCGATCATTTATATAATTGCTATGGCAACGCAATTAATAAAGCAACTATACGTTCTCCGTCGGGATACAGGCCTGGAGATGATGCAGAGTCAACTTTTGCCAAGGTTATTAATGATGTTGGGGAAGACAATATTAGAAGACTGCTTTCAGTTAATGATACAATATATAATGGAGAGAAATGGTATGCACAAGGGATTAATCCTGTTACGGGCGAATTCGTAGTAGATAAAACAAGATATTATGAGAATGAAATAATACATTTTGCTATAAAGATAGGCTGGGATAAAAATGACTAAAAAGAATCTAATATTAATACTTCTTATGATTGTTGTGATGTGCCCTGGGTGTTCAAAGAAAATATTATCAAAAACAGACGAAGCTCTGCAAATCACGGAAGATCCTTACAAACCCTATATAGAAGAAAAATTGGGAATACAAGTAGATAATGATACGCCTTTAAAACAATTGTTGACAAAAGAATACGAATTAAGTGAACTTCAAGATTTTTTTGGAAAAGACGCATCAATAGGAGGTTGTTTGCCTGAATATACTGACATAAAATATCATTCCTCATCTGAGATATTGACCTCTTTTCCAATAGAATGTTTACGTAGTAGCGGGGGAGGGACATATTATACTGTGTACAAAATAAGGGATGGTGGTTACTATTACATTTATTGGAATGCAGCTTCAACAATTCCAATAAATGGAGATATAACGGTTCTGTTCACTATATGCGTTAACAATCCAGCTTCTTATAAAAAGTTGCGAAAATTTGTACGGAGAGATATAACAACAGTGGAGGATATATTAAATGCGGCTCCTGAAACAGTAATGAATTTTATGTATTCGTCTGGACCTTATTCATATACACTATTAGATAACTGGGACGTTATGGTAATTAGGTATTATGTTAAAGGTGATGGAGACATAACAAAGAATACATTAGTTGTTATGGATTATGAAGTAGTTGCATTAGATTCTATCAGTGCAGATTGTTTTTATGTAATAAGAAAAGACATTTATCTTTAGACAAAAGCTAATAAAATATAGTGTTCTAAAAAAGGGAAGCTTTGAAAAGTTTCCCTTTTTGTATGACGGGCATGCCGTTCGTCTGTGGTGAAAGCCCACAAGGGGCGTAGTTGCCAACGAACCCCAAAGCAATTTGCAAGTTTCACATCGTGAGGTGTGGGAGAGAAGAAGCAATAGCGAAATCGTAGCCTGACGAACAGAAACCTGATACCAAGGCTCGTATGACGGATAAGTCGGCCCGAAGCGATGAAGTCCAAAAGGCAACCGTAACCCATACGGGTAAATCAGGCAGGTAGACGAGGAAAGAGGAACGACTTATCCCGTGAGGCCTCACTAACGAATGAGTAGTAACAACGAATAGTGAGAAGTCAGCAGAGGTCATAGTACTGAGAAATCAGGAAGGACTGAACAATTCAAGGTCAAATGGACTTAGGAATGTTAGTGCATAGGTCCGACGAGAATCGAAGTAGCAAAGACGGGCACAACAAGCCATCATCAAACCACAGGACTCCACCTCATATCGAAAGAAATCCTCGCAAGACGAGGACTCCAAAGTTGTACAGATAATATTTAAATATAACAAGAAGTAGTGTATAATACACACAACGACAAATTTGTATAGGGAGAGATTGTAATGCTTTCAAGAAAGAGTTTTATAAAAGCTACAGAGGAGTTCAATACCTTTGAACAGAATGTACCGGCATATTATTTTAGGAAGAGTTTTAATATTGATGACAAGAAACCTATCAAAATTACAATTTCAGCATGCGGTTTTTATGATCTGTATCTAAATGGTCAACGTATAACAAGAGGGCTGCTGTCTCCGTACATAAGCAACTCTAATGACTATATTTATTATGATGAGTACGATGTTTTGCCGGATTTAGGTGAAAATGTTGTAGGTGTTATTCTGGGCAATGGTTTTCAGAACAATCCGGGTGGTTATATTTGGTATTTTGATGTTGCTCCTTTCCGCAGTGCGCCTATGTTTGCGCTTAATATTGTGCAGCAAAGCGATGATGGATCAAATATACTGCTAGAGAGCAGTGATGATTTTAGAATTGCGCCATCTCCTATAAGATGTGATGACTATCGTTTTGGCGAATATTATGATGCTAATTTTGAGATTGAGGGTTGGAATCAAAAAGGCTTTGATGACTCTGCCTGGGATAAGGCAATGTATGCCAAAGTCCCTGATGGTGACTTGCGACGGGCTGATATTAATCCTATTGTTAAGGAGTGCGAAATTCATCCGGTAGATATTATAAAATGCGGAGATGATTATATTTATGATTTCGGCGTTTCGCATGCCGGAATCTGTCGCTTATCTATTTGTGGTTATAAAGGTCAGAAAATCGAACTTTGCC
This sequence comes from Clostridia bacterium, assembly GCA_045546695.1. Lineage (GTDB taxonomy): Bacteria > Bacillota > Clostridia > UBA1212 > UBA1255 > SIG424. Next base: position 7,958 of record JAZQDE010000010.1, on the reverse strand, counting down.
ATAGTGATTCTCTTAAAGATGGGGATATAAATCTAGTACAGGTTTGGTTGGTGCGTGATAAATGGGAGAGAGATAAAGATATTGTGCATAGAGATACTTATGTTTGTAAAGGCGTAGGGCAAGAAATATATCAGCCAACTTTTACATATCATGGTTTTCGCTATGTAAAGGTTAGTGGTATCAATTCGGCTCAGGCAACAAAAGATTTGCTTACTTATTTAGTGTATCATACGGACTTGGATACGCGAGGTGACTTTACTTGTTCTCATGATGTGGCGACAAAACTGCAGGAGATAACAAGGCGGAGTATTGCATCTAATTTTCACCATTTTCCTACAGATTGTCCTCAACGCGAGAAAAATGGCTGGACAGCAGATGCCGCCTTGTCATGTGAAGCGGCTTTACTTAATTTCAATCCTGAACGTAATTATCGTGAGTGGCAGAGAAATATTTGTAAGGCACAGCGTGAAGATGGTGCGCTACCGGGTATCGTGCCAACCGGTGGTTGGGGTTTTCTCTGGGGAAATGGTCCTGCGTGGGATTGTGTGCTTGCATATATTCCATATTATACATATATATATCGCGGTGAAACGCAAATGATTATTGATTCAGCCCAGTCGTTTCTTTCTTATTTGCGTTACCTGCGTGGCCGCGCCGATGATAAAGGCTTGATATGCATAGGTTTAGGTGACTGGTGTCACGTGGGTATGATACCGCCTAAGGCACCGCTTGTACTTACAGATACTATTATGTCTATGGATATTGCAAATAAGATGGCAGATATGTTTGAAGTTGTGGGGATGTGCGATGAGGCTACGTATGCCCGCGGTGAGGCGATAGCATACAAAGCTGCAATACGCGATAATCTTATTGACTTTGACACTATGTGCGCTGTGGGCAACTGTCAGACCAGTCAGGCAATGTGCTTGTTCTACGGTGCTTTTGATGATTGTGAGAAAGATGTAGCCTTTGATAGGCTTTTACAGATGGTACACCAATTTGATGATCATATTGATGTGGGTGTGCTGGGCGGTAGAGTTATTTTTCACGTGCTTACAGAGTTTGGATACAGCGAGCTGGCGTATAAAATGATTACTCGTGAAGATTATCCATCTTATGGCAATTGGCTGGCCCGTGGGGCTACTACTCTTTGGGAGAATTTCCTGCCTGATGATGTAGCATCCATGAATCATCATTTTTGGGGTGATATTAGCGCGTGGTTTATAAAATGTATTACCGGTATACGTCTCAATCCTACTAAGCGTAATGTGAACTTACTTGAAATAAAGCCATCGTTTATTAGTGGTATTGATCATGCTTCTGCGTACCATATAGCACTATCCGGTAAGATATCAGTATCATGGACAAGAAAAGGTTGCGATATAATTCTAGACGTGGTAGTTCCTTCTGATATAAGTGCAGTTGCGATTTTGGATAAGGAGTTTTGTTTTGAAAATGGAAAGAGCTCTATTGATATTGTTACGGGCTCTTATAAAACTTTTAAGAGATTAGCAGTGAGTGAAAAGCCCAACTTTCTCGTCTAATAGGTGAAAAGGTAAATTTTTCGGAAGGGAGTATAATCAATGGATAACGGTGCTTGTAGCTACCGCCGTTTCCTTGATGGCGATGAAAACGGTGTTGTGGATATAATCAGGGATTATAAAGACGGTTTGATGTTATACCTAAATGGTTTCGTTCAGAATATTCACGTTGCAGAAGATCTTACAGAAGAAACTTTTGTGAAAATTGTTGTAAATAAGCCAAGATTTTCAGGAAAGAGCACTTTTAAGACGTGGTTATATGCAATAGGCAGAAATGTTACTCTTGACTACATAAGGCGATGTAAGAAAGTGGAGACAGTCTCAACTGATGACGTGGCACACATATTAAGTGATGAGGCTGATGTTGAGAAAAAGTATATACAAAATGAACAAAAAAGACTTGTGTATAATGCTTTAAAAAAATTAAATTCTGAATACAGGCAAGTTCTTTATCTGATGTATTTTGAAAGCTTTAAAATAGCGCAGATTGCTTCTGTGATGAAGAAAAATAACAAACAAATTGAAAACCTTGTTTATCGCGCAAAGCTGTCACTGAAAACTGAACTTGATAAGGAGGGCTTTGTATATGAAGAATTATGAAGAAATGGCTAGGAGCGTTTTAGAACGCAGTAATAATATAATTAACAAACGAAATAAAAGAAGGAAGACTTTGGCCGGGGTAGTGGTTGCGGCTGTGGCTTGCTTTGTAGTTGTGGTGATAGCTCATACAATATCAAATGGCGGAATAGATTGGGCAAAGCCAACGGTGTCTCCTAATAATGGAAATGCAAACTTAAACTCTGTAAGAGAAGCCGATGTGAATTGGGGCTTACCGTTCCGTTATATAAAAGGAAGTACTTATATTCCCTCTGGAACAACATCAGCAATTCTAGCACCACAGTTTGAATTTTCACGGGGGTTTATAGATGTTGTGGCCAAAGCAGTAGAGGAATATCCGGGAATATATTCACCTGTAACCTCAGAAGCAATCGGGACAAATGTCACATATAGACTTTTCAAAATGGTAATTATTGATTCTCTTGATAGTGGCATGAAAGGAGAATTTTACTACTTACTGCCAAGTCGCCTTGACGGAGATCTAACAGAATATGATTCGTTGCTCATCTCAATGTTGCAGCTGCCGGCAAATTTCATTCTTAAAAAAGATAATAAAATTTTAGCTTTTGACTATATTTTCACAGATCCGTATGGTATACCTGAACTTGGCAATATTATTGCTTTTACAAACGGAGTTTTTGATGAAACTCTTTGGCAAGAGGATAGTTGGTATAACGGGTACAAATATGGGGAACCTGATTTGGATAAAGAAGACGACGAGTTTCGTATCGTATATCGTGGTGCGACATTAGAGAAAGTTCTTGCAAAACGTGAGAAGAGATTGCGTGACTATCCGGCACGTATAAATTGGGCTAGTAAGGATCCGTCGAAGATTCAATATCATAGTTTTGCTAATTTAGCAGCACAAGAGGCAATGAACTATATAAGATCACTTGAGAATGGCGTTTATGTGCCAAATGTTCTTTTTTCAATATCGATGGGATCATGGTTGGACGTATTAAATGTGGAGGGTGGAAGGCCATACTATACGTCGCGAGAACTTGTTTATTATCGCTTGATTAATGGTTGTCTTACAAACGAACGGATACGTTTTGACTGTTTTACAGAAGAGGTTGTGGCGTCTGAATTTAAATTTGAAGAAGCCGATGTTGAAAATTTACCGGATATTTCACAATACATTGCCAATTTAGATCTTTCGGATTTTTCGGCGCAACATACAGATGAAAAGGGAAAAGAACTGGTAAGTAAAACTGTTTATGGCTGGTATGAGAAGACATCGAAGGGAGTCTATTCGATTGTAAAGATTGGTTGGGAATACTATTCAAAGGGCGAACATGCGGCGTATTATGATGCAACCTTTATTCTTCTTGACGAAAATGGTGCTATGGTTATTTCGCCGGAGGATCTCGTTGCGTTGATTGGAGAAAATAGACATATTCGTAAATACAGTGAATACGGAGAGGCTTTTATATTGCCAATGGCCTAATATCTCTGCCGCATGCGAAAAAATAGATGGGGATCACCTTGTCCAGGCGTACTGTTTCTTTGCTTTATAGGGTATAATGTCAATTCAAAAGTATATCTGTTGTGGTGTCCGCGATAAAGCAGTATTTTGAAAAAAGACATGTTCAGTTTTGAGCATGTCTTTTTTGGTATGACGGGCATGCCGTTCGTCTGTGGTGAAAGTCCACAAGGGGCGTAGTTGCCAACGAACCCCAAAGGTAACCGTAACCCTATTGCGTAAACCGAGCAGGTAGACGAGGAAAGAGTATTGACTTATCCCGTGAGATCTTGTTCCAAAAGGCAAAGCCTTAACCTGTGCAGTGATGTACAATTGAGAAGCAAGAAGTCAGCAGAAGCCATAGTACCAAGAAAACTTGGGAAGGGCTGAACAATTCAAAACGTCAATTTGAAATGTATGTTCCAAGCAACAACCCCGACTATGTGTGAAACCGAAGCAGAGGTTTCAGACTTTGCAAAGCAACTTAAGATTTATAACTATAGGGACTATAACAGTTTTCCCATGAGACCTTTAGGCTGGAAATCTCCCAAACAGGTATTAGATGATTTTGTCAAGGACGATGTAACATATGTTTGACAAACCTACAAACGGAGAAAATGTGTTATGAAACGGCTTACAAGTTACAACGAGGATATATTGATGAATAATTTTTACAAATGTGCCAAAACTAAAAGCAACCCTATTGATACAAATGAAATTTTAGAGTATAATGTTAGCGAGGTGAGATAGATGATGGATTATTCTAAGTACCCTGACGGCGAAAGATTCTATTCCGGTGCCGAACGTAAAAAGTCAATTTTAATAAACGGAAATGCCTATCTCGTAAAATTTCAAAAAAATTCAAGAGACGGATTACGATTCAATCACGTATCCGAATTCCTTGGTAGTCATATTTTTTCAATGCTTGGAATCGAAACCCAAGAGACACAGCTTGGAACGTATGGCAAGGAAAATGTTGTCGTAATCAAAGATTTTCTTGGTGAGGACGAAGTGTTTGTTCCTTTCAACGGTGTTGGCGACAGTTCTCTTGAGCAGGACAAGGAAAAGTATCAGTATTCTTATGAAGATATCATCGAAATGCTGAAGGACAACGTAAAGCTTACCGACGTAGAACAAACGATAGATTTGTTCTGGGATATGTTTATTATTGATGCTTTGATTGCAAACTTTGACCGCCACGGAAGCAACTGGGGATTTATAAAGAAGGACAATAAATACCGAATTTCTCCCATATTTGATAATGGCTCGAGCCTTTTTCCGCAGTTGAATACTGATGAAAAAATCAAAGCGGTTCTTAGTGACCAAACAGAAATTGAGCAAAGGATATATAAGTTCCCGACTTCTCAAGTAAAGTATCAGGGCAAAAAGAGATCATACTATGATATTATTTCAAGTTTGGCTTTTGAAGAATGCAATAATGCACTCGTTAGAATTACCGAAAGAGTCAATTTGAATAAAATCAATAAGTTGATAGATTCGATAGAAGATATCAGCGATCTGCGCAGAGAATTTTATAAAACGATTTTGAAAGAAAGATTTGAAAAGATATTGCTTGAGTCTTATAACAAAATGAAACTGAAATAAGGAGGTTAGATATGCAAGAGATAAGAACGGATTTTAAGCCACAAAACAGAATAACAACACCACTTGCAGGAACCCCTTCCTTCATCAATTCCGGCATTATAAAGGCGGTAATGAAGAACGGTGACAAGGTAAGCGTTGCTCAGATTGATTACCAAGAGTTTGATGAAGAAAATTTTCAGTACGTAATCAGTCCTTATTGGGATATCGTAGACGGACTTCCGGCAAGTGTGTTTCAAGGAATCCCTGGTATTGATATGGAACTCAGATTAAAGGATTATTATCGAGTAAACTATATCCCTACTTTTATTTCCGAAAGAACTCCATCTGAAAGCCGTGAGGACCTTTGGGAATTGCTTGAATCGGTTGGACTTGATTATTATGATCGGTTTGAATGGCTTCTCCGTACTAACATGAGAGCAGCTAATGATAACTTAATAGTAGAGCGAAGACGCTTGCAAGGAACAGTTGAGCAATTCGCATCGGGTATTGTATCGAGTCTTCAGTATGGAGATAAGGTGATTGTTGAATCCTTGGAAGCTATTGCTGATACAACTGCAGGTCTTGCTGACGGAATGTTTGGTATTGTTACAAGTGGAGCAGATGTAATAACACAAAGCGGTCAAGTGCTAGTTGACGCTATGACGCGCGCCGCAATGATTCCATATATGATAACGCAAAGGATCATTTCTCGTCGAGAACGAAACGCCAATCGTCAGGAAGGTATCGAAAATGCTAAGAAGAAGGGTAAGTATACCGGCAGAAAGCCGATAGAAGTAGATGAAAACTCTCTTCGTCAAGTTGCTAAGGAGCTTGATGAAGGTCTTATCACTGTTGAGGAAGCAATGAGACGAATAAAGATCAGTTCAAGATCTACGTTCTATAGAAAGCTAAAGAAACTACAATAACATTTAATAACGAGCACGAAGAAGAGGCTTAAAAGGTATGAATTTTGAGATTGCAGTAATTTCTTGTGGTTTTAACTTACATAAAAATATCATTTATTTTAGTATTAATAAACAAAAAGATTACTTTAAGCTAAGTATCATTAGAAAAGCTCCAAGACTCGTATTTAAAAATGAATCTCAGAGCTTTTTCGGACTGTTTTTTTACAGCTCCAACATTTATCATAGATTGGTTCCGCTTGATTAGAGTTTTATATATCTCTGATTTCTGCTGTTCGGTTTGTCCGGAATGGTCATATTAATCAAATTCAACTTGATTGCCGGTTGCAGGTAATTTCTGCGGAAGCCTTCCTTGGACTTGAGCCCCAGTTTTTCCATCAATGCCGTGCCGGTGTAAGGGGTGTCATATTCCATAACCTCCAGCAGTCGTTTGACGTATTCCGAAAGCTGCTCGTTGTCTTCGGAGATCTGAACAGAAAAATCGTCCAGGATCATATCGATCTGGGAGAGCATAAACGCAATGAAAGCGGTAGATTCGCCGTTAATGTGGCATTTGGCAATTGCGTTATAGTAGTCTTCCTGGAACTTCTCAATTTGGCTTTCAATGGGGATAAACTCAAAGACCGGCTTCCACTTGGAAAGGATCGCGGTATGCCAGAGCCGTGCCATTCTGCCATTGCCATCGGAGAAGGGGTGGATGAATACAAACTCATAATGGAACACACTGCTGAGGATCAGTGGATGGACAGTTTCCTGCGCTGTTTTCATCCAACCAAACAGGTCATTCATTAGCTGGGGAACGAACTTTGCGGGCGGTGCCATAAAAATGCACTGATCACCGTTAAAGACACCTTCTTCACCACGACGAAAATCACCGGACTCATCTACAATGTATTTGGTCATGATACCATGGAAGGCCTTCATATCCTGGATGCTGAAAGGATCGATCTCGGCCAGCTTCTCATAGGCCGCATAGGCGTTTTTGACTTCCTGGATCTCTTTCTGTTCACCAAGGACAGTCTTGCCGTTGATGACATCCCGTACCTGTCCCAGAGAAAGGGAGTTTGCCTCAATCCGCAGAGAAGAGTGGATGGACTTGATCCGGTTATTCTTTCGTAGATGGGGCTTGGCCTCCATATTGCTGGTTGCGGTAATGCGTCCCACTTTTTCGGAAATGGACGACACATAGGTTAAAATCTCATTTGTAATCGTAAAGGGTGGCTTGTAATCTTTCAAGAAAACACCTCCGTTAACTTGCGTACTATCTTGCGTATTATCTGCCTCTATTATACACTAAATGGGATAGAAATCAATCATTATTATAACTTTATGGATTTGTAATCGCCAAAATAAATTTTCGAAATGTACCTGCTATGCGGATGCATTGAATTTTCATCTTATCGACTGCAAAATTTCTACCGCGCCGAAGAAGAATCGCTCTAAATTTGTACATATTTATTTGATAAAAAATGTGCATGTTTATCTTAAAATTTATATCCACCCCAGTTAGTGTAAAAACATATATTTGATCTTTAGGTAAAAGCATCTTTGTGACACACAAGACAACACACAAGACAACACACAAGATGAGATACAAGACAGGGTGCAAGAAGTAAGAAATGTGATATCATCACAGAACGATGTCAAAAGCTGTGATATAACAAAGCCACAAATAAAAAAAGGAGGACGTAAATATGTCTGCTATCAATATCAATAAAAACAATTTTCAAAATGAAGTATTAAATTCCGATAAGAAAGTCCTTCTGGACTTTTGGGCACCATGGTGCGGCCCCTGCCGAATGGTAGTACCGATTGTTGAGGAAATCGCTG
>JAZQDE010000009.1:0-13248 GCA_045546695.1 Clostridia bacterium | reverse complement strand
GCATACTGTTTTTAATATATATGTTTTACATATGAAACCTATGGACAAGGATAGTATGGGAGAGGGTTACGAAAAAACAAAGCCGTGGCATCCACTATATAACATAATACTTTTTTCTGTTTTTGGTTATTTATATATGAGTGGTCTGGCTGAACCATCTTTGAAAGAAGCGGTTATTACAGGTCTTGTTTGGGCAGGTGTCTGTATTGTATTTGATGTTTTCGGATGGGTTATTGTCAAGCATCCGTGGTGTTTGACATTTAAGGGATTTTACGTGGATTACCAGCCGTGGATAACACTTATATATATCGCTATTTTTTTAGGTCCTGTTGTGGGATTTTTGTTCTGCTGAAAAAATGCAATAGGAGGATATAAATGAAAATAATTGTAATTTTTAATTCCAAAACCGGTTTTACAAAAAATATGTTCTGTGGATAGCTGAAAAGACAAAGGCAGACTTCGTTGAATTTGGCGAACGATTAGTAAATTCTGAATTCTACAGAGGTTTTATGATATGAAGATTCTTGAATTTGGTGATACAAGTAAAAATAAAATCGTCCTGATACATGGTTTCCAATGTCCTTGGCAGGTATGGAATAAATATATAGAACATTATAAGAATAAGTTTCATATCATTGTGCCGATTATGTCAGGACATAATCCGGAATTTAAAGATGATTTTATTTCCTTTGCATCTGATGCAAAAAAAATAGAAGAATATATTCTTTCTCGTTACGGGAAGCACATATATGCAGTGTATGGAATGTCGATGGGTGGTGTATTGGCTGCGACTTTGTGGCAAAATAATAGATTATCCTTTGATAAAGTGATTTTTGATGGTTCGCCAATAGTATCATATAATGCAGTTATGAAGATATTTATGAAGAAATTCTATGTGAATATTACTCATAAATCGCAACAACGAGATAAGAAAACGTTAGAACAGGCTACAAAAGTAATCGTTTCAGAAGATAATCTAGGTTATTTATTAGAAGTGCTTGATAATATGTCAGATGTAACTGTAGAAAATAGTATAGATGGAATATCTGATTTTAAATTAAGTCGTGATATAAATACGATACCTATAGAGGCAAAAGCAAAAAACAGTAAAGCAAAATCGTTAGATCAACTTATTAAAAGTGACAAATATTCTGACATATCTTATGGAATTAAATTCTGTGCGGGAAATGTAGGGTTTGAAAATAATATTTATACCTTCCCATATTACTGTACATTCCTGCTAAAAAGATATCTTAAGGAAATATAGTAATATGTAGTGCCATACTTTGAGCCTTCCACCAAGGACACCTCACCATTAGGTACTAGTCGAGGTTCCTCGGTGTGGCTTCAAATCATACCTTTTTTGGATTTCAAATAATTCTTAAAAACTTTGTGGCGTACCGGCATATTACATTGAAGAGAGAATCAGCCACCTCACTTCTTCTTACCGCGTTTTTCAAAATCTTCTTTTATAATATTGCTCCAGTCAGGCTGTATGCCACCACAATTTACGACATAATCAATTGTGTCAGAGACAGTCTCATATAGCACTTTGGTGCCTTCTTTGTCGGCTGTATAATTTACGGCGCGGTCTTTGCTGATGCCATAGCGCGCAGCCGTCTCTACCGCATCAATATTCGCACCGATAAATAAAAACTCCCAGCCGAATTCTTCTTTCTGACGATCAATCATTTTCTTAACCATATTGCTCGTATAGTGATGACTGGCATTTTCCTGGCCATCCGTAGTGATGACAAAGACAGTCTGGTCCGGGACGTCCTCCGGCCTGGCATATTTGTGAATGTTGCTGATGTGCTTTATCGAGCTTCCGATGGCATCAATCAGTGCAGTACAGCCACGTACGGTATAATCTTCGTTAGTCATTCTGGGAACGTCGCCAAGATTAATACGGTCGTGAATGACTTCACTCTCGTCATCAAAAAGGACGGTAGATACATAGCATGTGCCATGCTCCTTCTTCTGCCTTTCAATCATAGCATTGAAGCCGCCGATTGTATCGCTCTCAAGGCCTGACATTGAGCCACTTCTGTCGAGAATAAATACGAGTTCTGTAATCTTTTTTTCCATAAATAAAACCTCTCTTTAATTTGATGTTTGTACTTTACATCAAATCAAGAGAGGCAATGTCGCCCGTCAGGCGACATTTTTACGCGCCGAGCAATGCCTGATCAAAAGCAAACAAAGCTTCGTTTATTTCAAAAATATTGTAATTACCCTTGGTGATAAAGTATTCAATTATTATATCGGCTTTATTGCTGTGGGACAGGGCAAAGCCTGCTTTACGAAGCAAATCTTCCGTGTCGCCAAGTGATAATTCAAGAGCGATTGCAAAGGCAAGGGCAGTCGTTTTACTTGGCTTGTAATGAATATCACCGCGGATTTTTGAAAATAACTTGCGGTCTATATTGGCCTTTTTATAGCACTGAGCGTCTGTGATTCCTTTTTCATCAATCTTGCGAAGTAACATCTGTGAAAAACTCTCATCAATCTCACGGAGCTTTTCACCAAGATCATCAAAATTCTCCGGGAAAGGTATGGATTCACAGCATTCACTGAAATAATAAGTATTATTGTAATTATCTTCAAGATATTCTGAAATATCTGTGAAAAGCCCGCTGTCAATTCTGTAGGAGGACTTGTCAAAAATAACAACATAGACAGTCATGTCGTTTTCGGAAAGGAAACCGGCAATAGTATTGCAGGCAACGCTCAAAGCCCGGTCTTTTGGATATCCGTAAACACCCGAAGAGATAAGTGGGAAGGCAACAGAGGCGCAATTATGTTCTTTTGCAAGCTTCAGAGATTCTAGATAACACGACTCAAGAAGCTCTTTTTCACCATGGTTGCCATCGGCGTAAATCGGACCGACAGTATGTATAACGTGTTTTGCAAAAAGATTATAACCGCCGGTGATTTTTGCCCGGCCTGTTTTGCAACCTCCAAGAGTTCTGCATTCAGACAGCAGACCGGGACCTGCCGCGCGGTGAATTGCACCATCAACACCGCCGCCCCCGAGCAGAGACTCGTTTGCAGCATTGACAATGGCATCGACCTTCATTTTTGTTATATTCTCGTTTACAATTATAAGTGGCATGATATTTATCCTTGTTTCTTGTTTAATCTCTCGCCGACAGCACCGTGCGGGTGAATCAGCGCAAACTGTTCGTTTATATAGTCTGTTTCTTCGATAATTGCTGCCTGGAGGGCGTGGAAAAGAACGCAAAGAGATGTGGTAGACGTTGTTCCCTGGGCATTGTATTTATCAGTCTCGCGGTTGACATATTGTCTGAGTACAATGTCAGCACCTTGCGCAAGCGGGGAAGAGAGATTCTCTGTAATAGTAATAATATTGATTTCCTTTTTCTGGCAGATTTCCATGATAGGGAGCAGCTCGCTTGTTTTGCCGCCGCGTGATGCAAAAACCATGACGTCGCCCTTCTGGAGGAAGCCTGTTGCACCATGGGGGGCTTGCGCCGGTGAAATGAAGCGCGAGGGTCTTTCTATACAACAAAGAAGATGTGAAAAGTGCTGGCAGGCAATCCCTGAATGACCGCAACCACAAGTGCCGATTCTCTGGGCAGTACTGAGCAGTTCAACTGCTTTTGAAAACTGCTTTTCATCGATATAATTTGCAAATTCAGCAATACATTCGCTCTCTATCTTAAATGCGTCCATAGCCTGGGTAAAAGATTCTTTTTTCATAAAATACAACCTCCGAGTTGCTTAGTTTTTAAGATTTATACCACAATTGATTTGCGTATGTCAATCGGACAGAGGTGTTTACAATTTTATTTATGGATTAATAATATATTGTCGAGATATGCATAAATGTGCTACAATAAGAGAAAACACATTTTATTTTTACATAAAAGAAGGTAATCTATGAACTATTCCGAAATCACACCGTACATTAAAGAACTCGCAACATTATCAGATTCGAACAACAATATTATTCCTGAAATGTATGCAAAGCATGATGTAAAGCGCGGACTTCGCGATATAAACGGCAATGGCGTTGTTGCTGGTCTTACAGAAGTATCACGTATCAAGGCAAAAGATAAAGATGCAGAAGGCAACGACATACCATGCGAAGGTCAGCTTTATTACAGGGGAATAAACGTTCGCGATATAGTTGATGGTTTTCTTGAAGATGACAGATTTGGCTTTGAAGAGACAATTTATCTGTTGCTCTTTTCAAAGCTTCCAACAAAAGATGAGCTCGCAAAATTCTGTGAGCAGTTGTCTTTATATCGTTCATTGCCACCGTCATTCGTACGCGACATGATATTAAAGGCACCGGGTAGGGATATGATGAATATCCTTTCAAGAAGCGTACTTGCTTTATATGCATATGATGAAAATCCTGACGATATTTCAACATCAAATATTCTCCGTCAGTGCCTGCAGCTCATTTCCGAATTCCCGCTGCTGGCAGTTTATGGATATCAGTCATTCCAGCATTATCATAATGGACAGAGTCTTTTCATCCATTATCCTAAAAAGGAGTACACAACAGCAGAGAATCTTCTTTATATTCTCCGCGAAGACGGCAAATTCACACCACTTGAAGCAAAGATTCTTGACCTTGCCCTCGTTTTACATGCAGAACACGGCGGCGGAAACAACTCTACGTTCACTACTCACGTTGTTTCATCATCAGGTACAGATACATATTCTGCTATCTCAGCAGCTCTTGGCTCACTTAAAGGTCCAAGACACGGCGGCGCAAACATCAAGGTAATGCAGATGTTTGACGATATGAGGCAGAATGTAAATATGAAAGACGAAGCGTCAATTAAGGATTATCTTGTAAAGCTTCTTGACAAGCAGGCTTTTGACAAGGCAGGACTTATCTATGGTATGGGCCATGCCGTTTACTCGCTTTCAGATCCACGTGCAGATATTCTTCGCACGTATGCACGCAAACTTTCAGAGGAAAAAGGCATGCTTGAAGAGTTTGAACTCTACGAGACTGTTGAAAAGCTTGCACCTGAGATTATCGCTGAAAAGCGCAGAATGTATAAGGGCGTAAGTGCAAATGTCGATTTTTACTCAGGTATGGTATACAAGATGCTCGGCCTTCCTTACGAACTTTTCACACCATTATTTGCTGTTGCACGAATCGCAGGCTGGAGTGCTCATCGTATGGAAGAGATCCAGAATGCAGGCAAGATTATCCGTCCGGGTTACACATGTGTTAAAGACAGTGTAGAATACGTAAACTTAGGTGACAGATAATTTGTCCATTTATAGAGAGGAGAGATTAATTAATGGTCAATGTACTCGTAGTCGATGACGATAAAAACACGCGTTTGCTATTCAAGGCACTGCTTGAGAGTGAAAAATACAACGTTTTCACTGCTGAAAATGGTGCCAATGCGCTTGATGTCATGGGACGTGAGAACATTGACCTTGTTGTTCTTGACGTAATGATGCCACAAATGGACGGCTATGAATTTACAAAAACTCTTCGTGAAAATGACAATACTCTGCCGATTCTGATGGTGTCTGCAAAACAGATGTCACAAGATAAGAGACAGGCTTTTTTAGTCGGTACAGACGATTATATGACAAAACCGGTCGATGAAGTCGAGTTTCTCCTGAGAATCAAAGCACTTCTCAAACGTGCGAAAATTGCCATTGAACGGAAAATTGTCATAGGTGATGTGGTTGTTGATTATGATTCTATGACAGTTACAAAAAATGACACAGTAATTACACTTCCGCAAAAAGAGTTTTTGCTTTTATACAAGCTTTTGTCTTACCCCGGAAAGATTTTCACGCGTATCCAGTTAATGGATGAGCTGTGGGGGATGGACAGCGACACGGGATGGGAGACTGTTACCGTTCACATCGGACGTCTCAGAAAACATTTTGAAGGCTGGGAAGAGTTTTCGATTGAGTCGGTACGCGGCCTTGGATACAAGGGAGTAAAGCACAAATGAAACCAGGACGTAAAAAAACAAAAAAAATGGTAGGCAGAGACAGATTTTCACTGACAATCTATGTTTCTGTCTTTGTTTTTATTATTTTGTTGACAGCAATCGGCATCACCTTCGGGGCAATCTGGCTTATGGATTATCTCGGCGTGATACAAAGCAAGCGGGGCTCAATGCCGGATACAATGGAGTTGATTATTTATCTGGCGGTATCAAGTCTTATTCTTGGATTTGGCATCTCATTGCTAACTATAAGAATCCCGCTGAAGCCGGTAAGTACGCTTGTTTATCAGATGAACAGACTTGCGTCAGGCGATTTTAAAGCAAGAATAGATTTTCCGAGACTGCTTGGCAGGCACCCTGTTTTCTCGGAAATAGAAGATAGTTTCAATACGATGGCAAAAGAACTTGAAGGCACGGAGATGATTCAGACAGACTTTATAAACAATTTTTCACATGAGTTCAAAACGCCGATTGTATCGATTGCGGGATTTGCCAAATTATTGAAAAGGGAAGACCTTACAAAAGAACAGCAGATGGAGTATATTAGTATCATTGAATCTGAATCCCGCCGTCTTGCCGACATGGCAACAAACGTTCTGAACCTTACAAAAATTGAGAATCAGGAAATACTGACAGACGTTTCAACGTATAATTTGTCTGAACAGATACGGTCTTGTTTTTTGCTCCTTGAAAAAAAGTGGTCTGATAAAAATCTTGAACTGAATCTCGATTTTGATGAATATACAGTAACCGGTAATGAAGAACTGCTGATGCAGGTATGGATAAATCTGGTAGACAATGCTATTAAATTTACACCTGAAAATGGAAGTATTTCTGTCAATATCTGCCATGAAGATTCTGAAGTCCGGGTCTCTGTATCAAATACGGGAAGTTATATACCGCCTGATAAGATTGACAAGGTATTTAATAAGTTCTATAAAGCAGATGATTCAAGAAGCACGCCGGGAAACGGAATCGGACTTGCTGTTGTAAATAAAATTGTTTGTCTGCACAGTGGAAAGATATCCGTGCAAAGCATGGAAAACAGCACAACTTTTACAGTATATTTACCGAATTTTTCATAATAAATTACCATTTTTTGTTTATCTTGAGTTTATTTATCAATTATAAACTATAACGTGAAAAAAGTGGTTTTTTATGCCCGACAGTATATATAAAGAACTTTATTTGGAGAGTGAAAATAATGGAAACAATTCAAATGCTTGACGGACTGCGATTTGCAGACATGATACAGGGAGGATATGCAAACCTCCGCACTCAGGCATCAAGAATAAATGATCTGAACGTTTTTCCTATACCGGACGGAGATACCGGTGACAATATGTTGCTTACAATGCTTGGTGGTGTAGATGCCGGCAAAGCTTCTGTTGAAAATCTCTCTGAATCATCACGAAGAATTGCAGATGGTATGTTACTCAGCGCAAGAGGTAATTCCGGCGTTATACTTTCACAATTTTTTGACGGAATAGCAGTCGGCTTTGAAGGTATTGACGAAGCTGACAGCAAACAGATAGGCGAGGCGCTCAAATGTGGCGTGGATCACGCGTACAGAGCAGTGCTCACACCGACAGAAGGTACGGTACTTACTGTAGCAAGAGAAGCTGCAGAATATGCCGGCAGTAAAGAATCTGATACTCCTTATGATCTGATACAGGATTTTATAGATGAAGCAAAAAGGTCACTTGAAAAGACTCCTGATTTGTTGCCTGTGCTTAAAAAAGCCGGCGTTGTCGATTCGGGCGGCGCAGGTCTCGTGTGCATTATGGAAGGCATGGCAAAGAGCCTGACCGGAGAGATTGAATTTGCGGAGACAGACGATTTTAATATTTCCGGCGCATCTCAGGAGATCGATATCAGCCTTTTTGATGAAAATAGCGTTCTTGAATTTGGTTATTGCACAGAATTGCTCGTCAGACTTCAGACAGCAAAGACTGATATTGACAATTTTAATATTACAGAAGTCACTGATTACCTTCAGTCGATAGGTGACTCAGTAGCTGCCTTC
The DNA here is from genome assembly GCA_045546695.1 of Clostridia bacterium. GTDB lineage: Bacteria > Bacillota > Clostridia > UBA1212 > UBA1255 > SIG424. Next base: position 5,259 of record JAZQDE010000009.1, on the reverse strand, counting down.
AGGACAGGTACAATTGTGAAAATTCACGTACATACAATGACACCTGACAAAGTGCTCAGCTTTTGTCAGAAGTACGGGGAGTTTCTTAAGATTAAGATAGAGAATATGTCGCTTCAACATAATAATTCAGCTTTGGCTGAGAAAGATGAGCAGGTAGAAGAGATTCGTCCTCACAGTGATTTTGCTATTGTAGCTGTTTGCAGCGGAGAGGGTGTTGAGACACTTTTCAAAGAAACAGGAGCAGATATAGTTATTAGCGGAGGCCAAAGCATGAATCCTCCGACCGAGGATTTTATAGACGCTTTTAAGAAGGCAAATGCAGATACTATTTATGTGCTGCCGAACAATAGTAATATTATACTTACTGCGAGACAGGCCGCATCAATGTATCAGGAAGCTGATATAAGAGTTATAGAGAGCCGTACAATAGGAGATGGATTTGCCGCTTTATCTATGTATGATGCTAATTCAGGAGATCCTGACGTAATAGAGGAAGAGCTCATTTCTGCCATGCAGGGAGTTCTCACTGCGGAAATATCACAAGCTGTGAGAGATACTCAGGAAATTAAGAGCGGAGAGTATATCGGTTTTGTAGGAAAAAACATTTTGGCTGACGACTATTCAAGATTTGAAGCAGTCTGCAAAACGATTGATAAGCTCGGAATCGAACGTGCCGATTTATGTATGATTATATACGGCAAGGATGCAAATGAAGAAGAGGCGTGTCGTATTCAATCGTATGTCAACAGTACGTATCCAAATAAAGAAGCCTTTACGTACGATGGCAAACAAGATATTTACGATTATATTATTATTTTGCAATAAGACGTAAAGATACGGGGTTGCGATCAAAAGCAACCTCTTTTTTTTGCGCAATTATATAAAAGTCTTGAAAAAAATTTCACATATGTTACTATAAGCATAATAAATTTTTTTATTTTTTTGGAGGCTTAGTGTGATAAAAATAGATAGGCAATATTTGTTGGACTCTTTTTTGCAGATTATTAAGGTCCCAAGTCCCGTTGGATACTATGAACAGTTAAATCCGATGTTAGAGAAAATGGCAGGAAAATTAGGATACAAAGTAACGTACGACAATAAGCGATCTGCCTTCATACATATAGAAGGGAAAAATACGGATAAAAACGTTGTAGTATGTGCTCATGCAGATACGTTAGGACTAATGGTCAGGAGTATCGAAGGGGACGGCAAACTTAAGATAAGAAAGCTTGGCGGTGCTTGCCTTGCTAATATGGAAAATGCCACTGTTACCGTACACACGTCAGAGGGCAAGGACTATACAGGTATGTTAATTTGCCAATCGCATTCAGTGCACGCTTTTCCGGATACTCATACTTTAGAAAGAAATGAAGATACTGTAAGAATCATCCTTGACGAACCGGTACAATTTAAAGCAGATGTACTTGCTCTCGGTATCAACGTAGGCGATATAGTTTTCGTTGATCCTCACACAGAATATACGAAGACCGGATACCTGAAGTCACGTTTTATAGACGATAAAGGCGGTATTGCTTGTGTATTTACAATGTTGAAGTATTTAAGCGACAATAATCTTAAACCTGACTGCAATCTGACTGTTGCTTTGCCATATTACGAGGAAATAGGCATGGGCGCGACTCATGTTCAGACGTATTCAGAGGCTACCGGGTGTGATTGTCCGGCTCCGTGTGAGATGCTTGCTGTTGATATAGGACTTATCGGACCTGATTTATCGGGGGATGAACGCAAAGTAAGTATTTGCGCAAAAGATGCAGTATCTCCTTACGACTATCAATTTACGTCCCGACTTGTATCTTTGGCCAAGAAAACCGGCTGTGATTACGTAACAGACGTTTATTTTAGTTATAGTTCAGATGCAAATGCTGCGCTGAGAGCAGGAAACGATTTTCGTATCGCAAATATCGGAATGGCAGTTTATTGCAGTCACGGAAGAGAGCGAACTCATATTGACGGATTAGCAAACACTACAAAATTAATAACTGCATACGTATTAAACATATAATCTAAGGAGATAAAAAATGATAAAGTTTATTGACAATTATCTGAAAATTGATACAAAGAACACATCTCTTATTATTGGAAAGCACGATAATCGCTCTGAACTTGTTTATTACGGTAAGAAGCTTCGTGATAATAATAATTTTTCATATTTCTGGTATGGCGGGAAGGACAAATGCTTTGCAAGCAATGCAGACTACGCGAATATGCCTTCCGTTATGTCCTCGAGCGCTGAAAATGCACAAAAGTCATCGTTTGCTCACGTTAGCTATAATGGTATATTTGCTAATAGGTTCAACTTTATAGGGGCAAAGATTGTAGATGGCTTTGAATCACCGCTTCCGACTGCCCGAAACAAAGGACAAACTGTGTGCTTGGAGTATTTTGACGCGATAAGCGGCGGTATTGCTATAAAGCAATACTTTACGGTATTTGATGATTCCGATGTTATTGCTACACATAGTGAGATAATAAATAAAATGGATTGCGATATAAATGTTTCGCGTCTTATGTCCCTTCAGTTAGATTTTATAGCGTCCAACGCTACTGTATCCAGCTTTGACGGTTATTGGTGCCACGAAAGAATTCGTCATGACACTGAGTTAAAAGGCGGTCGCTTTGAAATATCATCTGTTACAGGTATTTCTTCCGGCGAACATAATCCTTTTATGCTTGTGAAAATCGACAATGGGGTAATGGGCTTTAATCTTGTATGGTCAGGTAATCACAAAGAATTAGTTGAGGTTACTCCGTATAACCGTATAAGAATTCAGACCGGTATGAATGATTATCAATTAAATTATCCATTAAAGCCCGGTGAAAATCTTGTGTCACCTGAAGCAGTTTTCACATATGCGACAAAAGAAAGTGATATTACTGTTTCGATGCATAAATTTATTTTGAATCATATAATCAATCCGAATTTCGTATATAAAGACAGACCTGTACTTATAAATAACTGGGAAGGAACGTATTTTAGCTTTACAGGTGAGAAAATCTATGAAATTGCTAAGAAAGCATCAGAGTGCGGCATTGAAATGTTAGTTCTTGATGACGGCTGGTTCGGTAAAAGGGATGATGATACTACAAGTCTCGGTGATTGGTTTGATAACGTTGAGAAAACAGGCGGCTTACGTAATCTGGCAGATAGAATTAAAGCCCTTGGTATGAAGTTTGGCCTTTGGGTAGAACCTGAGATGATTAGTCCGGAATCAGAACTTTTCAAAGTTCATCCCGAATATGCACAAAGGATACCGGGGGCCAACTATATTGAAAGAAGGCATCAGCTTTGCATGGATCTGTGTAATCCTGAGGTTGTTGATTATCTGGCAGATACTCTTATAAAGCTTTTCACCGATATAGGTGTTGATTACGTAAAATGGGATCACAACAGGTCCATGAGTGACGTTTACTCCAAATCTCTTGATACGCAGGGCCGATATTTTTACGATTATTACAAGAATCAAAGCAGTTTGCTCAGGCGTATCACTGAAGCTTGTCCTGATGTGCTTTTTGAATCTTGCGCTTCGGGCGGATCTCGATTCGATCTCGGAATGATGTATTTTATGCCGCAGGCATGGGGAAGTGACAATACGAATGCATATACCAGACTGATGATTCAGGAAGGCACTTTGGTTGCATATCCTCAATCTACTATGGGCGCACACGTAGCTGCAGCACATTCACTCCCGAACGTAAATATAGAGAGCCGTTTCAACGTTGCTGCGGCCGGTGCTTTTGGCTATGAGCTTGATATAACAAAGTTATCTGATGAGGAGCTTACAATTGTTTCTAAACAGGTTGCATATTATAAAGCTCACAGAAATTTGTTCCAGTTTGGCAATTATATCCGTATTAACGGAAGCATTGTTGACTCAGATATGACAGGATGGATGCTTGTGTCTGACGACAAGAGCGAAGCGATAGCAGTGGTTATTGATAAATCTGAACTTCACAGATATGCTAGGGGTAGATTTGTTTTTGCGGGACTTGATGAGGAAACTCTTTATCACGTTGAGATGCGTCCTCAGTCAAACGTAGATTATTCAATCTCCTTTGACGCATACGGTGACGCGCTCATGAACGGGGGATTTGATTTTAACCATATCAATTATAGTGAGAAAAACATTCACGGTGAGTCAGGTCGCTTTGGTTCAAGAATGTTTTATATTCACAAAATTGATTGAAAAAATCTGTTTTCAATTAAAATAAAGTGTGCTAAAATACCACCCGTAATTTAATATATGGCGGAGGACATTTGTTATGAAAAAGCTTTACGAAGGCAAAACAAAAGATGTATATGAATTAGAAAATGGCAACGTGCTTCTTAAATTCAAAGATGATTGCACAGGCAAAGATGGTGTGTTTGATCCGGGCGAGAATACAGTAGGTCTTACTATTGAAGGTATCGGTCGTGCAAATCTCGAGACATCAATTCTTTTCTTTGAGCTTTTAAAGGATGCCGGTATCAAGACTCACTACGTAAGCGCTGATCTTGACAACGCTACTATGGAAGTTCTTCCTGCTACAGTATTTGGCAAAGGTCTTGAAGTTATCTGCCGTCTTAAGGCTACAGGCAGCTTTATCCGCCGCTATGGTGCATATATTGAAGATGGCGCTGTTCTTGAAGGTGGCTACGTTGAGACTACGTTGAAAGATGACGCTAAGGGCGATCCACTCATCACAAGCGAAGGTCTTGCAGCTTTGGGTATCATGTCACAGGAAATGTTTAACGACATGAAGGCTCAGACTCTTAAGATTACTAAGATTGTTGCAGACAAGCTTGCTGAAAAGAACCTTGACCTCTACGATATTAAATTTGAGTTTGGATATAACAAGGACGAAGTTATCCTCATCGACGAGATTGCCAGTGGTAACATGAGAGTTTACAAGGACGGCAAGATTGTGGAGCCGATGGAGCTTACAAAAATTATCTTAGGTTAATATTTTTTGAAAGATTACTTAAAAGTCCCCGGAGATATAAGAAGATCCGGGGATTTTTGTTTGGAGAGATTATATGCTTAAAAAATTCTTTATATTCAGTTTGATTCTTATAATGACACTCATGTGTTCATGCGCGAGTACCGAGGCGCCGCAAACGACTGAGGCACCTCAAATAACCGAGGCACCGCAAGCGACCGCGACACCGACGGAAATTCCGACGCAGGAACCCACGCAGACCCCGACGCAGGAACCCTCGCAGACCCCGACGCAGGAACCCACGCAGACCCCGACGCAGGA
>JAZQDE010000008.1:0-117918 GCA_045546695.1 Clostridia bacterium | reverse complement strand
CATGATCTCAAAGCCCGAATACTTGGGGAGCATTACATCAAGGATGATGAGATCGTATTTGAGCTTCAGCGCCTCGGTCAGCCCCGATTCACCGTCAAATACCTGGCTGCACTCATGTCCGACCAGCTCAAGATTGAATTTTACAAGATCGTTGATCGCTTTTTCGTCCTCAACGATGAGAATTTTAGCCATGTTTTTCACCTCCGCATTGCCGATTGAAGATATAAAATCTCCATTTTGCATATATAATAGCATTCACTTGTTGCCAACTTGTATCCGTGAACACGCATTTTTCAAATTTGTAACAGAAAAAGCCTGTAACTTCTTCGAAGAAAGCTACAGGCCACAACATTTTCGGGGATGATGAGCACATAACCACACCGAGAAAGTTCTTAATTTATTATGTTATATCATATATTTTTGACTTTTTTCTACCCTTATTCTAAAGCATAATAACTACAGAATAGGGGTACATGGATTTTTGCTTGCCCCGTACCGGCTTTCTCCCATTGGTCATTTTTTGTCCCTTTATTTAATTTGCTCTATTGAAACTAAATGGTATAACTACATGTTTTTTTCAATATCTATTGACTTAACCTTTGTTGATGGGTATAATAATATTGAAAATAACGTGCGGAGCAACCATAAATTTTCAATAGAGGTGATTGAAATGGAAATTAAGCGTAATTATTATCTGAATAAATTGATAACAAAAAAACACAATGGTTTGATAAAGGTCATTACAGGTATGCGCCGTTGTGGTAAATCCTATTTGCTTTTCTTTATCTTTAAAAAGCATCTGATCGAGAGCGGTGTACCTGAGGATCACATTATTGAGATTGCATTTGACTCCTATGAGAATAAAAAGTTAAGAGATCCGGAAGTGCTGTATCCTTATGTGAAAGAAAAGATTGTTGATGACCAAAAGTACTATATTTTGTTGGACGAAGTGCAACTTTTGGAGGAATTTGAATCTGTGCTGAATGGATTTATGCGCATTCCTAATGCAGATGTATATGTCACTGGCAGTAACGCTAAATTTCTTTCTAAAGACATTATTACCGAGTTTCGTGGTAGAGGGGACGAACTGCATATGAATCCCCTTTCCTTTGCGGAGTTTATGTCTGTCTATGAAGGAAACAAGTACGATGGCTGGAAGGAATATGTGTTGTACGGCGGTCTGCCTTCTGTGGTGCTTCTGCCTACTCCTGAACAGAAAATCGAACTGCTGAAGCGGCTGTTTGATGAAACCTATGTCAATGACATTGTGGGGCGGCACAGAATCCGCAACAAGGACGAATTTGAAGAATTGATCAATATCCTGTCCTCTGGTATTGGATCGCTGACCAATCCTAAGAAGTTGTCAGATACCTTTAAGACCAAAAAGAACAAGAAGATCAGCGTTAACACTGTAAAGAGCTATCTGGATTATCTGTGTGATGCCTTTATCGTCAGCCGGGCAACCCGCTATGACATAAAAGGCAGAAAATACATCGACACTCCGCAGAAGTACTATTTTAGTGATGTGGGCCTCCGTAACGCCAGAATCAACTTCCGGCAGATCGAAGAAAACCACACTATGGAGAATATCATCTTCAACGAATTGGTCGGCAGAGATTTCAATGTTGATGTTGGACTGGTATGCGTTCGAAAGGATGATGAATCTGGCAAAATCACCCGCAAGCAGCTGGAAGTGGATTTTGTGTGCAATAAGTGTTCCAAGCGCTACTATGTCCAGTCTGCATTCGCCATTCCCGATGACGCAAAAATGCAGCAGGAGTACAATTCTCTGCTTCGCATCGATGATAACTTTAAGAAGATCATCGTTGTCAAAGACACACCAGCCCCTTGGTATACCGATGATGGAATTCTTGTCATCAGCGTATACGATTTCCTGCTGAATGCGGATAGTTTGGATATGTGAGAATGAAAAAAGGAGAGAAAATATGCCTGGGTTATTGCATCCTGCCTACCAAAAATTCTATAGTGCAATCAGTTGCTTAGAACGATTCAATAAGGAACAAGATTTCTTTGAGAATATTTCTTGCCTGGACACATTTTTTATTACAATGGCAGGGATATGTTTTTAGAGAGGTCGTTTCTTGTGAAAAAGTATTTGTTTTTTATATTGATTTTGATACTAACGTTATCGGCATTTGCCTGTAATACCACACCACAGACAGAAGGAGTTTTCAGAATGAAGGAATTCGACAAGGCATATATCACTTTTGTATTTGACGACGGAAGGATGCCCTTTACAAAAGAATGCTATGACTTATTTTTAACGTACGAGATGCCTATTTGTTGCGCTGTAATAGCTTGTAAAGTACAGAAGGATACAGAGCTGTTTTCTGTACTTAAAGATGTGGAAAAGACAGGCGGTGAGGTGCTTTCACACACTTTTAATCATAACGCATTCGATAAAAACTCAACTGTTTCGGACTTTGAGTTTCAGTTAAAAGACTCCTATGAACATTTGACAAAATTAGGATTTAAAATTAACGGAGTAATTGAAGCAGGCAGCGGCGGTGCAGAAAAGGAAGCTAATTATGAAGCTATGGAGCCTGTTACAAAAAAATACTATAAATATTCCAATGCCTACGGTGTGTCAGAACAATATAACAAATTCCGCACATGGTTCATGTGGAACACACTTGACTCTGTAAAATCAATTATTGACAAAGCTATACAGGAGAAAGAATGGATTGTCTTCTCGGCTCATAGCTTTGATGAAATTTCTAAAGAAGATATGATAGAAGTTCTTGAATATATTAAGTCAAAATCGGAAGCTGATATTGATGTTGTTACGTGGAACTTCATTTATGAAAACTTTGGCGAATTCGTGTAATCCATAGGCATACTCGCCGCATTTTTGATTATATCAGACGTCGACACCCAAAAGCTTCTTTGCAAGAATACCTACTGCAAAAGATATTAAAGCAACACCGATACTGATAATGGCCATCTCTAAGAAACGAGAGCCGAACTTCTGGTCTTGTGCCACAGAAGTGTAATAAGTAAAACCGGCTATAATCAGAATGATAATGCCGATCATAACTGCCAATGCAACAAATGGCTGATATATTAACAAATATGGGAGAATAAGCGCTGCTACCGTAAAAAGATACGCTACTCCGGTATACAAACACGACTTAAATGCATCCGTGCGACCTTCGCTCTTGGCCGAAAGAAATTCACTGGAGGCCATGGAAAAGGTTGCCGATATACCTACAATCAATCCCGAAAGAGCTACTAATTTTGTGTTTTGAAGTGCAAAAGTAAAGCCTGCAAGGCTTCCTGCTAACTCAACAAGGGCATCAGAAAGCCCCAACACCATACTTCCTACGTAGTGAAGCTTCTCTTCATCTAACATAGCAAGCAGAACTTTTTCATGTTCTTCTTCTTGTTCCTTAATATGTATACTCTCAGGGACCTGCGTTTCAATCAGCTTATATTCAGCCTGAGCCATTTCTTCGCCACGCTCCATAAGCTTAACTGCAAAGGTAAAACCGAGAAACCTTGCAATCATAGTATATTTAAAAACCTTTAATTTATTTGGTTTCATCTTAATTCCTGTATATTTTTCCCATATATCGCAATGCGCACGCTCTTCTGAAGCCAGGCGCATGAGAGTTTTCTTGTTTGCTTCCCCTTTAGCAAAGATAGCGATTTTTTTATAAATGACACTTTCTGTGATTTCATTTTGCTGCATTTTTTTTATTATTGCCAGTGCTTCGTTTGATACTTTTTCCATTGCAATCCCTCCGTTATGCTTTTACTGTACTATAACATGTTTCGCTGACACGTTCAATGTATTACGAACGTGCTTCGCCGACTACTTGACATTTTTTACAAAGTATAATATAACATATGATATATAACATATGATATATTATAGAGGTGAAGAAAATGCCGCCCGGTAGAAAAATAACTAAAGAAGACGTTATCAACGCAGCTGTAGAACTTGTCCGTCGCAGAGGAACAAAGGCTATCACAGCCAGAAATATCGCTGCCGAATTAAAATGCTCAACCCAACCTGTTTTTTCCCAATTTGCTACCATGGATGAACTGTACTTTGAGGTTATAAAAAAGGCTGATGCAATCTGCTTCAGATATATTTCACAGGAAATAGATAGAGGTAAGTATCCTGCGTATAAGGCAAGCGGTATGGCATATATACGCTTTGCAAAAGAAGAAAAGCAACTTTTTAAGCTCCTGTATATGCGCGACCGTACTAACGAAAATGTTACATTTGACTCCCAATTAGATGGCAAAATGGAGACTATAGTGCAAAATAACACAGGGCTTGATAAAGAGACCGCCAAGTTATTTCACTTGGAGATGTGGGCATTTGTGCATGGAATCGCGTCTATGTTTGCAACGGATTTTGTGGATTTTCAGATTGATCTCGTAAGCCGTATGCTGACAGATATTTATCAGGGACTGAGAAAACAATACGGAATGGAGGGATGATAAATGGAAGCTATCAGAATAGAAAATCTTTCAAAAAGATATAAAGACGTTTTGGCTGTGGACAATCTAAACCTTACCATAGAACAGGGAGAATTATTTTCGCTGCTTGGAGTAAACGGAGCAGGTAAGACGACCACAATCAAGATGCTTTCCTGCCTTACACGGCCGACAGGGGGAGATGCCTTCCTAAACGGCAAAAGTATTTGCAAAGAGAGTCATTTAGTAAAGAAAATTATTGCCGTATCTCCTCAGGAGACTGCTGTTGCACCGGGATTAACTGTCAGGGAGAATCTTGAGCTTATGTGCGGGGTATATGAGGTGCCCAAAGACAAGCAAAAGGAGGAAGTTGCTAAGTTGATGCACCTTCTTGGCTTAGAATCTGTATCCCATAGAAAAGCCGGCAAGCTGTCCGGCGGATGGCAACGAAGATTGAGTATAGCTATGGCACTTGTCAGTCGGCCTGAGATACTCTTCTTAGATGAACCAACGCTTGGACTTGACGTGCTTGCACGCAGTGAGCTTTGGGAACTGATACGCACGCCCAAAGGCAAAATCACAATTATTATGACGACTCATTATATGCAGGAAGCACAGGCCCTTTCCGACCGAATCGCTATTATGAAAGAAGGACGGCTTCTCATTTGTGATACGGCTGAAAATATAAAAAAATCTGCACGTACAGATGATTTTGAACAAGCATTTATAAATATTATCAAGGGGGTGGCAAAATGAGAATGATGACTTTTGCTAAAAGAAACGTCAAGGAAATATTACGCGATCCGCTTAACTTGCTTTTTGGCCTGGGGTTTCCTTTGGTAATTATTTTTCTTCTCACTGCTATACAGGCAAATGTTCCCGTAGCATTATTCGAAATAAAACACTTAACTCCCGGCATTACTGTTTTCGGACTGTCTTTTATGACTTTGTTTTCCGCAACGATTATTGCAAAAGACAGAGGAAGCTCACTTCTTCAACGACTGTACACAACGCCCATGAATTGCGTAGATTTTATAATGGGTTATACTGTTCCGATTATTCCTATTGCAGTCTGTCAATGTATTATCTGCTACGTTGCGGCGATTATTCTCGGTCTGAAAGTTACTATCGGTATTTTGTACGCGGTTTTATTTATTATTCCTGTTTGTTTGCTATACGTTGCCTTGGGGCTTCTTTGCGGAAGCCTTTTTACAGATAAACAGGTAGGCGGTATATGCGGTGCTTTGCTTACGAATTTATCTGCATGGCTGTCAGGCATCTGGTTTGACCTTAATCTTGTGGGAGGTGTTTTTAAGAAAATCTCATACGCACTTCCGTTTGTGCATGCAGTTGACATGGAGCGCGCTGTGCTTGCAGAAGATTTTGCCGGTGCCGCAGAGCATTTGTGGTGGGTGTTGGGATACTCAATTGTCTTGCTGACGCTTGCCGTCATGGCATTCCTGAGACAGATGAAAAGGCAGTGAATTATCCGATGAACCATTGACCTTGAATATACCATATTGGTATAATCCACATACTGTGGACAGACTCTCAAAACATGGAGGTTTATGCTCAGCCGTGAAAGTGCAGGCATAAGAGTGCGCTCTTATACAATTAATTTCCCTGTACATGCTGTTGTACAAAGTCTTGAGATTGGCTTAAAGCCCGGCTCTTTGATTGACAGACCAAAGCCGTACCGTGATATTGAGCCTGTAACATTTTACGGTTCATCAATCTAATGATGCCGGCTTTATACGTATGGCCAATATTATCGAAACGTTCATCAAACATATATTGGAAAAAATTGACTTGTATACAGCAACGTGGGATATTACGAGAAAATGCCGTATGATGAAAATGTGTTTTTCTTTTTCTGTTGACACGAATAAAATATATTGTTATATTTATCAAAAAAATAGGAGGTATATTATGAAAAAGTTACTATGTTTATTCCTTTCAGTATTACTTATTTTCTGTCTCGTTTCGTGTGACTCAGGAGAAGGTTCAGGAGAAGGCTCAGGCAACAAAGATTCGAAAGATATTACTGTTTCTGAACTTTTGGCTTTGGTAAATCAAAAAGAACAAGCAGGCTATGGCGACAACGCATATAAAGTAACAACGAATATGACGGCGAAGACTACAATCAATGGCACCACCAGCGACGTAGTTCAAAAGAGTGTAATGCAAATGAAGGAGACCGGTACAGATAAAATCGCTTCTGTAGTTACTACCGTTAGTTTGCCCGGTAATCCCGAGATGGAGACAGCAGAATACTTCAAAAACAACTATCTATATTCAGTTGTTAATGGCGTAACATACAAAAAGAAAACTACTTTTGAAGCTGCAACAGGTGCTGCAAATACTACGTCGGGCGATGCAAACGACATTGTTAAAGGGGCAAAGGATACGAAGCTTACAGTTGAAGCTGACGGTACGTATAAGATCGTTGTGGAATTAGATCCCACATCAGACAACGCGCTTGTAAATGATCTTATAGCAGGCTTCGGAGCAGGCTCAGGCACAAAGGACGAAAACATTACAATTAAAAAGATTGGTGCAGAGATTATTATTTCTGCAGACTATATTTTATCCTCTTTGAAGATGAATATTGATCTTAGTGCGCAAATGGCCGGTGTGGGTGCTGTTGATATGATATTTGACGTTGTTTCTACATGTGAACTTCTCGGTTCTGACTATGAAATTACTGTTCCTGCAGGCATTAACATTGAAAATGCTACAGAGATTCAATAAGTTGTAACAAGACGTCTATTGATTAATTTAATAATCAGATGATAATTTAAGGCGCTGTAAAAAAACAGTCCGAAAAAAAGAGGCTACAAACCTGCAGAAAAAGTAGGAATGTAGCCTCTTTTGTGGTATAATATCAACATGCAAAACAATATAAAACCACAGAGTATAGTACTATGCATAGATGGCACAAAGATAGTTGCAAACGCAAACAAATATAGGAAGCACCACTAAACGCTTCATGAATTATAAATTTCAATTTCCGAAAATGCCACGCCGTCAATTTCCATATCTATATCAGGTTGAGTGAAAACAATCTTTACGTATCTGGCTTTTACTGTATCAAAAGTAAACTCCGGTACTGCTTCTAATTTTTCATTTCGATTATAGCCTACAAGTTTTGAATAATTTTGCATATCAGATGAAACATATATGTCATATGATAACGGATAATTACTATCAAACTTATCTTCTGAACCGGTTGGATAAATTACTATTTTATTGAATTCTGCTTCTCTTAAAAGGTCAATCATAAAAAATAATTCTTTATCATAGGTCTCATCACCGAATATATCAAGCTTATATCCTTTTGAAGTCGATGAAGAATATTTAAATCCATCAACAGCCTTGCAATTATACCATCCATTTTCTCCTACAGATTTTGATGAATATACAGGTTTTTTATAAGCTAAATTCTTAGAATGTGCATCTTTAAATTCCGGCCTGACATCCTTACCGAGTATTTTGTACAGCTTAAAATCTCCGGCTTTTATAGATATATTTATATCACCAGAAAGCTGATCATTTGAGTTGTTTTGTGAAGAAACATCAACAAGTGAAACACCATCAAGAGTGAAGCTCATTTCACGCTCATTAACAAAATCTTTATTCACAATCATAAGATAATTATCATCGTTATATTTGTCAGCCATCAAAGATATAATGGCATCAACATCATTTAACGGTTTAATAAAATATTTTTTTGGAATCAACAAAGTATCCGAATCGTCAACGGTTGTATGATATACTTGTAATGCATCTGTACGACCTAGTATATGGCTTACCGATTTAATTTTAGTATTAATATCAACAATGCCGTCATAACGACTATTTTTAGTGCCGTCAGGATTGATTATGGCATTTGTAAACACTTCATCTCTGTCGACAGGTGTCATCCATGTAAAATATTTTATATTCTTTATTCCATACGCTAACGCTGCAGAAGTATGGTATCTTGTTTCATTTACTGTCGGATCTCTAAAACCTGTTGTGTTACTGATTGATTGAATATAGCAGGCAGTCTTAACGTTGTATTTCAGTCCGATTTCTCTTACAAGATTAAGATTATAGAACATCTGCGGTCTTGAATTTTCCGTAAGACCAAACGGATATTGATCAAAAGATAAATATGATAAATTGCCCATTCCAACTGAGCTTACCCAATCCTCTGCGTGTGCTTTGGCATCTTTCAAAGCTCCGTACGGGAGCATATTCATCTGACATATTGCGTTTGGAAATACTTCCCTGATTGCTTTTGTTACCCTTCCGTAAGGATTGGCATTTTGTGGTTCATCGCGTAAAAAGAAACCTACAACACCCTCATATTCCATCCATTTTTTTGCAATTTTCTGAATATCCTCATCAGACGTATTAAGCCATCCATTTGCAGCATTATCATATAAAGTTACATGAATATCATATTTCTCACATAGTTTCAACATCTTTTTAACAGAATCCGGATCGTTAAAAATCGGATCATTTCCATATTCCATCAAATCTATATGAGCATCTTTCATATATTGAAATTGAGTGTCATTTACAAAATCAAGCATTGGAGGCCAAAAAGCAGAAATAACAATCTCATCTTTAAAAAACTCTTCCCCATTATTTCTAACAACGTCCTTATCGTTACAGCCGACGGAACACATTAACAAAACAGCGGCTAAACAAATAAGTGAAAAAAATCTATATTTCTTAAATATCATATTTTGCTCCTTTAATCCAATTTCTTGATAACAAATTTAGTATATAATATCATAATAACAATAAAAAGTAAACTAATAGCAGATACTGCTTGTTGCGCGTAAATATTAAATCTGAAAATTGACAAACCATATTGAATATCATTAGAAAAGCTCCAAGACTCGTATTTAAAAATGAATCTCAGAGCTTTTTCGGACTGTTTTTTTACAGCCCCTTTTTTATGCTAAGCGTTAATTATTTCTTTTTATTGAATCCGTCTTTTAATGAAACAGTTCTGTTGAATACAGGTTTTTCACTTGTATGCTCGTCATCGCTGCTGAAGAAGCCGTTTCTCAGGAACTGGAAGTGAGCGTTCTTTTCACAATTAGCGGCAAAAGATTCAACAACTGCATTTTCACATACAACCAATGAATTAGGATTAATCTTCTGCGTAAAGTCGCGTCCGTCAGAATCATCCATCGGATCTTCTTCTGTGAAAAGCTGCTCGTAAAGATTGATCTTTGCAGGAACACAATCAGCCGCGCTTACCCAGTGAATTGTTCCTTTGACCTTGCGGCCCTCAAGCCAGCCACCGCGTGAAGCAGGATCGTAAGTTGCGTGAACAACAGTGATGTTACCGTTTTCATCCTTTTCGAATGAAGTACATTTAGCATAATATGCATATTTGAGGCGAACTTCATTGCCGGGGAAGAGACGGAAGTATCCTTTAATTGGCTCTTCCATAAAGTCGCTGCGTTCGATATAAAGCTCTTTTGAGAATTTAACCTTACGTGTGCCTGCATTTTCATCTTCGGGATTGATCTCAGCATCGAATTCTTCAACAAGATTATCAGGATAATTGTCGATTACGAGCTTGATTGGATCAAGAACAGCCATTGCACGCGGAACAGTTTTGTTCAGATCTTCGCGGATGCAATATTCGAGCATTGCGTAGTCAACTACACTGAGGCTTGTAGAAACGCCAACCATATCAATGAAGTTTCTGATAGAAGCCGGTGTATATCCACGTCTGCGAAGACCACACAAAGTAGGCATTCTCGGGTCATCCCAACCATTTACGATACCTTCTTCAACCATTTTACGAAGATATCTCTTGCTCATTACTGTATATGTCAGATTAAGACGGGCAAACTCAGTCTGGCAGGGAACAGGGTCGAATGGACCGCATTTTTCAACAACCCAGTCGTAAAGCGGACGGTGATCTTTAAAGCCAACGTCGCAAAGAGAGTGTGTGATGCCTTCAAATGCATCTTCTAATGGATGAGCAAAGTCATACATAGGATAAATACACCATTTGTTTCCTGTCTGATGATGTTCTTCGTGGATAATTCTGTAAATAACAGGGTCGCGCATGTTGATGTTAGGTGAGCTCATATCGATGATAGCACGAAGAACTTTAGAACCATCAGGGAATTCTCCGTTTTTCATACGCTCAAACAAATCAAGATTTTCTTCAATTGAACGTGTTTTGTATGGACTGTCTTTGCCGGGTTCTGTAAGTGTACCACGGTACTCACGCATCTGCTCGGGTGAAAGGTCGCATACGAAAGCAAGACCTTCTTTGATGAGTTTGATTGCGCACTCGTACATACGGTCAAAATATGAAGAAGCATAAAGCTCTTTTTCCCAGTTAAAGCCGAGCCAGTTTACGTCACGCTTAATGGCATTTACAAACTCCATATCTTCTTTGCCGGGGTTTGTATCATCAAAACGCAAGTTTGTCTTGCCGCCATATTTAAGGGCAGTACCAAAGTCTACGCATATAGCTTTTGCATGTCCGATATGAAGATATCCGTTAGGCTCCGGCGGAAATCTTGTATATACAGTCTTGCCGAAGTATCTTCCGCCTTCTTTAATGTCTTCTTCGACCATATCATGAATGAAGTTGTTATTATTTTCCATTTACTTTTGCCTCCAGTTTTTCAATACCGATTTTGATTCTGCTTACTGTCTCGTTGTAGCCAAGCAATTGTGCAAGCTCAGTTGCGCCGCCCGGACTTACGTCTTTGCCGCTGAGTGCCGTACGAAGAGGCCAGAGAATCTGGCTGTTTTTAATACCTGAATTTGCAGCAAGCTCGCAAAGCTTTTCGTAAAGCGACTGCGATATCCACTCAAGATTTTTATTTTCAGCGAAGAATGTATCAAGAATTTTAAGCGAATCAAGTGAAATAGATTCGTCAGTTTTCATTTTCTTATGACAATAAAGAGCAGTGTCATAATCCGGAAGCATACCGATAAAATCAACCTTGCCAGGAATATCGCAAAGAAGCTCTGTGCGAGGCTGAATAAGTTTTGCAATCAAAGCATAATCAACTTCGCCCGGAACAACCTGCTTGATATATGGTGTGGCAATATCTGTAAATTCCTCTAAAGACATGCGTCTTATATATTCACCATTCATCCATGTGAGCTTGTTGATATCAAACAATGAAGGTGATTTGCTGATGCCTTCAATATCAAACACTTTTTCGAGCTTGTCAATTGTGAAAAATTCCTCGTTGCCTCTCGGACTCCAACCAAGAAGGGCAATGTAGTTCAAAATAGCTTCCGGCAGATAACCGCGGTTTACCAGATCATGGAAAGATGCGTCGCCGTCGCGCTTTGAGAGCTTATGCTGAGCGTCTTTCATAACAGGGGACAAGTGAATATATACAGGCGGCTCCCAACCGAATGCTTCGTATACGAGGTTGTATTTCGGTGTAGAAGCAAGATATTCGTTGCCTCTTACAACGTGTGTGATGTTCATAAGATGGTCATCAACAATATTTGCGAAATTGTACGTAGGAAGACCGTCTGATTTTAATAAAATCTGATCATCAAGCGTTTTATTTTCAACAGTAATATCGCCGTATACTACGTCATGGAACGTTGTGGTCCCTTCGTGGGGAACGTATTGACGGATAACGTAGGGCATCCCACTATCGAGGTTACGCTGAATCTCTTCTTTAGACAACGTAAGACAATGGCGGTCATAGTTAAATGATGCGCCAAGCTTATCATCTGATGATTTAAGAGAATCAAGGCGCTCTTTTGTACAGAAACAGTAGTAAGCATGTCCTGATTCTACCAACTTAAGAGCATATTCTTTGTAAATAGCTTTACGTTCACTTTGGATATACGGGCCGTATTCACCGCCAATTCCGGGACCTTCGTCAAATTTAATACCTGAATCGTTCAACGTTTTTAATACAACGTCCATAGCGCCTTCTACGAAACGCTCTTGATCTGTATCTTCTATACGAAGAATAAACTTACCGCCGTTTACTTTTGCAATAAGATATTCGTATAATGCTGTTCTAAGGTTGCCAACGTGCATAAATCCTGTAGGACTCGGTGCAAAACGTGTTCTTACTGTATCCATAAATAAATCCTTTCTCATTAGGTAGAATATATACAAATATAACATTCCTATGATAAAACTTCGATTGTCATAAGTCAAGATGTGTGATAAAATTACGCAGAGAAAATGGAGGCGATTTATAGCTATGGCAGGTAGTTTTAAAGTAGCAGTTTTTGCAGATATACATTCAAACAAAAGGGCTCTGGAGGCATGTGTCAGAGATTCAAAAATGTTCGGTGTCAGCGAGTACATCGTTGCAGGGGATATTATCTGTGACTGGCACGAACCAAACGAAACAATTGATATTATCCGCAAGCTTACACCTCTGGTAATAAAAGGAAACTGGGAGCAGGCTCTCAGTGAATATAAGGCTGTATCAGATATTTGGGATATTTATGAAGAATATGCTTCAATACTTTGGACTTATAATACACTCACACCTGAAAATCGCGAATATATAAAGAATCTCCCGAAGGTTCTGACTGCGATGCATGATGATCTTGCTATCAGAATCGTGCACGGATCTCCATTTAACGTAAACGAGGGGATGTATCTTGATAAAGGGGTGGAACGTATTTATAACGCTCTTAATCAGATTTCTGAAAACATTCTGATATTTGCACATACACATGAACAATCATGTACTCATTTCGGTGAAAAAGTAGCAATCAATCCCGGCTCTGTCGGAGAACATTATAACGAGGAATGTGCTGCGGAATATTGTATACTTGAGATTTCTGAAGGTCGTCTTGTTGACGTTGTTTTCAGAAAAGTAAAATACGAATTTGATACAAATTTTGTAGAATTGCTTCAGTCTCCGCTTTATAAAGTAGCATTCGTAAGATTGCTTGTTATATATCTCGGTATGTGCGAAGGTAAAAACGTTTTAATTGATTTTCAGGCAGATATTGATGAAGAACGGTCAAAAGATGAGTTTGCAGGCAGTGGACCTATACCAAACGATATATATAACATGGTATTTGACGATAAATATCAACAAAGAGTCGCATCAAAATTATTCTTCGGTAATTGATCTTGTGACTTTTCACAGTTTGACACAAGGGTATGAATTTAGTAAAATAGTAAGGTTAAAAGATAAACACGGAGGTTTTAAGAATGTTTGATTATAAAGGACCTATTGTTACGATCGTAATGGATGGTATCGGACTTACACCGAATAAAGAAGGTAATGCTGTAGAGAGCAGTTATACACCTTGTCTTGACAACTTATTTGCAAATTATAAATGGACAAAGCTCAAGGCTCACGGTACAGCTGTAGGACTTCCTTCAGATGATGACATGGGTAACTCAGAAGTAGGACACAATGCACTTGGTGCAGGCGCCGTATACAGCCAGGGCGCAAAGCTCGTTAATGAGTCTATTGAGTCAGGCCTTATGTTTGAAGGCACAGGCTGGACAGAGATTATTGCAAATATCAAAGAATACGATTCAACGCTTCATTTCCTCGGACTTTTTTCTGATGGTAATGTACACTCACATATAAATCACCTCAAAGCTATGATTGAAAAGGCTAAAAATAGTGGCGTTAAGAAGGTACGTGTTCATATTCTTCTTGACGGACGTGACGTTGGTGAGACATCAGCTCTTGATTACGTTGTTCCTTTTGAAGAATTCTTGAGCAATCTTCGTGACGACAGCTTCGACGTACGTATTGCGTCAGGCGGCGGCAGAATGAATATCACAATGGACCGCTACGAAGCTGACTGGAGCATGGTAGAAAGAGGCTGGAACACACACGTTCTCGGTGAGGCAAGGAAGTTTGCCGATGCAAAGACAGCTATTGAGACATTCCGTGCTGAGACAGGTGTTATCGACCAGGATTTACCGGCATTTGTTATTGCCGATGAAAATGATGAGCCTGTAGGTAGAATCGTTGACAACGACAGCGTTGTATTTTTCAACTTCAGAGGCGACCGAGCGCTCGAAATCTGCAGAGCTTTTGAAGATCCGGCTCTTGATACATTTAACCGCAAGGGATTTGTTAAAGTTTGCTTCGCAGGTATGCTCCAGTACGACGGAGACCTCAATATTCCTGCAAGATATCTCGTAAATCCTCCATCAATCAAAAATACAATGGGCGAGTTGCTCGCAAGCAAGGGCATCAGTCAGCTTGCTATTGCTGAGACACAGAAGTTCGGTCACGTTACCTATTTTTGGAACGGCAACAAGAGTGGCAAGTTCAGTGAAGAGCTTGAGACTTATATTGAGGTTAAGTCTGACGTTGTTCCTTTTGAACAGCGCCCATGGATGAAGGCTGCTGAAGTTACAGACGCTCTTATCGAAGAACTCAAAACAAACAAATATAAATGTGCACGTGTAAACTTTGCAAACGGAGATATGGTTGGCCATACAGGTAACTATCTTGCAGCTACTGTTGCTGTTGAGACTGTTGACCTTTGCCTGTCACGTATTCTTCCTGTTGTAAAAGAACTCGGCGGTATGTGTATTATTACGGCTGACCATGGAAATGCAGATGAGATGTACGAGATTAAGAAGGGTAAAGTTGCTTACAACTCAAATGGTACACCTAAGTCCAAGACAGCTCACACGCTCAATCCTGTTCCTTGTATTTTCTACGATGATACAGATAACGCAAAGAATATCGTGATTAAAGATGGCTCATTTGGTTTGTCAAATGTTGCAGCTACAATTGTAAAGCTTCTCAATATTGAAAAGCCCGAGTCATGGGATGAGAGTATTATCGAATAATATCTAATATATCATAAAGGAAGATGCTACTTGAACGAAGATAAGATCAAAACCGACCGTCTTGCAGAAGAGATAGAAAGCGACGAAGAAGACACCGCGAATATGATGATCACAGATGAGGTGCTGGCTATTATGGCCGGTGTTGCTGCAGCTGAGATTAAGAGTGTCTATAAAATGAGTGGCGGCTTTACAGGTGGTATTGTTGAAGCGTTCGGACGTCGCAATCTGTCAAAAGGCGTTAAAGTTGACACGAAGAACGACAAGACAGTTATCGACCTTTACGTTATTATTAAATATGGATATAGAATTCCTGAAGCAGCATGGGAGATTCAGGAGCATGTGAAAAAAACTATAGAAGAGCTTGCCGGCATTGAGATTGATGCTGTAAACATTCATGTACAAGGTGTCAGTTTCGGCGGCTCTTCAAATGATAATGACAAGAATACAGAAAGCGGTGATATGTGATGAACAATAATAATTGGCTCCTTAAAATTATAGTTGCAATTTATGCATTCCTGACAACAATCATAAGTGGAGTTATTATGCTTGCTCCGTTCGGAGACAAGGAGATTATGTCAATAATTATTGACTATTGTGATATTTCTTTTCTTCGTTCAAACCGATATGACGTAATGTTATTTGTTTTCGGTCTTGTTTTATTCATAATCAACGTAACAGTTCTTGTAACCGCGTTGAGAATAAGACGTACAGAACGTTATTATTGTGCAGTTAATGAATCAGGTGTCATTAAAATATCATCAAATTCTGTTGAAAATATCGCACTTGCATTGTCTAAAAAATTTGCCGGTGTAAAAGATGCAAAGGCTAAGGTAAAGTTTGTAAAAGATGGCGTGGCAATCGTTGTCAAACTTGCTGTTTTTCCTGATGTACACGTACCTAACCTTTGTAAAAGTGTTCAGGAAAGAATCAGAGATTCAATTGTTTCAACGATGGATCTTAATGTTAAATCAATAGACGTATGTGTAGACAGTGTACACTCAGCTGCAAAGCCTGAAGAATAAGAGGTGAGATGAATGTTAAGAAGAATTTACAAGTTTTACAGAAGTCATTTTTATGCTACAAATGGTGCCTTGCTTGGTTTGATTGTCGGCATTTCACTCGTCTGGATCGGTCTTTTCAAGACAATCATTCTTTGTGCATGCGTTGCTGTCGGATTTATAATCGGCAGACAGTTACAGAAGGATAAATCCTTTTTCCGGGAGCTTCTTGATAAGATTATTCCGCCCGGATCGTACAGATAAATTTTTTAATGGAGATTATTACAATGAGCAGACCAAAGTCGCGTGAAGCGGCAATCAAAATTGTTTATCAGAATGGATTTTTGGAGTCAGACCTTCAAAAAGTTCTTGATACTTATTATATGGCATGTGAAGAAGACGAACTTAAGAATCTTGAAAAGGAATTTATTAAGGATATCGTTTTTGGTGTCAATGAGCATATGTCAGAGCTTGATGCGCTGATTAATAAATTTTCAAAAGAATGGACGCTCGACAGAATGTCACGTGTTGATATTGCAGTGCTTAGAGTGGCAATTTATGAGATGCTCTATCGCCCTGATATTCATCCTTCAGTATCTATCAATGAAGCTGTTGAGTTTGCAAAAAAATATAGCTACGAAGATGCCGGCTCTTTTGTAAACGGTATTTTAGGAGGTATTTACAGTGCCAAATGCTGTTAGTGTCACAGATATTAACAGATACATCAAATCCCTTGTAAGCTTTGATACGAATCTTTCCCATATCTGGATAAAAGGTGAAGTGTCCAATTTCAAGGTTTACAGTTCGGGTCATGCGTATTTCAGCCTCAAAGACCAGAATTCTGTACTGAAATGTGTTATGTTTTCAAGCTATATGAAGCAGGTTGATTTCAGGCCGTCTGACGGTATGAAGGTTCTTGCATATGGCAGTATAAATGTATATGAAAGAGATGGAGTCTACCAACTTTACTGTGAAAAGCTTGTTACACAGGGAGTTGGTGATTTGTTTTTTGCATATAATGAATTAAAAGCAAAGCTCGAAAAGGAAGGTCTTTTTCTTGAAAAATATAAAAAGCCGATTCCTTTTTTACCACAAACTGTCGGTGTTGTAACGTCGAAATCAGGTGCGGCAGTGCATGATATTCAAAACGTTATAAGACGAAGATTTCCGTCGATGAATATAAAGATTTTTCACGTGAGCGTGCAAGGCGCGACTGCTTCTTCTGAAATATCGCGTACGCTATTTTATATAAGCAAGGAAAGGCCTGTTGACGTGGTAATTCTTGGCAGGGGCGGAGGCTCTATTGAAGAATTATGGTCGTTTAATGAAGAAATAACTGCTCGTGCGATTTTCAATTGCAGTGTCCCGGTAATAAGCGCTGTAGGACATGAAACAGATTATACTATTTCTGATTTTGTGGCCGACCTGAGGGCTCCGACACCATCGGCAGCTGCCGAACTTGCAGTTCCGGAATACGATGAACTGATGGCAGGAATTGAGAGCAAAGCAGAGAGATTGAGGTTGCTTCCTGAGGCAAATCTTAAGGTGAAAAAGGCGCAACTCGACAGAATTGCAAATAATGTATATTTTACAAGACCTGAGAAAATAATAGAGGATGCGGGCGAGAAACTTGACAACAAAGCACAGCGGATGACGAGCATTGTTTCACAGAAAATGGCTCTTACTGGCAGCAAACTTGACGGCGCAATGCACAGGCTTGAAGCTATGAATCCGACGAGTGTTCTTAAACGCGGATATAGCATTGTTTATTCGGAAACAGGGCATATCGTATCTGATTCAAAAGCTGTTACAGGCGGCGAGGAACTTAAAATTTTGACAGGAAATGGTGAATTCAAAGCTTTGGTAAAGTGATTTTCACCGGTGTTTGAAGGGAGATATTATGGAAAATATTAAATTTGAAGAAGCAATGGCGCGTCTTGATGATATTTTAAGACAGATGGAAGCCGGTAAGCTTGAACTTGAAGAGTCAATTGAGCGTTATAAAGAGGGCATGGAGCTTATCAAATATTGTAAATCAAAGTTGACAAGCTATGAGGCAGATATTGCCAAAGTAGTTGTTACAGAAAGTGGTGTAAAAAATGAAGATCAGTGAAAATTTTAAGGATAAATTTAAAGGATATATCAATATCGTAAACGAGGCGCTCGATAAATATGTAGCAGAGAGGAAAAATCCACAGAATATAATTTATGAGTCAATGCGCTATAGTTTGCTTGCCGGCGGTAAACGCATCAGGCCTGTTTTGTGTCTTGCGATGGCAGACTGCCTTGGCACACAAAAAGAAAAGATTCTTCCTTTTGCGTGTGCAATCGAGATGATTCATACGTATTCGCTTATTCACGACGACCTTCCGGCAATGGATAATGATGATTACAGACGCGGCCGCCTGAGTTGCCACAAACAGTTCGGCGAAGATACTGCGATTCTTGCAGGTGATGCTCTGCTTACATATGCTTTTGAACTTGCATCACAAGGCGCGTTGATGGCGGATAACAAACTGCGTGGCATCTGCGCTATAAAGCTTATTGCACAGGCAGCCGGCACAGAAGGTATGATCGGCGGACAGATAGTTGACACAGTGACTGTCGCACCAAATCCTACCATTGATGACGTAAGATACATGTGCGACCGCAAGACAGGCGCTCTCCTTAAAGTACCTGCTGAGATTGCCGTTGTTTTATCAGAAATCAAAGATTCGACAATCAGTGACCTTATGATTGATTATGCACAGACAATCGGCCTTGCTTTCCAGGTAAAAGATGACATTTTAGATGAAGATACAGACACTGCTCCAAATACGTTTATCGCTGTTATCGGTCGCGAGAAGTCAGAAAAACTTCTAGAAGAGCTTACCGAGAAGGCTCTTGGTATCTGTGATATTTTGTCTACATATGAATCCATAAACAAAGAAGCATGCGATTTTCTGCATGATCTTGCTGTTTTTTTACTTGAAAGACAAATATAAAGCGTTGTATAATCAAAAATCAAAGGTGATGTTAAATGAAAATCGGCGTTGTATATAATGACAAAAAAGAAGATTGTAAAGATTATGCTTTGAAGCTTAAGGATTATTGTGAAAATCACGAGATAGACGTATATATCGCTACTTGTGAATATACAGATCCTCATATGTTTGCAGACTCTGATTTTATATTGTCAGTCGGCGGTGACGGTACGTTTCTTAAAGCAACAAAAGCTACTTTTGACAGTGGTATACCGATTCTCGGCTTTAATCTCGGCACTTTTGGCTTGCTCGCCGAATACAACGAAGACGATATGCCTGAGGTCATTTCACGCCTTATAAAGAAAGATTTTTTCACCGAAGAGCGCAGAATGCTGAACTTCAATATGTTTGATGAAAAGACAGGCGAGCATATCGGACACGCGCATGCTCTTAATGATATTGTTATTGTAAGAGAAGCTCCGCTGGGTGTTGCATATCTTGATGCGTATATTAACGATAACTACGTTGAAACGTATCCTTGTGATGGCGTTATTGTTGCGACTCCGACAGGTTCGACTGCTTATTCGTTATCAGCAGGAGGTCCGATTGTAGACCCGGCTGCAGACGTAATGATTTTCACGCCGATTTGTGCGCATTATACACAAAGTGCGTCGATTGTAGTAAATCCTAATGGTAGGGTGACTTTACGTAATGCGCGTCCTAAGAATAAGGTCGTTGCATTGATGGATGGCGATTTATCCGTTGAGATTCCGGACGGCGCTCGTGTAGAATGTACGTTGAATAATAAGAAAATTGAAGTTGTGCGTTTGCATCCTACAAACTTCTATGAAGCATTGAAAAATAAAGGTTCACGAAGAAAAGAGCGTATACAGAATGAAAAATGACAGACACAGAGTCATAATTGACATTATTACACATAACGAGATTGAGACACAAGACGAGCTTCTGGACAGACTTCGCGCCATGGGCTTTAACGTAACACAGGCGACTGTTTCAAGAGACATTAACGAGCTCAAACTCGTTAAATCACAGACAGAATCAGGCAAACTTTGTTATAGCAAACTGACTAATCCTGACATTACAGATTTTCAGATATCAGACAAGCTGTTGCCTGTTTTTTCACATGGATTTTTATCGGCTGATTATGCAAACAATCTTGTGATTGTAAAGACACTTCCTGGCCTTGCACATGGCGTTGCATCCACAATAGACTCATTGAACGTTTCTTGCACACTTGGCACAATAGCGGGAGACGACACGATTATGATTGTTTGCCGCAATGAACAATACGCCGCTTCGATCGTTTCACTTCTTGAAAATCTTGCTAAATAAGGAGACAGTATGTTACTTCAACTCAGAATTCATAACATTGCATTGATTGATGACCTGACCGTTGATTTTACGGAGGGGATGAACTGCCTGACCGGTGAAACTGGTGCAGGTAAGTCTATTGTGATTGATTCGATTGAGTGCGTTCTCGGTGCAAGGACATACAAGGAAATTATTAAAAATGGCTGTGACAGCGCGTTTGTTGACGGACTTTTTTACGGGAATTCTGCTGAGATTTCTGAGTTTTTTGAAGAACAGGGCATTCCCGAAGAGCCAGACAATACGATTGTGATTCATCGCGAAATGTCAATATCCGGCAGAAACGTTTGTCGTATCAATGGTTATATGACGACAGCTTCGATGCTTCGCAGGCTTGGCAGCCTTCTGCTTGATATTCACGGCCAGACAGATAATCAGTCACTTCTGAATATAGACCGCCACATTCAGCTTCTGGATTTGTTCTGTGGCGATGAAATGCTCCGTTATAAAGAGCATTATGCGCAAAAGAGGCGTGAATTGTCGGCTTTAGAACGTAAACTTGACAATCTCTCCGGTAGTCCCGAAGAAAGAGCCGGCCTGATTGATTTGTATACATATCAGATTGAGGAGATTGAAAAGGCTTCTATTTATGAAGGCGAAGACGACGAGCTGGTTGAACGCCGCACAATTTTGCAAAATTATGAGAAGATTGTTTCGAGCCTGAGCAGCGCTTATCAGACAATATATGGCGGGGATTATGGTGAATCTTCTGCAAGTGATTTGCTCAACAAATGTGTTGATGATTTTTTACAGATAAAGAATTATTCTGAAAAATATGCTGATATTTATGAAAAATTGCAGGCTCTCGTATATTCTCTTGATGACATTGCAACAGATATCAGACGTGAAAATGAAAATTCGACATTTGACAGACAAGAGCTTGAGGAGATAAATGAAAGACTTGATTTTATTAACGATCTTAAGCGTAAATATAATAAATCTATAGCCGAGATTATTGAATATAAAGATGAACTTCAGGCAAAAATAGATGAACTCAGGGCGTCTGATTCAATTGTTGAAGACACGATGTCAAATATTTCCGCTGTTTGTGATGAGCTTTATGCGATTTGCGAGGATATGAATTTTGCACGTGTAAAGGCTGCCGGTGTTATTGAAAAGGCTATCTGTAGTGAGCTTGCAGACGTTGAACTTAAAAATGCACAATTTAAGATTGATATTAATTTTGATACAACGCAAAATGCAAAAGGCAGGTACAATTATACGTCAAACGGTCTTGACAAGGTTCAGTTCCTCGTATCGACAAATGCCGGTGAACCTGTAAAGCCACTTGCAAAAGTCGCTTCAGGCGGTGAAATGTCGCGTATTATGCTTGCTATCAAGACTATTCTTGCTGATTGTGATGAGATTCCTACATTGATTTTCGACGAAATCGACACCGGTATCAGTGGTTTTGTTACGAGCCGCGTTGCAAAAAAATTAAAAACTATTTCTGAAAAGCATCAGGTGCTTTGTGTGACTCATCACGCGCCGATTGCCGCTATTGCCGACAATAACATTCTCATAAATAAAGCCGTCGTTGATGGCACTACACGCACTTATATCGACACTCTCGACCGGGACGGCAAGATCAAGGAGATTGCGCGTCTTCTTGATGGCGACAGCGACTCTGAAATATCTTTATTACATGCCAAAGATTTAATTGTAAAAATAAATGATTGATTTTTTAAGAAAGTCTTTCCTAATAATCAAAACGCTTTAAGGTTATTTTATTTACGAAGAGCGTTTTAATAAGACTTGTGCGCCTTCAAAAATATAAGGAGGTATTTTATCGTGCAATTAAATAAAAAATCAAAAATCATCTCATTTTTACTGATAATTGTTTTATGTGTCGCAACTGTCGGTAATTATTCGTATGCAGATAATAATTTTTCACCTCATATCGTTACAATTTGTGGCTTTCCGATAGGAATTAAATTAGAAGGTGATGGTGTGACAGTCACCGGATATATGACAAATGATGCAAGACAAAGCGGTCTTAATGTAGGTGACAGAATTATTTCAATTAATGGTCTGAAAATTAATAGCAGTCTGCAACTTCAAAACGAGTTGAATAACAAAACGTCAGACTTCGTCGAGCTTGAAGTTATTGATGCTGAAACGAGTGATAACAAGGTGTTATCGCTTCGTCCGCTATATGATGCGGTTCAGGGCTCGTACCGACTTGGTGTATGGGTAAAAGATTCTGCTGCGGGCATTGGTACAATGACTTTTTACGATAAATCGACGCACGTTTTTGGCAGTCTTGGCCATGGAATAACAGATTGCGGTGATGTTTTTCCAATATCCGGGGGCAGTATTCAGGAAGTGACTATTTTTGATATTGAAAAGGGACATCCCGGCGAGCCGGGGGAGCTTAAGGGGTATTTTAATGATGTGAATAATGCGGTCGGAATTGTTTGCAAAAACACTCCATATGGTGTTTATGGCTATATTAGTGATGATCGTATAATATCTGATGGTTGTTTTGACGTTGAAGTTGCTAAACAAGGGGAGGTTCATACCGGCAATGCTTATATTTTTGCAAATATTGATGGTGAAAAATTTGCAAAATACGAGATAAAAATCAGCGCTGT
The DNA here is from genome assembly GCA_045546695.1 of Clostridia bacterium. Classification (GTDB taxonomy): domain Bacteria; phylum Bacillota; class Clostridia; order UBA1212; family UBA1255; genus SIG424. The sequence goes on along the minus strand of JAZQDE010000008.1, from coordinate 94,724 downwards.
CAATAAGAATCAAGAAAATGCCACTAAAACACTGAGCATTTTGGTAACAGATAATGAATTAATTTGCAAAACCGGCGGGATTGTACAGGGGATGTCGGGCTCGCCTATTATTCAGGACGGCAAGCTCGTGGGGGCGGTCACCCACGTTATGATCAACGATCCGACGGTGGGGTATGGGATTTTAATTGAAAATATGCTGAATGCGGCACAAATGCCCATGGCGAAGGCATCATAAAGCGACAAAACAGGAAAATATATGAAAAAAGTTGTCCCTATTTGAACACACCAAACGAGTGTGCTATAATAGGGACAACCGTTTTATCCGAAGTTATTCAATTTTACGTGTTGTTCCTAATGTAACATATCCTCCCGGACATAAAATTCTATTTTTGGCGGTGCCGTAGGTATGACGAACAAGCAAAACTTTGCTGTCTATCTCCACTATGCCGCATACTGTAATTAATCCGTTTCCCATCATTATACCTCATTATCCAATATCCACTCAAGCAACTCCTGATATTTCATCTTACCTGCCGCGATGGCAAGACCGACACGGGCAACCTCGGCGTTGGTGGGGCGTAGCTTGATTCCGTTGGTTTCAAGGAATGTGAGAAGAACATACATTCCGATTCTCTTATTTCCGTCTACAAATGCGTGGTTGGAGATCAACGCAAATCCGAGCCTTGCCCCCTTTTCCTGCTTGGTAGGATACAATTCTTTTCCGTCAAATGTAGCGAACGCCGATTCGAGAGCACTATTCAGCAGGGCGATATCGAGCACGTTGGGGTCGCCGCCTGTTTCTTCTGTTATAAGCTTGTGTAACAAAAGCACCTTTTCTTGACTAAACTTAATCATTTCGCAAGCTCCTCAAAGGCTGAACGGTAAAGCTTCAGAATACGCGCCGCCACAAAGTCTATCTTCTCGTCATCGGTCATTTCAATCGTAGTATCGTGCTCGATATCCACCAATTTATATTTGGGTTTGTTATTCTTGAAAATATAAAGCTCGCCGTGCTTGTCGGTCATTCTCGCCACACGGGAAAAGTTCTGATTCGCCTCGGAAATTGATACAATTTGATTCGTGTTCAAATTCATAATATATACCTCCTTTTGAGATTACAATATTATTATAAACATATTTTAGGATGTTATCAACCTAAAATTGAGAATTTCATGAAATTTCTATTTAATTTTGTTGTTCTATATTGACCACACTCGTGAGCGGGAGCCCCATCATTCAGGACGGCAAATTGGTGGGAGCAGTGACCCATGTGCTGGTAAATGAGCCCACACGCGGCTATGGGATTTTTATTGAAAATATGCTGGAAGCGGCTGAATAAACGGAAGACAGGGGCAGTTTGCTCCTGTCATTTTCTTGTAAAAACCAAATTTTTGAATTTTTTACAAAAGCGTTTAAAACCTGAACAAATGTAACATATTTTTTTTTTAGAAATGGCTAAAATTTTTTTCGGTTTTAAGTGATTATGTGATATGATTTAATAAAACACTTGATATGTGCTCATACATAAATATTACGAGGTGCAAATGACAGAGACAGAGTTAAAAAAATATTGGTTAGAAGAGGAAAAAATTGCCTACATCAAGGGGTGGGATTTTTCGCATATAAGTGGCAGGTACAAGCAATGTGAGGATTATCCATGGGATTACAGACAAATAATAAATAATTACCTTACGTCTGACATGGATATCTTAGATTACGATACAGGCGGAGGGGAATTTTTGTTGTCTTTAAATCATCCTTTTGACAAAACATGGGCAACAGAGGGATATGCGCCCAACGTGGCTCTGTGTAATACTGTTCTAACGCCGCTTGGGATTCATTTTAAAGCTTGTCAGGATCCTGCAAATATTCCGTTTGAAGATGAGAGCTTTGATATGATAATTAACAGGCACGGATCTTTTGATGCAAAGGAAATATATCGCTTGCTTAGGAAAGGCGGTATTTTCATCAGCCAGCAAGTGGGTTGCAATAATGATCGTGATTTGGTAGAGATGGTACTTCCCGGTACTCCAAAGCCTTTTAACGATTTATGTCTTGATGTCCAGAAACAGAATTTTATAGATGCAGGATTCATTATTATCAACGAGGGAGAAGTGTATAAACCTATCAAATTTTTTGATATTGGAGCATTTGTCTGGTTTGCACGAATAATACAATGGGAATTTCCGTCATTTTCTGTTGAAAAGTGTTTTGATTCGCTGTTGAAAATGCAAAAAATAATTGAGAAAAAAGGCGAGATTGAAGGAACAGTACATCGTTATCTGATTGTAGCCGGAAAGGAGAACAAATAAACGTGGGACTGGGACGACGATATTTATAAATTAACACAGTACATAATTAATGACAGTAATAACTTATCTGTAAGCAAGTTTGTTTGCGCATATAGAGCGACAAAACGTGATGAATTGACAGATTTGTTTAAAATAAACGGTTGCCGTGACGTTACTTGGATATATCCTGAAGAAAGCGGCTTTTACCAACCTATTATAACTGCTAAAAAATAATTTTTAAGAGAGGAGCTTTTTTATGATTTACAAAGAGTTTAAAAAAGAAAAAATATCAGCTCTTGGTATGGGCTGTATGCGTTTTCCTTTAACAGGAAATGATTTCAGCCAGATAGATATTGATGAAACGAGACAATTGATTGATTATGCGATAAAGAACGGAATAAATTATTTTGATACGGCTTGGGGATATCACAATGGTAAATCCGAGACTGTTATCGGTAAAATATTAAAAGAATATCCACGCGACAGCTTTTATCTGGCATCAAAATTTCCGGGATATAATACTGACAATATGTCAAAGGTTGAGGAGATTTTCAACGAACAGCTCAGAAAATGTCAGGTTGAATATTTTGATTTCTACTTATTCCATAATGTCTGCGAGCAAAATATTGATTTGTATCTCGATCCACAATATGGAGTATATGAATATCTTGTGGAACAGAAGAAAAACGGACGTATCCGTCATCTTGGCTTTTCAACGCATGGCACTTTGGAGACTATGAAGCGTTTTCTTGATGCGTATGGGAAAGATATGGAATTTTGCCAGATTCAGTTAAACTGGCTTGACTGGAAAGTGCAGAATGCAAAAGGAAAAGTTGATCTACTGAATGAATATAATCTGCCTGTATGGGTTATGGAACCTGTACGCGGCGGCAAACTGGCGCGCCTTGAGCCTGAATACGAAGAAATGTTAAAGGCTGTAAGACCTGTTTCTGTGCCTGAATGGGCTTTCAGATTTACACAATCAATTCCTGAAGTTGTTATGACACTCTCTGGTATGTCCGACATGCAACAACTTACTGAAAACATAGCAACATTTGAGAGTGAAAAGCCACTGACTGATGATGAGAAAACGAAGCTTTTTGAAGTTGCCAGAAAAATGACAGAAAAGGACATGCTTCCATGTACTGCCTGTCGTTATTGTGTGACAGATTGTCCTATGGAACTGAATATCCCACAAATCATTGAATTGTATAACGAATATGTTTATTTCAACGGTGGATTCCTGCCTCCAATGGTAATCAAATCGCTTCCGGACGATAAGAAGCCTTCTGCATGCATCGGTTGCCGCTCATGTGAGTCGGTTTGCCCGCAGAATATTAAAATCAGTGAAATGATGAGTGATTTTACGGAGCGTCTTAAAAAATGAATCTGATAATTCGTAAATATAAAGATGAAGACATATCTGAGATGAACAGAATATGGAATGAGATAGTTGAAGAAGGTATTGCTTTTCCGCAGGAAGAAATACTGGATATTGATACAGGTAAAGCTTTTTTTTCCTCGCAAACGTATTGCGGTGTTGCGCAGGACGTAGATTCCGGCACTATCCGGGGACTTTATATCCTTCATCCGAATAATATCGGCAGATGCGGACATATTTGTAACGCAAGCTACGCTGTTGAATCCGGAAGCAGGGGACTTCATATTGGTGAAAAGCTCGTTCTTGATTGCATGACGCAGGGAAAAATACATGGTTTTTTAATTTTACAATTCAATGCGGTCGTGAAAACAAACGTGCATGCGCGTCATTTATATGAACGATTGGGTTTCAGACAACTCGGGACAATACCCGGCGGCTTCAGACTAAAAGACGGGTCGTATGAAGATATTTGTCCATATTATTGCACACTATAAAAAACAGGGCTGTAATTTACAGCCCTGAACTTTTTATGTATTTATTTCTTTTCTCTTCTGAAGCACATGAACCAATCGAGGCAATATTGATCATCTGTCTGATTTTCCATGCGGTCCTTTGCAGTGCCGCAGCTACCTGCAGTAGGAACGATTACGTCATCTCCCGGACGCCAGTCAGCAGGTGTTGCGATGTTATCTTCGTCAGCTTTCTGAAGAGCCTGGATTACACGCTTGATCTCATCAAAATTACGACCTGTTGTAAGAGGGTAGTAGATAATCAGGCGGATAATTCCTTTAGGGTCGATGATAAATACGGCTCTGACAGCTTGCTGGTTTGACTGACCGGGCTGAATCATACCATACTTGTTTGCCACTTCCATACGGATGTCTTCGATAAGAGGGAACTTAACCTCAATATTCTTCATACCTTTCCAGTTAAGCTCCTGAATCTTACGGAGCCATGCGATATGTGCGTAAAGTGAATCCACCGACAAGCCGATAAGCTCAGTATTCATAGCTTTAAATTCATCAGCCATAGAGGCAAAAGTCATGAATTCAGTTGTACATACAGGTGTGAAGTCAGCAGGGTGTGAAAATAAGATAACCCATTTTCCTTTATAATCCTCCGGGAAGTTAATTTTTCCTTGTGTAGTAACAGCTTCAAAGGCGGGGGCTGCTTCACCGATCATTGGCATATAATTTCTTGTTTCGCTCATAATAAAAATCTCCTTTTCTTTATAATATCTATGTGTATTTGTATTGGTTTATCACCTTTACGTTTGTAAGTTTACCAGTAAATGTAATATCCGTCTGTGACAAAATCACATATTTCAGAAAAGGAGATTTGTAAGTTATTTCCAGATAAAATGTCTGTTTATAGACTCTCCGCCGTCGACGACGATGCACTGACCTGTGCAAAAAGTATTTTTTAGTGTAAGAAAATATGCCCAGTCAGCTATTTCTTCTGTAGTTGCCCATTTTTTAAGTGGAGTCTCATCCATAATTTGTTTCCACAAAATTTCGTCATTAATAACGCATTCATTTAAAGGAGTGATTACGCCGCCCGGATCAAGACTGTTGCACGTCGCTCCATATACAGCGACTCTCATTGCAACATTTTTAGTATAAGCCAGCACACCGCCTTTGCTCGCGCAATATTCCGGAAATTCAGAACCGGTGTGTCCACTTGCGGAGCCGATGTTGAGAATTGACTTAATGTTTTCCTGAATTCCGTATTTTTCAGTTATATGAATTAAAGCTTTTAGATTGATATCAATATCTGCTTCGTTCTGAGTGCCTGCGTTGTTGATTAAAATGTTCAGATTGGAAATTTCCGGCAAATATTCATAATCTCTAATATCCATACAATAGTGAATATAATTATCGTGAAAAATTGTCTGTTTTTGCCTGTCGATACCATATACAACGTGATTTTCACGTAAAAAAGCTGTTGCGATAGCCTGACCGATTCCTTGTGATGTACCAGTGATCAAAACATTCATATTACTGCTCCTTTTTAACAAAATTCAGATATTCCTGACCGATTTTTTTATTTTGCCAGCGTTTTACTGTGCGATATCCAATCGGTGAAAAGATGATTTCCATTATCAGTTCGGCAACTGCGCCAGTAAGGGCACACATCGCGCATTGAAGAATAGTCCAATGGAAACCATTCCAGAAAATGGGTGCGAATATAACAAATACAATTATTGAGAATATAAAATTGTCGAGATATTGCCCGATAAAAGTAGAAACGTACGTGCGTGTTGCAAAAGCGGCCTTTCCATCCGGATTCTTCCTGAACGCACTTCCGATTATCCAATTAAGAAAATTGTTGATAACCGCAGAAGACAAGAATGCGATTGTGCTTCCCAGCAGAATAAACCACGTGCCTCCGAGAATCCTGTCAAAAGCCGCGTAATCATCAGCGTTTGACGGAATGATACTTGCAATATAAAAAATCAGACATGTCAGAAGGTTTATACCTGATGCAAGGATTGCAATTCTGTTTGAGGCTTTCGGACCGAAATATTTGGTAATTATATCCATGCACATAAAAGAAAGCCACGATACTAAAATACCGCCGTCAAGGGCAATCCATTCAGTTTGAACAAGCGTTTTGTTTGCAAGTAGATTCATACATATTACACTTACGACAAAAAGAGAAACAACTGTTGCAGGAATAGATCTCAACAAGATTTTTGTTTCATTTATTTCGTTTTTTACCCGGCGTATAAACATTTTAAATACCTTTCAAAAAAAATAGCCTTGCATCAATATGCAGGGCTACAAAAATTTATATAGTAAGCAGTCCTGGTTTTTATTTGCGACAGGATGGTACAAACGAACTGTCGGTACATCAATTGATGACTTACACACTTTACACCATTATGGAATAAAGTACAAGCTTTTTTTCCATGAATTGCCACACATATTAAATCACGAACCTTCCCAAAATATGTCATAAAGGATGTGATTGTATGAAAGCAATAATATTGGCAGGCGGGGAAGGTACAAGATTAAGACCTCTTACTGTAAACATAGCAAAACCTGTTGTACCGGTAATGAACAAACCTGTTATAGTTCATATTATAGATTTACTTTATAAAAACGGCATCACGGATATTGCAATAACATTAAAATATTTACCACAGACTGTAAAAGATACGATTGAACTTTATTTTCCGGAAAATAACATAGAATATTACATTGAAAACACACCGCTTGGTACAGCCGGAAGTGTCAGAAACTGTAAGGATTTCATTGATTCTGATTTTCTTGTAATCAGTGGTGACGCAATGACAGATATTGATTTATCTGCTGCTATAAACTTCCATCTGAAAAACGATAATAAAATTACAATAATTACCAAAAAGGTCAATTATCCGTCTGAATATGGTGTTGTTCTGACAGATAAAAATAATTGTGTTGTTGGATTTACTGAAAAACCTGCGACAAATGAAACATTGGGAAATCTTGTTAACACTGGGATATATATAGTCAATCCGGCTGTGATGAGTTATTGTGAAGAAAAGAAAGAACAGGACTTTGCAAGAGATATTTTCCCTGCAATGCTTATAAACAATGATAGAATAAACACTTTTGAAACTCCCGCATTCTGGTGTGATATAGGAGATTATAAATCATATAAAAACACTAATTTGTTATTACTCAATGAGACCGGAGAAAGAGCATTCGTTGGTAAGAATTGTCATATATCAGACAGTGCTTTAATTCAGAATTGTATAATCGGTGACGAGTGTACAATCGGCGAAAACGTTATAATAAAGGATACTGTTATCTGGCAAAATTCAAAAATTGAAAACGATGTAAATATAACGGATTCTATTATTTGTAATAATGTAACCATTATGTCCGGCTGCAATCTTGATTCATCAATAATCGGCTCTGATTCCACATTGGAAAACAATGTAAAAACAAAACCTCGTACGAAAGTCTGGCCGGCAACCATAATATTGAAAGACACAATAATCAATGGTGTTATTAAAGATTCTTTTGATGCCAAAACTCCTGTTTTTGAAAATGATGGCGTCTCTGCGGTAGGCAACTATTCGCCTGATTTTACTGTAAAGCTTGGTGCAGCTTTTGGTACTTTTCTTCGCAATTCAAGTTCATGCATTGTTGGAAATGATAATGATGGAGCTGCGCAGATGATTTCATATGGAATAAAAACAGGACTTGCGGCCACATCAGTTCAGGTTAAAACAAGTATAAATTCGCTACCGGTTGTCAGATGGATGATAAGAAGCGGTCTTGCTGACGGCGGTGTTTATATATCGGGTGGAAAAAACAGCAGAGTTATTTTTTTAAACAATAAAGGAAATGATTTGTCAAAAAATGAAAGAAAAAAGCTTTTATCAATATATCGTATAGGAGATTATTCTTATGCACCTAAAAATGGAATACTTCCTGTTGAACAACTAAGTGATGCAGAGGATTATTATATTGCCGAACTTATGAAAATTTTCAGTTGCCCGTACAGGAATCTGAATTATGTCGGTAATAATTTTTCTTCTTCACAAAAACAGGCAATAATCGGTTTCCTTACTGTAAAAATGTATCCTGATGCACCATTGTTTGCTCCTGTAAATTCATTGCTCACAACCACGTATATATGTAAAAAATATGATAAATACATTATAAAATGTGGAAATAACAGGGGAGATATTATGGCGGAAATGGAAAAATTTATGCATATTCCCGGTGTGTATTCACAATATTTAATGATGACAGATGACCTTGCTTTTGATCTCGGACTGTCATGTCTTGAATATTATTTGAATAATGAAGGTGAAAATTTTTACACATTCACGCAATTGTCACCTAAAATTTATAAATTTACCGCAACACGTATAAACACATCAAGAAACCCTTCAGAGTTGTTAAAAGAGTTGAAAAATATGTGTGAAGGAGAAATTATTGACGGTATTTGCATAGAAAAACCGCAAGCTGACGCACATATTTCATGTGATGAAAGCGGAAATACATTCAATATTTTCGTTGAAAGTTTTAATGAAGAATATGCAAAAGACCTTATGGGAAACATGCTCGAAATGTTTGAAAAATTGTTGACTTAACAAGGTATAAGTTCTATAATTGTTGGTGATTATGTTTTGAAACATCGACAAACTTTCTTAAGGAGAATTTTATCATGGTAAAACGTTTTAGTTCAGTATTCAAATTGACTCTGGCGACACTGTTCGTTCTAGCGTTGATTTTTACTTTTGCTGCATGTAGCGAAGAAGAACCTTCTGCTACACCGACCGCAGCACCTGAGTCAACGCCATCATCGACTTTTGCACCCAGCGAAGAGATTGAATATGACCCTGAAGAATTTCACATTGTTGATACTACTATAGTTGAGTATTTAGGCAAGGGTGGAGACGTTGTTATACCTGAAAAAGTTACTGCTATCGGCGATATGGCTTTCAGTAACAGAAGTGACGTGACAAGCATCACTTTCACGAAGGATATTACAACAATCGGTGCATATGCTTTCGAAAATTGTACAGGCTTTACAGGACCGTTTACACCCCCGAACAACCTTAACCACATCGGCGATTATGCTTTTGCCGGATGTACAGGTATCACTGAATTTATTTTCCAGAACAAATTACAGACAGTAGGCACAAATGTATTTTATGGCTGTACATCCTTACAGAAGTCAAATTGTCCTGATACAATGCTTGTGATTCCTGATTATTTCTTCTATGGTTGTTCATCACTTAAGGAAGTTGAAATCGGTACAGATATTACAGAAGTTGGCGAATCAGCATTTTATGGTTGTTCTTCATTAGAAAAGATTGTTCTTCCAAATAAGATTACAACAGTTGGCAGTTTCTGTTTCGGAGAATGTACTGCTCTTGCAGATATTACGTATCCGTCATCACTTTACATTATCGGTGATAAAGCTTTTGACAGTACAAAGTGGTTTGCAGATGCTTATGCAAAGGCATCAGCTGCAGAGGCAGATACTGACAGATATATTCTTGTAGGCCAGGGTACTGTTATTGCATATGTTCCTGCTTCAGAAAATGATTTGCTGGTGCTCGACCTTCCTGATACAGCATATTCAATTGCAGAAGGCGCATTTGATTCATTCGTTGACAGGATTTCAGAAGTTCAGCTTTCACAAAAAGGCAGTAAACTTACATACATTGGTGTCGGCGTTTTTGAAGGTGCTGTAAATCTTAAAGAATTCTTACTTCCTAACAGAGTATCAGTTATTAATGACAACTTGTTTGCAGGCTGTGTAAAGCTTGAAAACATTGACATCAGTCAGAACAAGATTACTTATCTCGGAAGCAATGCGTTTTATGGTTGCGAATCATTAGAGACTATTGTTTTCTGTGATACTATTACAACAATCGGAGACAATGCATTCTATGGTTGTACATCTCTTACAGAAGTAAATCTTCCTGATGCTATTCAGTCTATCGGAGATTATGCATTTATTAATTGTACTTCACTTGAGAGAGTTGTTATTCCGCTCAAGCTCAGCACAATCGGTGTAAAAGCTTTCGACGCTACTCCGTGGTATGATAATCTCAGCAATTATGACGTTACACCTACTGAAAACCAGTTCCATATCTATGGTGATGGTATCCTTATTAAAGCAGACATATTCGAAGATACAATCGTAATTCCTGAAGAAGTTAAATTGATTGCTGCATTTACATTCAATGGCTGGAAAGAGATTGGCGACCGCGAGTTCTATGGTTCAAGCCTCCCGTACAGTGTTACAATACCTGAGGGCGTTACATCAATTGGTGATTATGCATTCTACTATTGTACAAATCTTCAGACTATATTTATTCCTGAGAGTGTTGAATCAATCGGTGAATATGCATTCTATGGTTGCTCATCTATCAAATTTATCGATTTACCTACAAACCTCACAGAGATTAAGGATTATGCATTCTATGGTTGTACAAATCTTGAGTCGGTTACATTACCTGCAAATCTCCAGTCAATCGGTAAATATGCATTCTATGATTGCTACAAGATTACTGAACTTGAGATTCCTGCAACAGTTACATATGTTGGCGCATATGCGTTTACAAATACTACATGGCACTACTACAATACAGATGATTTTGTAATTGTTGGTGATGGCGTTCTCATTAAAGTAAATGCTATCGGTGACGTTGTAATCCCTGCAGAAGTTAAAGCTATCGCAGGTGGTGTGTTTGATTCAGACTTTATCACTTCAATTGTTATTCCTGAAGGAATTACATTGATTGATGAATACACATTCTCAGGCTGCACAGCCGTTACAAAGATTACTCTTCCTTCAACAATCACAAAGATTGGATATAAAGCATTCAACAATTGCTTTGCACTTGAAGAAGTTAATATTCCGGCCGGCGTTGAGATTGATGAGACTGCATTCAACAATTGCCCGTATAACAAATAATAAATTATAAATTTTTAAAACACCTGATTGCTATAATCAGGTGTTTTTTTCTTGCTTTTTATTGCTTATGATGTAAAATAAATTGATAGAATGTTACGGAGGTTCTAATCTTGAAAAAGGTTGAAGTTTTATCTGTTGGTACAGAGCTTTTAATGGGGCAGATTGCCAATACAAATGCACAATATATTTCACAGAGAATTCCTGAACTTGGAATGGGTGTTTTTTATCATAGTGTTGTCGGAGATAACCCGGTAAGACTTAAAGAATCGTTTGCTTTGTCCATGTCACGAAGCGATATTATAATTACAACAGGCGGACTCGGACCAACGTTGGATGACCTTACAAAAGAAACAATAGCAAGCGCACTTGGCCTTGAAATGCAATTACACGAGCCTAGTAAAAATAAAATAATCGAATATTTTAAAAAAAGCGGAAAAACAATGACTGAAAATAATTTAAGACAGGCATATTTTCCCGAAGGATCAATTATAATTGAAAATGAGTGGGGAACAGCACCTGCCTGCATTATTGATACAGGCACAAAAATCATTGTTATGCTTCCTGGACCACCCAGGGAATTGATTCCAATATTTGACAAATATGTTATGAAATATCTCAAGGAAGTATCAGAAAGACCGTTATTTTCTAAATTTTTAAAAATTGTTGGTATTGGCGAGTCAATGATTGAACAACAACTTATGAAATTAGTTGAAAATCAGGATAATCCGACATTGGCAACTTATGCAAAAGATTGTATAATAACGATTCGTGTTACAGCACACGAAGAAGAAAATAAGTCGGCAGAAGAACTCGTAGATGATATGTGCGGCAAGATATGTGATATATTGGGAGATGCAGTATATACAACGGAAAATATAGATCTTGAAAAGTACGTACTCGATCTGATGAAAGATAAGGGATACAAATTTTCTTGTGCTGAGTCATGTACCGGCGGTCTGTTGGCAGACAGGATAACGTCAATACCTGGCGCCTCGGAAGTTTTTTATGGTGGTTTTATTACGTATAGTAATAATGCAAAGATCAATCTTCTTGGTGTATCATCTGAGACAATTGAAAAACATACAGCTGTCAGCCGTGAGACTGCTGCTGAAATGGTAAACGGAGTTGTAGTTAAGACCGGAGCAGATTTTGCAGTATCAATAACAGGATACGCCGGACCTGCAGCAGAAAATTCAGACGAACCGGTTGGAAAGGTTTTTATCGGTATTAAAACACCTGATTGCGACGAAGTACATGAGTTTAAATTTTCCGGCAACCGTGACAGAATTAGGATGCTTTGCGTCGTAAACGCACTTGAAATAATAAGAAGAAAATTACTTGGAATATGAGGTAACGAATGGGATTATTCTCTAATGAAAACAACATAAAAGAGCAATCTATGGGCAGGGGCTTCGTTGTACTGTCTGTTTCAAACATATTAGTCAAGGCATTATCTCTGATTTTTGTACCTGTAGTAATAATGCTTCTTGACGGAAGTGAAAATTACAGTATATATTATTCTGCAAACCAGGTTTTTTCATTTGTTTACGTACTGACAACAGCCGGACTTCCTGTTGCAATATCAAAACTTGTTACAGAACTCACATCCACTGAAAACAGAGCACAGGCAAAGCAGGCATTCCTTATGTGTCGCAGAATAATGCTTGTTATCGGAACGATTTTTGGTTCCTTGATGATGATATATGCAAAGCCGATTGCAAGACTCATGAACAACGAAGATTGCTGGCTTGGTGTAATGTTTTTAGGACCAACAGTACTTACTTGTTCACTTCTGAGTGCGTACAGAGGATATCTGCAGGGCATGAAGAACATGACCCCGACCGCGCTTTCACAAGTAGTAGAACAGATTGTTCACGTAATTGTTGCTCTTATCATGATACTTGTTTTAAGAGGAAAGGGAATCGAATGGGCGGTTGCAGGCGGTTCAATAGGTACACTTGCAGGTGCAATTGTCGCTTTGCTGATTGTATATAAATACTATCTTGCATATAAAAACAATGAAGATCGTTATCTGATGACTCACAATGAGATTCAGTCCGATAAGATGTCAACTAAACAGCTTCTGCTCAGAATATTATTTTACAGCCTTCCGATTACAATAAACTCCGGTATTCAATATGGCGGAAACATGATAGATACTTCTGTTTTAAAAGGGAGATTGATTGTTGCAGGTTTTTCAGATGTTAATGCCAGAGCACTTCATGGAATGATGGGGGCAACAAGACAAGTATTAAACGTGCCTAATGCACTTGTAAGTTCTTTGTGTATCAGTCTTCTTCCTGTTATTGCAGGTTTATATGCAATGAAAAAGCTTGATGAAGCAAAGGACAAAGCAAATTATGCCTTTAAACTATGCTATATTCTTGCTATTCCGATATCAATCGCAATGTGTGTTTTTGCTGAACCGATTTATACAATTCTTGGTCTCGGAGACGGATACAAATTACTTTGTTACATGTCATTCAGTGTATTGTTTCTAGCGATCGTACACTTGCAAAGCTCAGTAATGCAGAGCGTAAACCAACTTTTCACGTCAACGTTATTTATGGCGATAGGTGTTAGTGTAAAGTTGATTCTCAACTATGTCCTTATTGCTATTCCCGAAATAAATATTTATGGTGCTATCTTTGCAACATACATTTCGTATCTCATTCCGATGATTTTAAACCATATATTTATGATAAAAAAGAGAAATATTAAAATTGATCATGCGATGCTCATTTTAAAACCTGTACTGTCATCAGGCGTGATGATTGCCGGCGCAAGTCTTGCATATCTGCTTTTTGATTTTCTTTGTGAAAAAGTATTTAATAATTACATTACTTCGCTGATTTCTCTTGTGTTTGCAGCAATAGCCGGTGTCGTTATTTACTTCTTTGTTATGTATAAATTGAAGGGAATAGACGAAGAGGATATTTCACTTGTTTTACCGGCAAAAATCAGACGGGTTTTCATTAAAAAATAATCAATTTAATGCTTGACAACGAATATTTAATGTTGTTTAATTAAAAAAATCGAATATTGAAAACCTGTGATTAAGAAGAGTAGCAGATGTTTATCATTTCAGAGAGTAGCCGGCCGGTGTGAGGTTATATGCATTATATCTGTGAATGGACTTATGAGGGCGACAGGAAAGCATTAAAGCGAGTAATGGTCGACGTGTTTCCATACGTAAGTTGGACAGTATATGTTTGTATACTAATGAGTGGGCGTGACAAACGTCAATTTAGGTGGCACCGCAGAGATTATCAGTCTTTGTCCTATGGTTTTAAGGACAAAGACTTTTTTTAACAAGAGGTGTTTTACATGGGATTAATACGATGGCGATTTAATTATATTTGTTTAACTAATTATAATTGAATTTAACGGAGGTAATATATATGGATAAAAAGACTTATAAAGATTTTGATAATTATTTAAAAGATTTCCCGTCAGAAGATGGTAAATTCGGTGATTTCGGCGGTTCTTTTTTACCTGCTGATCTGCAGGTTGCTATGCAGGAAATTACTGACAGCTATGAAACTATCTGTCACAGTGCAAAGTTCATAAGCGAGCTCAGAAGAATCAGAAAAGAATTCCAGGGAAGACCTACTCCTGTATATCATTGTGATAGACTTTCCAATTTGTTTGGAAAATGTCAGATTTATCTTAAAAGAGAAGATTTGAACCATACAGGAGCACATAAGCTCAATCACTGCATGGGCGAAGGCTTACTTGCAAAATTTATGGGTAAAAAGAAGCTGATTGCAGAGACAGGTGCAGGACAGCATGGTGTTGCTATCGCTACTGCGGCTGCATATTTTGGTATGGAATGTGACGTATATATGGGCGAAGTAGATATCGCAAAACAGGCACCTAACGTTGCAAGAATGAAGCTCCTCGGTGCAAACGTTGTTCCGGTTACACATGGTCTTAAGACGCTTAAAGAAGCTGTTGACAGTGCATTTGAAGCATATAAAAATGAGTATAAGGATGCTATTTATTGTATCGGCTCATGCGTAGGACCGCATCCGTTCCCGATGATGGTAAGAGATTTCCAGTCAGTTGTAGGATATGAGGCAAAGGATCAATTCGTTGAGATGACAGGACTTCTTCCTGATAATGTTGTTGCTTGTGTTGGAGGCGGCTCAAACTCTATGGGTATGTTTTCAGCATTCTTAAATGAACCTGTAAACATTTATGGAGTTGAACCTCTTGGAAGAGGTACACAGATGGGTGATCATGCAGCTTCTATAACATATGGTACAAAGGGCATTATGCATGGCTTTGAGAGTATTATGCTTCAGGATGAAAATGGCGAGCCGGCTCCTGTATATTCAGTTGCCAGCGGACTTGATTATCCTGCTGCAGGTCCTGAACACGCATATCTGCATAGCTGTGGCAGAGTTAATTATGTTACAGCTGATGATGAAGAAGCACTTGAAGCTTTTTATCTGTTGTCAAGATTTGAAGGTATTATTCCTGCTATTGAGAGTTCACATGCACTTGCATACGCTATTAAGTATGCAAAAACGCACAATACAGGATCAATTCTTGTTTGTCTGTCAGGCAGAGGCGACAAAGACATGGATTATATCATTGACACTTATGGCGATGGCAAAAAATATATTGAGAAATATCTTTGATTTTTCAAATGAAGGATTTCGTTTTTCTTTACAGATTTAAACGGATATAATATAATAAATAAATAAATTTTATTTTTCACAATGAGAAGTAAATTACATAAAAAAGAGGTAGATACTATATGGCAAAAGTTAGTTTCAGAAATGACAGATGTAAGGGTTGCGGCCTTTGCGTTGATGTATGCCCTAAAAAGATAGTAATGATCGACAAGAGCGTTCTGAATCAGAAGGGTTATCACGTTGCGACAGTCAGAGAAGAAGATATGGCAAATTGTATCGGTTGTGCATTTTGTGCGACAATGTGTCCTGATTGCGTAATTAAAGTAGAGAAATAATAAAGAGGTGAATATAATGGGTGAAAAATTACTTATGAAAGGTAATGAGGCTATCGCGGAAGCTGCTTTAAGAGCAGGCTGTACACGCTACTTTGGCTATCCGATAACACCTCAGACCGAAATATCACATTATCTTGCAAAAAAGATGGAACAAATCGGCGGCGCATTCGTGCAGGCCGAGAGTGAAGTTGCAGCTATCAACATGGTATATGGTGCAGCAAGTGCCGGTGTACGTGTTATGACATCATCATCAAGCCCGGGAATCAGCTTAAAACAGGAAGGTATTTCCTATAGCGCATGTGCTGAGCTTCCTATGGTAATCATTGATATCGTTCGTTGCGGCCCCGGTCTTGGCGGTATTCTTCCGGCACAGTGCGACTATTTCCAGATTGTAAAAGGCGGCGGACACGGCGACTATAATCTTATCGTTGTTGCTCCTTCTACAGTTCAGGAGCTTTATGAGCTCGTTGTACATTCATTCAACCTCGCTGATATTTACAGGAATCCCGTTGTAGTACTCGGTGACGGCTACTTAGGACAGATGATGGAGCCTGTTGAATTCAGAGACGTTGAGCCTATCGTTAAGGTTGACAAGCCATGGGCAGCTTGCGGCAGCAAGATGGAACGTGAACACAACACAATCACATCAATTTATATCGAAGCAGATACACTTGAAGCTCACAATAATAAACTTCAGGCAAAATACAGAGAAATCGAAGCTAAAGAGACTCTTGTGGAAGAATACAATTGTGAAAATGCTGATGTTATCGTAACCGCTTACGGTACAGTAGCAAGAATTGTTAAAAACGTTATCAAAGATGCTGAAAAAGAAGGCATTAAAGTTGGTCTTATCAGACCTATTACACTTTGGCCATTCCCGAAGGCATCATTTGAAAAATATGCTACAACACCTAAGGGCTTCTTATGCGTTGAGATGAGTGCCGGACAGATGGTAGAAGACGTAAGACTTGCAGTAAATGGCAAAAATACTGTTGATTTCTATGGCAGAACCGGTGGTAACGTGCCGCTTCCTGATGAGATTATGGAAGTTATCAGAAAAATTGCTAAAGGAGGTAATTGATAATGAGCATTGTTTTTGACAGACCACACGCACTTGTAGACGTACCTACACATTATTGTCCCGGTTGCACACACGGTATTATTCACAGACTCGTTGCTGAAGTTATCGACGAACTCGGCATTGAAGGCAAGACAGTAGGTGTTTCACCTGTAGGTTGTACATATAATAACTATTTATATTTTAACTGTGACATGGTACAGGCAGCTCACGGACGTGCTCCGGCAGTAGCTACAGGTATCAAACGTTCTCTTCCTGAAAACGTTGTTTTCACATACCAGGGCGACGGCGACCTTGCAGCTATCGGTACAGCAGAGATCGTTCATGCTGCTACTCGCGGTGAAAAGATTACTACAATCTTCGTAAACAACGCAATTTACGGTATGACATCCGGCCAGATGGCGCCTACAACACTCGTAGGTCAGGTAAGTACAACAACACCTTTTGGCCGTAAGCCGGAGCTTCACGGCTATCCCGTAAGAGTATCAGAGATGCTCTCGACACTTGAAGGTGCAGTATATATCGAAAGAGTATCTGTTGATACTGTAAAGAATATAAAGAAGGCAAAGGCTGCAATCAAAAAGGCTTTCCAGGTTCAGCTTGAAGGCAAAGGCTTTGCACTTGTAGAAGTTCTCTCCACATGTCCCACAAACTGGGGTATGAAGCCTCAGAAGTCTTTAGAATGGCTTCGTGAAAACATGATGGAGCATTATCCTTTGGGATGCTACAAAGATACAAGCAATATCTGATAGAAAGGATGATTTTTGTGAACCAGTTAATATTGGCAGGTTTCGGTGGACAAGGTATTTTGTCAATGGGACATTTTATCGCTCATGCCGGACTGATTGAAAATAAAAACGTATCATGGCTTCCGTCATACGGACCGGAAAAAAGAGGCGGCACAGCAAACTGTAGCGTAATCGTTGGTGATGAAGAAGTTGGTTCACCAATCGTTACAAGAGCAACAGCTATTATCGTAATGAACAGACCTTCATTTGAAAAGTTTGAATCATACGTTGAAGAAGGCGGTATTGTTATTTACGATAGCAGTCTTGTAAGTGATGACGTAAAGACAAGAGATGATATCAAGTATTTTGGTATCCCGGCAACACGCATGGCAGATGAATACGGCAATGCAACGTTTGCAGGTATCATTTTGCTTGGTAAACTCATTAAAGAGACTTCAATTATCGGTTTTGAGAGCTTTGAAAAGTCACTTTACGACGTTCTTAAACCATCAAAGCATTTCCTCATTCCTGATGAAATGAAAGCATTAAAGGCAGGTTTTGACTATTAATGGCAATTGAAAGAGTAATTTTTATTGGTATGCCATGTTCAGGTAAATCAGCAATAGGTCGTGCTGTTGCTGATTACTTTGGCTTTACTTTTTACGACATGGATGAAGAGATTGTAAATACGGCAGGTATGAGCATTCAGAGCATCTTTGAAGAAAAAGGGGAGCCGGCTTTCCGCGAGATAGAGACACAGGTTGCCAGGAATCTTTCAGAAGTTAAAAATGCAGTAGTAGCAACAGGTGGCGGCGTTGTCACGCGTGAAAACAATATGGCTTTTTTCAAGTCTG
Organism: Clostridia bacterium; assembly: GCA_045546695.1. GTDB lineage: Bacteria > Bacillota > Clostridia > UBA1212 > UBA1255 > SIG424. Next base: position 75,983 of record JAZQDE010000008.1, on the reverse strand, counting down.
ATGAGACTGCCGTTATTTTCATACACAGACATTTTGCCAGATTTATTACAACACCAAAAAGAGTAATGGACAAAAGACCGCTTTTAAGACAGCCAAGTCTTGATAAATTACTTACTTTATATAAGACCAGGCTTCCTCTTTATAAAAAATATTGCAATTTCGAAGTTCCGAATGACGCAAATAAAGAAGATGCTATCAATGCAATTATTCGTTTGCTCGAAGACCAGGGCCTCGTTGCTATGGAAAAGCAGACAACAGAAGAATAAAAGGAGAATCAATTTGAAATTACGTCCTGACGTTTTTGTTGAAACAGTTTTTGATATTGATTTAGATGATATGAAGGCCCGTGGTATCAAGGCCTTCTTCTTTGATATCGATAATACATTAGAAGAATATTCCACGCCTTTACCGACAGAAAATTCCATTTCGCTTTTCCGCAAAATGGCAGGTGAAGGTTTTTTTGTTGCAATTATTTCAAATGCAAAAGAACCACGTGTACTTAGATTTATAAGTGGTTTTCCGAAGGAAGATTTTCCTGAAGTATATTATGTTTTTGAAGCTCTCAAGCCAAAGAAAAAAGGTTATAAATATCTGGCTGAGAAGCTTAATCTCAAACCGGAAGAGATCGCAATGGTCGGAGACCAGGTTTTCACCGATATATTGGGTGGTAATAATTACGGTTGTTTATCAATTGCGGTAAGACCTATCAACCTTAAAATCGAACCCGGGTTTGTTAGATTTAAAAGATTTTTTGAAAGGCCGTTTGCAGCGTATGTTAAGAAGAATAAATAAATTAAGAGAATATCTGAGTGAAAATAAAATCGATGCTGCTTTTATATCTTTTCAGCATAACGTCTATTATTTTTCAGGCTTTACAGGCGGAGACGATGCAAGACTTATAATTACAGCCGACAAGCAGTATATAATTACCGACTCAAGATATACGTTTCAGGTTGCAGAACAATGCCCTGATTTTAAAGCTGAGATTACATCTGCCCTCAATCGCAATTCCATATCGACTATCCTTGAAAAAGAGAATATCAGAACACTTGCTTTTGAAAATATGTCAGTTATGTACAGCGAGTATAAATTACTGACAGAAATTGCCGGTGAAAAAGGTATAGAACTACGTGAGTTTGATTATTTCATCGAAAATACATTAAGAAATTACAAGGATTCTGATGAAATCTCCAGAATAAAAAAAGCGTGCGCTATAGCAGAAGAGTCTTTTATTGAGCTTATGAGCTTTATTAAGCCCGGTATGAGCGAGCGTGAAGTTGCAACAGAACTTGAATATAAAATGCGTAAAAAAGGCGCTGACGGTCCGTCATTTGATACTATTGTTGCATCCGGTGTTCGATCATCAATGCCACATGCCACTGCTTCTGATAAAATAATTGAACAAGGCGATATCGTAACGATTGATTTTGGCGCAGTTTATAACAAATATTGTTCTGATCACACAAGAACTTTTTTTGTCGGAGAAGCTCCGGAATCAAGAAAAGAAGAATTTGACAAGCTCAGTGAAATATATGAAGTAGTACGTCAGTCACAGCAGTATGCAATCGACAACTTCAGATATGGCATGACCGGCATCGATCTTGACACGATTGCAAGAGACTACATAGCATCAAAAGGATACGGAGAATATTTCGCGCACGGTCTCGGTCATGGAGTCGGACTTGAAGTACACGAACATATCAGCGTTAACAAAAGAGGGGATAATGTTCTTGAAAACGGATATGTTTTCAGCATTGAACCTGGTATATATATTGAAAATCTCGGCGGTGTCAGAATAGAAGATTTGTTTACGATAGTGGATTATAAATTAGTAAATTTATCGCCTGGAATTCCTAAAAAACTGCTTGTTTTATAAAAAACAATGTGATATACTTTAGCAGTTATTCCTTGCTCCATCCATAAAGGAAGGGGCCATGAGTCCAGAAGGAGGTGAAAAGAAAGATGAATAAGTACGAAGTTATGTTTATTGTAAATCCTCAGTTAAGTGAGGAAGAGATCAAGTCTGTTGTCGACAAATTCAAGGCAATGTTGGAGGCTTCAGGTACTGTTGATACTTTTGCTGAATGGGGTAAACGTCGTCTTGCATATCCTATCGATGATTATACAGAAGGATATTATGTTTTGGCTACGTTTGAATCAAGTCCTGAGTTCCCTCAAGAGCTTGAAAGAGTGTTCAAGATAACAGATGGTGTATTGAGATATCTTACATTAAGAAGGGAATGATTATATGAATAAAGTTGTATTAATGGGTAGATTAACCAAAGAGCCTGAGCTCAGATATACTCCGAATAACGTCGCAGTATGTCAGTTTACAGTCGCTGTTGACAGAAGATTTAAGACAGACGGCCAGAATCAGGCAGATTTTATTCCTGTTGTTGCCTGGAGACAGACAGCAGAATTTGTCAGCAAATACTTTACAAAAGGCAGCAGAATTGCCGTTGTAGGTTCAATTCAGACTCGTTCATGGGATGATAACGACGGAAAACGTCACTACGTTACAGAAGTTATTGCTGATGAAGTAGAATTCTGTGAGAGCAAGCGCCAGGATAGTAATGGCATGCCGGCAGGCACACAACAACCATATTCCAACAATGTTGACAGAACACAGCAAACATATTCTGCACCGCAGAATAACGGACCCGATTCATTTGATGACGGCTATTTCGCTGTTGACGATGAGGGAGTTCCATTTTAATTTATTAAGTAAGGAGGTTAGTGGTTATGCCATATGCTAAAAATGAAAAGTCCGGCAAGGAAGGCTTTGATAAAGGCGATTCCAAGGTTGGCGTAAGAGCAAAAAGACCGCATAAAAAGGTATGTCCTTTCTGTGTAGATAAAGCACAGGATATTGATTATAAAGATATTGCAAAGCTTAAGAAGTTCGTTTCAGAGAGAGGTAAGATTCTCCCAAGACGTGTTTCAGGTTGCTGCGCTAAGCACCAAAGACAGCTTACAATAGCTATTAAGAGAGCAAGACATGTTGCCTTAATGCCGTTCTCAGCTGACTAATAAACATAAAGGTGCTTATCAATTAAGAATAAATTGATAAGCACTTATTTTTCTTATTGCAAAAGAGGTTATTTTATGAAAGACAGGCTTTTTAAAAAGATAAACATGCAGATTGTAAACTTTATTGTCGTAATGATTATGGCAATTATTTCTGCTTTTTCACTCTTGTCAATAAAGCAATATGCTGCTTTCACAGGAGTTCTTATCTTTTTCCTTGCGTTTTCTTTTATTAACGTTGCCGTTTATCTTATTAACAGAAAAATTAACCTCAGAACAGTAAAAAATCTTTCATACTATCTGTACGGAGACGACATGCGTATTGGCGCAGGTTCGATTACACAATTTAAGCTGCCCATTGCGTTTATTACTCCAAAAGGAAAACTTATATGGGCAAATGAAGAGCTTACTGCCGTTTTTACGAATAAAAGCCAATTAAAAAATTATTTGTATGAATTTTTTTCAATAAAATTACGCCCGCAGATTGAATATAACAACAAAGATAAGATTTTTACAGAAACGATAAATGACCGTTCTTTTATAATTTATTATTCAATAGTTGATACTGTTGATGAAGATAAGCCTGAATTTGCTATCATGATTTATTTTGTGGAGACTACAGAATTTACTGATTTGCAGAAGTTGTATAAAAAACGTCGTACAGCAATCGGAGAGATTGTCGTAGACAGCTACGAGGAAATCTATCAGCAAAGCGGTGAGGCTGTTATGAATCAGATAACAGTTGAGCTGTCGAAAATTTTCGATAAATGGCTTGAAGGCAAAAAGGCTATTCTCAAGAAAAGAACAAGAGATAAATATTTACTTGTTATCGAGGACGATGAGCTCCATCAGCTTGAAAAAGATAAATTTTCAGTTCTTAATGAAGCTAAAAAAATCAACGTCGGAAATAATATACCGGTTACATTGAGTATCGGTATTGCATCATATAACAATACAGTAGAAGATAATTATAACGCAGCTGCTTCAGCTCTTGAACTTGCTCTTGACAGAGGCGGTGACCAGGCAATTGTCAGAATTGATAATAAAGATACGTTCTATGGCGCGAGTGATATTGAACTTGAGAGTCTGAATAAGGTTAAATCACGACTTACAGCCGATCTGCTCAAAAAAGAAATATTAGCCAGCAAAAAAGTCTTTATCGTAGGTCATCGTTTTCCTGATATGGACGCGCTTGGTTCAGCTCTTGCAATATACAGGGCTTGTACAGAGCTGGGTATTCCGTCAAATATCATATTAAATTCTTCAAATCCAACAATTGATATTATGATGGATAACCTGAAAAAAAGTGGCGATTTTGAAGATGTATTTATAGGAACAAGCAGAGCTCTTACTGAGACAAATATGACAAATCTTTTGCTTGTTGTCGTGGACGTTTTCAGCAAAGATAAGACAGAGTGTCCTGAGTTATTCGAACACATTGACAGAGTTGTTGTTATCGATCATCACAGAAAAAGTGCCGATCATATCAAAGGTGCTATTATTGACTATTCAGAAACTTATGCGTCTTCTACCAGTGAATTGATTATAGAATTATTGAATTATATGGTTCAGAATATCAACCTTCATCCACTTGAGGTCGAAGCAATGTATGCCGGTATTCTGATAGATACGAAATATTTCACATTTAAGACAGGTACACGTACTTTTGATGCGGCTGCATTTTTAAGAAAACAAGGTGTTGATACAATCAGCGTACGAAAGTATTGCCAGCCTGACATGCAGACATTTATTGATATTTCACGCGTAACGTCAAATGCAAGGATTGTGCTTAATAAAATATCGATCTCACGAGTACCGCTTAGCATGGACAATAAAGATATGGTCGCCTCGATTGCAAGTGACCAGATGCTTGATGTTCTTGGTGTAGAAGCATCCTTTGTTCTTGCAGAAGAAAACGGGAACGTTGTGAAAATTAAAGGTCGTTCGAAAGGAAAAATTAATGTTCAGCTTATTCTTGAAAAAATGAACCATGGCGGAGGTCATTTTACAGCTGCTGCTACATTCATGAAAGATATAACGGTTGAAGATGCAGAAGCTCAATTAATATTGAATATTGCTGATTATATGAAGCAATAAAAATCGGAGGGTTCGATAATGAAAGTTATTTTATTACAGGATGTTAAAAGTTTAGGAAAAAAAGATGCTATTGTAGAAGTAAGCGACGGTTATGGCCAGAACTATCTCTTGCCGCGCAAATTGGCTGTTGCTGCTACTGCAGGTAACATGAACGAAGTAAAGCAACGTAAAGATTCTCTTGACAATAAAGCCAAAAGAGAACTTGCGGCAGCAAAAGAATATGCTGATAAATTAAACGAAAAAGTTGTTTCTATCAACGCAAAAGTTGGAGAAAATGGCAAACTTTTCGGTGCAATCAGCAATAAGGATATTCAGGATGCAATTAAAGCGCAGTACGGACTCGACGTTGATAAAAAGAAAATCGTTTTAAACGATCCTATTAAAAACGTAGGTTCATATGACGTAGAGATTAAACTTTACACAGGTGTAAGTGCCAAAATTGTCGTTAAGGTATAATGTAATTACGAAAGGATTCAGGTTGATAATATGAAAATGTTGCCTCCTCAGAATATAGACGCGGAAAAATCTGTTTTAGGTTCAATCCTTGTTGACTCATCAGTTATGTATGATGTTGTCAATATGATTAAGCCTGACGACTTTTACAGAAATGACCATGAACTTATTTTTTCGGCAATGTGTCAGCTTTTCAACCAGAATGTTCCGATTGACGTTATAACAGTATCTGAAAAGCTCACGACAACTGGCGAACTTGACAAAGCAGGCGGACTTCAATACCTTATTTCACTTACAGATGACGTTGCGATTGTTTCAAATGCAGTGCAATATGTAAATATCATTCTGAATAAATCTATTCAGAGAAAGCTTATCAAAGCAGCAGGTGATATTGCAAAGAATTCTTACCAGTCGTTAGATGATGTATCAGGACTTCTTGAAAGCAGTGAACAGGCAATATTTAACGTTTCACAGAATAAATCATCAAAATCATACGTTAAATTAGGTGATGCATTATCATCTGTATACGAAGATATCAGTGTTACAGCCAGCTCAGGTCAGCTTCCCGGAATTATGACAGGATTTTATGATCTTGATAAATTGCTTCTTGGTTTCCAGAATTCGGATCTTGTATTGATTGCTGCAAGACCGGGTATGGGTAAGACAGCTATAATGCTCAATATTGCTCAATATGCTGCCGTTAAAAATAACATTCCTGTTGCTATTTTTAACCTGGAAATGTCAGCAAACCAGCTCATTAAACGTATGATCAGTTCTGATACTAAGATTGAGTCAGAAAAGCTCCGTGGAGGTAAACAATTCCTTGAAGAAGACTGGGTTAAGCTGGGTAACGTATTTAACACACTCGGAAATGCACCGATTTATTTTGATGATTCAACTGACGTTACAATTTCAGGTATAAGAGCAAAATGCAGAAAACTTAAAGTTGAAAAAGACATTCAGATGATTTTCATCGACTATCTGCAGCTTATGCAGAGCGGATCAAAATCAGATAACAGAACAACAGAAGTATCTGATATTTCAAGAGGACTTAAGTTGCTCGCCCGTGAGCTGAATGTACCGGTAATTGTTGGTTCGCAGCTTAGCCGAGAAGTTGAGAAACGTGGCGATAAAAGACCTATGCTCAGTGACCTTCGTGAATCAGGTGCGATTGAGCAGGATGCAGACGTAGTATTGTTCCTTTACAGAGACGACTACTACAACAAAGAAAGTGAATTTAAAAACGTAGCTGAAGTTATTGTCGGAAAGCACAGAAATGGTTCTACAGGTACTGTACAGCTTGCTTTCGAAGGCGAGACAATGACATTCAGAAATATATCATATGCAAAGTAAGTTTTTTGATACAATTTCAAAACATAAAATGCTGACAAAAACAGAAGATGTTGTTCTTGCCGTATCAGGCGGTTCGGACTCTGTTTGTTTATTGTTACTTATGATTGATTTTTATGGTGAAGATTATAAGAATCATATTATTTGTGCCCATTATAATCATATGATACGCGGTATCGAGAGCGATGCCGACGAGCTGCTTGTCAGAAATTTATGTAAAAAATATGATATCCGTTTTGTCGTTCAGCACGGTAATATTCCTGAGATTGCAGCCCAAAGAGGGCTTGGCCTTGAAGAATGCGCCCGTAATATGCGTTACGAGTTTTTGAATAACGTTTCAATGGAAAATGGTGGACTTAAGATTGCCATTGCACACAACAAAAATGATAATGTTGAAACAATTATCGGAAATATTGCAAGAGGAACATCTATAAACGGTCTTAAAGGAATCAGCTATTGTCGTGATAAAATTATCAGGCCTTTACTTGATTATTCAAAAGAAGAAATTAACAACATATGTAAAAAAGCAGGTGTTCAGGTTGCTTTTGACAGCACGAACACCGATAATTCATATAAGAGAAATAATATCCGCAACGTTGTACTTCCTTTTCTTCGAGAAAATCTTTCCGGGCAGATTGACGATAAAATATTAAGTCTTTCAGAAGCTGCGACATGTGACAACAGCTTTATAGAAGAAGAAGCAAAAAAAGCATTTGGTGAATGTTCAAATATTTCAGAGGATTCTTCATTTGTTTTCCTGAATACCGAGTTGTTCGACACTTTTCACGATGCAATTAAATACAGAATTATCAGAATGTGTCTTGCTTCTCTGATAATTGATGAAAAGCCTGTTTTTCCCGAATACGTTAATATCGACAGAAAAGCAGTTCTCAGAATATTATCCGGCATTCAGGCAAGAAGAAGTGGTAAAACATACGATGCTTTATCAGATATCGTGTGTATAACGGAATATGACAGGGCAGTATTTATGCATAAAAACGCCATGCCGTCCACTAATAATTTATCACTTGATGTTTCAGTCCGGTCAGTTTTAGAGGGCGAATACAAAAACCTGATTTGTGAAAAAAATCCTTTTGTTGAATATTTTGATTATGATAAAATACATGATATTTTCGTTCTGAATAGTAATTTGGAATATAGGACAATTAAAGAAGGGGATATTTTTCACCCGTTTGGAGCAAATGGTTCAAAACCCCTCAGAAGATTCTATATAGATGAAAAAATACCACAGTCTGAACGGCAGGTACGGAAAAATGTATGTATAGACAATAATGTGTTATGGGTCCCGGGACTCAGAAGAAGTGATATTGCGAGGATTGACGAAACTACTTTAAATGTATTAGTATTAAGAGTAATTTAATTTTGGAGGTTTGTTATGAAAGATTATGTTGAAAGAGTATTAATCAGCAAAGAAGAAATAGCTGAAGCTGTAAAACGCTTAGGAAAACAAATTACAGAAGATTACAAGGATAAAAACCTTTTTCTTATATGTGTTTTAAAGGGTGGTTTTGTTTTCATGGCAGATCTCATCAGAGAGATTGATCTTACATTCCAGATGGATTTTATAGCAGTATCAAGCTATGGTGCTTCAACTAAATCTTCAGGTGTTGTAAGACTTATAAAGGATATTGACGTTCCGATAAATGACAAACACGTTATTATCGTAGAAGATATTGTTGACACAGGACTTACACTGAAATATCTTAAAGAATTATTTGAAACACGCAACCCGTTAAGCGTAAAAATCTGTTCAATTTTTGACAAACCTTCACGTCGTGTCACAGAAATCGTTCCGGAATACAGTGGTATAACAATTCCGAATGAATATGTAATCGGATACGGACTTGATTGCGGAGGCCTTTACAGAAACTTGCCTGATTTATGCGTATTAAATGAAGAATATCATAAAAAATAATCGGAGGATTTATAATTGAAATTTTTAAGAACTATATCACCGTATATCGTAATTATCGGTATTATTGTATTCATTGTCATGATAATTTCTTCGCTGATTCAGCCGGAAGAGATTAATTATACAGATTACTTAAACGAGCTGACAGCCCAGAATGTTGAGACTGTAGAGCTTGAAAGTAACGTTGCCACAATAAAATTAAAAGCAGACAGTGCCGACAATTCTGAACTGAAAAAAGGAAAGTACATTGTTAAGATTCTTTCTCAAACTGAATTTGAAGAAACAATCAAAGAGGCCGTTGATGCAGGCAATCCTGTAGTTTACAAAGCTGTTATAAAACAAGTTCCTTTCTTGCTTCGTCTTGTTCCGTATATTCTTATAATTCTTATGCTTGTATTTGTATTTTACATGTTGCTTGGTCAGGCTCAGGGGGCCGGCAATAAGGCTATGAATTTCGGTAAGAGCCGTGCAAGACTTTATACAACCAGCAGAATTAAATTCCAGGATGTTGCAGGCGCTGAGGAAGAAAAGGAAGAGATGGCAGAGATTGTTTCCTTCCTGAAGAATCCTAAAAAATATACACAGATTGGTGCCAGGATTCCTAAAGGCGTACTTATGGTTGGCCCTCCCGGTACAGGTAAAACATATCTTGCAAAAGCTGTTGCAGGAGAAGCCGGCGTACCATTTTTCTCAATCAGTGGTTCTGACTTTGTAGAGCTTTATGTTGGTGTCGGCGCTTCACGTGTAAGAGATTTGTTTGAACAGGCAAAGAAAAACTCTCCGTGTATTATTTTCATCGACGAGATTGACGCAGTCGGCAGACATCGTGGTTCAGGTCTTGGTGGCGGACACGACGAAAGAGAACAGACGCTTAACCAGCTTCTCGTTGAAATGGATGGTTTTGGTATTAATGAAGGTGTTATTGTAATTGCTGCAACAAACAGACCTGACATCCTCGATCCGGCGCTTACAAGACCGGGCCGTTTCGACAGAAAAGTTATTATCGGATATCCTGATATCAAAGCCCGTCAGGCTATTTTGGAAGTACATGCAAAAAACAAGCCTGTTGATGAAGAGGTTTCTTTTGCAGATATTGCTAAAATAACATCCGGATTTACTGCTGCAGATCTTGCTAACCTCCTGAATGAAGCTGCACTGCTTGCAGCAAGAGATGATGCAGAAAAAATTTCAACTGCAAATATTAAAGAAGCTGTATTCAGAGTAATGGTTGGCCCTGAAAAGAAGAGTCGCGTAATGACAGAAAAAGACAAATGGCTTACAGCTGTTCATGAAGTTGGCCATGCGCTTGCAGTTAAACTCTTATCTTCAAGAAATAAGGTTGACAGAATTTCAATTGTTCCGGCCGGCGAGGCAGGCGGATATACTGCATTCAGACCTGAGGAAGATGAAACATACGTTACAAGGAATCAATTGATTGAAGATATCATGGTATCACTCGGCGGCAGAGCTGCAGAAGAGATTGTGCTCAACGAGGTCAGCACAGGTGCAAGTTCTGATCTTAAGAGTGCAAACCACACTGCTTTTAATATCGTTACAAAATATGGTATGAGTGATGAGATTGGCAACATGGTATTTGAAACCGGCGGCGGTGAAGTTTACCTTGGTAAAACGTACGGAAACACACGTACGTACAGCGAGAAAACTGCTGCAATTATTGATGCTGAAGCAAAGAAAATCATCGATATTGCTTACTCCAATGTTAAAGCTGTCCTTACGGATCACGTTGACAAATTGACATCAATTGCAAAAGTCTTACTTGAAAAAGAAAGAATAGAAGGTGAAGAATTTAACGAGCTGATGGCTCAATAATTCTCATAATATATGCAGGGTACAGTTGTAGAAGTAATTTATGAAAATGAAGAGACCGGCTTCAAGATTTGTGACATCGACGTAAACGGCGATCTTGTTACAATCAAGGGGTCTCTTCCTTTTTTGTATCCGGGTGAGGTAATCAACGTCGAAGGACATATGGTATCTCATCAGCTTTATGGTGAACAATTTATCGTTGAATCATATACAAAAGAGCTTCCTCAGACATTGGATGATATGGAAGCATTCCTTGCATCTGGCCTTATTGAAGGCGTTGGTAATGCGACCGCACATGCAATTGTTTCAGAGTTTAAAGAAGATACATTTGACGTTCTACTTTATGAACCTGAAAGAATTGAAAAAATAAAAGGTATATCTCATAAAAAGGCAATACGTATAGCTGAAACTTTTTCTGAACATATGGTAATGCAGGACGTTATTGTTTTTTTGAAAAAATATGGTTTATCAACAAATCTTGCAGTCAAAATTTATAACATGTATGGTTGCAACGCAATCGATAAGATTAAAGATAATCCATATGAATTGATTGATAAACTTGACGAAGTCTCATTTATTAAAGCTGATGCGATAGCAAAATCAATGGGGTATTCCCAGAATTCCGGGTCAAGAATATCATACGGAATTTTACACGTGCTAAAATCTGCTATGTCGGCCGGTCACGTTTACCTACCGATGAAAATACTTGTATCAAAAAGTATCGAACTCCTTGAGGTCACAGAAGAAGAAATTCTCGGCGGTATAGACTTTTTACGTTCAACCTTCAAAGTAATGTGTGTTGAAAATGATGATGATTTGAATATTTATATTTTCTACGTTTATCAATGCGAGGACTACATTGCAAAGAAATTATGTGATATTTCACAGATGAGTTATGATATTGATGATAAGCTCTTTGAAAAAACAATCCGTGATTTTTCAGATATAACGGGATATACACCGGATGAACTTCAGGTCGGCAGTATACAAAAGGCGGCCACAAGTGGCTTCAGCGTTATAACCGGCGGTCCCGGAACCGGTAAAACTACTGTAATTATGGCACTGCTTCGTCTTCTGCGTGCATCCGGTAAAAAATGTCTGCTGGCAGCACCTACAGGCAGAGCTGCAAAGAGAATGTCAGAAGCATGTGATTCAAATGCAAAAACAATACACAGATTGCTTGAGTTCAATGGTGGGGAAGGTCAGAAAATGTATTTCGGACGTAACGAAAGCAATTTACTTGAATGTGATGTACTGATAATTGATGAATCTTCAATGATGGACATTTTTCTTACGTATCATTTGCTTCGCGCGCTTCCTGTAAAAATTCAACTTATTTTTGTCGGCGATAAGGATCAGCTTCCATCAGTCGGTCCCGGAAGAATATTAAGAGATATAATTAATACAGGTAAATTCAACGTATGTTTTCTGGAAAATATTTACAGACGTGACGCAAATAGCATCATAAATACAAATGCTCATAAAATCAATTCGGGTGATATGCCTGAGTTCAATGTAAAAGAAAGAGACTTTTTCATTCTGAATTCTCAATCACCGGTTCAATGCCGCAATATCGTACAGGAACTATGTGAAAAAAGACTTGTCAGCAAATACAATATCGATCCTATTAAAGATATTCAGGTTCTTATCCCAACAAAGAAAGGCGCATGCGGTACAATAGAAGTCAATAAAATGCTTCAAAGCAGCCTTAATCCGGCAGATCGTTCAAAAGGTGAGATTCCCTTCCAGAATGTGGTATTCAGGCAAGGTGACCGTGTTATGCAGATTAAAAACGATTATGAGCTTGAATGGCATCACAAAGATAAAGTAGGCGTTGAAGGTACCGGAGTTTTCAACGGTGAAATGGGCTCGGTTACAGACGTTGATGTAAAAAACAGGAAACTTACTGTATTGTTCGACGATGAAAAAGAAGTAACATACGATTCTCCGTCGCTTATTTCACTTGAACATTGTTACGCAATTACAATACATAAAAGTCAGGGAAGTGAGTTTGATTATTGCATCATTCCTCTGTTTTCAACGTCAGACTTCCTGCTTACAAGAAATATTTTATATACGGCAATTACAAGAGCGAAGAAAATGGTTATTCTCGTTGGCAGCACGTATATTGTCCGTAAAATGATTGAAAACAATACAGAGCAAAAAAGATTTACAGGTCTTAACGACAAAATAATTAAATATCTGGAGGATTAAAAACAATTGAATATACTATCGGCAATTTTTCCGGCAGTCTGTCCCTTTTGCGGTGTAGTAATTAACGAAAATCAATATAAAAATCACGGCATGTGCTCTTTGTGCGCTGAAGAACTTGCCCCGTACAGTGGATATGTTTCACTGGAAAAAAATGTCAATTATCCTTCTTGCGACCGTATGTATTGTGCTCTTAAATATTTCGGTCCTGTAAAAGATAAAATGATCTCATATAAATTCAATGATAAACCATATTTATACAAGAATTTTTCAATTATTCTCAACAACCATCTAAAAAAACATAATGTTTATAATCAGATAGATATTCTGACATATATTCCCATAAGTAAAAAGAGATTCGCAACAAGAGGGTACAACCAGGCATATCTGATAGCTAAAGAGCTATATCATCTGAATCCCGGTAAATTCACAATATCTGAACTGCTTGAGCGTAAAAAAAATAATGATGAAAAAACAAGCTCCAAGAATCTTGAAGACAGAAAAAAGAGCAAATTTATAATTAAAGATAATATTCAGATTTATAATAAGAAAATATTACTACTTGATGATATTCTTACGACCGGATCTACGATTGAAGAGTGTGCGGCATTATTAAAAAATAATGGTGCAAAAAGTGTATTCGGGGCTGTGATTGCATCAGGAAGGCGTGATTTCTGAGACTATTTTTTTTTTTATGATTATGATATAATTTTTAGGATAGTTTGCATATGCGAAAAGAGGCGATTGAATTTGAAAATTGAATTTGAATTTGAATACAATGACAAACTTGGTTTTTCACAAAAAAACAAAATAAAAAAGATTGTTAAAAACGTCGTTGAGGCAGTAAATGATTCAAAGTATATTAAATTGATTCCTGAACTGGATCATTTTAAAAAGGCTTCTTATGTTGCTGTTACTTTTACAGATGATGAAAGCATCAGGACAATCAATCGTGAAAACCGCGATATCGATAAAGCAACAGACGTTCTTTCTTTTCCATATCTTGACTTTTTTAACGGAGAATATACAGCAAGTACAGATGCAGTTGAGATTACAGATAATGTAATTCCTTTCGGAGATATAATTATTTCGCTTGATACGGCATTCAGACAAGCAGATGAATACAGTCACAGCACAGACAGAGAGATTGCATTCCTTACTTGCCACTCAATGTTACATTTATATGGCTACGACCATATGACAGACGAAGAATTTGATGTAATGAATAAGATTACAGAAGAAATATTGACAGACATAGGTTATACAAGAACAGGAGACAAATAATGGGATTCAAATCAGGCTTCGTAACAGTTGTCGGCAAACCAAATGTTGGCAAATCAACATTAATAAATGGTTTTCTTGGTGAAAAAATTGCAATAACATCACCAAAACCTCAGACTACAAGAACAAATCTAAATGCAATTATCACAAATGAAAATGCACAGATTATTTTCATCGACACACCCGGTATTCATACTCCGAAAAACAAACTGGGCGAGTACATGATTGACGTTGCAAAAGGCACGTTCAGCGAAGTAGACGTAATACTTTTTCTCTGTGATGCAACAGACAAGACGATTACACAAAGCGATCTTCGCATCATCGATTCTCTCAGACTCGTAAAGAAGCCGGTTATACTTGTTATCAACAAGGTCGACGCAGTGGCAAAAGAGACGATATTAGAGAAGATAAGCATACTTTCCCCAAAAATGGAATTCGCGTCGATTTACCCCATCTCAGCCCTTAAAAACGATGGTCTTGATGAGCTGCTTGATGAAATACAAAAATATTTGCCGGAAGGACCCAAATATTACCCGGATGACATACTGACAGACACAAATCTGCGTGATATAGTTTCAGATATAATCCGTGAAAAAATTCTTCTCTTCTACAGAGACGAGGTGCCTCACGGTATCGGAGTTGAGATTATTAAATTTGACGAAGCCCGCAAGGCCGGCGGTGTTACGTCAATTGAAGTCAATATCATTTGTGAAAAGAATTCACACAAAGCAATCCTGATAGGTAAAGGCGGCACAATGCTCAAGAAAATCGGATCAAAAGCAAGAGTTGATATTGAAAAAATACTTGACTCTAAAGTAAACCTTCAATTATGGGTTAAAGTAAGAGAAGACTGGCGTAACAACAGCGGCGTTCTCAGGGAGCTTGGATACAAAAAATGAGTGAAGAAATACGCACAATGGGAGTAATAATGAGAACTTCCGCCTTAGGCGAGAGTAGTAAAGCAGCTGTATGCTTTACACAGAAGCTTGGCAGAATCAGCATTGCTGTCAACGGCGTAAAAAAGATTACAGGAAAATTATCTGCAGCAGCACAGCTGTTTGCTTTCAGCAACATGCGTATAGTCAAAGGCAGAGGAAATATGTATACATTAATCGGAGCTGAAATTATTGATTCATTTTTTGACATAACTCAGGATTATGATACATATAATATTGCCTGTAACATTACAGCCAGAACAATTCCTGTTATACAGGAGGATCTCGAAGATCCGGAATGTTTTGAATTATACGTGCAGACACTCAGTTGTCTTAATAAAAATATAAAAAAACCGGACTTTGTTGAAGCTGTTTATTATATCAAATTGCTTGATATATCCGGTTGGACGCCTGATATAGAAGAACTGAGTGATAAAGGATATAAGCTATCGACATTAAAAGCTATTACATATATTCTTGAATGTGATATAAATAAATTATACAGTTTTACCGTTTCTGATGACGTTCTTCTTGAAATTAAAAACGTTGCCGGAAACATGATAGATAAATTTTTAAGATAGGAGTTATATTATGCCAAACTTTGTTGATAAAAAAATTGTAGATTTAAGAGCAAAAGATGCCGTAAAGTCATATTATTACATCAAAGAAGCCGATGTAAAAACAACGACTACAAATAATAAATATATGAATTTCACTCTTTCTGACAAGACAGGGGATATAAATGCCAAATTATGGGACTGGGATGAAGAAAATGCCAACCGTTTCAAGGTAGGAACAATTGTAAAAGTCCAGGCAAGTGTAGTTGAATGGCAGGGACAGCTTCAGATGAAAATCGATTTTATCGGCAATATTTCACCGACAGATGATGTTAAGATTGAAGATTATATTCCATCCGCACCTTATTCTGCACAGAGCATGTATGATTATATAATTAATACAGCCACAAAGATAAAAGACGATGATATAAGAAAGATTGTTCTTAATATTTACGAGGAAAACAAAGAAAAGATTATGATAGCACCTGCTGCCAAGAAGAATCATCACGCACTCAGATCGGGTCTTTTGTATCATACAGCCACAATGCTTAAATCTGCACACGCGCTTGCTACTGTATACACATTCTTAAATACAGACCTTTTATTTGCAGGTGTTATGCTTCATGATATCGGCAAGCTCTTTGAGATGCAGGTAAACGATCTTGGCCTTGTAAATGAATATTCCACAGAGGGTATTATGCTCGGCCATCTTGTGCAGGGCGTTGCATACATTGCAGGGAAATCAAAAGAGCTCAGCATTGACAATGAAAAATCACTTCTTCTTCAGCATATGATTATCTCACATCATTATATTCCGGAGCATGGCAGCCCTAAGGCACCACAGTTTCCGGAGGCAGAGTTATTACATTATCTGGATATTCTTGATGCCAGAATGTATGACATGAATGCTGCGTATTCAACAACAGAACCCGGTACATTCAGTGACAAAATCTGGTCACTTGAAAACAGAAGTGTATACAAGCCAAGGTGTTTCTTCGATGCTTAATATAATCACAGGAAAAACTGGTAGTGGTAAAAGTAAGATGTGCCTTGAAGCTTTTTCAGAGCATATCATAAATTTTACTTCTTTTTTTAACGACAGGACAGATGCATACTACTTTGTACCTGAACAGTTTGCCGTTACAGAAGAAAAAAGGCTCCTGAACATGACTGACAAGCCTCTTGCCGGATATGAAATAACCAATTTCAAACGCTTTGCGTACAGATTAATATCAGAATATGGCGGAGTTGACACAAAGAAACAGCTGACACCTGCGGGTTCTGTTATGCTTCTTACTAAAGTTATAAATGATAATTCACACAATCTACAGTATTTTACTGAACTTCTTGAGTCGCCAAGACAATTAGCTCTTGTAATGAGTTTGATTGATGAATTCAATAAATATGACGTTTCGCCGGAAGATTTATTGAATCCCGAGGTCAGGAATGCACTTCTCAGCTCCTCAGCGTCCAAATTCGACGATTTAGCACTGATTCTTGAGTCTTATCGCAATAACATTTTAAACTCCTATTCGGACGACAGAACGATTTATAAGACTGCACTTGAAATAATTGAAAAGAACAATATTTTTGATGATTGCAATATATGGATTGATAATTTTACAGGATTTACAAATATTGAGTATAAATTTATTACACTGATGATTAAAAATGCCCACAGTGTGAATATTACTTTATCTACATCACTTGATAACGACATGATATACGATCCGATTGATAATACTTATCGCGCTCTTGTAAATATTTGTAAAAAAACGAATACACCATATAAAAACATTAATCTTCCTGAACCCCGCCACGATGACAAAAACATATCACTTGTTACACACAGCGATATGTTTGCAGAAGTACGTAGTTGTGCCGAACGAATTGTAGAATTAAACAAAAATGGTACGGACTATAATGATTTTGTAATATGTTGTCGTGAAATATCAGATTATGATACGTTAATTATGTCTGTTTTTAATAAATACGGCATCCCGGTGCATATTGATTCAAAGAAAACAATCGACAGCAATCCACTTATAAAAGCGATTATGTCTATAGTAAATATTATTCTGAACAACTGGAGACCGGACGATGTACTGTCACTTTTAAAAACCGGTATGTTCAATGTAAATCCGGATAAACTCGAAAACAATATTCTTCGATTTGGACTTAAAGGAAAAAAATCATGGGAAGAGTGTGAGGACAGAGACTGTCTGTATCTTTTCAATAAAATAATTCCGTTTGAAACTTCACTTAAAGAGGCTAAAGATATTCATACAGTAATCTGTGTTTTATGCGATTTTATGCAAAAAAACAGATTTGATAAGATTATTAAAGAAAAAGCAGATGAATTCCTCAGGCTGAATATGCTTGATTATGCAAATGAATATTACAGAACGTGGAATATTGTAATTGAGATTTTCAATCAGATCGATGCATTTCTTGGCGATATTAAAGTAAGTGGCGTTCATAACGCCCTGAACACTTTGAAAAGATTTCTGGACAGCGGTTTTTCAGGCAGTAAAATCGGATTTATTCCTCAAATGAACAGTTGTGTCAACGTAATCAATATTGAACGCCTCAGAACGCAGAACAAAAAATACCTCTTTTTCTTAGGCGCAAATGAAGAGTTTTTACCAAAGAAGTTTGATGATGGCGGATTACTGAAAGATAAAGAAAGAGATGCATTATCAGCTGTCGGCGTTGCTCTTGCAGATGATACTCAACAAAGAAGTTGCAAAGAATATTTTTTCATCGACAATCTTGTTAAAAACAAAGTTGATAATTTAATTGTATCTTATTCATTGTCAACGCTGACAGGGGACGAAATGCACCCGTCGGCTGCACTTATTTCAAAAATTAATGAATATCCACATGAAAAAATAAATTTCAGCAGTGATCTTAAATATCATACAACAGAAACTGTTTTGCAGCCGGTTATATTGAACGATGAATTGGTAAACACTCTTTTTCATCCTGATAAAAAGAAGTACAGTGTTTCGACTATTGAAAAATATATACAGTGCCCATATAAGTTCTTTATAGAGTCCGGTATGTATATTGACGAAAGAGAAAGTGCTGAGCTGCTGAATTCTGACATTGGTAATGTAATGCATGATGCTGTAAGTGCAAGCTGTGACAAGTTAAGTACATATAAGATTGATGATATTACAAAAGAACTATGTGTTGAAACGGCTGATTCTGTTTTTGAGTCAATTATTTCTTCGCAGAAGTACAAATATATATTGAAAAATAATAGAAATTTACGATTGATTGAACGGTTACGCGATTTTTCAGGAAGCATTTTGTGGTATGTTTTTGAAAAAGCGCGTAGCAACCATTTTGTTCCATTTATGTATGAGTATGCATATGATCCTGTAAGTATCAGTATTGATTACAAAAACTGTAAAGATATATCACTTATAGGCCGCATTGACAGATGTGACGTTCTTGAAAATGAGAGTGGCAGATATATCAGGGTTATAGATTACAAATCGTCTGATCACGCAATCTCTGCAGGGGAAATATATCGCGGAATTAAGCTCCAGCTCATTTCGTATTTATATGCATTTTTAAAGAATTTCCCTGAATATAAGCCGGCGGCTATAAATTATTTTGTATTTGACAGCGACATTGTGTCAGGCAAAGCTGAGGATTTTGCCAATAAAAATGATGTGAAAAACAAGTACTCAATGAAGGGTTTTACGCTGGATGACGAAGATATTATGACTGCTTCCGGTAAAAAAAGAAGAGACAACAATACAATATCAGAAGAGGAATTCAACAACTTGTTTGATTCATTTGAAAAGCATGTAAAAACGATGATTACAAATGTTCTCGATGGCAAATTTTCACCATATCCGAATGCAACCGAAGACGTTGATCCTTGTAAATTTTGTAATGCAAAAAGCATCTGTGGAATTAAAAAATCTGCTTGCAATGGTAAGTAGTGTGTGTTATAATCGTCAGCGTGCCAAAAATAAATGGCATTTAGAATTAGCAGGAGGTGAATTACATTGCCAAATATCAAATCAGCTAAAAAGAGAGTTTTAGTTGCAGAAAAGAAGGCTGCAAATAACGCATCAGCAATGTCTGCTCTTCGTACTTCAATTAAAAAAGCAAAGGTTTCTATTGCTACTAATGACGCTAATATGGATAAGACAGTTAAGACTGCATCTGTTAACCTTGACAAAGCAGCTCAAAAAGGTCTCATTCACAAGAATCAGGCAGCAAGGAAGAAGTCAAGATTGGCTAAGGCAAGTAAGGCTGCTGCTAATCAATAATTTAGTATATCAGCACTTTTAAGAGCGTGTGAGTTTATTACTACACGCTCTTTTGTGTAATTAAGGAGGTTTTTAATATGTTAGTTGAGACATTTAATCTCAGAGAAGACCGCGACTACGTAAAGTTAACTGTATTTGCACAGACAAAGAGCCCGGAGATTCCTCTTTCAAATCTTCGTCCTATGGTTGTTGTATGTCCGGGTGGCGGATATGCCATGACATCTGACAGAGAGGCAGAACCTGTTGCTTTTCATTTTCTTAATTCTGGCTTTAATGTAGCAATCGTAAGATATTCAGTTGGTGCTGATGCTGTACATCCTGCTCCACTCGTTGACGTTTCAAAGGCTCTTAGAATTATCCGTGAAAATCATGAAAAATACTTTATTGATCCTGATAAGATTGCCGTATGCGGCTTTTCGGCAGGCGGACATCTCGTTGCAATGCTTGGTGTTCATTGGAACGACCCACAGATTATGGAGCTTGCAGCTTGTCCTAATGGTGAAAATAAACCTAACGCTCTTATTCTCGGTTATCCAGTTATTTCTGCAGACTTTTCATTCACGCATGGTGGTTCAATCGTGAACAATGCCGGCATTTCTAAAGAAGAATTTACTGAAGAACAGTATAATTATTTCTCTTGTGAAAAGAATGTTGGCCCACACACGCCTCCTACATTTATTGTACACACAAGAAAAGATCAGGCCGTACCTGTAAAAAATGCACTTGTTTTCACAAATGCATTATGCGAGAACAATATTGATTTTGAACTTCACATTTTCCAGAATGGTACACATGGTCTATCAGTAGGTGACAGAAGAACTACATGGGTTGATAAAGATTTTGCCAAGTGGACAGACATGGCTTCTTGCTGGCTGTGGAACAGATGGGAATAATCAGAATGTTAATTCATCAATTATTCCAATATCCCATGCAAGACGTGACAACACGTATTTATCTCTGATATCTTTTGAAGTTTTAAAAGTCATCGGCAATATGTCGCCGGGCAGACCGATACCTTCAACAGTTACAGGCAGATTAAGTGTCACGAGTAAATTATAGATAAAGTCTGAAGAGGGGATTTCTTCCCTGATAACAGACATAATTTTATTCCAGTTTTCAATTATAATATCAAGGCGCTCTTTATGCGCTTTGGTATTATATTTTTGCTCTTTTTTATCAAGCTGAATCATGCTTTCGGCACCTTTTCCAAGAAATGTCTTTAATTCCTCGTACCAATTATCAACATCAAAATTTTCAGCGTATAGCAGAGCCTTGTTTTTATCAGGACTTGTATTCAGAATCTGTTCGTAAAGACGGCTTATAATTAACGTGCCAAGGGCGCACTGTACACCGTGAAAATCAACGTTTGTATTGAACTCAACGCCGCGCATATCCCATATATGAGACAGATAGTGTTCACAGCCTGATGCAGGGCGTGATAAGCCGGCATACGTCATTGCGGCTCCACATATTACCAATCCTTCGAAAACGGCTAATACGGCCTCAGGAGAGCGTTTCATGAGACCATCGGCATTATCTGTACACTTTTTTAACGAAGCACGCACGAGAGCTGCTATTTCATCGCAATAATATTCACCTGTGATTATATTTGATATACGCCATTCACAGATGCTGACATATTTTGCAATCATATCACCGAGGCCGGACGCAAGCATTTTTGTCGGCGCATTACATAAAATATCAGAATCGCCGATGATATAATCTGCATTTTTACTGGGCAGTGACACTTTAAGACCATCACGTGTCATCGATGAAGTGGCAGATGCGTATCCATCCATTGAAGGCGCTGTTGCAACAATTATATATGGATTATTGCTGACGTTTGCAAGTATTTTGCCTATATCATTCATTACGCCTGAGCCAACGCTTATAATTACATCACATGATGTATCGTAATGCATAATGACAGAACCGACGCTTTTTTCATACGGCTCCGGGTTATTTTCAGGAAGAACATAACATGTATAAAGAAGATCTGCATCTTCAAGAATATTGCAAACCTTCTTACCGGCAGCTTCATACGTATTCAGATCACATAAAACAAATGCTTTTTTATTAGATTTTAATAAAGAGGGGAGTGTGTTGATTACTCCGCAGCCCGTAATAATATCCTTAATTGTATGCATGTGAATTTTGCCACAGGCACATTTTTTACCATTCATTTGTGAAAATTTTTCCATTAACATGTTTCTTACTCCTCAATTACTTATAAAAAAACGGTGCAACTTATATTGTCACACCGTTAAAATCAATAAATTTGGTGATTATTCTTCTTCACAGTGGCAGCAGCAACCGCAATCACATTCATCTTCGTCGTCTTCCCATTCGATTTCGATCTTTTCTTTGCAGTTAGGGCAGATAATAGAATCAGCGCCTTCTGCAAGAACTTCTTCAAGCTCAATTACCTGGCCACAGCCGGGGCATTCAACTTCTGCATAGCAATCTTCGCAATCTTCGCAATCACAGCAGTCACAGCAATCGCACTCGTCGTCATCTTCGTCTTCTTCATCATAAAGATAATCTTCGATGTCGCAAAGTCTCTCATCTGTCTCATCAGCTGCTTCGAGAAGATCGTTGTTTGATGCTTCAACATCTTCAATTGAAATAGCCATATCGTCGAGTAAATCAACGATAATATCTAAAATCTTGCCATCTTTTGTAGTCTTGTCAATACCAAGACCATCAACGAGGCCTCTTAAATAACTAACTCTTTCTGATAAATAACCCATAATATTACCTCCAAAAATAAATTATGCTCTTTCCATGTATTCTTCAGTTCTTGTATCGATTCTGATCTTATCACCGATGTTAATGAAGAGGGGAACCTTAACCATAGCGCCTGTCTCTACAGTAGCGGGCTTTGTAGCGCCTGTAGCTGTATCACCCTTGAAGCCGGGTTCTGTATCTGTAACTTCGAGTTCAACAAAAATAGGTGGCTCAATACCAAATACGTTGCCTTTGAAAGAAAGAATCTTGCAAATGTCGTTTTCTTTAACAAACTTAAGAGCTGAACCAACAGTATCCTGGCTAACAGGAATCTGCTCATATGATTCAACGTCCATAAAGTAGTAAAGACCATCATCATTATATAAGTACTGCATGTCTCTGCGATCTACATGAGCGGGTGGCATCTTATCTGTAGGGTTGAATGTACGTTCAACTGTTGAACCTGTAATAACGTTTCTGATCTTTGTACGAACGAAAGCTGCGCCTTTACCGGGCTTTACATGCTGGAATTCAACAACCTGAAAAACTCCGCCATCCATCTCAAATGTCATGCCGTTTCTAAAATCGCCTGCTGATATCATAAATAACCTCCAAAATTTAAGTACAAAATTTATACCTGTACATTTTACAACCTAAATTAAGATTAGTCAATGATTAATAAGCCAACTGAGCGATAAAGCATTGGCTGTTTTATATTTTTTCATGAAAAAACTACTGAAAAGTACGTCAATTATAAAGATTATTATAATACAAGCAAATACTGACTTTGGAATTTTAATTTCTGAGACGATATTTTTTACAACCGGATGGACTTTATATACTAAAATTAATGATAAAATACCCCAAAATAGTGAATAAATCAGATTTACATGGCCATACAAGTTTAAATACATATCAGAATAATTCCAGATTCTGACATTCAGTAAATTAAAATAAATCATACCGAAAATCAGCTCTGTTGCGCTTGATACAAGGCTTCCGATCAAGAATGTCAAAGGCTTATTTTTAATATTTTGTGTTGTATATATTATCAATAATGCAGCAACACCATACACCGGACATAAACAATTAAACAAAAAGCACTTTTTAATCATAAAAACACCTTTTGTAACGAGCCGGTATAATGTTTCAATAATAAACCCTATAAAACTGTATATTACAAAATAAATAAAATTTTTCATAAGCTTATTATTGGATATTTAATTGGAAGATATTCCCGTTTTTATAATTTATTATGAACTACGAAAGGGGAGAGTAGCATACAATAAAACATAAACGACATATTTTCAGAGGCATATAATGTCAAACATAAAAAAGAGTATCGATAACAAAATTATGGCTAATAAGATTGAGTACGGTTTAAATGAATTAAAAAATAAATCAACTCAGGAGCTTGCACAAAAACTATCTAAAGTAAACCGTGAAGAACTTTTGAAAAAAATAAACGATCTTGATACTGAAAAAATACGTGAAATGAATATCGATTTAGAAAGTATTCGTAAAAATTTATCTCCGCAGGATATTGAAAAAATTAAAGTTCTTGCCGGTAATAATCAGACTCAGATTATGAGCAAAATTAATGAAATACTTTATAATAAAAAATAATTGGAGGAATTTATATGGACGCTGAGCTTAATAATAAAATTAAGGAAATAGGCTCATTGTTCGGACTAAATGAGCTGCCGGATAATATGGATGAAATAGTTAATTCCGTTCTGAATAATCTTGGTAATAACAATTCACAATTAGACAAAATAAATTGTGAACAAAACGTAAACACAAGTAATGATCAGAATGATCTGCCCGGTGATATTGATATCAGTAAAATAATTGAATTACTGAATAAATACAGACAATCAACAATGCTCGCTAAAAATGACGATAAGATTAAATTGTTATATGCGCTAAGCCCGTTTTTAAATGACAAAAGAAAAAGCAAAATAAAAAACTGTGTAACGATGCTGACTCTGGCTAAGATGGTAGAAATTAAATGAAAAGACGCCGAATTGTAAAAAAATACAATTTTTCATATCCAACAGAAATTTCTCCAATGAGTGTACGTTCATTGGAGAAAAATAAAAAAGAAAGTTTTTCACGAAAAAAAGAAGATAACACGAATAATGTACTGCAGAAATTAAAAAATGTATTAAATAGAAATTTCAATATAAATATTGAGCTTGATGACATAATTCTGATTGGATTAATAATTATATTTATGATTGAAAGAAATACAAAAGATTCTAATAATTCTGATAAGAAAGAATCTAAAGATATTGATTTAATTATGTTGGCACTGGTATATCTATTATTATAATAGATTATAATGTAATGGCGCAAAAAAGGACATATTTGATATAATACCTCCAAAAGCATGCTTAAACCTGTACTCTAATTATACAAAATTATTATTTTGCGCAATTGCATAACAGGTTTAATATAACATATACTTGAATCCCCTGTCAAATTATTGTAATATTTATCGGTAATTTCCTACAGAGGTTTTTTTATGTTTTACGATATGCACACTCATTCTGATTTTTCTACAGACAGCCAGATGTCTATGGACCGGGCTTGCTTAGTTGCAATTGATAAAAATTTAACAGGTATTGCTTTTACAGATCATCTTGACGTCGACTACGTTAATTATCCTGATGATTTCTTTTATGACTTCAATGAGTATTTTACTACGATTGATAATATTATTGAAAAATTTGGAGACAAGCTTGATATTATAAAAGCTGTTGAAGTCGGCCTGCAGCCTCATGTTGTTGATGAAACTATTAAGAGAACTTCCGGTTTTGATTTTGATTATAAGATTGGATCGACTCATTTGATTAACAGAAAAGATCCTTATTATTACAATTACTTTTCACCGGATTCTGTTAAACAAGATAGTTATTCAGAGTATCTTGAGGAAATTATTAAAAACATTAACTTGTATTCTGATTACGATTGTATCGGACATATTGATTATCTGATACGCTACTCCCCTTTCGAGGACCCTAAATTCTATTATAATGAGTTTTCCGAGTATTTTGATGAAATATTGAAGTTTATTATAAAGAAAGATATTGCACTTGAAATCAATACGGGTACATATAGAAAAGTTCCGTTTGATTTTAATATTTTGAAACGATATAAGGAATTAGGCGGAAAACTCCTTACAATCGGATCTGATGCACATTCTACAGACCGAATCGGTCAGCTTTTTACTGAACACGTTCAGGCAATCAAGAAATGTGGTTTTTCAGAGCTTTATTATTATAAAAAGAGAAAGCCTGTTGGATATAAGATATAATTATTTGTCTTGCTATATAAAAAAATCAGCCCTGTATGATCAGGACTGATTTATTTATTTAATAGACCATTAAATTATTTGTTCTTTTTAACAAGTCTCTGGAAGAATTTAACAATCTCAACAATCGGAATTACAGCAATTGCAAGACCTAAAGCGATTGCATACTCTTCCCAACCGATAACGGCAAAACCGAAAGCGTTTGCAAGGAACGGAATCTCGATAACGGCTGTTGTAAGAAGTAAGCTGAGGATACCGGCAGCCCAGAGAATCTTATTTTGTGACTTGAGCTTAAAGATACTGCCACGCTGGCTTCTCATGTTAAAGCTGTGGAATACTTCTGCCATACTCATTGTAAGGAATGCCATTGTCATACCGTGTGTGCTTTCAGAAATGTTCATTAAAGTAAATGCGCCATTTTCAAAGAAATGTCCGATCATAAACGCAAGTATGGTAAGAACTGATACTAAAAGACCCTGGTATACTACGTCAACGCCGAGACCACCTGCGAAAATACCATCTTTAGGATTTCTTGGTTTTCTCTGCATGAGATCAGGCTCACCCTTTTCAACACCTAAAGCAAGTGCCGGGAAACAGTCAGTGATAAGGTTAATCCAAAGAAGGTGTACAGGTTTTAAGATAACAAAACCAAACACGCTTGCAAAGAATACACTCAGAACTTCACTCATATTTGAGCCAAGCAGGAACTGGATTGCTTTTCTGATGTTGTCGTATATTCTACGTCCTTCATCTACAGCGCCAACGATTGTAGCAAAGTTGTCATCAGCAAGTACCATGTCTGCAACGTTCTTTGTAACGTCTGTACCTGTAATACCCATTCCGATACCGATGTCGGCATTTTTAATACTTGGAGCGTCGTTTACACCATCACCTGTCATGGCAGTGATATAACCATTTTTACGCCATGCATTTACAATACGTGTCTTATGTTCAGGCTGTACTCTTGCATACACGCCGAACTCAGCAATACGTCTGTCAAGCTCTTCGTCGCTGATCTCATTAAGTTCAGCACCTGTGATAGCCTGTGAAGCATCTTCGATGATACCAAGCTCTTTTGCAATTGCAATAGCAGTATCTCTGTGGTCGCCTGTAATCATAATAGCTCTGATACCTGCGCCCTTACATTCTGTAATAGCATCTTTAACTTCAGGTCTGATAGGATCTATCATACCTGTGAGGCCGATAAATGTCAGATCACATTCATTTGCTTCTGTTGTAGGTTCTTCGGGAACAGCGTTATAAACACGCATTGAGGCGCTCAGAACGCGCAATGCCTTGTCAGCCATTGCTTTGTTAGCCGCAAGAATCTTGTTTCTGAAGTCTTCTGTCATTTCATGAACAACGCCATTTTCAATATATGATGTACATCTCTTGAGAATCTCGTCAGGAGCACCCTTTGTATACTGAATAACTTTGCCGTCGAATGAATGATATGTGGACATCATCTTTCTCATGCTGTCAAAAGGAAGCTCTGCTACTCTTGGATATTCAGCTTTAAGATTGTCTTTTGGAAGTGATAAAGAATTAGCATAGTTTACAAGTGCACATTCTGTAGGCTCGCCTGTCGCTTCATTCTTTTCAGGCTCAATCTCTGCATCACTACAAAGAGCCATAGCACGTGCAAGGAGCGATTCGTCATCACCAAAATGATCAACTACTGTCATCTTGTTCTGTGTAAGAGTACCTGTCTTATCGCTACAGATAATCTGCGCACAACCAAGTGTCTCAACAGCAGTCAATTTACGGATAATGGCATTACGCTTTGACATTTTCGTAACACCGATCGAAAGAACGATTGTAACAACTGTCGCAAGTCCTTCGGGAATAGCAGCAACAGCAAGACTTACTGCCACCATAAATGATTCAAGAATTGGCTTGAAATGGAAATCGCCGGCTTTAATAATATTGAATGCGAAAATAAATAAGCAGATACCCAATACAATCCAAGTCAGTACTTTACTCAACTGAGCAAGCTTGATCTGCAAAGGAGTCTTGCCTTCTTCAGCCTGAGTAAGAGCATCAGCAATCTTACCCATTTCTGTATCCATACCGATCTCAGTGATAACAGCTTTACCGCGGCCATAAACAACGGTGCTGCCCATATAAATCATATTCTTTCTGTCACCAAGCGGAACTTCTTTGCCAGAGCCGTCTTCTTCAAGAGTATCAACAAATTTATTGACAGGAACACTCTCACCTGTAAGAGCAGCTTCTTCTATCTTCAGGCTTGCTGATTCTATAATTCTACCATCTGCAGGAACAGCATCTCCGGCTTCTAATAATACGATATCGCCCGGAACAAGATCTTCGCTCTTAACGATAGCAATATGACCATTTCTCATAACCTTGCTGGTAGCTGCCGACATCTGCTGAAGTGCTTCGATAGCAGCTTCTGCTTTGCTCTCCTGTACAACGCCGAGGATTGCATTGATAAGAACAACGATCATAATAATAATTACGTCTGCATAACCTTCGCCGCCTTCAATTGTAGCAGTAATTGCTGATATAGCTGCAGCAGCAATCAGGATAATGATCATCGGGTCTGCAAGCTGTTGGAAAAATCTTTTGATAAGTGAAGTCTTTTTAGCTTCTCTTAACTTGTTTTTACCATACTGTTCTTCCCTTTTTGCAGCCTCTTCTGAAGTCAATCCGTTTTCCGTAGTGTTAAATTCTTTTAACACATCTGCTGTTTCCTTTAAAAAATGCTTCATTTCATAGGATCCTTTCTTAAATATTACTTATAAAAAAGACTCATGGACGTATGACTTAATGCATAAATCCATGAGTCTGGTAATTTAATCCAAGCCAAGTACTAAGGTACCATGATGTTGAACTTGAAACATATAAGGCGCCGTGGACTTATATGCCTACTACTCCCTCATAAAATGACTACTTTCGCAGTATATCATCTGTGAAAAAAATCGTCAAATAAAATTTTAGTGTTTTCCGCATGAACTGCAGCAGCCGTCACATTCGCTTGATGACAGCTCGTCTCCGATGTAAAGACCGTTCTTTTTCTTATAATCAATAATAGCAGCCTTTACAGCTTCTTCAGCAAGAACACTGCAATGTATTTTAGCCGGCGGAAGTCCGTCGAGTGCCTCTACTACAGCTTTATTTGTAAGCTCTAAGGCTTCATCAATTGTTTTTCCAAGAATCATTTCTGTAGCCATACTGCTTGTTGCAATTGCTGCACCACAACCGAAAGTCTTGAATTTAACATCAACGATAACGTCGTCGATTACCTTAAGGTAAATACGCATTATATCGCCACATTTTGCATTGCCGACCTCGCCTACTCCGTCAGCATCTTCTATAGCACCGACATTTCTCGGATTTGAAAAATGGTCCATTACTTTATCTGAATACATATATATTACCTCTCTTTCTTATTTGTTGATTGCATCGTAAAGAGGAGACATATCTCTTAATCTCTGTACAATAATTTTCAATTTATCTACAACGTAGTCAACGTCTTCTTTCGTATTTTCTGTGCCCATAGACAGTCTTAAAGAGCCGTGAGCAATCTCGTGCGGAAGGCCGATTGCAAGTAAAACGTGTGACGGATCAAGAGATCCTGACGTACATGCGGAGCCGCTTGAACCTGCAATTCCATTTGCGTCGAGCATAAGAAGAAGTGCTTCACCTTCAATATACTGGAATGAAAAATTGACGTGTCCCGGCATTCTGTTTGTTCTGTGGCCGTTGAGTCTTACGTAAGGAATTTCATTTTCGATTCTTGATATCATATAGTCTCTTAACTCACGTAGCTTTTCACCATTAATATCAATATTATCAGTTGCAATTTTCATTGCAGTTGCAAGACCGACGATACCGGCAACGTTTTCTGTGGCAGCTCTCTTGCCTGACTCCTGGTGACCGCCTGTCACAAAAGGCTTGATCTTTGTACCCTTGCGGATGTAGAGCACGCCGACACCCTTTGGACCATAGAATTTGTGGCCTGAAACCGACATAAGGTCAACGTTCATTTTGTTTACGTCGATATGCATATTTCCGATAGCCTGTACGCTGTCCGTGTGAAAATAAACGCCTGCCTGCTTACATATCTGTCCTATCTCTGAAACGGGCTGAATTGTGCCTATTTCGTTGTTTGCTGTCATTATTGAAACAATTACCGTGTCTTTTCTGATTGCAGATTTAAGGTCTTCTAAACTAATTAAACCGTCTTTGTCAACAGGCAGATACGTAACCTCATATCCTTGTTTTTCCATATCTTTACATGTCTCAAGAATTGCGGGATGTTCGATTGCAGACGTGATAATATGTTTACCTTTTATTGACAGTGCTTTTGCAACGCCTCTTATAGCCCAGTTGTCACTTTCTGTACCCGATGCTGTGAAAAATACTTCTTTTTCACTACATTTAAGACAATCAGCGACTGTTTTTCTTGCTTCTTCTATAGCTGCGCGGTTTTTTCTTCCGATTGAATAAATACTGGAAGGATTACCGTAATTTTCTGTTAAGTAAGGCATCATGCTGCTTAATACTTCTTTTGAAAGAGCAGTCGTAGCAGAGTGATCCATATATACAAATTTACTCATTTATTACCATCTTCTTTCTTCTTTTTCCAATTAAGGTAGTCAATTATATTTCTTTCGTGACCATTGCCGTATGGCTTGTAGTACACGGTGTCTTTTATTTCATCCGGTAAAAATTGTTGTGCAACAACGTTTCCGGGATAGTCGTGTGCATATTTATATCCGTTTCCATATCCAAGATCCTTCATACCGCTTGTCTCTGCGTTGCGAAGGTGCATCGGAACTTCACCTGTGTAACGGTTATTGATGTCGGCTATAGCATTGTTAATCGCCATATATGAAGCATTTGATTTCGGACTTGTTGCGACTATTATGCATGCCTCTGCGAGGATTATGCGTGCCTCAGGCATTCCTATCATACGTACAGCCTCACATGCGGCCTGTGCAACAACAAGGGCGTTCGGATTGGCCGTGCCAACGTCTTCTGCTGCGCATATCACAATTCTGCGTGCTATGAAGTTTATATCTTCCCCGCCTTCTAACATACGTGCAAGATAATAAACAGCGCCGTCGGGATCGCTTCCCCTCATAGACTTAATAAACGCACTGATAATATCATAATGAGATTCGCCTTTTTTATCAAATCTATATGCTTTTTTCTGAACACAATCTTCAATTGTATTCCTGTCTATTTTAAAACTGCCGTCAATTGATTTTGATGTTAAAACAGCAAGTTCAATAGCATTCAGGGCAACTCTGGCATCTCCGGAAGAAGATTGTGCAAGAAAATCAATTGCATCGTCTGTTATTGATATTTCAAGATTGCCATATCCCCTTTCAGCATCTGTAAGTGCGTTGTGAATGACAGTTCTTATGTTGTCTTCTGTAAGCGGATGGAGCTGAAAAACAGTCGACCTTGAAATAATAGCCTTGTTTACTTCAAAGAAAGGATTCTCTGTCGTAGCTCCTATCAGTACTATTGTACCATCTTCTACGTAAGGAAGAAGTGCATCTTGCTGAAGTTTGTTAAAACGATGAATTTCGTCTATAAATAAAAGAGTTCTGCCCTGCGGATTAAGCAATGAGTTCTGTGTGTCGGCAACAATTTGTTTTATATCTCCTACACCGGCACTCACTGCATTAAGTTTTGCAAATGGCATGTTGGTTACTTTTGCAATTAATCTTGCCAAAGATGTTTTGCCTGTGCCGGGAGGTCCAAAAAAAATAACAGAAGAGAGCCTGTCTGCTTTAATCATTCTATAAAGCAGCTTACCCTGGGACAAAATATGTTCCTGTCCCACATATTCATCTAAGTTGCGGGGGCACATTCTATATGCCAGTGGCTCTTTACTGTTATTCATTATTGTTTCTTTCGTTTAATTATCAGTTATATAAAGGATATTCAGCAAGTAAATCTGCAACGCCTTTGATAACTGCCTCTTTATTATTATCAAAATCAGAAATAGTCATGTAGATGAATTCTGCAATCTTGTCCATAGCTTTTTCATCCATGCCTCTTGTTGTAACGGCCGGTGTACCAAGTCTGATACCGCTTGTTACAAAAGGACTTTCCGGATCGTATGGGATGCCATTCTTGTTACATGTAATATTAACTTCATCAAGAAGCAGCTGAGCCTGTTTACCTGTTACGTTCATATTTCTGAGGTCGATAAGAATGAGATGGTTGTCCGTACCGCCACTTACGAGATTGAAGCCTCTTTTTGTAAGACCTTCAGCAAGAGCTTTTGCATTCTTGATGATGTTAGTCTGGTATGCTTTGAAATCATCTGATAAAGCTTCTTTGAATGATACTGCTTTACCTGCGATAACGTGCATTAAAGGACCGCCCTGAATTCCTGGGAATACGGCTTTGTCAATCATCTTTGCATACTCTTCTTTGCAAAGAATAAGTCCGCCTCTTGGACCTCTTAATGTCTTGTGTGTTGTTGTAGTTGTAAAGTCAGCATACAGAACAGGATTCGGATGGAGTCCTGCAGCAACAAGACCTGCGATGTGAGCCATATCAACCATGAGATATGCGCCAACTTCATCAGCGATTTCTCTGAACTTTGCAAAATCAATCGTTCTCGGATATGCGCTGGCACCTGCGATGATAAGCTTTGGCTTATTTTCAAGGGCAAGTTGTCTTACGTTTTCATAATCAATATACTGATCATCTTCGCGTACCATATATGGAATAATCTCAAACCATTTACCTGACATATTTACAGGGCTACCGTGAGTAAGGTGGCCACCGTGAGCGAGGTTCATACCGAGAACTTTGTCACCGGGCTGAAGGCATGCAAAGAATACTGCCATATTAGCCTGTGCACCTGAGTGAGGCTGAACGTTTGCATGTTCCGCGCCGAAAAGCTGTTTTGCTCTTTCTCTTGCAAGGTCTTCAACGATATCAACGTATTCGCAACCGCCATAATATCTCTTCCCCGGATACCCTTCTGCGTATTTGTTTGTGAGCGGGCTACCCATAGCCTGCATAACTGCTTCGCTTACAAAGTTCTCTGAAGCGATGAGTTCAATCTTATTGCGTTGTCTTCCGAGTTCCAGATCCATTGCGTCAGCAACTTCGGGATCAATTTTTCTTACTATGTCTGTTGTATACATTGTTTACCTCCGGTTAAAATTAGTATAAAACCAAATCAGTATTATACAGATTTAATTTTAATAAATCAATAACGTATGAGTTATTTTACGCATTGTTTACATTAATTGGCAGTATCAATATAAAGCCGCATCTTTTGACTCGCGTATTGTCTTTCCGTTGTATATAAACGTCCTGAATCCATATTTTTTAAATTTAATTTCTTTTGATATTCCGTTAATATTAATCGTTGTAGATGTGGATGCTTTATAATTGTTATGGAGCCTTATAACGTACGTACCGTTATTTCTGCGCTTGAATGCACTGATTACGACGTTTTCGTTCGACAGTGTGATAATTTTCTCCGGCGGAGTTGAATTGCCGTGCGGGAACGTCAGGACGCTGTATAAAGGCTGATTGAATTGCTGTGCTGTTTTTTCACATTCACATACATCATTAGTGCCAATCCGTAACTGAAAATCATGTGTGCCAATTTCAATAAAACCTGTATAACGCGTGTTGTCTTTGATAATCGGCGTGCCGGGATCTGTCGGGTGCGCACAATATGCAGAACCATTAAGTAGCGTCAGATACAAATCT
The DNA here is from genome assembly GCA_045546695.1 of Clostridia bacterium. Lineage (GTDB taxonomy): Bacteria > Bacillota > Clostridia > UBA1212 > UBA1255 > SIG424. The sequence continues at coordinate 42,258 of JAZQDE010000008.1, read as the reverse complement.
CTTCCCAGCATTGAATATGAATGAATTCCGCTTCTGTTGTAAACAACAAATGCTTTTTCACCGTTTTCAACGCCGACAAATCTGTTTCCGGGCTTTTCATCGCCATCATTCTTATTATATTGTGTACCAAAAGCAGCCTGGGTGAAAAATCCTCGTTTGCCATTAAGTGGCAATTGAATTTTAAGACCTTTACATTTGCTGTTCCAAATTACGTGAATATTTACATCAATATATGGCAAATCATGGTAAAATTTGTAATTTACAACAACATGTGATTCATCCAAAGTAAATAATGATTCAACTTGTGTGAGCAGTGGACCGTTTTCTAAAACAGTCACGCCTTTCAGATTTTCAAATAAACCTTTACCGGATTTATCAAGTGGCATATTGCGATAATTTTCACCGAGTTTATTTAATCTCCATCCCCATGGATCTTCGTTATCATCAAACATCACGGGTGAAAAAAGACCGCTGTGAGCATATTCAGTGCCATTGCTGACATAACTTTCAATCAGACCTGTTTCACGGCTGATCTTTATCTGCTTGTATTTGTCTTTTAAGATTATATCTTCATCTGAATTGTCGCCCGTAAACCGCTCTGTTTTGTAATCTACAATTTTTGAATGTATACCAAATTGTGTTACAGACATTGCTGGATACGTGTATTTATAAATCAGACGGACTCTGCGCGTCATATTAATAATTGATTCTTCCAATATTACCTGACAATCAACAGGATTATTATTTGAATCATACATATTAAACTCAAAATTGTTAGGACTGGGTTCAAAAAGCTCTGTTTCAACAACAGTTGTCACCTCGTATGGATGAGGGTTAAGTACAACAAAGCAATCGTCGCCGTCTTTTGCTTTTGGCAGCATTCCGCTGAATCTGAAATATCCGTTATAGAACTCAGCATTTACTTGCTGTATAGCTGACATCGCTTTTTCAATTGATGAATCAGTACCTGTTTTAATTGATGTGCCTGACAGTACGTCGTGGAATTCAATCTGGCACAAAATGCGTTCAGCATTCTTGAATACTTCTTTGTTATATTCGTATATACCTGCAATTCCGAGCATTGATAAGAATCTTTCGGCACGATATATTGCGTTTTCAAGCCTGTCATGAGCAAGTTTGATTGCGTTTGCAGATGAATATGATTTGATAAATGCGATTATTTCGTCTGAAAAGTCTTGCGTAGGAGTAATTGCATTGAAATAATCATCGGGTGTGGAATGTACAATTTCCCATGTTCCCTTCTTTTCATCAGTCAAAGTGATAATGTCATCTAAATCCTTTGCCGAATTTATGCCACCGTGATTGCCAACGCCCCAGAGAATGATAATATCATCTTCTTTGTCATTTTCGTAAAAACCCGCCTTACGGATTATGCTGTCTTTGGCCTGTCCGGGCTGATTACAATAAATTTCCATATCTTCCTGACGAAGAGCCATAATCTTGCTGCCGTCATACCCTTCCCAGGTAAACGGACCGTGTGGAAGTGGTTTAAACCAGTCAAACCATTTAAGTGGACGACAGAAAACGTATGATTCAAAGCCGCATTTTTTAAGAATCTGCGGAAGTCCTTTAGTATGACCAAAGGAATCAAAATTAATTGCAGTTTTTGGATATGTATCGAACTTCTCTTTGAAGTATTCTTTGCCGAGCGATATCTGACGGATAAAAGACTCTCCGGATGGTACAAGGCAGTCCGGCTGATCATACCAACCTCCCATAATATGCCATTTACCTTCTTTGACGAGACCGGCAATTTCATTAAATAAAGCGGGATCAAATCGTTCAATATACTCGTAGAGAATTACTTCATTATGGCAAAAAATATAATCATATTTATCAGCAAGACGGACTGCACTGTAAAAAGTAGCCAGTGCCGCAGCAGCGCCTTCGTCCCAATCCCATTGCCATACGGGATCAAGATGAGAATTGCAAATAAGGTGAAGTTTTTTCATATAAATACTCCTCTATATCAAAATTAATTCTTTTTATGTCCTGCAAGCGGATTTTTACTAACCGCATCTTTGAGCTTTGAATTGTTTATATGCGTATAAATCTCAGTAGTTGCGACGCTCTCGTGTCCAAGTATTTCCTGAAGTGTTCTTATATCTACTTCGCCATGCGTGTACATAAGCGTTGCAGCAGTATGTCTTAATTTATGTGTGGAATATTTTGTCGGATCGAGCCCGGCACGTTTTATATATTTTTTTACAGTGTATTGAACCGTTTTATTACTGATTCTCTTCTTGAATTTGCTGACAAAAAGTGGTTGTTTTCCGCTTGTTTCTGTAATGTCAGGTCTTACGGCAAGATAGCTATTGATAGCCTCAAGACACGCATCGTTAAGATAAATGGTCCTTTCCTTTGCACCTTTACCAACTACTGTCAAAGTATCCTCCCTGATATCAGCAACATTTATTGAAACAAGTTCAGACAGACGCATTCCGCAATTTAAAAATAAAGTAAGAATACAATAATCACGTTCAACAAAATCGCCGTCAACACTGTCCAGTAACTGGATACTCTCTTCTATCTCAAGATATTTAGGAAGCTTTTTAGTGATTTTAGGAGATTCAAGTTCAATTGCAGGATTTTCATCAATTAAAGACGCCTTGCTACAAGCGTATTTGAAAAAAGACCTGAGTGCAGCTACTTTACGAGCTCTTGTTGCAGGTCCATCTTGCCTGTCACGGCTGATATAATTAAGAAAAGCATACAAATCAGTAAGCTTTACACGTCTGATTATATCAAGTTCTACGTCTGAAACATCAATATCTTCAAATTCACGGTCTTTTGCAACTAAATTGAATCTTACTTTAAGAAATCTGAAGAACATAACAAGATCATACCTGTATTCATGTACGGTATTTTTGGACTTTCCAAGAATAGTTTCCATATATACAAGGAAATCTTCTCCAAAATATGGTAATTTGTATGTATTGTTATCTTCTTTCATACATTTTAAGAATTTGATGGGAAATATGTTTTCCAGCCTGCTGTTGCAGTCATTTTGCTGCCATCTGACATGTTAACAAATGAACCATCGCTGTCAGGATCAAATAAAATATACATTTTATCTGTGAAATGCTCCTCGCCTGTCAGTGTAAAATATCTGATATTTGAATCCTGAACAGTTGAGAAAACAGGTGCAATTATTGAAAGTATTTCCTGTGAAATGTTTGTCTCACATTTTGATAAAAATGGTAAAAAGGCATCGTAAAATCTCAACTTGAAATATTCATTCGTCGGATTGATAAAAGTCTGCTGCATAAACGCATCAAAGAACTGTCGGCTCATTTCAATTCGTTTTGCATCAGAACCGTCGTAATACTGTAAAAGATCGCCGTTATACGTATTATCAACTGTTTTATAGAATTGAATAAGTTGAAGAATCTGATCTTTCTTTATAATTGACGTGCCTTTTGTGAGATTGATGTTGTAATAATCATCCTGGTAAAACATATCAACCGGTATGTTGAAATTAATACCATTTACAGCAAACGTATGCATAAATTCAAGGAAGTTTTCCTCTGTGAAATAAATAAAATACGGTATGGACAAATCAAGTATTGATTCATATATACGTATTGCATCAAGCGCCGGGAACATAGCTATTCTTGAATTCATAATACTGCCAATCGTAGATATTGTATTTTCTCTGTAATTAACGTATCTGATATCTTTTGGAATATACGTAATATTGATATTTGACGTTGTAGAGTCAATATTCATAAGCATAAGAAGTTCTGTCTCCGGCTTATCCTTATCTCCGATGATTATCAATATATTGTTGTAAAAGGTTTTTGTTTCTTCAGTTGTCTGTGAATTCGGATCAAACGTTGGTAAATCTATAATAAGATTTTCTGTATGTGTCTTTTCAGTGCTTTCATGGAATGATGATGCAAGAAAATATCCGCAGATACCAAACGTGAAAAGCAGAATTAAAGACACAACAATTATAAAACGTCTTAAATTATCCATTAAACAAAAACCTCCTACGTATGACAGACAGTTGTATTATGACATAAATGCCTTATAAGCACGATATGTCCAATAAACGTCAGCTTTGGATGTTACTTCGAAAGGAGCGTGCATTGATAATACCGGTACACCACAGTCAACAACATCCATGCCAAGATCTGTCATATACTGTGCGATTGTACCACCGCCACCTTTATCCTGTTTGCCCATTTCAGTAATCTGCCATGGGATATTTTCCTTTTCAAATGCATTTGTAACATCTTCGATAAATTCGCATGATGCTTCGCTTGCGCTTGATTTACCTCTGTGACCTGTATATTTTTCAAGTGCAATACCTTTTCCGAGATATGCTACGTTGAGTGTATCATATACATCTGCGTAAAGAGGATCGAATCCTGCAGTAACGTCTGCAGAAAGGAATTTTGTGTTTCTCATAAGTCTTCTGCATGAAACCATATCCCCGCCTGAAGTTGCATTGCAAAGCTCAAGAGTAAAGTTTTCAAGCCAGTTTGCGCGGGCACCTGTATTGCCTACGCTGCCAATCTCTTCTCTGTCTGAAAAGTAACATGCAGCAGTCTTCTGAGGAATCTCCTCAAGGTCAAGAAGTGCTTTGTATGCTGCGTATGAACATACTCTGTCGTCTTGTGCATATGCGCCGATAAGTGAGCTGTCAAAGCCAATATGACGTGCTTTGAAAGCAGGTACTATCTGTAATTCAGCAAAGTTAAAGCTTTTTTCTGTAATACCATATTTCTGATTAAGCAAAGTAAGGATAGCAGTCTTGACTGATTTTTTATCTTCTTCGCCAACTGTATATGGGATTGAGCCTAAAAGAAGATTCATATTTTCAGCAATCATAACATCCGATGCCTTGCGGTCAACCTGTTCATATGCAAGATGTGGAAGCAGATCTGTAATAACAAAGCACGGATCAGCGTCATCTTCGCCAATTGCAATCTTTATCCATTTACCATCATTGTCTCTGATAACACCATGTATAGCAAGAGGAATTGCAACCCATTGATACTTCTTAATACCACCATAGTAATGTGTCTTTGCATAGCAAAAATCTTTATCCTCGTAAATCGGATTTGGTTTGAAATCGAATCTCGGTGCATCAACGTGAGCGCCTACCATATTAAGACCGTTTACAGGATCGTCTTTACCAATGATTGCGAGCATGCATGCCTTGCCGCGGTTGTTCCAATAAATCTTATCACCGGGAACAAGCTTCTTACCTGATTTAATTATATCTTCAAAATCAACAAAACCGGCTGCTTTTGCTCCTTCTATAAGAACGTCAACAGATTCTCTTTCTGTCTTTGCTGCATCAAGGAACTTCATATAACCTTCTGCGTGAGCATATACAGCTGCTTTTGTCTCTTCTGTCATTGTATTCCATGAGGATTCTCTTTTAAACTCTACGTTAATTTCTGACATTGTAGCACCTTCCTAAAAACGATTATAAATTATATTTATTATACAACGAATCAATTATATTTCCAATAATTTTTCAAGCGTTGCAATCTTCATACATATACTAAGAACTCTGATAGCATCCGGAATCTGTTCAACCGGCGGGAATGACGGTGCAACACGGATATTTGTGTTGTTCTTTCTGTAAGGATACGTAGAACCTGCCGGTGTAAATGCAACACCACATTCTTTTGCAAGACCAACCGCTCTTGCAGCACCTTCTACCATCATATCAACGCTTATAAAGTATCCGCCTGTAGGTTTTGTAAATGTAAATGCATTGCAATCTTTTACTTCTTCTTCAAGAACGTCAATAACAGCCTTGAACTTAGGAGCAAGGATTTTTGCATGCTTTGCCATATGTTCCATAAGGCTCGGATAATCTTTAATATAATTAATATGTCTCAATTGATTTAATTTATCCGGACCGATTGTCTGTGTTGTGAAACATTTTTTAATATAATTTACAGTATTAAGACTACCTGCGATTGCAGCAACACCGCCACCCGGGAATGTTATTTTTGAAGTGGATGTAATGCAGATTGCTCTGTCAGGGTTACCTGCCTTTTCACATTCATCGATCAGGCTGAGAATCTTGTCAGGCTCTCCTTCAAGAAAATGAACTGCATACGCATCATCCCAGAAAATTTTGAAATCGTGAGCAGCACATTTCATTGAAGCAAGACGTCTTACAACGTCGTCTGCATATGTAATACCTGTAGGATTGCTATATTTTGGAACGGACCACATTCCCTTAATTGTAGGATCATTTGCAACAAGTTCTTCAATCATATCCATATCAGGACCAATCTTATTACTTGGCTCATAAACCATTGGGATTGGTATCATTTCGATACCCATTTTTTCACAGATAGTGAAATGTCTGTCATAACCCGGTACAGGACAAAGGAATTTAATTTTGTCGTATTTGAACCAGGGTTTATCGCTTGATTCTGTACCGAAAAGCATATAATCTGCGATAATGTCATACATCATATTAAGACTTGAATTACCACCCGCAATAACGTTCTCCTCTTTTGTACCAAGTACACACGCGAAAAATCTGCGGATTTGTGGGATACCTTCAAGTTGACCGTAGTTACGACAATCAATACCGTCTGATTTACAATCACCGATATATTCTGTATTTAAAATATCAAGAGATAACTGAAGCTGTTCTACTGAAGGCTTACCTCTTGTTATATCATAATTGAGATTCTTTGCTTTATATTCAGAATAACGTTTAAGCTGAACATCAAGTTCTTTTTGTAATTCTTCTTTTGACAGATTATTATAGCACATAAAAAAAGGCTCCCTTTAATATATAAAATTCCACTTAGTATAGATTAATTCTGTGAAAAAGTAAAGTATTAAATAAGAGCCTTTAAATATAAAATTCTGTTGTTATTTCATAATTTCAAACGCCGGAGCCGGATAATCTATGCTGTTTCCGAGATTTGCCTTATCGAGTGAAGCATTATGTTCCATAGCGTATGCAATTCCGATTATTTCAAAATCTGCAGTTATTTTAACAGTGTTTTTATCTATAATCTCTGCATCACAATATGTAATTCCCAATTCATCATAAACCTGGAAGCCACAAAGCTCATCGCCGTCCAATAATTTGAGTCCGTCACCGACATATTTGAACTCAATAAGAACTGATTCGCCTTCCCATTTTATATTGCATGGTTCCGGGCAGAATGCATATTCTGCATCAAGCTTTTCATATATAGCACTTGCGGCAATCGTTGCAGCTCTGCGGCCGAGTTCAAGTTTGTAATATGGATGTGCCCAGTCAGGATCGCCTTTTTTGAAATCCTGATCCATAGACGTAACAATGTATGAGTTGTCAATCATCTTGTATGCATTATACTGTTCCATACGCAAATTCATAAGCTGTGGCCAATGAGCATAACTGTCGCCCCTGTGAGTTGCGAGCTGAACGTTGATGAACGGGAAATTAACGCCCCATGCTTCTCTGTATGCTTCAACAGTCAATTTAAGATTGTTAGCATATTTCTTGTATTGATTTGCATTGGATTCGCTCTCGCCCTGGTAGTAAATCATACCTGTAATGGAATTTCTTGTAAAAGGATGCAAAAGAGTATTATAAAAACCGCCGTTCGGAACTGTAGGACCTGTTGAAAATCCACATTCTTTTGCGAGTTCAACAGGCATAAGTTCATGTAATGTTGCTCCACCGGCAGCTGCCATAATAACGCCAAGCGGAACGTCAGTAACAATTTTGCTGAGTTCTTTTACAAAGTAATATCCAAGTGCCGAAAAAGGATTTACAGAACCAAGTGTTGTCCTTTGCCATTTCCATCCACGTGTGACTACGTCTGCCTGAGGAACTGATATATCAATTTTGTTCTGAACATTCAGAACACCTATTCTTGTCTGTGTGAAAATTCTGATATTGTCATCTTTGCTTATCTCGTCTTTGTATTCAGGTGTTTTAGACACAGTTGATGAAAATGTCAGTTCTGCGTTGGATTGTCCTGATATAACCCATACGTCACCGACGAGAATATCTGTATATTCAGTAACTTCACCATTTGTCGGATAAATCTTCAGAGTCTGTGCATCGCATGTAGCTTCATGTGACGAGAACTGAATGCACCACTCGCCGTTATCATCTATAACAGCGTAGCGCTTTTCACCCATAAATTCTGCATAAATAATGCCGCCTTTGTTTTCAGACCAACCAAATACATTGAAATATGCATTTCTTTGAACAACCATATTTGATGAAATCGTGCGTGATACGGTATATTCAACGAGCTCGCCGGGATCTGTAATGTCGGGCTGAGGCTCAAGTGTAGGAAGAGCTGTCGGCTCCGGCAAAGGCGTAATTGTTGCCTCCGGTTCTGGGCTGGGCTTGTTTTCATCGTTTCCACATGCAAATAAAGTACAAATAATCATAACTGCTAAAACCAATGCTAATATTTTTTTGATATTCATATTGCGCTCCTAAAAAAATTGCTGTTTCATTTTTAACATAAATACAGGTGAAAAGCAACTAAAGATTTTTAATTATAAAATGCATTTTCAAGCAAATCTATCGTTGCAATGTTGTTTTTATTTATCAGAATCTGAGAAATATCAAATCTGATATTGTAATTACGGAATTGTGAATTCTGAAGTACAAAAATCTTTGCAAGTTTTATTATTCTTTGTCTTTTTGCTTTGTTGACTGCGCGGCTCGGTACTTCCGGAAAACCACTCGTTCTCGTTTTAACTTCACATATAACAAGCGTCGATTGTTTTGAAAGAATCAGGTCTATCTCGCCTACTTTTGAATATCGCCAGTTTCTGGCAACCAATCTGTATCCCATTGATACATACTTATCTAAAGTAAGATTTTCACCGATATTACCAAGTTCTGTATTTGTGTATCTTCCGGGCATAATGACAATTTTTGTAAAATCTCTATAAAAACAAATTGGGACATTTCAATCGAAATGTCCCAACGCGTGGAATAAACGCAATTAGATCTTTTCAGCAACCTTAGCAGCTTTACCAACTCTACCACGAAGGTAATAAAGTTTAGCTCTTCTGACTTTACCGTGTCTTACGACTTCAATCTTAGCGATCTTAGGTGAATGTACAGGGAAAATTCTCTCAACACCACAACCAAATGAAAGTTTACGAACTGTAAATGTCTCGCATACTCCCTGACCGCGTTTACCAATAACTGTACCCTCGAAAATCTGAATTCTCTCACGAGCACCCTCTTTAACCTTGAAGTGAACCTTTACGTAATCACCGATTGCTGTAGGTGTAGCAGATTCATTAAGGTATTCAGCCTCAACAGCTTTAATAATGTTATTCATTTTCTTCACTCTCCTTCCACCTTGACGTTCTTACGAAGAATGCAGCGGACCGCCATTACTCATAGTGTCAGCTATAGTAGCTGAACACTAACTTCGAAAGTATATCACGTGGGCGCTATGCTTGTCAACATCAAAAAAAAGATGTAAAATAAAAAAAATTCATTGCATGGAGTGTTGTTTTTTGAAAGTAAACCGACTTACAGTTCTTGTTAAACCGGCCTCTGGACTCTGTCAGATGTCCTGTAAATATTGTTTCTATAAAGAAATGGAGTCTTGCGGTGCGCAACCCGGCATGATAATGACAAGAACTGTCGTTGATTCGTTGATATTAATGATTAAAGCAAAGTTATCACCTTCGGGTATTGTGACTATTGCTTTTCAGGGTGGCGAGCCTTTACTTGCCGGTATAGAATTTTACAATTACTTTTTTAACGCAATTTCGATTCATAACATTAACGCACAATACATTTTTCAGACAAACGGAATATGCATCAGCGACGATATCAATGGTGAAAAATGGATTGATCTTTTCAAAAGACACAATTGTATAATCGGTATATCAGTTGACGGTGATACTTCCAGTCATGATATAAACAGAGTGTTTAATGATGGTGCACCTACACATCATTTAGTTATGAAAGCATACCGGAGGATGATTGATGCCGGCATATGTGTCAATTTCCTGACTGTACTTTCTAAATCAGTATTAAATAGTCCAAGTAAATTATATAATTTTTACAAAAGATCTAATGTTGAATATGTTCAGCTTATCCCCTGTCTGCCGCCCATCGGTGAAAATGATACTATAGACAGAGATATTTTAGCGGATTTCCTTATGAATTTTTATAATTATTGGATAGATGATTTCAGGAAAAACTCCTGTCCTCCTTTTGAAGTCAGGGAGTTTTCAGCAATAATTAACGCACTACAGGGCAATATATCAGACCCTTGTGTTTTCTCTGGAAAATGTAATGCACAACTGGTTATTGAATCAGATGGCAACATTTATCCGTGTGATTTTTATGTTTTACCAGAATATTGCACAGGAAATGTAATAGATACTTCAATTGATGACACGCTTTGCTCAAGCGGCATTAAAAAATTTATTACTGACAAACCGAAGCTTGCTGATCAATGCAAAGCATGCCGGTATTTAAGCGCGTGTAATGGTGGTTGCAGAAGAATGCAGGATGTCTGGCGTCCTGATATAGATGGTTGTCCAATGAAAAAATTTATAAATCATATATTGAATAAATAAATCATTTAAGAATTTTTTCAAGCAATACAACCTGTTCGTTAATCTTATTGTCATCTACGTCAAAGAGCGATGAATGTTTTGATATGCCTTCCATAAGCCATAAAATATGCTCTGCCGAAGCTAAGGGATTATCACAAGAAAAACAGCCTTTTGAATTACCATTCTCAATCAAACGTGTCAGAATCCGAATCGATATCTCCGCCCTTCTTCTTAGTGCGGCAAGACCTTTTTCACTATTGGCAGCAAATTCAGAAACAGCATTATCGAAGCTTTTTTCAGGACTACAGATTTTTTTCATTCTGTTAAATAAAAAGGTATGTATTATTGTGTCAGGGTGTAAATCCATTTCTATAGCATCCTCAAGCGCCGCGAGTGCCTTTTTTTGCTCTGTTTCAATCAATTCGAGAAATATATCTTCAGTTGATGAAAAGTGCCTGTATAGCCCGCCACGTGAAAATCCGGTTGCATCTGTAATATCTTTCATAGTAACAGCGCAATACCCTTTTTTACTGAAAAGAGTATGCGCTGCTTTTAAAATCTTTAATCTGGACGTTTCGCCTTTTGTAGTCATAGTGACAACCTCATTCGCAAATTATACGAAAAGTATATCACTCCTTATTTTTTGATTCAATACGTAACATCTCTTTCTCTACGATTTCCTGTGTAAATTGTTTTGGCATTTTTCCTGCAATTATAAATCCAATGATACATGTTGCACTGAGAATTACAGGAACGAGAGAAGCACCGACTTTCCATGTTTCACCGGCAACAGCAACACCATCGATTACTTTTGGTGTAACAATATTTTTTATCTGTTCGTATACCAGTCCTGTGGAAATAGCTGCCATTACTGACGTTGCAAGTGACTGTATCGCAAAATACATAGCCGTATGGTCCTTGCCCGTTACTTTGAATTCCAGAGCGGCAATCTGCGCCGGAACCATGAAAGGAGTTGCAAAAAAAGCACCGATACCAAACGAACCGAGGAAGCCACCGATGCAGCCGATTATAATTCGCGGTGTTATACTGTCCGGGAATAAATATTCACTTGCAAGGCAGAAATTGAGAATTGCAACAGCAAATGTGCCCAAAGCCACCCGATAGCTGAATCTTATGCCCTTTTTCTGAATCATTTTATAATAGATGAAAAGCATCAATGGTACAGGTGCAAAAGCACACGTGTTCATAACCGCGGCATATTGTGCAGGTAAATTCATTACTCCTGAAATCAATGCATTTTGTGACGCCAAAAACATATTAAGTCCGAAATATGCGCAACCATTTGGAATAATCCACGTTAAAAACAGTCTGTTTTTAAGAGTAAGTCTGAAACTGTCTTTCATTGAAACACGTGCTTCGGGAAGATAATCTTTGCCCTGACCGTATTTCTCGCCTTCTTTAATCAGGAACAAAGGTATAAGAAGTGTCAGTAATAAAGGAAGTGAAATCAAAGCAATTGTGCGGATATTTATACCTTTTCCGATGAAGATCGGCAGAAGTGCGTAAACAATACAATATCCGATTGTATCAAAAAACGATTTGAAATTACCTACTCTTACTCTTTGCGCTTCGTCTTTACAGATTGATGAAGACGATCCAAAAAATGTAATCATCGATAAAGTGTAACTACTATAGTAAATCAGTAACATAAGTCCGATCCACAATGTGTTGAGGACGCTGTTCTCGCGGAACTGTAAAGGTGTCCATACAAGAACAAAGCTGATAATCTGCGGTATCAGAGAAATTATAAACATCGGTCTGCGACGTCCCCAACGCGTACGGATATTATCTGTCAAATACGCAAGCGGAATATCGACAAGACCGTCAAATACTTTCGTAAGTGCCCATGTTATACCAAACATTACTGGAATTACCAGGCAATAGCCGGTCAGACTCCAATTTTCAATATTAGCTGTAAGACCGATTGGATTTATGGCGTCAGTAAGATATGCGCCAATTAAAACGAACAATAGATTTGGTCCGAAACTGTTTGCTGCAAACAAGAGTTCTTTCCATTTTTTGTCAAGGCTATGCATTATGTATCATCTTCTCCCTCAAATTTGCGACATCTGTGTCGCTTTTTGCAAGAATACCATATTATGACAAATAATGTCAATAAAAAAAGCCGTTAATTCAATATTGAAATAACGGCTTTTTTTCAAAGAACGAATTATTAGTTCTTAACTTTTTTATTATATATAACAAGGCCTGAAATTATAACGCCTACAGCAAGTGCCAGTATTATGAAATACATACCATCACCTGTTTCAGGATCTTCCGGCTCTATCGGTGCGGTTGTCGGCTCTTGAGTCGGTGCACTTGTTGGTGCTACAGTAGGAGTAGCGGTAGGAGCTGTTGTAGGTACGGGAGTAGGAGTCGGAGTGGGTTCTGTTTCAACTTTTTCATACACTGTAATCTCATCGTAATACACTTGTCTTCCGGCATTCGCAATAGCAACTCTACCCTCTTTAGCAACAAGTGCTGTTGTAATACTATCCACTTTAACATTGCTTTTATCGGTTGCATCAATATATGTAAGTGTCACTTGCTCATCAGCACTGTCATATACAGTTACGTTACTATAATATGTTTCCTGATTAACATCAAAATCATCATCTTCATATTTTACCTCGTTATTGTATTTTATAGTTGCATATTTCGCATCATTAAGGAAAATTACTATGTTTCCTTCCCCGTCATCCACAGCGGATATTGTATGAGTCTCGCCATACGGGAAACCTGTAGATTTGATTCTCGCATAAGCAGTATTTACATGAGTATTTGAGTTTTCATCATAAAATCTTATTGAGACCTCAATTACATTTGATGCCTGCCATCTGATACCAATTCCACTTGCTCCACGGAACGAACCGCCGCTTCTGTCATTGTCATACCAATTCATGGGATTTCCATCACGTTCCATTATCTCAGAACCCCTCAGATAGAGATGTCCCACTGAATTTGCGCCACTTGCCGGTATTGTAGACTTAATAGAAACGGCATATGCATCACCTTCACCAAAAATCACATCAGAAAGCTCGTAGCTAATTGTTCCGTTTGCTGTTATTGCGCTACCGGATGACATCAGAGCTTTACTTCCATTGTATTCGTAAATTAATGCATTACCTGTACCAAGTGTAACATCCCAATCATCTGCAAAAGCTGTGTCAGCTACTTCTGTCTCAACGTCTTCTGCTTCAAAATCATGCGATGACAATACACTCATTTCTGATATTGCCTGTGAAAAGCTTGTTGTATTGATTTCAGCACCTGATGATATTGCAAAAGATGCAATTAAAGTCAGAACAACAAATAAACTAACCAGTTTTTTCATCCTAAATTTTCCTCCTTATAGTTTTCATCAATATATTCAACTAATTCTTTTACATAATTTGTCATAATGTTTGTGTTGTTTCCTTCTGAAAATTGTTTGAAAACTTCTATCATCTCGTCATGGCCAAGACATTCCCGTTCCAGAGATCCGGCATGTCTGCGCCAATAAAAATATGGGCCTGTTTTACCAAATTCTGCTAGCATCAATTTCCTGATTCTACATACTTCTTCTTCCGGAAACTTATACGCAAAAGCAAATGGCTCATAACATTTTGTTTCAAGGATACATTTATATATTGTTTCCCATTCTTCCCACGGATTCATTTTATCCATTATAAAAAATGATCTGTTATTACATACCATAAGGACATCTTCAAGCGTTGGAACAATATATTCTGTTATAGCTTCACTATTAAAATTCCTTCCGGCTTTAAGGCGCAATTGACAAATTTCATCATATGTCCAGTCAATAATATAGTCTGACTCAGGCAAACCATTTTTACCATGTTTATATTCCCAGTCAGTGCTCTGATGGAGTGTATCGTAATGCATCAATATGATTCTATGATCCTTTGTGTATCTGAAATCAAGTTCCATAATGTCAGCACCCATATTTATCGAACTGATAATCGCCTCAACTGAATTTTCAGGATAATATGTACCACCGCCTCTGTGTGCCCAGCAAAAAGGTCTGTTAGCCTTTGGGAAGGATGCTTTCTTTTCTTCATAATCTAATAACCACCCAGGCGCTTTCCACGTGTATTTCCAGACAGGAATCATTAAATCTATGTTGTTTATATATTCTTCTCTTGATGGAAACGTATAAATCTCATCACAATCTGAAAGTGTACAATCATATGATTGCTCTGACATATATTTTATTTTAGAAAATGCCAAATAAAGCATTTCACCGCATGATGCATCTATATTTAACGTATTATCATACGAATAAATTGAATAACCTTTTATTTCTTTTACTTTATTTGTGTATGAGACAATACGTACCGGGATGTTGATACTCTCGATTAGATTACGGATGAAATCATCGTACCACTGCGGAAAATAATTATGTATGACAATCTCTTTACAATATAAAATCAAAACGTACAATCCTCCTCTTTTCCTATATTTTATAAGGTAAACAGGAGGATTGTCCAATTATGAATATTTAGAAATATGATTAAATATTTTTATATATTTCGCTCATTTCTTTGAAAATATCAGGATATGCAAAGTCCTGACGGTATACAAACTTTACCTCACCGGGCATACTGAAATTATTGATTGCCAAAGGAACAATAGAGCCTTCATTAATCTCCTGAATGCATGCCACTTTCTGCAGAACAGATATACCGACGTTTGCTGCAACCATACTCTTTATTACTTTCATACTGTTTGTTTCAACAACGATATTAAGCTCATCTACAGACATATTGATTTCCTGTAAACGGTTATTAAACAGTTGCATTGCAAGATTATCCTTGTAGCACAGGATGAATTTTTCTTTTCTCAACACTTCAAAATCAATAGAGTTACTTTTTGCAAGATGGTGGTCTTTAGAAACAATTATGTGACTCTCATCATCACATAGTTTGTATTCCCGGCATCCTTCCGGTGTAGCATAATTAATCAGAATCCAGTCAAGTTCATAATCACAAAGCTTTTTAACAAGTGTTCTGCGGTCACTCCAGAACACATCGACAGTAATGTTAGGATGTTTTTTACAATACCTGGCAAGAATATTGGAAAGTATATATTCTGCGAGTGTCGTTGTGACTCCGACAGAAAAATGTGTTGGTTCATCAAGCACAGATCGTAGATTTACATGAAAAGCATTTTCAAGAACTCTTGAATGCTCTGCATATTCCACAAGAAGCTCCCCTGCTTTTGTCAGCTGTAAGTTTTTACCATTTTTATCAAAAATCCGTATACCATATTCTGTCTCAAGTTGCTTGATATGGTGGCTTACAGCAGGTTGAGTCAAAGATAGTTGTTCTGCGGAATGTGTGAAATTTTTTGTTTTTGCAACACTTAACAATGTATTGAATCTTACATCTAACATTTTCTACCTCCTGATACTATACCTTGTTGTTGTCAATAAGCTGCCTTTTCGCTGCCCATGATTTACCAACGGTGCAAAACGGGTCCTCTTCTTTAATCAGAATATCAAATAATTTCTTTCTGAGTTCAGAAATAATGTCTTTCTTATCATCCTCATATATCATATTCTTTAGTTCATACGGATCAGACTCAAGATCATAAAGTTCATCAATCCCTGCCGGTTGCCATATATATTTCCATCTGTCATTTTTGATACATCTCATCGTATACAGACCAAATTGTGCTCCGTTAAACGTTGAAACAACTTCATTTCTTTCTGATTTTCCACCTTTTAGTACATCTGAAAGTGATTTTCCATGAA
Source organism: Clostridia bacterium (assembly GCA_045546695.1). GTDB lineage: Bacteria > Bacillota > Clostridia > UBA1212 > UBA1255 > SIG424. The sequence continues at coordinate 25,931 of JAZQDE010000008.1, read as the reverse complement.
GTCCTGTTGCTGAACATTTAATATCATTGATTTCCATTAATGTCGGCCCCAGGTCCAGGTTATGAGTTGTATACTCCTTTGTCCTGCCTTTTACTGGTGAAAATGCAAGAGAATTTGAAGATTTAATAACAAGCGGCACATGTGTTACTTCCTCGTAGAGGATATAATGTTTGTCAAACATTTTATGAGCGCCACACGTATCTCCATGATCGGCCGTAAAAACAATTGTTGTATTGTCATATTTGCCGTTCTCTTTAAGATATGCAACAATTTTTCCAATATAATAATCAAGCTCGGTAATTTGAGCGTAATATTTTCTGACAACAGGCTCCCAGTCATCCCACGTCTGGTTTTCATTGTACCAATTGTAAACCATTTGCTTCTGAATATATGGTTTAGAAATAAAATCCTCTTGAAAATTCTTCCATTTTTCAGCGCTGTCATACATATTATAGAAATGTTCGTGCGGCCTGTAAGGTGGATGTGGACTAGTAAAACAAACTGTCATAAAGAAAGGCGCCTGATCCCCGGATTTATCCAGTTCCTCAATTGCAGCCATTGCAGTATACGCAGTAGGTGTACTGTTCATATCACCTTTTTCAACCCATCCATCGTGATATCTTTGAGTAATTGCAGGCTCACAATATTTATGAGCATATTCAACGATAGTATTTCTATGTGATTTGTATCCATATTCTGTGCAGTCGTGTTCCGGATTAATCTCAGAGCGGCCAACATACACAGTATTATATCCTGCTTTTTCAAAGTCACGTACAAAAGAATAATCCTCAGGACTAAGAGATTTCACAGGCATTGTAATGCCATGATTCCAATATGCGCCAAAGCTTTCGCTTCGTTTGCACGCATAAAAGCTCTGCCTTGCCGGACAACACGTCGGAATAGATGTATATGCATTATCAAAAGTTACACTATCTTCTGAAAGTGCATCAATATTAGGAGTTTTTACAGGAGTCATACCTGTATATCCCTGACAATCATATCTGAATTGGTCTGCAATAAGCAGTAATACATTATTTGACATTTTATTCTCCCTGAATGGTTATTGCTAAATACTGTACAAATACATACGGATTATCTGTTAAAAAGTTATTTCCGGGCTTATTATATTTGTTGAAAAATTCCGTGAATTCTTTTTCGCTATTCAATAGTAAATCCGCTTCTAAATTTCCGCAATGTTTCCGTACGTAATAATTTTTTGAAACCGGAAGTCCGTCATCAATCATATTTTGTTCGTATTTTGAAAGATCTCTTTTGTATTCTACAAAAGTCTTTCCAAAAAGATAATTCTGAGTTGTGCCGGTTTCTTTCAGAAGATTATACAACATTTTCCAATAAGTTACAGTATCCAGCTTGTCAATATTAACAAAAACACGGTCCTTACAAATTAATAAAATATCTTTTAATTCAGGAATTTTATAAGGCGTTGTTTCTCCACCGGCCGATGAATATTCTCCATAATTGAATTTCAGATTCAACTCCAGCAACTGCTCGTAAGTCCAGTCAGAAATTTCATTTGATGAAGGAAGTCCATTTTTACCTTTTTTTTCGTCCCAGTCTGTAAAAGCATTCAACTCTCCATGTCCAAGAACAAGTACGAAATCTTTTGTGAAAACAGCATCGATTTCAACAATATCAACACCCATTTTTATTGAGCTAATAATTGCCTCTGCAGAATTTTCCGGATAGAATTCTATTCCACCACGATGAGCTGAGATCATCATTCTACCGGACGTTGTAAACGATGCCTGTTTTTCAGAAAAATCTCTCATATATTCCGGTGCCTGATATTGGTACATCCAGACAGGTAAAAATAAATCAATATCATTTACGTATTCTTCATATGAAGCCATTTCATACGAAATATTACACGTTGAAATCTTTTCAACAGTCAGTTTTTTAGGATTATTTTCAAGAAAATCGTAGATAAATCTCTGAGCCGCAAGATACGTAAGATCAGAAGATGAGCCATTGATATATATAGAACTGTCTGAATATTCAATCCTGAATCCTGCAGGATTATCAGATTCATTATTTACAAAAATAGTAAGCGTATTTCCATTGTTAACTGATTTGTAATCAGATAAAAAGTCATTAATTTCATTGCCTGCCATACGTTCATATTCTGTTGGATTTACTCTAGTGACAACAGAAATATCTTCATAATATGTTTCAGGGGCATTAGCCTGTTCATCAGGTTCATTACACCCCGTAAAACATACTAAGAGGATACTAAATATAAAGAAAATTATAATTTTTTTATACTTCATTTCTTATTTTTCTTAACAAGTATTATTACAACTGCAATTACAACAAATATCACGGCAATGCTTGCAATTATTGCAATCACTCCAAATGGATTTTCATCTTTATCAACGTCAGGCTCAATAGTATCTGCCTGTTCGGTAGCCGCTACGGAAGTTGGCTCAATTGTCGCCGTAGCAGTCGGTTCTTGTGTCGGTTTTGCGGTGGGCTCTTGTGTCGGTGCCGGAGTCTCAACAACAGGTTCATTTACTGAATATACTGTAATATCGTCATAATATAACAATCTTCCGCTATGTGATATTGCAACGAGACCATCTACAGACAACAAGGCATTATCTACTTTTTCAATACTTACGTTGCTACCTGTTTCGCAATCAATATATGTCAAATTCTGTAATGTGCCCTCTGCGTTATAAACACGTACATCAGTGTAGCATGAAACAAATGTAATGTTATTATTTTCATCTTTGAGTGTCTGAGGATTTGAATACTCCACATAAGCAACAAGCTTATCGTCTGCATATGCATCAATTCTGTCAACACCATTATCATAATAGACAAAATTTACTTCTTTTCCATATTCAATGCCATCAACTGCAAGTCTGACATACGCAGTGTTGATACATGTATTTGAATCCTGGTCATAAAATCTTACCGCAACTTCAAATTTACCGCTTGACTGCCATCTGAAAGATACTCCGCTGCCGCCTCTGAATGCCCCACCTTCTCTGTCTTTGGTAAACCAATTCAGTTCGATAATGTCTTCCATTACTTCAAAACCGCGTAAAAAAACATATCCAACAGTATTTGCACCAGATAAAGGAACGTATTGATTTGTAGAAACTGCATATCCTTCGTTTTCCTTAAAAGATGTAGCATCAAGTTCAAATTGAATATCACCATTGCTTGTTATTGTAGAGCCATGAGACGCCAGCATCTTTTTACCTTCAGCATCGTAAACAAATGCTTCACCGCCACCATATGTTATATTCCAGTCTTCTGAAAAATCTGTGTCATCAACCGGTGTTGAATCATCATATTTTTCAAAATCGTGTGAACTCAGAACATGCATATTCTTAAGAGTATCACTTATTGTTTGTTCATTAGCACTGACAGCAAACGATGATATCATTAAAACAAACGATAATAATAAAAATAAAAATGCTCTTCTTTTATTCATTGAAGGAACCTCCAATCAAATTTATCATTTGTTTTATTTTCCCACGAAAGTAATTTAATGTAAAATTAAGAATATTTATACTATACCAAAAAAAAGAGCTGTAAAAACAGCTCTTTTATTATAATTCCAATAATCCCTCTGATTCAATTTTCTGCCAGTTTGCATTGATTACACGTATCTTTTTTTTGTTGACGTATACGAATGATTGCTGAATATATTCATCTTTTATCAATTCTGACAATATCTGGTTAACTTTTTCCTGCTCGATATTGTTTTCCTGTGAAATCATCTCGGCAGTTTTACTGAATGTCATATATCTTTTGTTGTTCTCGCCTTCTTTGATCTTATCAAAAATAGTTGCCTTCAGGCTTTTCGTCGCCTCTTCAGGCAGCGGAACTTCAGTGACCCAGCTCGAACTTGAAACAAGATTCTTACTTATACAATTTTTTACACCATATATGCCTACTTCTTTATTACAGAACGTTCTTAAAAAAGCTGCAACAGAGCTGAAATGTCCGTCTCCGGAAAAGATTATAAACATGTCGCAATCCGGTTGTGACAAAGCTTTCTGATAAATATTGTCAAGAATAATAAAATCTGTATAGTCTTTTTTATAGTACAGATCCGGATTATAAGTATCTATTATTTTATTTGTAAAACGACGGATTCTTTTAATTTCAATTTCTTTTTCACGGAATTTTGAAAAATCACCGAAAAAAGTAACTTCAGTAATAATACACTTATTTTTTAACTCATTAAACCATGCCTGAATATCGGGCTTTTTATGATAAATTTTTTCCATTGAAATGAACCAGTGCTCATAGTCAACAAAAGCAATCGCCCTCGGCAAGCTGTTCTTTTTGCCCTTTTTGCCAAATAACTTTGCAAGCATCCAATCCCTCCTTCCATATAAAGTTTTTTCGAAAATTATTTACCCGGTAAAAAAATAGATTTTTGCTCAGGAATATACTCTTTTTGTGTCAGATGAATCAAAAGCTCTTCAGTTGAAGCAAGTAAACCAAGTATAGTCATTCCAAGACAAATATATTTCCCAAAAGATAAAACAACGACATATGGTGCAACGAACACTACAAGGCCTGTCAGCTTATTTAAATATGTATGCTGTGATGCAAACTTTTTATACTTAAACGCTGCAACAATATAAGAAATCAACCTTGTAGCAAGAGCCGCAGCAAGAATATACCATACAATCATTGGTAATATTTTAATTAATTTAGGAAGAATCTTTATGATCATTACTGCATAAAACATAATATCTGCTACACTGTCAAGCCTCGCACCGAATTCACTTGATGTATTAAATTTACGTGCGACATGACCATCAATCGCATCACTTAATCCACAAATGGTATATGTAATGTAGAATTCCGGTGAAAAGGCAGTTAAAAATAATAAAACTACTGACCCTATTATTCTGACAAACGTTATGCAATTTGAAGCTGTAACATATTTTTTCAACATTTTATTCGCTCTATCCGGATAAATAATAGTTTGCAGCGTAAAAACGCCACAAACTATATTATATCATATTAAATTAAAAAATACAGTCTAAAATAGCGTAAGTTCGAATTATTTAAAATAATCCACAATAGCATCCTTAATAATCTGAGCTTTGTCCTCGTCAAGTTGTACGATATTGTTATCAATACCACCAAAATACTCAATGCTGACCGGTTTAGCAGCCTGGAAATCAGTGCCAAAAATCATTGCGTAGGTGCAAAGTGCATTAAGATATGAACCATAAGGATTCGGATGGCAACCATCATCCTGAATAGTTTTCAGCTCAGGATGAGTATTTTTAAGAAGCTCATACAAATTGCCGACAGGAATAAGCGGCATACCTGTTTTTTCATGTACTTCATTATAAATATCATACATCCCTGCCTGCTCCTCCGGTTTATTAGTGCGTGCAAACGGTACCCATTGAAGTGTCTTTACATTGTATCTCTTTGCCCACGCAACGATCTCAATCGCTCCGGCCACAGTCTCTTCTCTTGGCGGGAGCGGCGTGTGCGCAGCCTGCTGCATAATCATATAATCGTAGTTACCAAAATTTAACTGATAACGTAGGTTGATTCTTTGTCTGATATGTCCATCGTAAGTAGTGCCGGGACCTGCAAGCATGTTGACGTCGACATCTTTTCCACAATCTTTGCAGATATTCGTGAAAATTGCCGGCATATCATTCCAATATGTATGACTGTTACCTAAAAACAAAATCCTTGTCTTACTCATAAAAATCACTCTCCATTATTAAATTTAAAGATAAAGACTATCTTTCTACCCTTGTATCATAAACTGAATTGTAACAAAAGCAGCATATATTATCAATAATAAAACACCTTGATATCGATACAGTTTACCTTTGATCAAAGAAGGCAAAGTAAGAAGTAACATAACACCAAGCATCAAAGGAATATCAAGTACAAGTGATGAGTTGATACCGTTGATCGTTGATTCTGCAGGCACTTTGAACGGTGAAATTGTTGTAGCCATTCCCGAAACAAGAACAAGATTAAATATGTTGGCACCAATAATATTACCCAACGACAATGCCCCGTGTCCCTTGATAAGCGATGTAACAGCAGTAACAAGTTCAGGCAGCGAGGTACCGAGTGCAATAAATGTAATTGCTATAACAGTCTCCGGTACGCCAAGTTTTTCAGCAATTATAATACCATTATCTACCAGGAAATCTGCGCCAAAAGCAATCAGCGCAGCACCTAGTACCAGAAAAATAATATCCTTCACAAGCGGATTGTTTTTCTCTTGTATTTCATCAATAGTTTCTTTGGACAGCTCTGTTGTTTTAAAAGCTTGTCTGATATTAATAAACATATAGAGTGCAAATATAAGAAGTAATACAATGCCAACCCATCTGTAAAAATAGCCTGTAATGTATGCTATTGCCGAATAAAATGCAGCAGCTGAAAAGAAAAATAAAACAGGTACAATCATTGATTTTCTGTCTACCTTTGCAGGCTTTACAGCAATGGTAATTGCTGATATCAAAGCTGTATTACAGATAATAGAACCAATTGCGTTACCATATGCCATTTCACCATGACCGGTAGCTGCAGAAGTAGCTGATACCATTACCTCGGGCAATGTCGTACCGATAGATACAACGGTCGCGCCTATAAGAATTTCCGGAATGCGGAATTTATGTGCTATTCCGGATGCGCCCTCAACAAACCAGTCGCCGCCTTTGATTAACATAAGGAGGCCTAAAATAAATAGTAGAATAGGTACAATCATTTTAAAAAATACTCCCAGTAATTTACAATATTACAACGTTTTGTATTCTAACATAGATAATAAAAATCGGCAATTACAAAAAAAGGTTAACCCCCAACAGCTTTCCCGTTTGCCATTGGGGATTAATCAAAAATAGTATGTGAAAGTGCCGATTGCTCAGCATGATGAAAAAGCATCTGATAGAGATTCTTCTTCGTATTTCAGTAATATTCTATCTTGAATATTGCTTTTATTCTATGCATAATATTGCAATTTTCTTCTTAGATATTGCTATTTTAAAATATTTATGTATAATTCAAAAAAAGGAGACAAGGTAATGGATAAAGTTTATTACGAAAACACAGAACTGTCTGATATACAAAAAATCTTTTGCGGTATATTCAGAGCAGACAATTTTCCTACACACGTTCATCACGAAATTGAGATAATCTCACCTATTAATGAACACTTATGCGTTGTTTTTGAACATGGAAACGTCGATTTACTTCCCGGAGATGTTTTAATTGTTAACTCAATGGAGTCGCATGCGGTAAAAACATTTAACGACAATTGCGATCATTTTGTTTTGCAATTTGACACATTAAATATATTCAAAGAATTAAATACAATCAGACAAAAAAAGTTATATCCAACTGTAATAACAAGACAGAATCCGGAAATATACAATGAAATACATAAATATATTAATCTTATCGTTAATCTTCTGAAAGATCCCGACAGTCTGTATTACAACATCAGGCTTCGCAGCTACGCAGGATTACTTTTAACATATATTTGTGAAAATTTTGAGTGGAGAGATTCTGTTGAACCTGACAACCTCAACTCCTCTACCCAACTTCACTCATACAATAAAGCAACAGAATTTATACTTACAAATTACACACAAAAGATAGCTTTATCTGACGTGGCAAATGCAGCAAATCTCTCAACATATCACTTTTGCAGACTTTTTAAACAACTTTCCGGTAAAACATTTGTAGAATATATAACGGACCTTCGTCTTGCACATGCTGAAAATATGTTGATAAACGGAGATATGAAAATTATTGACGTGGCTGAACTGTCAGGATTTGGTTCAGTTAAGACTTTTAATCAGCTATTTAAGGACAAACACGGAATCTCCCCTGTGCAGTTCCGTAAAAAACAAAATTCAGAGAATATTAAGTCGACAAAAAAACCACGTCGTTCTTTACGTTCTCTGAATAAAGTCAATAACAAATCTTTATAAATTTCAATTTCCTTATTTATTGATTTTCTTTACAATAAATTTTGTGTATAAAACAGCCATTACTACGAACACAAAACTTATAAATGATACGATTTGTTGTGCATAAATCTCAAATCCGAAGATTTGCAATGTATTTTCCTGGATAAAATTCACAAGCGGACTGACAGCGATTGTTGATAAAAAGCCGGCAAGACCTGATGCTGCAAGGCATATTGCAAGCGAATCGGATCTTTGCTCCGGTGAAACGTAATCGAACACGAGATTGATTGTTGCGCTGTTTATACCGCCCATTGCAATTCCATAAAGTATGTAATAAATGCAAAACATTACTTTTCCGTTTGCCGGCGTAGCGAAAACAACACATCCGACCGCCAGTGCAAGTATGATTGCACATTTTTCAAACATATTTGCAAATGACGTTCTGTCTGCGAAGCGTCCCCAGAATGTGGAAACAATTATCCTTGCTATACTGCTCAGCATAGCAAGAAATGACACAAAGGTCAATGAAAAGCCGAGTTCGTTTATCTGATATGTTCCATAAAATGGAGAGGCACTGTATGTGGCGACGTAATAAATTACAAACAAAACAAGAATCTGCAGGATTTTTTTATTTGAAAATACATTTCTGATTGTTTCAGTGATTTTTGTTTTATCTGTCCTACTCTCCTGCTGTTTTTCCGGAGTAAGAATCATTGTCAAAGTATGGCAGATTGTAAGTATCATAATCACGGCTGCCGAAATTATAAAAGCAATGCGTTTGTCGCCTTTTTCTATGAAATTATCTACGACCATTCCCATCAGAAATGAAAAGGCTATGCCGGCAATCAGTGAAATAATTTCTTTATTTGCCGTGAATTTGCCTCTGTTATGATCGTCAACAAGCGACATAAGCCAGTTGATTTTCAACGGATGAGCCACATAATATATCAGATATGCTGATAATATCAGAATAATAAATGACGTTATTTTTATATTTTTGTCGCTACCAGATAATGGAATTATATATAGAAACATAAACAGCAACTGATTTATAACACTCATTACTGTTATAAAGCCCTTGTAGCGCTTTCTTTTGATGAAAATTGACAATAACTGGAAAAGACATCCTAATGATATTATAGACGATAAGATGCCTGTGAGGCTGTCAGAAATACCCAGTTCTTTTGTGAGCGTAGCAAGAAAAGAGCCGCTGACGAGAATACTTATAAGATATTCTACAGCTGCTTCTATATGGTACATCGCCCGTCCGCGATTAAGTTGTTTCTTGCTCAGTATTTCCATTTTTTACAAGCCAGACATGTGGCACTCCTTCTTCGTCATCTTCTTTTCCATCAGGGTTGTATCCTGCTTTTTCATAAAAATGTCTTGCTCTTGTCTGTGAGTGGATTCTTATGATAGAACCAGCCCTGTTCATTATAACTTCTTCTGCCTTCCTGAGCATGGCCGAGCCAATTCCTGAACCTCTGTATTCTTTGATAACAGCAAATCTCCCGATAAGATATTCTCCGGAGGCATTTGTAAAAATTCTGCAGGTAGCAATCGGCTTGTTATCATATACAATAATATGAGTTGCAATATTGTCTATATGATCAAACTCGTCAACAAAGCCTTGTTCTTCTACAAATACTTTTTTACGAATTAATATTGAATCGTTATTTAGTCCTTCAAAAATTTTATATTCAATCATTTTAAATCTTTACTCCAAAGCCCCAGCCGACTCTGCCTCCGTTTTTCAGATGCGCGACGTAGCAACGCCTCAGGGTACCATTTGTTGGTAATCTGTCGGGATTCTTTTCATCAGTATCGAACAAACGCCAGAGCTCTTCACCGTAATTATCTGCTGATGTAATAATGTCATATTCTGACATAAATCTGTATGTGTTGGTATGTTGCGGAAGTATTTCTTTGTTTCCCGGATAAAGAAGCCATGAATCACATACAAAAGCAGCCTTTTCTCCGACAATATCTTTGTAAAAAGCTCTCGCCTGCTCGTATGCTTTGTCGCAACTTTCCTTGTCCATCGGCATGCCTGTACGTGGAATGTGAACGTTAATAACGTCTGTCACACCCTTTTCAAGCTTAACGCCGTTCTTATCATAGTCGCAGGGACTTTTAATTATCTCAAATTGCAATCTTCCCAGGGCAAATCTTTCCAGACTGAAGAAACCGTGAAACCAATGTGCAACAAAGGAGCCGCAAATACCTTTGACAACTTTGCATTCTTCTATCTTCCACTTAAGGTCAAGCACGCTGTCGTGATAAATCTGAAGGTCGATGCCATTTTCCATATAAAGCGTTTTAAGATGCTGAGACATACACATAAAAGCAAGAAGTTCCGTTGTGTATGGGTGCTTGCGGACAATCTCTGCAATCTCTCTTGCTTTTTGAATAATTATCATGTAATTGAGTTTGATATTTGCTTTGTATTCATTTATAGCCTCAGTAAGAAGTTTGAATGCATCTGCGTTTGCTACAATAGCATCGTACGTATTCAGCAGATATTTTGTGTCTTCGCTGTCATATTCAAATTCATCAAAAAACTGTGTCAGATATTCCCTCATTACTTAAATCTCCGTTGCAATCTGTAAATATGTTTGCCATTATATCATTCTTTGTGTACGGTGAAAAGATAAAACAGTCTTGTAAATTATCATTTATAATGTTATAATCGCAAGGATTTACGGAGACGTATCGAAGTGGTCATAACGGGGCTGACTCGAAAGGTAGCCGAGCTTATCACTTGGTGAGCCGCGAAAGCTCGTGAATTCTTCGTTTATCTCGCAAATGCTTCATTTTTCTTGAATTTTGGATGAATGCATTTTACCATCGGCCTTGCAAAAGCCGTGCAAAATTCAAACTTAACTTAATACGGAGAGATATCGAAGTGGTCATAACGGGGCTGACTCGAAATCAGTTTGGGAGCAATCCCACGAGGGTTCGAATCCCTCTCTCTCCGCCAAAAGCAATGCCATCAGATTAATGATGGCATTGTTCTTATTACTTTATTGAGAGGAGCGATCTCTTGCAACAACTTTGGAATTTTCTTGAAACCGCCTCTATTTATTTTGAAATAGTATTTTTCCTGATAACTACATTGGGAGGTTTTATAGCGGGATATGTATGGAAAAAAAGAGACAGAAAAAAGTTAGGAAAAATCATTGGGTTTTCTAAAAAAGGCACTTGCGAGGTTGTTCTCCCCGTTTGGAAAGGCAATATTGAGTATTCACAAAAAGAAGCAAACTTTGCCAAGAAAAAATATGGAATAAATTTAGACCAATTGGCCTATTATCGAAAAGACGAAGCCGAGCTACTACTATTGATTCAACAAATGAATGAAATGGCAGGTTTCAACAAAAGCTTTCTTCTCAAAGATCCAAACGCTACTGATTTGAAAGCTGGAAATGATAAAATTATTTGTGGTGGACCTTTGTCGAATATATACCTAAAGCATATTTTTTCCGGCGAAGACACAAGCCCGTTTACTTTTAAAAAAAAGTTTTATTTTGGTAGCAAACCATATTGGACTTTCAGAGAAAACAATCAAGCATATTCCGATATTGAAAAAGAAATACCAAGTGACACAAGAGGAAGAATCTTTTTCATCGAAAGAAGCGATGAAAATTTGGAAAAAATATCAGTTCCCGAAAGCTATATGGTTTTTATAAAACAATCGTTCAAAAAACAAGGCTCTTTTTTCATCTGTTTCGGAGATAACGGATTAACTACCAATAAAGCTTTTAGGTGCCTTATTGATAATGTTGATATAATGTACAATATATTCAAAAAGCATAAAAATCAATTTTTCATAATACTCGAGTGTTCAAAAAATGGCGATGTTATTTTTGATTCAAAACATATAATTGATTTAACAGACGAGATGTTTTAGATAATACTTAAAGCTTCTCATTAAAGCACGAGGCTTGCGCCTCGGGCTTTGCGATGCCGTACATTTCGTTGATTTATTCGGTGAACTTTTCGAAGATCTCTTTTTCTTCGTCGTTCAGCCGCTTCTGGAGATACTCTTCATGACAAACAATGTATCCGAGCAGCTCTGAATATTTGCTTCCTTTCTTGAAATCCCTCTCGCAGGGGCTGATGTTGCCGTACCACAACTCTTCAAGGATTCCCATGCTTCCCACCTCGCTTTACGATGCCTTCGTCGATGATCACCGCCGCCAGAACCTTGCCGAACAGTTCGATCTTTCTCTCACCCTCGCCGCACTCATAATCGCCGAATCGTTCCAGCGTCATTTCGATGTGCTCCGGCTTGGCATTGGGATAAAGCCTCCTCAGCTCCTCCGGCACCATAATGAGAGAGCGGCCCTGCCTCGGGAAATCCCGATTCAGAACCGCTCCGTTTTCGTTATTTACTTGTTTCTTCTGTACAATTTGTACAACCTCCTTTTCGTGGTAGCACATACAATATTACCGAAGTGGACGGAAGTCCAGAGAGGATAAACTGAAAAGACTATAAAATATCAGCGTAATAACAATTGTCCTTGTTAGAAAAAATCACTTCCGACGGTAATAAATTTACTCCGCCATTAGCCATTGTAACCATCGTCACTGACCACTCTAATAGTTGTGTAGGTAACTTATAACAAACGGGGTTACCATTTTCTTTAATTGTAATCAACGGAACCCTGTTTTTGTCAAACCCAACTGAAAGGACCATATATTTTATGCTTCCATCAGGAATTGGCAATGAAGGTTGTTTGCGTATGTCGTAATACACTTTTGCTCCACGTTGATTAAAATAATAGTCTTCCTTTCGGTGCGACGATGGAATAGGGTCTATAGGTAATTTGATCTGCTTTCTTTGATAATCTTGCTCTAACGCTTGACAAGCGTACGCATTAAAAAATTCTCCCTGCATATTTATGTTTGCTCTAATTTCATCTGCGTCTTTAAAGAGATTCATAAAATTCAGAAGCGCAATAATACAGACTAAATCATCCGCGTAGACTCCAGCAAATGATTTGTACCACGAGTTATTTAATTCACAAACGATGTGATGTAATTTCTTATACAATGCAAGTTGAGATTCCGATACATTAAACCATTCGGAGGATAAGAGGGACTTTTGCACGATATCGGGATTGATTGGATGAATGGATTTACAAAGGGCTTTCATTAACTTTCCGAGAATACCAGCCATCATATCTGCCATTCTAATTCCAAAGTGTTGGTCCGATTCCTCATCGTCAACATAGTTCAAGCCCGCCTTCTTCGCTGCCAAAACAGTTTTATGATGTTCTCCTTCGCGATCAATTGTGAGCGAGTAGTCATCAATTGAATTTTCATCCAAATAGCGACGGAAGCCAACGAACGAAGGCGTATAATCCCAATCAACACAAGCTATCGGCTGAACATCATCGAGCAATAACAATATTTGTTCAAACGATTCGTTTTCTCTTTGTTTCAAAGACGGATTCTCTTTGTTCTTTTTAATTCTATCTTTAAAGAAATCCTTTAGTGTTGAAAAAATGTTTTGTGGGTCATTGTATATAGCATCGACAAGTTCTCGAGGCTTATATATTACTAATGATTTGATAATGGGATATTTCATCATATCCATATCAAACAAAAGGCTGCTTTTGTAGTCTTTAAACAGTTGATTTACAATAAATTCGACCTTGCTGAAAGTTGAAATATAGATATAAATATCATCAGTGAACAAATTCAAATAATCATCAAGAAAGCCAATGTTCCCCTTAGCCGTGGAAGCAAAACCGCAACGTAGTTGTTTGGGTTGTATCGTTTCGCTTTTTAATTCTTTATCTGGGTGACGATCAATGTGTTTCTGTTCGAATTCGCAGTATTGTTCTTGGATACGCTGCTCGTTCTCAGCTTTCCATCCTACGATCACTGTAATAAAATTATCGTAGAAATTTTCAGCTGTAACTGTTTTGAACCCAATTGAACGGCTGTGCTCGGATTCATCATAATAGAAATTGTATTTCATAATCTTTCCTAATCACGTCCCTTACATACTCTCCTCATCCATTACCTCTATCAAAAATCGATCATTTTTTAAACGTGTTCTATGTATCGGCACACCTTTTTCTTTAGCTATTTCAGCAGCAATATTATAATTCGCGTCCGTAATACCGATTCCGGTTATAATTCTACTGATAATCGGAAGTTTTACTGATCTTTCTGCCTCTTCTTTTATAGGAAATGAAATTAATCTCCATTCTTTTTCCCGTTCCCATTCCAAGCTTTTGGTAATCCATGACCGTATAATACTCGGCAAGGCTTCAGCTAATCTATCGGTACAGACTTGTTTGGTCTGAGGATCGTAAATCGCCGCCAAATTCAGCAATGGGCGACTTTCTGAATAATATACAGGGAATAAAAACGCATTTGAAAGTGTATTGAATAATTTGGAAAAATCATACTCTACACAAATACCTGTGTGCTTGTCCGCATAGTAAGACCACATTAAAACATCAGTCGGAGATTGAGTAAAACATTCAATCCCAACCTGTTTACCAAGTCCGCTTCTAATTTGTTTAATGCCATCATCCAACGCTGAATACACTTTTGCTATTTCGCCTTTGGAGATATCTACACCGGCAATTGCTGCAATAGATTCTATCTTGGCAAAAAAATCGTCTTTTGAAGCCAAAAGTTCAAACAATTGCATTTCTTTGGCCTCTTTTTGATCTCCAAAACTCATAATCAAATTTTTGATTAACTGCAGAGATTGAATCACTTGTTGTATAGCGATATTATCAAATGATATCGGAGCCCCATTTGAAACAATGGTTAGGTAAGTTTTGATCATTTCCAAAATCGTGACTGGTTCTTCTAACAAGACAGCCATTATCTCATGATCAGAAATAGATTCTCCACTTTTGGCTCTGGTGATTAATTTGACGATTGCGGGACTGTTTGCACAAATAGCCAACAAGCGCTCTTGAGGCACCTCTTCCAACTCTGATTTCGCATTACCCAGCAACCATGAACCGAGAACATTCCTAACCTCTTCGTTTGTCTCGGGAAGGATTTTATCAAATAAATTCGGTATTAGTACGCGAATCAATTGATTAACCGATATACCAATATTGCAATCGAAAGGATCATTGAACAGGACGGGATTTTGAAGATATATTACATTATTTTGCAAATTGGGAACAGTATATGGCGATGAGAAGGAATAGTACTTGTATAGCTTCTTTCCTGGCAAATGATCAATTCCGTTTTGTATACGGCGTTTGAAGGGCTTTCCTCGCATAGTATCTTCGATCACTTGGTTTATCCAATCATTGTTCGCCATAAAAACACCACCTTTCGTACCGTTCGGATTTACAATATTTTTTGTATTACTTCCTTGTATGGCTTGTCCTGAATTTTCAACTGTATGTATCGTTTTGCAAAAGACGAATATGGCGTTTGTGGATCAACCAATTCACAAATCTGCGAAATAGAAGATACCATCTTTTCAGGAGCTAATTCATATGACATTTCAAAAAGCTCTAATGCTGTTTTGCATTTCGAGCGAATTTTTTTACGTGCTGCATTAAAGCAATCCCAATTATATATTCGTCTGCTAATATCTATGCGATAAATTTCATAAGGATCGGAAGTCAAAGGAATGATTTCACCAGCTTCATTACAATCTATAAGAGCAACATCGCTATCTACACAGGGATCAAGAAGAACGGGAATATCATTTTTGTTTCCTTGAGTAGCTGGAACGGTTCCAGGTTTTAGGGGAAACATATCATTCTTTCCCCCACCACCGAAATTACGATTGCTTTTCTCACAGCTAAGGCGATAATTTAGATAATCGTATGCCAACCACCAATATCCGTCAGATAGAATAATATTTTTCTTATCATCTGTCGATTTTCCTTTAGGTCTAAAGTGATCTACATCACCAAATGATCCTTCCAAACTACATTCGGAGTACCAACACTTTTCACCATAGTATCTAATAAGAATAGGCTTGAATTGACTCCAAATATTATGCTTGGTCATATATTTTTTGCGATCATCATGTGTAGTTAGCTTGCTCAACGCTCCCAAATGCGACTTTGCATCGCTAAGCCATGCGACTACGGCGGGATCTGTGGTATCAATAATTGAAAGGTCTATATATCTCATTTTCCTAACAGTCCTCTCAAAATTTCTTCGGCTTTTGCATTTCTTTCCGCAATATCTTCGGCTGTCAGGGTGATATGGGGTCGATCACTATAAATCTTGTGCATAGCTACAACGTACTCATCGTAATAACTATCTGTAGGAATGTTTCTTGCAAAAGACATGTTTTCAAGGTCTATGGTCAACTCTAACAGAGTTTGCATTTCCGCATCAGTAATCGTTCCATCTTTCTTTTTTACAAGAAGGCTATGCTTTTTATCCATTTTCTTCTTGGTTTCACTGTCTAACACGGAAGCTAATCCATAGTATTCACTCTGTAAAAGTCCATCAATGCCCATGCCCTCAGTATCTTCAGTAGGAACAATAACTTGTGTGTGATAATAACCTGCATCCGCTATCAATGTTTGGTTATGGGTAAATATTCTAATAAATTCCTTGGGTACACCATTAATGACAAGGGGATCGTGTGTTGCTATCAGGGCTTGGGTATTCACAGCTTCTTCCAAAGAACGATCAATTGTTTCTTTGATCTCATATTTCCATTTAGGATTCATATGAGCATCCGGCTCATCCATAAGAACGAGGCTATCTTCCGTTTTGCAGACACCAAGCATTCCCAACATTTTGATCAACTGTCGCTGACCTTCACTCAAGTCATTACAATTAACACTTGAATTTCCTATAGAAATTGTTACGCTGTAATCTGCATCAAAAATTGTTGCAAGTTTCTCAAAGAAATTAAAGACCGCAATGGAATCTTTTTCAAAACTTTCAACGTTTTCAATTCTGAAATAAAGTTTATTGTCAACAGCATGGACAAATCCACTTTCAAGAACTGGAGATAAATCATTGTCAATGAATTCAGTAATCTCAAAAAACCAAGAAAGGTTTTCGTTTGTCACATCATCTGCTAAAGAGATACGCATTTTTTCTGTGTCTAACTCTATAGCAATCGAATCAATTTTGCCCATATGGCATTGATTATGCAAATAATCCTGTTCTGTAGAATTATTACCACCAAGAATTGAAAGCAAATAGATTTCAGTCAAAGAATCATCGCAATAATTGTATCTTCGCTTAGGAAACTGCTTGCGATACTCTTGCCCTGCCCATACAGTTGCTCTCCAATACTCTGCAACAGTGGCAATACATTCTGCCTTGTAGAGAGAATCCATCTTCTTAATATTCCGAAGGACTTTGTTGTTCAATCCGGAATAAAAATAACTGATTCTCTCCGGCAGAATAGATATTTTGCCATCCTTGATATATCGTCTTACGGTTTGAATTTTTCCCATGCAGACGTTTTGATTGTCAATATCAATTTTATAATGATGTGCAAACTGATGAATAGTGATATTACTGCCTTTATAGAGATACTCCAACTCGTAGCCGTAATTGATAGTTTCTTCTATAGAGTCAACACGAAAAGACATCAAAATTTCAATAATTCTTTCCAAAAGCGTGCTTTTGCCAGTACCGTTCTCACCAATTAAAATAGTGGAACTTCCTTCGTTTTGAGAAATATTGAACCCTATTTTGAAATTTACCAAACAGTTATAATTATCAATTGCGAGTCTACGAATTTGCATGTTATTACTCCTTAATACGGTAACAAGAATTATTAAGTCTTATAAGAATCCCGCGTTGTTCAAGCTTGGTGAGAGTATCAATTATATCAATTTTCTTGGAACTAACCGACATAATTTCATCAACAGAAACGACCTTGCTTTCAGTAGCATAAAACAAGCTTATAATTTTTTTCTCTAACTTTGTAAGTAATGCTGCTTCGATATGATTGGGAATACTTATACTTTTCTTGCTGGATTTTTGAGGTTCCTGTTGATTAGTATTTCCCATTAATACACTTTTAAGTAACTCCAAGGCACTTTCTTCGCTCGGATCATTTGTGCCAAGTTCGCCACGGAAGGCACGAGCAAGGATTGCTTTTTTCATTGTATCGATTTGCTCAATAACAGCTTCGGCGGTTTCTTTAACTTGATATTCCTTTGCGAAGAGACTATCAATAATGTTTGCGAGTTCCTTTTGTTCTTGTATAGACTCTGGAATTGTTACTGTAAGTACAGACAATTCTTTTTGATTGATTTTAGGAAGAACCGAACGAGATCCGGCGGAAGAAGCCTGCTCAAGAAAATTCTCAGACAACATAAAGTACCAAAGACATCTCGCATCTCCGATTGCCTCAATAGGATACATGTCCGCACTACACAAACCATCAAAATCAACAACGACTACTTTTGAAAGATTGGGACGGATTTTGGAATACAATATTTGTCCGGGATAGAAGCGATGCTTGCCACTTTTCACACCATCTTCTGCGATGGTATGATACTCCAATAAAACACCTGTTTTTTTCTCAATGTTATCGGGTGCAATATGAGGATAGTCTTGATATTCCGCGGGATCGACAAGATTGCTTTTTATGATCGCAACTTCGTCAAACCTTCTTTTAGCGTATCCGATAGTGTTTACACCATTTTCTTTGCGCCATTTTGCCGTCAGTTCACCCGAAAAGGCTTTGTGAAGAATAGCCGCCTTACGAGTTTCAAAGCCATCTACAACCTCTTGAGCTTTTTCTTGTGCTTCATCAAGTTTAGTAAACAGAATCTCTATTTGTTCCACCATACGAAGTTGTTCTTCGAGAGGAGAAAGTGGAATTTCTTTTTTGATAATATTCGTGATTGTTATCTGAGGGATTGCGTTACCATGATAAGCGAACAGTTTATGCTTGTTGCCAAGCATATAATAATACACATATTTACCGATTGCCTTGTCAAAGGGCTTGAAAAACATGGTTGTCTGAGTGCAACTTGCCTCATTACAAGAAACATATTTTACATGACCAATAGAATTTCCTCGTGCAGGGATAACAATATCTCCCGAACGCAGTTTGATTGTATTTTCGCTATCTGAAATATAACCGAAGATTTTGTCTTCTTCCGTTGCACTATAAACAGGGATACCTTCCTGTTTTAAGTCCTTGCTCAATATGGTTTGCCCCATACCCAGTGTACCAAGACTACCCAAATTAACCCAACACCAATTAGGGGGCAATTTATATGGCTCATCCCAGTTAGGAATCAACGCCTGTTCCAATCTTTCTTCAAGTGATAGGTTGGAATCTTTTGTTTCCTTAGCCATACTTATTCCTCCGAGTTCAATGCTTTCAGTTCGCGAACAACGCTTTTCAGCAGATCGACGGCTTCTTCAAGCTGCGCAATGGCTTCCTCTCCACTTTCAATCGGATCGGGAAGTTCATCGGAATCAATAATAGAATCGTCCTTAATCAAACCGAGATCAAGGCTGTCTCCGTAGGTACTTTCGATTTCTTCACGGGTGAACTTGCTCCAACGCTCACCTGTACGCTTAGTAGGATCATTGTATCCCTCAATAAATTCCGCAAAATCTTCGTGGCGGAGAGTTCTCGTCTTGCCAAAGCTATCCATATTGGTACGAAGATCGTAGAAAGCAACTTCGGTAGTATTGCCTTTTTCTGTCTTTCCGCGTGTGAAAAACAGCACGTTGGTCTTTACACCTTGTGCATAGAAAATACCGGTAGGAAGACGCAGAATGGTATGGAGATCGCAAAACTCCATTAACTCACGACGCACACTAACGCCATCACCACCTGCAAACAGTACGTTATCGGGCAGAACAACAGCACAACGAGCCTTGCCATCAGCCTTCAAGCTGCGGTAAATAACCTGTAAGAAGTTCAGCTGTTTATTTGAGGTTTGGAAGGAAATATCGTCACGGGTAGCACGCTCTCCACCTTTCTTTGTACCGAAGGGAGGGTTGGTGAGGACAACATCAAAGCCCTTGAATTTCTTTGCGTTGGGCGAAAGAGAGTCCATACAAGCAATATTGGCAGGGACATTGTGCAGATATGCGTTCATCAACGCCAAACGATGTGCATCGGGAACAAGCTCGACACCACCGTAGCGATCTTGCATTGCTGCTACCTCTTGGTCGGAAAGTGAATAGATATCCTTGTCCTTTGTTGCCTGTCTGTATGCGGCAATCATAAATCCGAACGTGCCACAGGCAGGGTCAAAGCAAGAATCCTCGAATTTGGGAGCAATCATCTCTGCCATTACATCAATCAGTACGCGAGGAGTAAAGTACTGACCGGCTCCGGATTTTTTCTCGTCTGCATTCTTTGCAAGCAAGCCTTCGTAAAGATCTCCAAGTCCTTCTCTTTTTGCTTCATACCAATCAAGCTCATCAATTTTGGAGATAAGCTTTTGCAAATTTTTAGGCTCATCAATGTTAGAAACAGCTTTGACATATATTTCGCTGATTTTATTGAAGGATGCTTCGCCAAGCTCGGACAAGAGCTTGTTATAATATTTTTTCAGTTCCAAGCCCTCAAGACTTGCGAGATAATCCCAAGAATACACATAAAGTGCGCCCTTAAGATCGTCTTTTTCCTTATCGTCCAATGCTTCTACAGGTTTCTTGTGCTTTTTTGCATATGCCTCAAGCTTTTTAACATACGCCTCACGGACGGAGGAAATAAGCCTTTCTTCCTCACCGGTTTCGTTCAACATTTTGAGAAAAAGAATATAAGTCAGCTCGGTAACGTACTGATGATAGGTAATACCGTCATCGCGCAATACGTTACAGAGATTCCAAAGTTTTTGTACAATATCTTGCGTGCTCATTATGCGACTCCTTCATAAATATAAGTGTTGATTTGACGGATGATCTCCGCAAGGCGACCTGCAAATTTCTTGTCAAACCTTGCATATCCACCCTCCATCTTGAATGCAGGTGCTTCAAAGGTTTCCTTGTTCAAGAGGCTTTCGTGAAGCATATAGGTTTTGATCTTCTCCAAAAGATCAAGCTGCATTTTGTTAAAGCTATTTTCTTCAATCAGTTTCTTGAACGCCAGCTTTACCTTTTCCTCGTGATTGCGGATAGGTGTATGCAATACCGCGCGGCGAACGTGTGCAATAATGTCTGCAACGATTTCTTCGTTTTTGACGGTGCTGATTGCCTGATTGAGATTGCTTTCGGTGAAGTTCTGCTTATCAAGTGCGAGCTTCAATTCTTTGAGTTGCGCTCTCGTCATATCGCTTGGCTTGGTACATGCGATGCGAATTGCCTCGATGGTATCCTTGTTTTCATTCACAAACTTTGCAAATGCTTCGAGATAATCTTCGGGCTTTTCGGTATCACCATAACCGCGAGTTGTTTCGAGAAGTGTATCTGCCTTATCGGAGTAGTAGTGACCACGTTTTTTGCCCTTGAGGTTATCTACCCAAAGGAGAAAATCGGTGTCCTTGCGGCATCGTTCGATGAAAGCTTCCTCTGTATAGGTTTTGAGTTCCTTGACATATGCTTTCAGATCGCTACCGTTCAAACGCTCAGAAACCTCGTATTTCTGTTCGGTGGTCAGATGGTTATTCTTTCTCTGCAAACGAGCTAAGATGCGATCCTTGATAGGCTGTTTGCTTGCATCACTCGGACGGAACAGATCTTCGAGAAGCTCGGGCATCGTCTTGCTGACAGATACCGACTTCATACCGGATGTAGAGTCCAAATCCTCATACACTCGGACAGCATCGAAGATGTTGAAATGTGTCTTGCAGATTTCGGGGCAGAGACGGGTTGCACGGCCAAGCATCTGCTCAAACAGAATACGGCTGTTAATCTTACGCATGAATACAAGGTTGCAAATTGCAGGCACGTCAATACCCGTGGTCAAAAGATCGACCGTAACGGCAATATTGGGATACTGATTGTTCTTGAATTGTTTGATGACCTGCAATACCTTCTTTTTGTTACCTCCGGCGGTCTTGCCTGTGATTTTCATAATGGCTTCATACGAAATACCGTATTCTTTGTAGATATCACGGAGCATATCCACAATCGTATCCGCGTGAGCATCGTTTACAGCGAAAATCAAGGTCTTTTCTCCGCTTTCAGGGTTGAGATAAGATGATATTTCTTCAAGAACCTTACGGGTGTTATCGGGAAGGACAATCTTTCTGTTGAACTCCGAAACATCAAAATCAAGCTCGTCCTCAAGAACTGCGCCATTCAAAAGCTCGTTTGTATTTGGATCGAATTGTGCCAATGTTTCGCCCTTTGCAAATTTTGCCCTGTTTTGAATGAAGTCAGTATTGATGATATAGGGAGGATCGTGATCAACGAGCCAACCGTCGATAACTGCTTCTCGGTAGCTGTAAGTAAATACGGGCTCACCGAAAATCTGCGTGGTGTGAAGCGCAGGTGTGGCGGTCAGAGCGATCTTTACCGCATCGAAATACTCGATAACCTGCTTATATTTGCTCATGTAATCCTCTTGGTTATCATAGAGGATTTCTTCCTCGGTCATCTCTCTGTCAAGAATGTATCCTCTGTGTGCCTCGTCAACGATAATCAAGTCGAAGGCGCCGGGCATCAGATCGGGAGTGTCCGAAAGAACAGTGCGCTTAAGCAGACCCTGCACGGTAGATACGCTAACCTTGGTTTCAAGGTTGATATCGTTATCGTCAATGGCCTTCAGCTCATAGATTTGATCAAGAGTCATAAGTTCTTTGAGCTTGACATCCTTAAAGGTATACATTGCCTGTTCGCCAAGAGAAACACGGTCAACAAGGAACAGAATGCGTCTGAAACGCTTGGATTCAAGCATCTTGTAAATAAGTCCAAGGACGGTACGGGTTTTGCCTGTTCCTGTTGCCATTGCCAAAAGTGCGGTAGGCTTACCGTTTACAATAGCTTCGGTTGCTTTGTTAATAGCTCTGATCTGATAATCTCTCAAATTAAGACCCGTAGGATCGGTCATAAAGGAATCGTCAGCGGTTACGAGAGCTTCGTTCGCTTCTTCGATATTCTGACCTAACTTTTCGAGCAGGTCACTTGGGCTGAACCAATTTCGGATGGGATACGGCTGATTTGCTGAGCTTCTCGCATCCAAAAACCAAATGCCGGATTTGGTACGCAGTTGTTCAATATAGGAGCGACCGTTTGAAGCGAACAGAAAAGGAACCTGATATGCGCCCCAAGTGCCGACAGTATACTTCAAATCTTCGGCTTTAATATGCGTGGCATAGTCTTTCACCTGAACGTCAATGGTTGAAGCCACATCTTCAGAGGCTTTCTTAGCATCCATTACAGCTACAAGCTTTTCGCCAATGAAGAAGGCATAGTCCACATATCCGTTTTTATAGAATGCAGAATCAGTAGGCCATTCGGCAATAGCGATATTTCTCCCCTTAACAGGACGCGTGCCTTTGCTGAATCGAAGATTCTTGGTATCGGCTTCCCAACCTGCTTTCTGAAACTGCTCGTCAATAAGGCACCGAGTTTGAGCCTCCGTCCAGTTCATCATAGACGAAACCTTTTCGGACTGCTTTGCACGCTCTTTCTGAGTTGTTCCGGATACAGTTGTGGTGACCGCTGCAAGCTGCTTGGAAAGCTCGGCAATCTTCTTTTCCTGTTCAGCAATGAGTTCTTCAAAATCGGGATGAGCCACTTCTTCGGGCATGACAAAATCGGGGGCAATATATCCCCAATCGCCGTAGGTTTCCATAAACCAAACAGCAAGATTGTATGTCATCGAAAGAAGAGTCTTTGCCTCGTCCACAGAGTCAGCACCTGCGTGAACAGCAGAATTACGTGTCTTGCGAAGCAAATACAAAGTATTATCTATTTCATGAGGCAACAGACCTGCGCGCTTCAATATACGAATGCGGTTGGCATGCGTGTTATCCACTTCGGGTTCTGACATTCTTTCGAACACAAGGATTTCCTGAACCAAACGCTCGGCAAAAAGCCCGATTTTGAATATGCACGCATTCGGGTCTGAATATAGGTAATGTTCTGCTGTTTCACCGATCTGCGCCAATGCCGGCCAATATCGATTTAGAAATTCAAAATTTGATTTCATAAACAGCCTCCTTTAATCATTTTCTATAAAGCTCGTCTAATGTTTTTCCGTCTTTATCTTTCCACTCAACCCAACCGTTGATGCTTCCGCCTAAAACAAATTGTCCAGCAGAGCTTGGTGAATTGAAAGATACGGAAACAGTTAATTTATACTTTCCATCTATGCAAACAATATTGCCGTTGGCAAGAGCTGTTTGGCGTTGCTTTTCCATCGTTGCGGAATGGCATTTACGATTCATATCAATTTCTGATCCTTCGAGCACTTCGAAATGTTCAGCATCATAAACGCCAAAAGCAAGAACACCGTTACGGGTAGTATGTAATGTATTGGCTTCGTTTAGAGTGTTCTTGGTGTTAGCCATTTTGTAACCCTGAGTTGCCATGATGAACTGAATCTCTTCATAAACTTCCTCAATCAAGGGAAGGTCGTATTCGTCAATCTCGTACTTAGGATTTACCGAGTTTTCCACCTTGTAGCGTTTGGCATCGTGAGCTTTTCCGATAGCGTAAGCTTCAAGGCCACTTATCATATCAAGAGAGAACGTTTTGTTATCTGCCAAGAACATAATCGCTTTGTTCCAAAAGTCCTTTGAGCGATTATGGTCATCCAGACGAACAATACCATTTCTCGTCTGACCGATATAGATCTGAGCAATTTTATTATCGTCGTTCTCGCTAATCAAATAATAGATGCCTGGGCGATTGATTCCCGAAAGCTTCTTTGCTTCGGAAAGCAACGGACGAGGAATAACATAGGTTGTCATTGTGGAAAGATGTCTGCGGATGGAACGAATACCATCGGGCTGACCGTTGTGATATATAATTTCAAGTTTTTTACTGATAGCCATATTACTTTTCCTCGCCTTCCGGAATGAATTCCATAATATCATCCACACCGCAACCGAGAACCTTGCAGATCTTGCCGAGGGTTTCAACGGTGACGTTTTCGCCCTTGCTCATCTTGGTGATGGTATAGTTACTGATATCCGCCGCTTTCGCGAGGTCTTTTTTCTTCATATCGTGGTCGATCAAAAGCTTCCAAAGTTTTTTATAACTAAAAGCCATAATTGCACCTCTTTATAAATGAATATAACTCAACGAATATATTATACCACAAAATGTCAATAATTTTAAGAGGGTGATGAAGCGATAACTGCATTAAATTTTGATATTTTAGTAAACAATCGTGAACAATTGAGATTGTAAACCGAAAAGAAAAGCCCTTCGGCAGTATCGCTCTCGAAGGGTGATATGCATTAACCGAAGTATTTATCCAGCAGTTCGCGGTGAGTTTGGCTTTTCTTGGCGATGCGGAAGGCGTAGTCGCAGGTGAAATCGATGAACCATTCGCGTGGGACGATCTCAAGGTTATGGGCTTTGGTGATGCGGAGCCAGCCGCGGTTGATCCATCGGCGGACGGACTCGTGCTCGAGGTAATCGATAAAGTCGGCTTTGCTGATCAGCCGTTTGCCTCGGTAGGCATATGCGAATGAGCTTGCCCTCGTTGATCGCCGCGTGGATGCTTTTTTTGCTCACGTGGATCAGCCTTGACGCTTGGAGTGCGGTGATCACGTCGGGGCATTTGCGGGAGAAAGTGCGCCAGCCCTTTTATCCTTTCTTCGGTTGTCATCGTGTGACTCCTTTCTGCTTTGTCACACAAAGGATATAACAAAGAAATGATAAGTCCAGAGAGAATCGGGATGAATAATATGATACAGGGAACAATTTTATAAATAATCTGTAAAGTTTGATCAAAAAGTTAACTTGTTATCTTGATTAATTAAGTTAACCGTATTATAATAAAATCACCAAGAATCATGGAGGTGTATTTATGGATACCGTTCGAATCAGATATATCAAGGAATGGATTTCACAACTTCCTTCAGGCAACATTACCTATAAAACGATTAAAGGAAAAAGATATCCTTACTATCA
>JAZQDE010000007.1:0-62458 GCA_045546695.1 Clostridia bacterium | reverse complement strand
AAACAATGATTTTCACGATTTCCAATGCTAAAAACAACGTTTTTTCTAATATCTCCGCATTAAATTAGAAAAACATCAGCCCTGATTATCAAGAGCTAATGTTTCAACTTTTCCGGGACATTTTCGCTAATGGTTGACATATACTCATTGCGTTTCAGAGCCAACGTAAATAAAAAAACGGTACACAGCCCCAAAGTCCATGTACCGCTATTTTCACGATATTGTTCTATTATTCTGCAACTACAGGAGTAATAGCCTGCTCTAATGTTGCATTGTGCAGAATCTCATCTTCGTCAAGAGCTCTGTTGTATACTCTGAAAGAAGTGATGTATCCGCTGTATTTCTTTGCAGATGAATCGTGGCAAAGGAACATCGGGCTCTCAGCACCGAGAAGAGCTGTCGGCTCTGCTTCTGCTACGTATTCACCGTCAACATACATGTAGCACTCACCTGCGTCGAGATCGAATGTAACAGTGATTGTTGTATCACCTATGTATTCAAGTGCGTCGCCGAGCTTAGGTCTTGCATTTGCGCCATTCTTGAATGCGAGGTTTGTTGTGTTGACATCATAGTAGAGAGCAAAAGCGTCATTATTTGCATTTACGAGAGTAGCATAGTTTGTACCCATTATTGTAATCTCATTTACTCTGAATTCTACTGTGAAAGCTTCGCTATTGATTGTGTCAAGAGCTACGTCTGTAAGGAGGACTCTGACTGAATCTACCCAAAGACCCTTATCAGTAAACTTGCAATTGTCGCCAAGTACGAGGTCTGTAGTATGGTTGCCATTGCCACTGAGGTCATACCATGTTGTTGACTCAGCATTAAGGCCGTCTTCTGTGTTATAGTTACCTTCGTAAAGAATTACGAGACCTTCTTTAATGTAACCGTAAGCATATTTTCCATTAACAACGGTCGGAGCTATTGTCGGCACCGGTGTTGGTTCTGCTGTAGGTGTGCTTGTCGGTGCGCTTGTAGGCGCTGTCGTAGTTGCATTTGTAGGTGCGCTTGTCGGATCAGCACCGGCATCTTCTCCGCAGCCTGCAAAAACAGCCATGGATAAGATGAGGACCAATATATTATGATAAAAAAGGGCTCACGTCGTATAACCGTAAGCCCGGATATTAAAATATCAGTTAGTGTGTGATAACCTGCCGTAGCAGTGATACAGCCAGTTATACGCAAGCGGTATCATTATATATAAACCACTTGTTGTCAAAATATTACACATTTTTCAAAATATTTTTATTTTCTCATCAAACTAATATTTAATTGACATTATATGCCAGTTCAAGAATATCATAATCCATACAATAGCAACTGAGAATATAAAAATATTCTCCGTCACTCCATGACAGATGACTTGTTTGCTTGTGCGTCTGTATCAGAACGGCTTCATATCCGTTTAATTCCACGACAGCAATATCAGATTCGTCTGAATCGTAGTAGAAGTCATTATTATTGAAAACAGATTGAACAAGGCTGCATATACGTTTGCCTCCCTCATAATATACAACTTCACGTATTATCTCGGTTTCCAATATAACCTTTTCTTCAATATCGTCACAAGAAAGATTAATCTTTTTCGTTGCTTGTATTGTGTTATTTCCCGGTATTGTATTTTCACCGCTGCTGAAAGTAACCTTGTCCTCAAAGAAATCCACGACTACGTCTACAACAGCCTTACGGAATGCAGAAATACTCACCATCATTATAAACAACATAGACATGATAATCATTATAGCAACTGCTACACGCCATAATACTTTACGTGTGGTACGCTTGCCCCGCCTGTACTTTTCACACTTAACCAGCTTCTTTTTCTTTATCTCAAATCTGTGCGTGAAAACAATCTGAGATTCATCAAGTGAATTAAACAGCCCGATGTCATCCAATGGTAAGCCCTGCTCCATCGCAGCAAATAACATGCAATCTAATTTATCGTATTTCGGATCAGTCATATAGTCTGCTCCCTCCCATCTCCAGCAACTTCTTTTTAGCACGGCTAATACGTATTGCAACGACACCGGGTGTCACATCAAGCTGATTTGCAATTTCTATGTTGCTGAGATTAAAATAATACTTCAGAATCATAACGTCTTTATACTTATAATCCAACTTGTTTACGAGTTCAAAAAGATACCGATTGTTTTCCTCGCTGATAATTACCTTTTCCGGATTATATGTATCATCTTCTATCTCTTCTATAAGCGACTCATCAAAATCATCCGAAGCCATTTTCTCGCGGGAATTTTTGAGTTTGTCATTTCTGTAGTAGTTAAATGCTTCGTTGCGGCAGTAAATCATAATCAGCCTTATCGTATCATCCTCGCTGACTGATTTAAAAAAATCAATGTGATTGATTATTCTTTGAACAACATCATGAACACAATCCTCAGCAGCTTCATGATTTGCCAGGATTTTATATATATACGCAAACATTTTTTTCGAATATTTCTCGTATAGCCTCTCAATATAATTTTTATCTTCATCAGAGGCTATACTCATTATCATCGGTATCATATGATATCACTCTCCGGTGGGTATTCTAACACAACGAAATAAACTTTGCATTATATATATTTTTCTAAATATCTTAGACCAGGTGCTTTTCAGTAAGTTGCTTTCTGATAACATCTGCCACTTTTTCACAGATTTCACGTGTCTGTACAGGATCCTCGCCTTCGGTCATAACACGAATCATCGGTTCTGTACCGGAAGGTCTTACTACGATTCTGCCGCAGTCACCGAATGCCTCATTTGCCTCCGCCAGAGCCTCTTTGATTATATGATCGGTATAGAATGATATTTTACCATTATTTGACACAGTAACGTTTATCATATGCTGCGGGAAACGCTTCATCACACGCGCTGCTTCTTCGAGTGAGATTTGCTTGCGCTTCAGAATTGACAGAAGCTGTATTGCCGTGAGCTGACCGTCACCTGTCGTTGCATAATCCATGAAAATCACATGTCCGGACTGTTCTCCGCCGAGATTTATTCCTTCAAGCAACATCTTTTCAAGAACGAATCTGTCGCCTACTTTTGTGGTCTGTGTGATAATACCATTGCTACGGGCAAATTTTTCAAAGCCCATATTTGTCATTATTGTGCCAACAACAGAGTTTTTATACAATTTGCCACGCTCTTTCATATCAAGTGCGCAGATTGCCATAATAAAGTCGCCGTCAATAATATTTCCCTTTCCGTCTACGCAGATGCATCTGTCGGCGTCACCGTCAAACGCAACGCCCGCGTCAAGCGCGTTGTCAACAACGTATTTCTGAAGGTGTTCTATATGAGTCGAGCCGCAATCCTTGTTTATATTCATGCCGTTTGGTTTATAATTCAGAATCGTCGCTTGCGCGCCAAGCTCGGTGAAAAGTGTCTGTGCGCTTACGCAGCTGCTACCGTTGGAACAGTCAACAGCGATTTTCATTCCATCGAGTGAATTCATAACTGTGCTCTTTAGGTGGTCAACGTAGTCTCTTACGGCATTTGTCGCATAGCGGACTTTGCCAATTTCTGTCTCTGACATCGGCTCAGATGTCTCGTCTAAAACGATTGATTCGATGCGCTCTTCTAACTCATCGGGAATCTTATATCCTTCTCCTCCGAAAATCTTTATGCCGTTATATTCTGCCGGGTTATGGGAAGCTGAGATCATAATGCCGCTGTCGGCTTTGTATTTATTTACCAGGTACGCTATAGCAGGAGTTGGCACAACGCCAAGAATAATTACGTCAGCCCCCGCTGAGCAAAGGCCTGCCGCGATGCTGTGGCAAAGCATATCTGATGATATACGGGTGTCACATCCTACGCAAAAAAGCAGTCTTCGTCTGTCATCTGCCAGTACCTGAGCTGTTGCCCTGCCTACTTTCAGTGCCATTTCGCATGTAAGATATGTGTTGGCTTTACCTCTGATGCCATCTGTTCCGAATAATCTTCCCATTTTATTGCCTCCTTGCTATATCATCTTTTGATTTATAGATACTATTTTCCGGTACTTCTCCGCGCACGAGCGACAGCGGATATACAATGCATTGTCTGCCGACGATGCTGCCCGGACACAAAACACTGTTGCAGCCAATCTCTGCGTAATCTCCTACAATTGCACCGAGCTTTCTGAAATTTTCACAGACATTTGCCTTGTCACTTCTGACGTTTGCAGTTATAACGCCGGCGCCGAAATGTGCCTTATATCCAAGCACCGAGTCGCCTACATAGTTAAAATGCGGAACCTGTACTCCGTCAAAAAGTATGCTGTTTTTTATTTCGGTTGAATTGCCCACAACGCAATTTTTACCTACAATCGCACTGCCTCTTATGAATGCACAATGACGTATTTCGCTACCTTCATCTATGATGCACGGGCCGTTTATTGTTGCATTTTCCGCCACCTTTGCGCTGCGCGCTATCCACACTCCGGGAGCCGGATTTTCAAATATATCATCAGGCAGAGTCGGACCTTTTTCATATATATACGCTTTTATCAGCGGCAATGCTTCTTTTGCCTCTTTCTTATCTGCAAACAGTTCACGTGCGATAGTTTTATCTATGTCGAGTAATGAATACATTTAATTACCTCTCTCTCGTTCTCCCTTTATTTTTATCATATATGCTACCTGAGGTCAATTGTGTTTTACTATTTAATATTCCATATCAGCGTGAAAAATGATTTCTTTTTTGGCACAGGATCTTTTCAGGTAAAAAAGCTCCCCCTTGCCTTTTGCAAGGAGGAGCTTTAATAATTTTAGTCAATCAATGAGAATTACTTTCTCTTTTTGATAACAACTGCTGCGCCAAGAACTAACATAATCTGAGCGATAGCCATTGAAGAACCGCAGCCGCCTTCTTCTTTTTCTTCTGCAGGAGCATCTGTAGCCTTAGGAGCCTCTGTAGCAGGAGCCGGTGTAGGTACTTCTGTCGGAGCAGGTGTAGCTGTCGGCTCAGGTGTTGTATTGATCGGATCGTCAATAGCAGCGTCGAAGTCGTATGGAACTACTGCCCAGTTGTCAAGACCGAGGATGCCGGGGTTGAGTGAAGCGAGGTTCCAGTTTGAATATGTGTTGATGAATGCATTTGCTGTAGAAGCAACTTCTTCGCCTGCAGCATTGTAAATAACTGCCTTTGTATAGAAGTCATCTTTAATTTCAGAAAGCTTCATTGTAGCAATCAGTTCGTTATTGTTGCAATAGAACTTGATTGTACCATTTGTGTCGTCAATGTATGTGATCTTGTGCCACGTTGCAAGAGCGTCGTTAGGAAGCTCGTGAATGTACTGAGCTGTGATCTTGTAATCTTTATCGATAACATAGATTACAATCTCATCTTTTGTATCGTCTGATGCATCAAAAGACATTGCAAAACCAACTTTAGCAGCATATTTGTCTGAATCAGCGTTTGTAGCGATACATACTTTATCCTTACCTTCAGGACCTTTGCTGTTTGCGTTTTCATCAACGTTGAATACGAAACCTGCAAATTTGTCAGCTTCTGTACCAATCAACTTGATGTCAATCTGAATCATATATGAATCAGCAACATACTGGTCAATCATGAAATATGTGTCCTTAGTGTAGGAGATATAACGGTTATCTTCTTCATCACTGAAATATGGTGTCTTGGTATCATCAAAGTCAATGTTGAACATTGAGATATAATCTCTGATGTATGTGTAATAGTTGTTAGCTGATCTGATAATCTCACCATCTTCAAAAAGTTGTGTCATATCATCTTCACAGTCAATCCAGAAACCATCATTTTCATCATTTGTTACTTCGCTGCCATATACGTCAAAGAATGTCCTATCCTCCGGATATGGCTCTGCCATTGCTGAAGTTGCCATCATCGCAACAACGAGCGCGATTGTCATTACAACCAATAAAAGCTTACTAATTTTTTTCATTATAATCCTCCTGTTCCTTTTTATTCTGTAGATTAAAAATATTTATTACTTTCTCTTCTTGAGAACAACTGCTGCGCCAAGAATCAGCATAACCTGAGCGATAGCCATTGAAGAACCGCAGCCGCCTTCTTCTTTCTCTTCAGCAGGAGCATCTGTAGCAGGAGCCTGAGTCGGAGCTGAAGTAGCAGGAGCTTCTGTCGGAGCTGCTGTAGCAGGAACTTCTGTCGGCTTTGGAGCGTCACCGATAGGATCGTTGAGCGTCATATCGTAATCATCGCGAGGATCAATACCCCAGTTATCAACTGCGAGGTCGCCTGTTGAAATGTTTGCAATACTTACGTTTGATTCAAAATATACTTTTGCTGTTGTAGTAGCAGCAACTTCATTACCTTCTTTGTCAAGAATAGAAGCCTTTGTGAAGTAGTTGTCTTTGAGTTCTGTGAGTTTGATAGTAGCTACGAACTGGTCCGCAACATAGAGCTTCATTGTACCTGCAACATCATCAATTAATGTGAGCTTTGTCCATGCGTTGAATGTACCATCAGCAAAGTCAATCTCATATGAAGCTGTAACAGTGCCGTCATTGTTAACTGCGTAAATGATAACCTGATCTTTTGAATCATCAGCAGCATAAATACCGATGCCGAGGCCGATCTTACTTGCATATTTTAATGAATCAGCAGTTGTAGCAACACAAATCGTGCCTGTGTTGTACTCAGGTGAGTTAGAATCCTGGTCTCCACCGAGGATAAAGCCTGCAAAAGCATCGCCTTCTACTGTAGCTTCGAGTCTGATATCAATATCCATACGGAATGCATCTCTGATAGCCTTGTCAAAAATCATATATGTGCTACCGTTGAATCTGATATATCTGTTGAATTCTTCATTACCGATATCTTCATCTTTGAAGAAAGGACCATCACCGTCTGCACCGCTGATGTGCTTGGGTGTGCTGGCATCTCTTAAATATCCCTGATAGAAGTCGCCTGATCTTACAGAGTCTCCATCCGGGAAAGCTTGTGTTATGTCATCCTGGCTGTCAAACCAGAAACCATCATTCTCATCGTTTGTTACGTTTGAACCATAATGATCAAAGAAACCACTGTCCGGATCATATGGGAACGCCATAACTGACATCTGCATCATAATGCAGATAACAACAACCAATGCAAGAATACTTGCTACTGAAACTCTCTTTTTCATAGTAAATACCTCTTCGTTTTTATAGTACCGTTATATAGAAATAACGTTTTCAATGTTTGGTTATTGTACTATTTTGTTAATTTAATGTCAATATGTTGTTCATATTTTCACATACTACATTAACATCAAAAAAACAGCCCCGTCTGTCAGGGGCTGTTTTTCAACTACAATCTTATAATGTCGATATATAATCATAATCCGTCGGATCATATTTGCATGATGCGTCAATGTCCTTGCGCTTCAGCGCTTCCCAAAGGAGCGGGTCTTCAACACCTTCTATTGTGAAAACGTACGACCACGCAGCTACGTTTTCATATATCCATTTAGAATCCTCTACTGCAAGGCGTATGCAGCCGTCAGATGCAGGAGTACCCAGCATATTCCAGTCCTGCCACTTGAGCGCGTCATTTTCCCTGGCACCGTATGGAACAGAATGGAACAAGTAATGACTGAACGCGTTTGACTCATTGCTCTGTCCGTAATTGCTTACCTTGAACATTCTGGTCGCATAATGACCATATACATTATTAAATAAAGAACGCCATACATATCTTGAATCCGACTTTATGTTGTTTTCAAGGATAACCCATACACCTGTCGGTGTCTCATCGCCGCTTCTGCCTGACGAACAGATCATCGCGCGCACAAGGTCGCCTTTTCCGCCTTCTTCTGTCATGTCATATACGTATACAATTTGCGCTTTGAGTGAAACTTCTATGTAATATTTCTTTTTAACAGGAGCCGTGACGGTCTTGTCTATGATATGAGAAGGCACGGGGCTCGGTGTGGGAGTTGCGTACGGGTCGATTGTCGGAGTAGCAGTCGGAGTCGATGCTGCAGAAGCAGACGTTGTCGGCGTTGTCCCTTGCGTCGCCGATGTATCCGGTGAAAAGCCCGGCGTCGCCGTTGGCATAGCCGGGCCGGCAACCTCATCCTCCGAGCATTTTGAAAAGCCGAGAATACTGACTGTCACTATAAAAAATATAACTGCAATGATAAAAATACCATAAATAACCTTACTATTAATATTCATTCTTCTTTTGTTCTCCTTTGACTTCTTTTGTATCACAGACTCTCGACAGCAAACGATACACCCTCGAGTTTCTCAATTATTTTAACTTTTTCCGCACCATCTTCAAGATTTGCAATATTGATGCACATTGTTATTCCGATATATCCGGGCGTATTGCTGCGGGCTGGAATCACCTGTAATGAAATCGGGTTGTATTCCTCCATTATGTGGTGCATGACATCTGAAACCTTATTCGTATCATTAATCTCGAGATAGATATAAATCTGCTTTACTCTCTTGTTGATATTAAATTCCACTTTGATCAATATTGTAAACGTAATGATAACAATCAATGCCACAATGAGCGCACCCTCATAAAAACCGGTGCCGCATGCAAGACCGATTGCTGCAGTAGCCCACAGACCGGCCGCGGTCGTCAGACCTGTAATTTTCGCATCACCCTTTATCAGAATCGTGCCGACACCGAGAAAACCGATGCCTGATATAACCTGCGCACCAACACGCAGGGGGTCAGAAAAATAGCCCAGCGAATCTGAAACGTATAATCCGAGCATTGCAGTAAGAGCCGCACCTATGCTTACCAATATATGGGTACGAAGGCCGGCTGCCCTGCCGTGTTTGCCTCTTTGCATACCAATAATGCCACTGAGCACTGCTGCAAGAAGGCAACGGACTATAATACTCTGAATGTTCAATTCCCGGAGTGATTCCAAAAACTCAATCAACAAGGACACCTCATTTAAATATACTATGGAATAATTATTTTATGACGGCAATTAAATAGTGTCAAGTGAAAAAAAGGGGCTGCCACGGCAGCCCCCTTACTTAATCATATTTAATTATTACTCTGCCGGTGCAGGGTCTTTTGCGTTCGTTACGTGTGCAGGATTCCAGTTCTCTGCATCTTCAACTGTCTTGAAGAAACCAATGTAGTCTACGTAGAAGTAGAACTCGCCCTCTTCCTGAAGCTGCGTAAGATATGCATCAACTGACAGTGCATCAAGTCTCAGATATTGAACGTTTAAGCCGTTAGCGTTTTCTACGAATCTGTCGCCTTTTACCTGAGCAAGATTAATTACGTAATCTTTAAACTCTGTATCTCCTGTTGATATCTGATACTGAACTGTAGCAGCGCCAAGGTCAGCACCTTCTGCACATACAAACATTTCAAAAATCGGCACCGGTGTAGGATTCTTGATTCTTATTTTCATTACAGGATAATCATAAAATGACCATGGATCGCCGAGTTCACCTGTTACAGGCAGATAAAAATATGGGTCGTTTGCTAAAATCTTAATAACAAGACCATTTCCTTCTTCGTAATAGTACTCACATGTGTCACCTATAGGTGCATAGCCTATATCATCAGAAGTCATAAAGTTCGGTGCTTCCCACATATTCATGTATTCATCCCAGAATCTGTAAAGGACAGCATCAATCTCCGGATCAAGAAGTGCAGGGTCGATTGTCGGCTTTGGAGTGGGCTCCTGTGTAGGTTCTGCTGTCGGTCCCTCTGTAGGTGCAGTAGTAACTACGGCAGTCGGATCAGCCTCAGGTGCTTTTGTTGCTTCAGGCTCTTTGTCGTCTCCGCATGCAACAAACATAGCCAGGCAAAGACACAGAACCAATAATAATGATAATACTTTCTTCATTTTACGAATCCTCCTCGTTTTTCGTGCTCTTTCGACCATTTTAACACGCCGTTCACACACGGGCAATAGTTTATTTTATTTTTCTTTAAGTTCAAGACCGTACGTCTTGATAAGTGCATCCGTAATAGCATCTGCGATAACAGGTTTGTTGTCAATAATCCACTGCGCTGTCACAGGATTGTCGTGGAAATTAACCTCAACAATCAGACCCATCAAGCCCATAGCATGAGGGTTCCTGACCTCGGCATATCCCTGTCCGTCAAAAGCAGCCATTCCATCAATCAGCCAGCCCTGATTTGACTCAATCGGGCAACATTCAGTAAGCGCATCAATCAGATTGCGACCAAGTTTCATACCCTCTTCATCTTCCGGATAATGGAAACAAACAGGACCTGTCGCAGTCGGTGCCTTGCCTGTTGCGTTGGAGTGAATCGCAAGATATACGTTACAATTGTTGTTCGCTGCCTCTGTCGCGCGCTCATTGAGACCAATGCCTATCGTAAGGTCTGCCATCATAACTTCGCATTTATATTTTTGGAGATTTTCATAGACCATCTTCGCAACGGCGACCATCTGCTCTTCTTCATTCGTATCGCCCACGGCGTACAGGTTTGCAGGTTGCTTTGATGGTGACAAATATATTTTAACCTCGCCCTTGTTAATAATTTCCAGCTCCTTTACGCGCTCCATATATGGCGTGCCCACAAGAAATGTAACGATAAGGCACAAGGCAGTAACAGCAACCGGCTCCCATATACTGTTTTTCACACGATCAGTCTCAGGTGCCTCTCCGGATTTTCCTTTATTTACCAGAGCAAAAACAACTTTGAATATTATGTATCCTAAGAGCAGTGCAAACAATCTGTAAACAAGGAAAGTAGTTCTGAATACGTAACCTACGTTAATCATGCACATACCTTCAATAATGAGCGGGAGCAGTATTATGTAAATCGGTGCAATATACCATTTTCTGGCTTTATCCCATACAACGGGAAACATCGCGCCTATAACTGTGAAAAGCAAAAGAGTTGTGACAATATCTGTTATATTTCCGGGCACAAAATGGTAAATATCACCTGTCAGATAATTTATCTCGACCTCAAAAAACGGTATAGGATGTCCGCCTGCCA
The DNA here is from genome assembly GCA_045546695.1 of Clostridia bacterium. Taxonomy (GTDB): domain Bacteria; phylum Bacillota; class Clostridia; order UBA1212; family UBA1255; genus SIG424. Next base: position 51,532 of record JAZQDE010000007.1, on the reverse strand, counting down.
GGTTAATTTGTTTTGTAAAACCATTTCCCGTGATGATGTCAGCCGACCATACCGTGGCAGTCAGCGCAAGTGAAAACACGCAAACCATTATGGCGTGAATCCAGTCAAAAGGTTTGTTTCTGAGCTTTTTTACGAGGAAAATTACTCCCTGCATGAGTAAAACAGCTATAAGTGATGCCAATAAAATGTAAACTTGTCCCATATTTTAAATCTCCTGTGTTAAAATCTATTTGCATTTTAATTGATTCGCATAAATAAAACAAGCAATTTATTCTTCTTTTGCTATGACGACGGGCGCAAATGCCTGCGCAATTCTCACCTTGAATGGTGAAAATGCCTTCTTGGCTACGTTAGCAAGCGCGGGCGATTTGAAGAGATTGTCTATAAACATTTCAACGTTTTTAACGACAACGTCAGAAGACGGCAGTTCGTCAAAAGCAATTTCCATTTCCCGGGAATCTTTCATGACTTTAAATACTATCGTTCTGGAGCACGCCAACTCTAAAAACGACAATCTCACTTTTAATTTTCCTCGCACAACCTCCGCTGTTACAGCAAGTTCATACGTTTCGATTCCTATCTGCATTGATAATCTCGTTATCTTTCCCATTACGACGGGAATCACGTATTCCATGTCGCCTTCTTTCACATAAATATCCAGGGCAGGCAACCTTTTTCTGCCATCGCGTTCATTTCTTTTCACAAAAGATATTCCGGTTATTCCCTGTGAAAAATTGTTATGTGTTGCCTGCGGTATGATTGGCAGCAATGCACCCCTCACAGCATTTTTACTTTCAATGCCATATTTTTTATTTTTGACTTTATTGGCAAATCTTGTAAAAGAAGCGAGCCTGTTTTTATCAGGTAATGCTTCATGTGTTTCTTGCGTTGCAGTGCGGGCAAGCGGCACGTCTGACGGGAAATAGTTTTTGCCGAAATACTTGTGCGTTATTGCAAAGAACGGACCTGCCTGTGCAAGCTCTTCGTTTCCACAATTTACCACAATCAACATGTCTTTATCGCGAAAGCCAAGGATATTCTGGCTGAAAATGCCATTGAACAGGAAAGTGTTGTCGTGCCTTCCGACCCATATGTGACGGCCGTAATCATAATCGCCCATCCATGCCGGGACATCTACTTTTTCACGTAGCATAGCATCTATAATCTCCGACGGAATGACTACTTCGCCGTTCCATTTTCCGCCATTCAAGAAGAGCTGGCCGAGCTTTGCGGCATCTTCTACTGTGAGATAGAGACCCCAGCCGCCTTTTTCAATACCGTCGGGTGTCAATTCCCAATAAACGTCAGTTATCCCAAGCGGCTCCCACAGGCGGGCTTTAAGATAATCCATCATATTCACGCCTGTTTTCTTTTTCACAATCGCGCTCAGCATAAAAGAATTCATGCTGTCATAGTAGAAAATCTTTCCGGCTTTTTTTATAGAAACTGCGTCGAAATATCCTTTTACCCAGTCGGGTTCGTTGAGCGAAGATGACTCGTTGAAAAGCACGCCGCTTTGCATATTAAGGAGATGACGCACCGTCACATGTTTTCTTGCGTTATATTGAAGCTTTGTAATCTTCTCTTCAAAAATATCAGAAATGCTCTCTTCCGGATCAAGAAGTCCTTCTTGTTGCATAAATCCGATGGCAATTCCTGTAATTGTCTTGCTCAACGAAAAACACTCGTGCCATATATCAGGATCATATCCGTTGAAACTTTGTTTCCATATAATCCTGCCGTGGCGCAGAATCATAAGGTGGTGAAGGTCAATCGTCTTGTCTGCGAGCAATTCAGAGACATAATCCTTTATATATACAGAGCTTACGCCTTCGTCCTCCGGCAGCACCTGTTCAAACGGCCTTGTTTTGCTACCTTCAGAAGGCTTCCACGCCGGTTTCTGGACGCAAAGTGGCAACACCGGATTCAATCTTTTGTCCGGAGACAATATATCCATTATGAATTTTATACTCTGAATCTGTCTTTTAATGCTCATATGGCACCCCACCTTTTTTTATTATAACATAAAAAAGCCTGCTTCTATATATAAAAGCAGGCTTTGATGTCGCTATACGTTATTATCTCAATAATTTTCAGCTTTAATCTGGAAATATGCCTGAGGATGATCGCATACAGGGCATTTAACAGGAGCTTTTTTGCCGATCATGATGTGACCGCAGTTAGCGCACTGCCAGATAACGTCGCCGTCTTTTGAGAATACAGCTTCGCCTTCTACGTTTGCAAGAAGCTTTCTGTATCTTTCTTCGTGTTCTTTTTCAATCTTAGCTACTGCTTCGAATAAATAAGCGATACGTGTAAAGCCTTCTTCTTTAGCTTCTTTTGCAAAAGTTGCGTACATATCCGTCCACTCATAATTTTCCCCCTCAGCTGCATCAAGAAGATTGTCTGCTGTTGCAGGAATTCCGTCATTATGAAGAATCTTAAACCACATTTTTGCATGTTCTTTTTCATTATTTGCTGTCTCTTCAAATATAGCAGCAATCTGCTCATAACCGTCTTTTCTTGCTTTTGATGCGTAGTAAGTATACTTGTTTCTTGCCTGTGACTCACCTGCAAATGCTGCCATCAAGTTAGCTTCTGTCTTTGAACCTTTTAATTCCATTGTAATCATACTCCTTTTATTTTTTATCTATTATACCAAAAAAAAATGAATTTCTCCACTTTTATTTCTGATATTCTTCAATACTTCTTGCAATTATTATATATGTGTCATTCTTCATCAAGCGAAGAGCAGCCAGCATATTCTCCTGCGGAATGCAGACGCATCCGGCAGAGCCGTCAGACCCTTTGCGAGTACAATGAAGAAATATAGCCGACCCTCTTGCGGGAATTATCGGATCGACGTTAAAATTAATCATCGCTGCATAATTATATGACTCTTTATAGTCAATTAAATGTTCTGAAGCTCCGCGATTCCAGTTATCAGGCATATCACAGCCGCGTACGTGAGTATTATACGTAGGAGATTTACAATCCCCATCCCAATAGTCTTCCTCATCTACTTTTGTATATGAACAACTGAGTCCCCCGGGATTATCACATATTCCAAACTTTTCACCGATAGAATATATGCCTTGAGGAGTAGTCATGCTGCCTTCTTGTCTATATTCAGGATGCACATCAACACCGTTTCTGCCAAGATATCCGCGACATTCAAAGGCTTGCCGCCACTGATTACCGTTTTTAATAAAAGCATGAAAAGTGCATTTATTGCAATCTCTGTCCTGATATGTCAAAAAGACGGTATCAGCCGTCTTTCCGTTTAATATTTTATTAATTGCTGCAGTAAAGTCATTATTTGACATAATTCTCAAATTCCTCTGCATTACGTAATATCACGATATAGCCGTCTTTATTTCCCATAAGTTTGAGACACTCTATCATTTTATCTTCCGGAATCGCAACACATCCGGCGGAAGAGGAAGCACCTGTTCTTGTACAATGCAGGAAAATACACGAGCCTTTCCCCGGAATCGCAGGATCAACGTTAAAGTTAATCATCGCTGCATAATTGTATGATTCTACATAATCTATAAGATGCTCTGAAGAGGCAGGATTCCATGAATCCGGCATTTCACTTCCCTTTACGTGCTGATTATACGTATCGGTACTTGAGTCTCCGTTCCAATAATCATCTTCAGTGACCTTTGTATATTGTCCTGCCAGTCCTGAAGGTCTGTCGTTTATGCCGAATCTCTCACCAAGTGAATAAATGCCTCCGGGTGTTGTGCCGTCTCCGGCTCTTCTTGTACTCGGGTCTGACAATACACCGCTGCGACCTACGTATCCTTCTGTTACAAACTCTTCAGTCCACACACCAAAAGACTTTGTATATGCGTAATATGTGCAGAATGTTGTGAATTCATCCTGTACTACAACAAAAATCGTATCTGCTTTTTTTGCAATCGGTAGTTCATTTAATCTCATACCAAACTCCCCTCCTACTTTTTCAGGATCAGGTGCGCAGCCCGGCATTGAAAAGCCGATTGCTATCAGCAAGAAGAAGCATAAACATTTTCGCATTATCTTAGTACCCACGGATTCCCTCCACTGATTCGTCATTTTCTATCCAGTCAGCGACTCTTATCACTCTGTATGAGTCTTTGTTGTCTCTTATGTATACTGTCTCGATACCGCTGTTTATTACTACTCTTTTGCACATTGAGCAGCACATGCCATTTTCAACATAAGAGCCATCTTTAACATTTATGCCTGTGAGGAAAAGTGCGGCACCGATCATTTTGTCACGCGGAGCAGATATGATTGCGTTCATTTCTGCATGAACGCTTCTGCACAGCTCATACCTCTCACCTCTTGGTATCTGGAGCTTTTCACGGATACAGAAGCCAATATCAGAGCAATTCTGTCTTCCTCTCGGAGCTCCGACATATCCGGTGGAAATTACCTCATCGTTTTTTACAATTACTGCGCCGTAGCGTCTTCTGAGGCATGTGCCTCTTTGTGAAACGACTTCTGCCAAGTCGAGGTAGTAGTTGATCTTATCTCTGCGTGCCATATAAACCTCACCCTTTAAATTTTACAAAATTCTTTTTACCTATTTTAAGAACGTCTCCGTCCGTCAATACTTTGTCAATGTCAGCGAAGCTGATTTTTTCACCATTGAGCTGTACGCCGCCCTGTTTGAGCATGCGGATAAATTCGCTCTTGCTCGGTACAAACTTCATGTCTACAAAGCTGAGTGCAACGCTGCCGATTGTAGCGCCTGCCTCAATCGCAAGCTCCGGAATGTCGTCCGGAATAGCCTTCTTGCTGAAAGCCGCATCGTAGAAGCTCATTGCTTTTTGTACTTCTTCTTCGCTGTGATAGAGGCCGGTGATTACTTTTGCGAGTCCGTATTTGATGTCGCGTGGGTTTGCGCCGCCTGCAAGTTGTGCTTTGATGGCATCGATTGTATCAGGATGCTCGTCTGTGCACAAGTCGTAATATTTGATGATAAGTGAATCCGGAACTTCCATTACCTTTTTGAACATAACTTCAGCCGGCTCGTTTACGCCGATGTAGTTGCCGAGGCTCTTTGACATCTTCTCTACGCCGTCAAGTCCTTCAAGGATTGGCATAAACATAGCAATCTGCTGCTCCTGGCCTACTGATTTCTGAAGCATTCTGCCCATGAGAATGTTGAATGTCTGGTCTGTGCCGCCAAGCTCAATGTCTGCTTCGAGCTCAACTGAGTCTCTTGCCTGCATGAGTGGGTAGAAAAATTCGTGAATACCGATTGGCACCTGCTTTGCATATCTGTTCTGGAAGTCGTCTCTTTCGAGCATGCGTGCAACAGTTGTTGTTGAAGCAAGTCGGATTACGTCTTCAAACGTCATTTTTGAAAGCCACTCGCTGTTAAAGCGTACTTGTGTCTTGTCTTTGTTGAGGATCTTGAAGATCTGGTCGCAGTATGTCTTTGCGTTTGCCTGTACCTGCTCGTCTGACAATGCTACTCTGCCCTTTGACTTGCCTGTAGGATCGCCGATTTTGCCTGTGAAGTCGCCGATGATGATGACTACCTGGTGTCCTAAGTCCTGCATCTGTTTAATCTTGCGAAGCACAACAGCGTGTCCGATGTGGATATCAGGCGCTGACGGGTCGAGGCCTAATTTTATAATAAGTGGTTTATTGTTATCGTATGACTTTTGCAGCTTCTGCATAAGTTCTTCTTCGTTTACGAGTGTCTGCACACCTTTTGTTATAATTCTGTATTGTTCTTTTGGTGATAACATGATAAATGCCTACCTTTTTTTATTATTTCTATCTGGTTAATTATATCGGTATTCGGATAAAAGTCAATTAAAACATCTGTCGTGTAGCCAGGGCGGCAGGGCTTGCCCCTTCCCTTACCCCACACTCACGTCAACATATATCGGCAGGTGGTCAGACGTTTTTCTCGCAAAAGTTGTGTCGATAACGTCAAACACGTGAACATCGAGATTTTCACCCATATAGAAAATGTGGTCAATTGATGCTTTTTGTTTATTCTTCTTCGGATTGCCGTACGAATAATAATATCCGTAAAAAGAATCATACTTAGGATAACCGCACCACGTTGTGCGCGTATCGGCAAGAGGCGCATTGAGCTGGGCCGACTTCATACCGTGACTTTCAATCTCACTCAGTGCGATTTTGCCCTCATGGAGAGTGATTACAGTATTCAGGTCCAGGTCGTTATATTTACTGTTAAGGTCGCCGCCGAGCACAACCGGCAAACACGATGCTCGCAGCCGCCAGCACGACCATCAAAATAATATATGATCTGTTTTTGTTATATCCGGACATATAAACCACTCCTACTTTTCACATATATGTGAAAAATACCATACCACGCGTGAAAACTCAAGATTTTTGCATAAAAAAAAGGTGCGCCCGGACACCGGGACACACCGTCAACATGATTAATCAAATCATCAGAACAGCAATATCAGGAACTGCGATACGAGCACCACCGCAATGAGTGCGATAGGATATGTCGCAGCGTAAGCAGAAGCAACGTCTTCTGTCCTGGCAACGTTGATAAGAGTACCAAGAGCAGGTGTACTTGTCATACCACCTGTAATTGAACCGAGGCTGTTGAGCAGGCCGAGCTTCAAAACGTACTTTGCAAAGATATAACCGATAATCATCGGGAAGATTGTCATGATGATACCGTAGATAAAATACGTCAGGTTGAAGTATTCAATAAACTTCGCACCGCCGGCAACACCCGCACCAATCAGGAAGAGCATCAGACCGAGCTCACGGAACACCTTGAGCATATGTTCACTTGGCATGATTGACACTCTGCCAACTCTGCTGAAATGACCGAAAATCAATGCAACGAGGAGGCATCCGCCTGTTGTTGTCAGTGAAAACGTTGTGCCGCTGAGACCTGAAGACGTAAGCGGAATCTTGATAGCTCCCACGAAAACACCCAGGATAGCAGCGAGTGAAAATGCCATAAATCCGAATGGATCCATGTACAGAAGCTTGCCTCTGTATTCTCTCTGGTTACCTTCAGCAACCTGAACGAGCTTCTTTCTCTCCTCGTCCATATTTGCCTTTGTGAATTTAGGCATAAGCTGAACGAAAAGAACAACACCGATAACACCGAAAATATATGCAATACCATGTCCGACTGATACTAAATCTTCTAAAGCAGGAGCAACTGTGTCTTTTGCCGCTGAAAAGGCAGGAGTAGAAGTAAGTGATCCTGAGAGCAGTCCGACAATCATTGCTGTGAAGCCGTCGTTGTCAAGTCCGCCTGTTCCTACGCCTCTGCCGATATAGATACATGCAACGGCAGAAAGACCACCTGCAACAATGATAACGAGACCAAGCAAAACGTATGAAGTGAAGTTTTTCTTCATATTACTGAAAAACTTGGGACCTGCGATAAAGCCAACAGATGTTACGAACAAAATCAAACCGAACGTTTCAACAAGCTTGAGTGATTTGCTTATATCCATGCCATTTGCCGTCATATTTTCACCAAGCTGGTTATAGAAAAGACAACCAAACAGCAGAGCTATAATAAATACGCCGGCAGTACCGAGTGAGACACCTTTTATTGTAATACGACCAAGTAAATAACCTACGGCCGCAATTGCGAAAACGCAAAAGAGCAGATAAGTAATGCCATTTACTGTTATCACACCACCAAATAAATCCATTTGTCAAACAACCTCTTTCCTGTTCTGATTACTTTCTTCTGTAATCCGGAAGCAGCTTCGGTGATACTTCTTGAGTATCAATGCCGGCAGCTTCGATTTCTTTTTCAAATGCATCGATATGAGCCAGTGTCAACTTACCAACCTCAACGTTCTTGCATTTTGCGGCAGCACTCTTACCTGCGCTACGGCCGAATACGATAATATCGAGAAGTGAGTTGCCCATAAGTCTGTTTCTACCGTGGATTCCTCCGACAGCTTCGCCTGCAACGAAGAGATTTTCAACGTTTGTTGTCATGCAGTCAGCGCTGATGTCAAGACCACCGTTCTGGTAGTGAAGTGTAGGATAAATAAGGATTGGTTCTTTGCGGATGTCGATGCCGTATTTGCCGAACATACGCATCATAGCAGGAATTCTTGCTTCGATTGTGCCCTCTCCGCCGATTTTTTCAATCATAGGAGTATCGAGCCATACTGCAAGGCCCTTGCCTGTATCAATACCATTACCTCTTGTGCTGCACTCACGGATGATAGAAGCAGCTGAAACGTCACGTGTTTCAAGAGGATGCATAAATGCTTCGCCGTTTACGTTGATGAGTTTTGCGCCGAGTGAACGAACTTTTTCAGTAACGAGAGCACCGAAAATCTGTTCAGGATATGCTGCACCTGTCGGGTGATACTGAAGTGTATCTGCATAAAGGAGCTTTGCGCCTACACGGTAGCCGAGTACAAGACCATCGGCTGTTGCGCCGTAGTGGTTTGATGTCGGGAAGCCCTGGTAATGCATACGGCCTGCGCCACCTGTTGAGATGACAACTGTCTTTGCTTTTGCAACGAGGAGTTCTTTTGTTTCCATGTTGAGGAGTACTGCGCCTGCGGCATTGCCGTTTTCATCGAGAATAAGTTCGATTGCAGCAGTAAAGTCAACTACAGGAATCTGGCGATTGAGTACTTCGTCTCTGAGAGTACGCATGATTTCTGCGCCTGAATAGTCTTTTGCAGCGTGCATACGTTTGCGTGATGTACCGCCGCCATGAGTTGTAATCATATTGCCTTCTGCATCTTTGTCGAACTCTACGCCGAGGTCGTTGAGCCATTTAATGGCATCGGGTGCGTCGCATACGAGCTTTGAAAGGAGCTCACGCTTTGCAGCGTAATGTCCGCCACCGAATGCGTCAACGAAGTGGATTGCAGGAGAGTCATTTTCTTTGTCAGCAGCCTGGATCCCGCCTTCTGCCATCATTGTGTTGGCATCACCGATACGAAGCTTTGTAACGATCATAACTTTTGCGCCGGCTTCGTGTGCTTCGATTGCTGCAGAAGAACCTGCTCCACCGCCACCGATAACAAGTACATCTACGTCATAATCAGGTTTATCAAGGTTAACACTGTCTGCGGTGATACGGCTGTGAGCCTGCAAAATCGCAGCCAATTCAACCGGTACCTTTTCACCTTTATTAGGACCGATCTTTAGCTCTGTAAATTGATCTTCTTTATAATCCGGATGATATGCCTTAAGCAAATCTTCTTTTTCCTGGGCTGTCATACGACGGGGCTCAAGCTTTATATTATTCTCTCTTGCTGCTTCAACAGCTTTTAAGGATTCTGTAAATCTTTCAGGATACATGACAATACCTCCTTATTTCTCGATATCTCTGTGATTGTAGAGCTCTTTTATCTCGTCAACCGGCTTGTTCATAAGGGCCTCGATGAGGTCTGTGAAAGTACCGTCTTTGATCTCCTGAACTCTGTTTTCAAGGTGAGCTGACTTAGGAGCCAGATATTTACCATTGAGTCTGCGTGCGAGCATTGCTACCTGAGGATGTGAAATGCCTGCAGGGCAACGTGATGAACATACGCCGCACATTACGCAGTCAAATGATTCTTCTGCGCATTTTTCGTATTCGCCTCTTTGTGCGTATGCGATGTACTGCATAACGTTAAGTTCCTGTGTACAGCTCTTTGTACAAGCGTTGCAACCGATGCAAGCGTAAATCTCAGGATAAAGCTGCATCATAATCTGCTCTGTAGGCTTAACTTCTTCGATGTTGTATACTTCCTTAACGAGTGGGAAGAAAGGAAGAGTTGCGATGTACATGTTGTCTTCTACTTTTGTCTGGCAAGCAAGACAAGCTTTGAGCTCTTTATCGCCCTTGATTCTGTATATTGTTGCGCATGCACCGCAAAAACCGTTACGGCAACCGCAACCACGTACCAGCTGGTAGCCGGCATATTCCATGGCGCTCATGATTGTAAGGTTTTCCGGAACTTCATATTTTTTACCGAATAAAAATATATTTACCATTTTTTCCATTTTAATACTCCTCCTATTTATTAATACTCATCAGGCAGTTCTTCAAGTTCGTCGCAACGGAATACAGGGCCGTCTTTGCAAACATATTTTGAACCGATATTGCATCTTCCGCATTTACCTACACCGCATTTCATGCGAAGTTCCATTGTGGTGTATACCTGCTGCTTATTGTAACCCATGGAAATAAGACCTTCTAATGTGAACTTGATCATGATCGGTGGTCCACAGATGATGACTGTCTTATTTGTATCAAAATTGAGTTCTTTTACATAATTTGGTACGAAACCAACGTGGCCGTTCCAGCCTTCCTGTTCGCGGTCGATTGTAAGATGTACTTCAATGCCGTCGTCTTCCATCCATTCATTGATGATTTCCTGGTAATCTACGAGGTCGTCTTTACTTCTTGAACCGTAAACGATGTCAATCTTGCCGTATCTGTCTCTGTAATGTCTGCAGTAATTGATTACTGAGCGAAGAGGTGCAAGACCGATACCACCTGCTACGAAAAGAAGGTCTTTGCCTGCAAATGCATCGTCTACCGGGAATGGGTTGCCATATGGTCCTCTGATTGTTATCTGCTGGCCAACTTCTGCCTGGTGAAGCCACTCAGTAACGCAGCCGCATTTTTTAATAGAGAATTCCATAAATTCTGTGTTTGTCGGAGATGATGTTATTGAAAACATCGCCTCTCCTACTCCCGGGATTGAGAGCATTGCGCACTGGCCGGGCTTGTGGTCAAAGGCTTTTTTACCGTCAGGTGTTACTACTCTGAAAGTCTTTACATCGGGAGTGTCTATACGTACGTCGGTAATTACACCGATTTTTGGAATCAAAGCTTCGTAATTAATGTCCATATCATTCTTCTCCTAACTTCTTCATAACCTTAACAATATTCATTGAAATCGGGCATTTAGCCAGACATCTTCCGCAACCTACGCAGCCGAAAATGCCTTCATTGTTTTCAGGATAATATACAAGTTTGTGCATAAATCTCTGGCGGAAACGCTCTGTCTGGGAGTTTCTGGAGTTGCCGTGTGCCATTCTTGTAAAATCTGAATACATGCATGAGTCCCAGCAGCGGAAACGGATTACGCCGTTGCCTGTATCGTAGTCTTTGATGTCATAGCACTGACATGTAGGACATACGAAAGTACATGTGCCGCAACCTAAGCATGACTGTGACAATTCTTTCCATGCAGGAGATTTGAAAAAGTCTTTTGTCTTGCCGCCACCGAATTTTTCTGCAGAAAGATTTGCAAGCGGAAGTTTTTCCATGATCTTGCGTGTTTTTTCCTGCTGTGCGACAACTGCGCTGTCGTCACATTCTTCAGTAAGGCTGTCTAATTTGGCAAGGAGCTTTTCACCTTTTTCTGTATTTGCACGCATATAAATGCTGTCTTCTGTTTTCCAGCAAGTAACGTCGCCTGCGGGATTTGCAGCATCGATATCAAATGTGCCACAGAAACATGTTTCTGCAGGTCTTGTGCATGCCATTGATACGATTACGCTGTGTTCTCTTCTGCTTGCGTAGTAGCTGTCAACAGGTTCTGACAGGAAAACTCTGTCAAGGATGTCAAAGCTTCTTACGTCGCATGCGCGCACGCCGAATACTACAAAATCTTCTTTTTCGTCTCTGATATCAACGATATCAATCTGCTTGCCTGCAACTTTGAATTCGATAAGATTCTCTGTCTGCGGGAAGAAGAAGTCTTTTGCGCTGCGTACTGTGTTAAGAGCGTCGCTCATTTTTACTCCGGGCTCCCAGAGTTTGTAATCGCTGCCATTTTCACCGTCAACAGGAAGATAGAGCTTCTCGTCTGCGGCAATCTTTGCAAATATTGTATCTAATGATTGAATTGAAAATTTACGCATATTCTCACACTCCTCTGCCTACTGCTTCACCGGGCTCGGGATCGTCAAACGTATAGTTGATAAGAGGTGCTCTTGAGCCTTCCTCCTCGCCTGCCTGGTAGTCGCCATAAAGACTGTTGATATCTTTGATGAACTTTCTGTTGAGCAAATGAAGCGGTATTCCCTGAGGACATACTCTTGAACATTCGCCGCAGTCTGTACATCTGCCTGCCACGTGAAAAGCACGTATAATGTGGAACATTTTTTCTTCAAAGCTGTCAGAAATTGCCTTGTTGTTTACGCTTGACTTGGGATTGTCGAATACACATTTTTCACATGTGCATGCAGGACAAATGTCACGGCAGGCATTACATCTGATGCATTTTGAAAGCTGAGCCTGCCAGAAAGCAAAACGCTCATCCGGCGTCATTTTTTCTATTTTCTCAACTTCGTCGAAACGGTTTGAATCGAGCACGTCGCCTTCTTCGCCCATAAGTTCGTCGTATGCAACGTGTTTTTTGCTCTTGCAGCTAAGACATCTTTCTGTAAGAACATCTGCGTATGCAAGAGTTTTTTCTTCGTCGTAAAGATTCTTTACTGTGATTGAGTCTTCGCCTGAAACAACTTCGATAATGCCTTCGCCTGCAAGTGCTTTGATCTTGCCGATGTCAAGCATACCTTCGCAAGGAATACCTACTGCGTATACTTTTTCTCTTGCAAAACGATGTTCTGTAAGAAGCTGGTTGAAGCTGTATGTGTCGCAGGGCTTTAAGAAAACGAGTACTTTTTCGTTTGCTTTGCGTGTCTCGGCAACGAGATATTTTGAAAAGTTTGCGTTGCAGAAGTCGTCAAATACGAAGTTCTTTTCAAGATCTTCTTTTGTGGTGAAAACTGCGGGAGTTACGTCGTATGCGAATTCGCCGGCTTTCCATCCGAGGACTCTGTTTACTGTGCCGTTGTCAAGAAGTTCAATAGCCTTGTTTATGAGATTTTCACGAGTTATCTTTTGCATCTTAAGTCCTCCAATCTCTTATTTTCACCTAATGCCGCAACAGTCTGTGTAAAGTCATTCATTGTTGCTGCAAATTTTGCACCTTCTGCCGCAGATACCCATTCTACGCGGGTACGTTCTTTTTCGATACCAAGATATTCCAGCATTGAGAATAAGAGTGCCATTCTTCTTCTGGTATAGTAGTTACCTGATGTGTAGTGGCAGTCTCCGGGGTGACATCCGCAGAGGATTACTCCGTCAGCGCCACGTTGGAATGCTCTTAAGATAAACATAGGATTTACTCTGCATGAGCAAGGTACTCTGATGATTTTTACATTATCAGGATATGCGAGACGGTTGCTGCCTGCAAGGTCTGCGCCGGCATATGAACACCAGTTGCAGCAAAACGCTACGATCATCGGTTTGTATTCATTATTCATCGACATATTGCATCCACCTCCGCAATAATTTGAGCGCTTTCAAATCCATTTAAGTCCATAGCGCCTGAAGGACAAGCAACTGTACAAGCACCGCAGCCCTGGCATACAGCCGGGTTGACTGACGCAATGCGTCTTATTGCTGTCGTTCTGTCAGGCATACGGAATTCTTTGTCAATATATGAAATAGCGCCGTAAGGACATACGTTTGCACATGATGAGCAGCCGTTACACATAAGTTCGTCCGAATGTGCAACGCACGGGTTACTTGTAAGTTTATCTTTTGCAAGCAGGCCGATAACCTTTGCGGCAGCGGCACTTGCCTGTGAAACAGTTTCCGGAATATCCTTAGGTCCCTGACATGCACCGGAGAGGAATACGCCGGCCGTCGGGCTCTCAACAGGACGAAGCTTCGGATGTGCTTCTGTGAAAAAGTCGTTTGTATCCATGCTGGCTGTAAGCATTGTAGCAATTGATCTTGCTGATTTATCAGGCTCAATTGCGGTTGCCAGTACAACGAGGTCTGCTGCTATGTGAAGTTGTTTGTTCGCAAGCAGGTCTGATGCCTGAACCATGAGTTTGTCACCTTCAGGAGATACTTTGCCGACCATACCTTTGATGTAATGTACGCCATATTCTTCTACAGCGCGGCGGTAGAACTCATCAAAGCTCTTACCGGGTGTACGTACGTCAATATAGAATACGTAAACGTCTGTATCCGGATATTTGTCTCTTGTGAGCATTGCGTGTTTTGCTGTATACATGCAGCAGATTTTTGAGCAATATTCTTTGCCTTTTTCTGCACATGCAGCGCATCTTGAACCTACGCACTGAACGAATACTATTGTGTGAGGATGTTTTCCGTCTGAAGGACGAAGGAGCTTGCCGGCTGTCGGGCCCGCAGCATTTGTAAGACGCTCAAACTCAAGTGACGTGATAACGTCTTTTGACTGGTTATATGCAAACTCGTCAAATTTATCAAGGCTGATAGGATTAAAGCCTGTAGCTGCTACGATTGCGCCGTACTGTTCTTCAACAATCTCGTCTTTTTGTGTATAGTCGATAGCGCCTGCTGTACATACTTTTGCACAAAGACCGCATTTGCCTGATTTGAGCATTGTGCAGTAATCTGCATCAATAGTAGCTACCTTCGGCACTGCCTGTGCAAATGGTATATATACGGCTCTGCGATTGTCCATTCCGAGGTTGAATTCGTTCGGAACTTTTTTCTGAGGACATTTTTCTGTACAGATTCCGCAACCTGTACATACGTCTTCTTTAACGAAACGAGCTTTTTTTCTGATTTTTACATTGAAGTTGCCGACAAAGCCTTTTACTTCTTCAACTTCGCTGTATGAAAAGATTCTGATATTTTCATTCTGGGCTGCATCAACCATTTTAGGTGTCAGGATACATGCTGCGCAGTCGAGTGTCGGGAAAGTCTTGTCGATCTGTGCCATTTTACCGCCGATTGTAGGCTTCTTTTCAACGATATCTACCGGGAAACCTGCTTCTGCGATGTCGAGTCCTGACTGGATACCTGCGATACCGCCGCCGATTACGAGAGCTCTCTTTGTTACGGGAGTCTGTCCGGGGATAAGCGGTGCGTTGAGGTTTACTTTTGCAACTGCCGCGCGACCTAAGATAATAGCCTTCTGTGTGCCTGTTTCCATATCTTTGTGAATCCATGAGCACTGCTCGCGGATGTTGGCAATCTCTACCATGTATGGGTTAAGGCCGGCTGCCTGGGCTGTCTTGCGGAATGTTGCTTCATGCATTCTCGGTGAGCATGAACAAATAACAACACCTGTTAATTTGTGCTCTTTGATGGCTTCTTTGATGATCTCCTGACCTGCCTGTGAGCACATATATTGATAATCTGTGGAAAAGACAACACCGGGCTCACTTCTGAGGGCATCGGCTACTGCCTTTACGTCTACAGTACCGGCGATATTGCTACCGCACCAACATACGAATACACCAATTTTTTGCATTTGTCTTCTCCTCCTTACTTATGATATTTTCTTAAAGCACTTACGATAGCCTGCTGAGGAAGCTCTTCGTCTACCATAGCCGGTATGCTGTCTGGTTTCATATGGTTTGCGCCCTGCTTGCGTATAACTTCAAGGCGGATAGCCTCAACCAGTTTTGCCGGCTCAACGCCTCTTGGGCATCTGTCTACACATGCAAAACATGTAAGACACTGGTAAAGAGATGAGCTTTTCAGGAGAGGTTCAATATCGCCCTCTTCTACCATACATACAAACTGATGTGGATGATATTCCATCGTATCAAACGCAGGACACGTAGCAGTACATTTACCGCAACGCATGCATTTTACAGGATTGACTCCGCTTCTGCGGATAATCTCAGCACGAACATTGTCATTCTTATTATGCATTTGTATCCTCCTTTACTCCCATTGCCTCTGCCATAAGATCTGTGAAATAAACTACAGGAACGGGCGTTCCGTTCTTTTCCAGATTATATTTGCAAAGCGGGCAGGCTGTTACGATGATATCAGCTCCGTGATTGAAAGCACTTTGTGTTACTTTATGGCTTCTTGTCGCTGAAAATTCAGGATTTTCAAGTGTGATATATCCTCCACAACATTCGTTTCTTTCAGGATATATTACAGGCTCGCCACCGAGCGCGCGGATAAGATCCTCCATAATGGTAGGATTCTCCGGATCGTCTGTGTGCATTACGCTGTTCGGGCGAAGCAAAAGGCATCCGTAGTATGCCGCAACTTTTTTACCGGCAAGTGGCTTAGTTACTTTCTTTGCCACGTTGTCATAACCTACTTTATCTCTGAGCAGCTCCAGATAGTGAAGCACCTCGGTAGTGCCGTCATACTCTTCATCTTTACCAAGATAATTATTGACGCGGAGTGCGAACTCAGCGTCATTTTGCATGGCATAATTTGTCTGCTTTATTACATTATGGCAAGCTGAACATACAGTTACCAGAATGTTGTTATCTTTCTTGGCAGCAGATAAGGCTCTTACAGAAGAGAGTTTGGTTGCCACTTCGTCGCGCGAGGTAGTAAATACGCCACCGCAGCATTGCCAGTCTTCAATCTCCTCAAGAGAAACATCAAGTATTTCAGCGCACTTCCTTGCATATCTGTCAAGCTCTTTGGCTTTTGTTTTCAATGTACAGCCCGGAAAGTATGCTACCTTCATTTAATATTGCCTCCTTTTATTAAACCATCTGTTCGGGATGGAAAACTTCATCAAATTTTTCAGCTGTAAGGAAGCCAAGCTCTACGCATGCTTCTTTAAGTGAAATGTTATCTTTAAATGCTTTTTTTGCTGTTTTTGCAGCGTTCTCATATCCAATATATGGATTGAGAGCTGTAACGAGCATCAGTGAATTGTGCAGATTGTGGTGCATCTTTTCTTTGTTTGCTTTGATGCCTACAGCACAATTTTTGTTGAAAGAAAGAATTGCGTCTGCAAGAAGTCTTGCTGACTGCAGGAAATTGTAAATACATACAGGCATGAATACGTTGAGTTCGAAATTACCCTGTGAAGCTGCCATGCCTACTGCTACGTCGTTGCCCATAACCTGTACGGCTACCATTGTAACGGCTTCGCACTGTGTGGGGTTAACTTTACCTGGCATGATTGATGAGCCGGGTTCGTTTTCAGGAATAAATATCTCGCCGAGACCGTCTCTGGGGCCGCTTGCAAGCCATCTTACGTCGTTTGCGATTTTCATCATGTCGCAAGCAAGGGCTTTGATAGCTCCATGAGCAAATACTATCTCATCTTTTGAAGTAAGTGAATGGAACTTGTTGGCAGCTGTTACGAAAGGCTTGCCTGTGAGTTCTGCAACTTCCGCAGCTACTACCTCGCCAAAACCTTTAGGTGCATTGAGGCCTGTGCCTACTGCTGTGCCGCCTAAAGCGAGTTCGCAAAGTGGTGCGATAGAACGTTCTATAAGTTCAACGTCTTTTTCAAGGCTTGATCTCCAGCCGCTGATTTCCTGGCTGAAAGTGATCGGAGTCGCATCCTGAAGATGTGTACGTCCGCTCTTTACAATGCCTTCGTTTTCTGCTTCGAGGCGTCTGAATGTATCAATTAATGTGTTTGCAGCAGGTATGAGCTTGTTTTCAAGCATCAATACAGCTGCGATATGCATAGCGGTCGGGAAAGTATCGTTTGATGACTGGCTCATGTTTACGTCATCGTTCGGATGAAGAAGCTTTTTGCCGGCAATCTCATTACCGCGGTTTGCGATAACTTCGTTTGAGTTCATGTTTGACTGCGTGCCTGAGCCTGTCTGCCATACAACAAGCGGGAAATTGTGGTTCTGCTTGCCTGCAATTATCTCGTCGCATGCAGTTGAAATAGCCGCGAGCTTTTCAGCAGTCATTTTTTCAGGACGAAGCTTGTAGTTCGCCTGAGCGGCTGCCTTTTTAAGGATACCAAATGCGTGGATAATCTCCATAGGCATTGTTTCAATATTAACACCAATTTCAAAATTCTCGTGACTTCTTTGTGTTTGGGCTGCCCAAAGCTTATCGGCAGGTACCTTTACCTCGCCCATAGAGTCATGTTCGATACGATATTCCATTTTTAATCCTCCCGTAATCTCTGTGAAAATTACTTAAATCTCAACGCTTGCTATCGTTGCTTTGAGAGCAGCTGCACTCTTTTGAAGTTGCGCAATCTCATCGTCAGTAAGCGGAATATCCACTTTACTCTTAACACCGTTGCGATCAATAATATTAAGAGTACTAAGGCAAACATCATTGATACCGTACTCGCCGTTCATCATTGTTGATACAGGAAGAACAGTAGGCACACCGTCAATAATAGCTCTGCATATTGCACATACAGCAATTGAAATTGCATAATATGTAGCACCTTTGCGCTCAATAACCTTTCCGCCTGCTTTACGAACGTACTCTTCTGCTTCCTCGCGATTAAGCTCGTAATCAACGTCGAAAGCTTTGCTGCACTGATCCAACGGAATGCCGCAGATGTTTGCGATTGACCACGGAACGAATGAAGAATCACCGTGTTCGCCAAGTACGTAAGCATGTACATTCTCGTGACCGATTTCATATTTTTCTGAAAGATATGCGCTGAGACGAGCTGTATCAATTGTATTACCGGAACCGATTACTCTGTGGAGCGGGATACCGGAACACTTGCAGAATGCATATGTAAGTACGTCTACAGGATTGCTTACCAAAACGTATATTGCCTCAGGAACACGACGTGTAATTTCCGGAATAACGCTCTTTAAAATGTCAATATTAACCTGAGCAAGTTCAAGTCTTGATTGACCGGGCTTTCTGCCCACACCGGATGTGATAATAACGATATCAGAACCTACGGCATCATCGTATGTGCCGCCATAAATTTTTCCTGGATTGCAGAAAAAGATACCTTGTTCGATATCAAGCGCTTCGCCTTCTGCTCTAGCGTGATTGATATCAATCAATACGATTTCCGATGAGAGCCCGGAAACAACCAATGAATGAGCGATTGTTGCGCCAACCTTTCCACTTCCGATAATTGTAATTTTGTTCATACTTTCTACCTCTTTTTTTCCACTTTCTCTAATGCTACGGCTATTTACAACCATGCAAAAAGCCACCTATTGTTCCAAATTAACACATAGGCTTTGCGATTGTATCACTTTTAAAACTTTTTTACAATATTCTGTTGTCGGATAAGTGATAAAAAAGATGTATATTTTGTTAAAAAATGTTTTATGATTCTGAGTTGAGAACTGCGAGTATAATTTCGGGTCTGTTGTTTACCCTAAGCGGGAAACGGCTGTTACCAAGACCTCTGCTTACGATCATCTGTGTGTCGCCATTTTTATAAATTCCACTGTCAAATTCAGGAAACATTCCCTGCCCCGGCGAGTATACTCCGCCAACAAACGGAATCCTTATCTGTCCGCCATGTGCGTGTCCCGTAAAGACGAGATCAACACCGGCTTCAACGTATCGTTCAAACAAGTCAGGTCTGTGACTGAGCAGAATCGTATAATAGTCCTCTGTCTGATCCAACATTTCAGAAAGAGTATCCGTATAATTAGCCGGATTTTCTTCGTTATACTTCCCTGCCACAAAAAATCCCAGGTCATTGATGCCTGCAATACAGATTTTTTCACCATTTATTTCTATAATATCGTGAGTCTGGTCAAGAATTTTAATGCCTATCTCTTCCAGACGAATTTTCATTGAAAAATATTTTTCACCAAGACCGGCTTCGTGGTTGCCCGTAACAAAATACGTCGGTGCAATCTCTACCACTTTTTGTGAAAAATCAAGAGTAACGTCCATATCTGTTCTGTTGCCATCGATCATGTCGCCTGTCAGAACAATAATATCCGGATCTGCTTCTTTAATGTCATCTATGAGTCTATGGTTGTTTTTACCAAATTCTGCATTGTGAAGGTCTGATATCTGTACGATTCTGAAGCCATCGAAACTCTGCGGTATTTCTGCACTTGTCACGGTGATTTTTGTAGTCACAAGTGCTTTATTTCCCCAAGCAGCGACAGAGGTCGCTATTACAATAAGGCCGACTAAAGCAGACAGAACAATTATCCTGCGTTTTCTTCTTTTCTTCTTCTGTTCTTCAGTTATATTTTTGCGGTTTTTCACAGCAGCTTTTGCCTTTTCATATAGATTTTTCAGAATTGCAAGCGTTTTCTGGTCATTTGGAAAGAAGAATCTCAGAAGCGCGATTGCAATTACAACTGTTATTACTTTTTCCGGTGTGAAAGGAAACCATAAAAAGGCCATATATCCGCCGCCGACTGCGACCATCCAGCCTATGCCGAAATATGTTCCCAGTGCAAAAAGAACGTACGACCAGCCATTTGTGATTATCCATCCAAGTCCCAGACAAAGCAGCAGCCTGGGATTCAATATAAATTGTATTACTGTTTTTATTATGCCTTTGAGTTTCTCTTTATTCATAACGTGTGTATTATTACATATTTTTCTTTAATTTACAATTTAACTTTATTACTTTTTTTATCAATGGTATAATCCGTATATAATCTTCACACGGGAGTTTCATATGGCAAAATCAATCCGGAAAATATCATTATTTGTAACTTTTATCCTTTGCGCTTTTTTTCTTGTATCGTGCAACAATCTTTTCGGTGAAAACACTCCCACAGCCGAGCCTGTTGTTACGCTCACACCCGAGCCGGATAATCCGCAGATAACAACTCCTACCCCACTACCTGATATGACACAGGAAGAAATTGTCAGAGATTATTTTGATAAAAGAAAATTGTGTATATCTTTTTATCTACCATTTTTTGGCGGAGTAGAAGCAGGTAGCGAAAAATGTTCTGCGGACGATGGTCTTGTTTTTATCTTAAGCTACTATAATTTTTATAACGAATACACAGAATACAAGCATGAAATAGACGACGATAATTTCTATTACGAGATTCCTTCGCAGATTGTGCAGGATTTGTTTGATAAGACGTTTTCAGCACCGCCGCAGATCAAAGACAGCTCGTTTTATAACAGCGATACAGATATTGTCAGATATGAACATACCGGCGGAGATTCAGAGCCCTCTGCCGGTATACTTGAAATCGAATCAGTCAGCAAAGATGCCGACCGGTATTTTATTACATTTTCAGGAAACGAATCTTCTGCAATCCTGACAGTCCGTCAGTCAGAAGCCGGATACGTTTTAGAAAGCTATCTGCCGTCTTATCCTCCCAGATACTGGTAACTGAGTCTTCCCATCGGAAGGCTTTTTCCTGATACGTAATAATCCATAATATCATTTGCATACGTAATATTATCAGCAAATTTAAAATAGAAAATGTTATTTTCTGTCAGTCCTACAGCGCTTTTTGGCACTGTGATTACCATTGTATTACCGTCAATCACGAAGCTTGCTGTTTCAGCCAGCTTTTCACCTGTAAAGTCGGCGTTCAGCTTTTCGATTGAGCCCATGCCGGCTGCTGTGTCAACTTCGCGGTTTATAACGTACTCGTAGCTTTCCCAACCTTTGGCAGAAACATTTCCTGTTCCTATGAAAAGATTCATCCATTTTGTGTCACCGGCTTCATAAGTGCTTATGTTATCAGTGGACACAAGGCGGAAATATATATTCTGCGCATCTTCGCACACTTTGATCTCAACAACGTTATTGCGGGCAGGTTCCTGCTCATATTTGATAGCAGACGTAGAGCCACTGCTCTTTCTTGCCTTGTTAAAATCTCCTATGTCGCGGAAAACAGCCTTCACGTTATCCCATAAAATGTCAGCACCGTTCACGTGCGTGCTTTCAAAGCAAGAATTCGCGGAAATAATCTGAGATTTGTAATTTCTGGAATTTATCGCCGTCTGTATATAGAAGGCGTCGTTGTATCCACCCTTCATAATCTCCGCATCTCGTGAAAATTCTTTGTTGACACAGTCAACAAAAATATATTCACCGTAACCCGGATCGTATGTCTTTCCGACAGTCCATTCATTCCAGCCTGTGATGAAAATCATGCGCGGATCTTCTTTGAGTGCCACATCCCACGTAGACTGGAAATAAGTACCTTTGTCAACGTCCTCAGAAATATTTTCCTGTTTCTCAACGTCCCAGCCGCGTCCCCAGTTCTGAGCGCCGTGCGTCAGTGAGTATGACATAGGCAGAGCCGGATGAGCTGCGACACATACGTTTATAATGCCATTATGCACAGGAGCCGGATACGTCCATTCCATCCATGGGAAACCATTTTCAATAAATGGTTCATTCGGCCATTGTGAATCTCTTATCGTGAAAAAGTCTGCAATTTCACTGTCCAGAGCTGCAATATCTTTGCCGATAATCAGTGGTTTTCCGTCCATATAATACCAGGCGTTCTTATATTTTTCCTTTGCATACGTAGCCTTGTATAATTTGGTAATTACGTCAGGAGAAGCCGAGTTTGTGTAAAAAGCACACTGCGGTACGTCAAAGCCTTCTGAACGAAGCTCGTCAATAGCCTTCATAGTCCGCATATATGCCATGTCATACGTAACGGCATTTGATACGTCGAAAACAAGAAAGTCGATGCCCGCGTGAGCCAGCAACTCAAGATGGCGTCTTATTACCCACTCGTCTGATGAGCTGTAATATCCATATAATGGCTCGCCCCACCAATGTTGGCCATTTGCCCTTGAGTACTGGTTATCCGTTTGAGTCAGTAGCTCAACTCCGTTCTCCATTGCCAGTATTTTACTGTTGTCATATATGGCTCCCGAATCATGACCACCCATACAGAGGAAATAAAAAATGCCAACCTCATGTTCACCCTCGCGGGCAACAGAAGTAGGCATCAAGGTTCTTTCAAATTGGTCTATACCTACAATTGAATTGTAGGTATAGCCATTATTGTAATACTCATCTGCGGTAATATCTGTAATATACATCTTCGTACCACCAGTACTATCCGGCGTGTTATTACTGCCACATGCTGTAAAAAACAAACCGGTCATCATAATCATAAGCGCAATGCGAATCAAATTACTCTTCATAAGTGAAATAGTCCTTTTCTACGTCGTTTGCAGCATCCCAGTCAATATCAGAAAGCTCCAGATTGTTTTCTTTGATATAGTCATCTATCTTTTTGTCGAATTTTTCTGCTTTTATAGCGTTTGTAATCTGCTCTTTTACTGCATCGCAGTTTACGTATTCTTCATCAGAAACGATACCTTTTTGTTCTGACAGTGTTGTGATACCTTCAATTACGAAAATCTCATATCCATCTTCTGTCTCAAATACATTCTTTGCACCAATCTCTGTCTGGCTGTAAATCCACGCACTTATTTCATCATTGTAAGGTGAATATGCCTTTATGATATCAGCAAGACCTTCGTCTGTATCAACGCCACTATCTTGTGACCATGCCTTTGCGATTGCTGCAAGGGAGTCGCCTGCATCAATTTTGCTGAGAATCGCTTCGACTACTTTATAAACCTCAGCTTTTTCTTCGTCTGAATAGCTGTTACCATCTTTGTCGACTGTTGTTCTGAGGATACGTCTTACAGTAACAATCTTAAGCTCTTCTTCATTCTGGATATAATATTCTGAAATCTCCTCGTCAGATACAGCAATATCTTTTAAAACCGCCTCTGAATAGTCGCTTACCAGAATCTGGTCAACGTAAACCTGCTTGTAATCTTCAACCTTCATACCTACGTATAATTCCATGAATTCATCTCTCGTAGATACGTCGTAATATGAGCCATAATATGAAAGCATCTGGTCGATCTGGGTGTCAAGTTCAGTCATATATGATTTAATTTCTTCTTCAGTGAGTGCATGTTCGGACTCTGCGGCAAGCTTCTTTGTAACCATAAACTTAAGGAGCAATTCCATAGCCTTTTCATGAGTTACTTCTGAATAAGTCTTGCCATCTTCGCACTCTTTTTTCATGTATTCGATAACATATTCGTATTGTTCTTTAACTTCAAGGTCCTCAGGTATCTCAAGGTCATTGAGCAGTACCTCTGATACAGCCTGTGCAAAGAACTCTCTGTAATATGACTTATAAATAATATTATCACCGATTTTTGCGATAACTGTCGTATCAGCAGGTGCGTCATTGTACTCTACCGGTGTAGCGCTCGGAGCTGCAGTAGCATCTTCATCTTCTTCATCTTCAAAATCACCTGTAAGACTTCTTAAGATAATCTTCTGCGCGTGCTTTGAATCAACGTCAGTAACCTTATACTTTTCATTCTTAGCTTCTTCTTCGATAATCTTGCTGACAGCATCATCAACATATCCAAGTTCAACACTCGCAAGGACCTTTTCATCCTCCATGCCCTTGATTCCTGTGCACTGCATTACGTGATAACCATAATCTGTCTCAACAATCTCAAGCGCGTCGGAAACTTCTTTGCGTGAAACAGCCCAGTCTTCAAATTCAGGAACAAACTGTCCGTTTGCAACTACGTCATAATATCCGTCTTCAGAGTCATCGCTCATCTTAACGATATCATCCATCGTCATCTCGCCGTTGTTATATTTTTCAATATAGCCTTCTACTTCTGCAAGTAATTCAGCTTTTTTAGTATCGTCAAGGTCTTCTGTTGAAAAGAGTGAATGTCTTACAGTAACGACTCTGTACAATTCAATATTTTCCTCGTAAAAAGCCTTGAGCTGTTCATCTGTATATTCAATGCCCTCGCCAAGCTTATCCTGGAATGCACTGATACCGGCGTTGATTGCATAATATTCCATATAATCGTCGGCTGTCATACCATATAGCATACCTGCCATGTGATTTATGGACTCAAATGCATAACCGTATTGTGCATAATATGATAAGTAATATTCAAGCTCTGACTTAGCTTCATCTTTATACTTCTTATACTCTTCATCTGTAAGCCATTTTTTGTCAGCTATAGCCATCTGTTTAGCAGCAATCATAAGCTTTGCTCTTGACAGTGATTCGCTCACAAAATAATCAATATAAAGCTCTCCTGATTCCGTTTTTACTTCTTTTAACTGGTCGAAAAACTTTTCACCTTCGAGCGTATAGTCAAGTTCTGAATCTTCCTGTTTATAAACTTCATCAAGTACTTCATTGAACATCGCCATGAAAATACCGTCCGGTACGTTTTCACCGTTAATTTTTGCAACGTAAGATACTTTCTTGTCATTACAAGCTACAAAGCATGTCACCAGAAGGCAAACTGCCAATATGATTAATGCTACCTTTACATTTCTCTTCATCATAATCCTCCGTCCGAAATAATTCTGAACATTTCTTTACTGTCTTCTTTTTTTGTGCTGTTATTGATACACATTACTTCAAATTTTGTCTTGCTGCTGCCAAATCCTACCTCAACGATATCGCCGACCTTAACCTCGGTACTCGCCTTGGCAACTTTACCATTGATTGTCACTCTGCCGGCATCGCATGCATCATTGGCAACGGTTCGTCTTTTAATTACGCGTGAAACTTTAAGATATTTGTCTATTCTCATAATTCGTCCCTCTTTGCCTTATCCATAACATTTTTTGTATATTCGCGAAGAGCCAGGTCACTGTCAATGCCTTGTTTTTCAGCTTCACAACACACAGCGAAAAGTATTTTACCAATATCTTGTGAAAAATCTATGTTATTTGTCATGTCGTCGGGAATATTTTTACCGGCTTTTTTGATTCGCTTGTACACTTTTTGTGCACGTAAAGTAGCCGGAAACACCTCGGGGATATCGTCGAGCTCTTCTGAAAGCGATGTAAAGCCCTTCTCTTCTGTCTTCATCTTCTCCCAGTTTACAAGAGCTTCTTTGCTGTCTTGTGCGCTGACGTCGCCAAAAACGTGTGAATGTCTGAATATCATCTTGCGGGCGCAGCCGTCGATAACGTCATCAAAGCCAAACTCCTTGTCTTCTGTGCCGATAATAGAGTGGAAAATAACCTGCAAAAGTACGTCGCCGAGCTCTTCTATCATCTTGGGCGTGCTCTCTTTATTTATAGCGTCGACAGTCTCATACGCCTCCTCTACCATGCCCTTTGTAAGACTCTTGTGCGTCTGCACGCGGTCCCACGGACAGCCCTCCGGAGAGCGCAATATTTCGATTATTCTGTATAATTCTTCTAACGTATATTTTTCACTGTCGGGTTTTATCTGAATATCTACCATAATGCTCCTCTTTTTTCGTTGTTTTATTAAACTGTGTATCGTATAATTATAGCACCGTTGTTTGATTCTTACAAACACAATTATATCTTTTCAAGGGGTGCGACATGCCGCATACAAATTACATGCGTAAAGCTATAGAGGAAGCGAAAAAATGCGATATCGACGTGCCGGTGGGCGCGCTCATCGTCAAAGACGGTGAAATAATCGCTGCCGCTCACAATATCCGTGAAAAGGACGCGCTCGTTACGGGTCACGCGGAGATTTGCGCTGTTAATATTGCATGTGAAAAGCTTGGTACGTGGCATCTGGACGATTGCGATATTTACGTCACATTGGAGCCCTGCCCTATGTGCGCAGGCGCAATAAAAGCCGCCCGCATAAGCAACGTGTATTTCGGTGCGTTCAACAAAACGGACGGTGCTGCTTTATCTGTTTATAATCTCCTCTATCCGCAGGTGACAGTTTATGGCGGAATACTCGAAGAAGAGTGTACAAAACTGCTTACTGATTTTTTTGGTGAAATAAGAATCACGAATTCTTGATAATCGCCGTTTCCACTGCGCCACCCAGATCCTTACAAAGGTCGAAGCAATCTTCCATCAATTCGTATATAATACGCCACTTCTGAAGCTCAACCGGGTCCTTTTCACCTGCAAAAAGTTCTTTGACAGTGCTTCTGTACAGCGTATCGCCTTCATGCTCAAGGTCTCCGAGTTCGTCAATCAGTTTGCGTATCGTTGCAGATTTTCTGAACGATTTGAATTCTTCAAGTATTTTTTTGGATTTTACAAGACACTTGCTAAGAATCGCGACAAATTCCTGTATATCTGCGCGCATTTTCTTGATATTGTACATGTTAAAGGCAAAAGCAATCTCTTCAATTGCATCTGTAACGTCGTCAATGCTTTTTGCAATATTCAGGATATCCTCCCTTTCTATAGGCGTTATGAATGCAACGTTCAACTCGTATGAGATTTTTGAGTATATCGCATCTGCTTCATGCTCTTTTTTATGCATAACGTTGAGAATCTCAGGAAGGCTGTTTTCGCAAAAATGAGGTGAATATTGTTTTACAAGATCATCAAGCATGTCGCCGAGCACGATTGAATAATCTATCGCTTCTGAAAACAATGAAAGATAATCTACTTCTTTTCTCTTTGCCATTTAATATACCCTCCGTATCAATTAAAAAATCATTACAAATATTTTTGCCATAATAAAACCGATCAGACCGCAGCCCGGGAAAGTCAATACCCATGCTGCCACCATTTCTTTTACGATTGACCAGTTTACCAAAGAAAGTCTCTTAGCTGCGCCGACGCCCATTATCGCAGTGGTCTTTGTGTGTGTCGTGCTGACGGGAAGTCCGCTGACTGATGCTGCGAGCAGGCAGATTGCGCCTGCGATATCGGCAACAAAGCCCTGGTACCGTTCAAGCTTTACCATATCCATGCCGACCGATTTGATTATCTTGTATCCTCCGATTGATGTGCCGAGCGCCATCACTGCAGAGACGAGAATCATCAACCAGATTGGAATTGATGTAAAGCCTTCATTTGGCTGGTACGTGCCCTGGGCAAGCGTTTTTCCGAGCAGGAAAACGCCGATAAATTTAAGTCCGTCCTGTGCGCCGTGCATAAATGCCATCGCCGCTCCGCCGCATATCTGCGCACCTTTGAAAAAGCGGTCTGCCTTGCGTCTGTTCATACCGCGGCATATCGCTGTTATGATTTTTGAAGATGCAAAACCAAGTGCAAAACCCATTACTGCAGATAAAACAAGTCCGTAAAGTACGTTTATCCACTCGTTCATATTGATACCCGAAGCACCACTCATCGCAATCGCCGCACCTGTTATACCGGCAATAAGAGCGTGGCTTTCGCTCGTAGGTATGCCGAAAAACCATGCGCCCACAGCCCATAAAACGATAGCAAATAAGGCGGCGCAAAGCGCAATCTGCGCCTTATTGTTATCGCCGCCAAAATCAACCATTTTATAAATCGTATCAGCAACTTTTTTGCTGAAAAACGACATTGTAAGAACTCCGAGAAAATTGAATACCGCTGCCATCAGGATAGCGGTGCGTGGCTTTAAGGAGCGTGTAGAAACAACTGTCGCGATTGCATTCGGTGCATCTGTCCAGCCGTTTACCAGGATAACTCCCAGAACCAACACTGTAGTGATAAGTAGCGCAAGATTATTTGCGCACATATCAATAAATTCAATCATACTATTTTTTCACCCATATCTCTTCCTGCAAGTATATGGTAATGTATATGCGCAACAGACTGCTTTGCATCCCTGCCACAATTGTTAATTACTCTGAAACCATTTTCTGCCAGGTCCAGCTGTCTTGCGATTTTTGCAATAGCAAGCTGAATTCTGCCCAGATGCGCTGCGTCATCTTCAGAAAAAGCAAGTACGCTCGGAAGATGTTTTTTTGATACTACCACGATATGTACAGGTGTCTGTGGATTTATATCGTGAAAAGCCATGCAATCATCATCTTCGTAAACCTTTTTACAAGGTATCTCACCTTTGATTATTTTACAGAAAATACAATTGTCCATTGTAACCTCTCCTTATGAAATAAATTCTTCTGCTCTTGAGATCATCTCGTCGATCTTTTCCGGAGCCTTGCCGCCTGCCTGAGCCATGTCAGGACGTCCGCCGCCGCCACCCTGGCAGATTGCAGCTGCCTTTTTAACTACCATTGAGCAGTTGATTTTCTTTTCAACGGCTGACTTTGTAGCCATGGCAACGATTGTTACTTTGCCTTCTGCGCCTGATGCTACGAGAGCAACGCCGCACTCGAGTCTGTCGCGGATTGATTCGCACATCTCGCGAAGTCCGTCTGCGCCAAGTGAATCAAAGCGTGCAGCAACGATACTTACGTCGCCTACTGTCTTTGCGCTCTTGATGATATCGTCAAGATTTGAACCTGCAGCAGCCTTCTTTACCTGTTCAAGCTCTTTTGTGAGCTGTTTGTTCTCAGCGATGATGTCTGCTACTTTTGCAGGTACTGCGAAATAATCCGATTTGAAGTTGTCAGCTGCCTGCGCAAGCGCCTGTTCGTATGACTTGTAAATATTTCTTGCAACATTACCTGTTACAGCTTCAATTCTGCGTACGCCTGCTGCTACAGCGCTTTCTTTAACAATCTTGAAAAGACCGATTGCTGAAGTGTTCTTTACGTGTGTACCGCCGCAAAGCTCGATGCTGTATTCGCCCATGTTGACAACTCTTACGTTTTTACCGTATTTTTCACCGAACAGAGCCATAGCACCTGATTTTTTAGCTTCTTCTACGTCCATAACTTTTGTTACTACGTCGTAGTGTGAGTAAATTGCTTCGTTTACAAGCTCTTCAACCTTTGCAAGCTCTTCGCTTGTCACTGCCTGAAGGTTGTTGAAGTCAAATCTGAGTCTGTCAGCGTTTACTGAAGAACCTGCCTGGTGAACGTGCTCACCGATGACTGTGCGAAGTGCTTTCTGGAGCAGGTGTGTTGCGCTGTGGTTACCTTCTGTAGCAAGACGTTTTGCCTTGTCGATTGTCATTGTAACCTGCTGACCTACAGCGATTGTGCCTTCTGTTACGTTACCGATATGCTTGAATTTGCCATCTTCTGTCTTTGTTGTGTCAGAAATAACTACAGTAGCGTAGTCGTTTTCGATGATACCTGTGTCTGCTGCCTGACCACCGCTTGTTGCGTAGAAAGGAGTCTTGTCGCATACAACAACGATATTTTCACCGGCATTTGCTTCCTGTACAAATTCGCCCTTGTCATTGATGATATAAAGAACTGTAGCTTCGCTGCTGTACTGTTCGTATCCTTCGAAAACAGTTGCAGAACATTCTTTTGGAAGTACAACTTCCTGGTCTGCCCATGACGTGTCGCGTTTGATAGCGTCGCGTGCCATCTGTCTTTGAATGTTCATCTGAGTGCGGAAGCCTTCTTCGTCTACTGCGATGCCTGCTTCGCTGCAGATGTTTCTTGTAAGATCGAGAGGGAAACCATATGTGTCGTGAAGCTTGAATGCAACGTCGCCGGGGAGAATCTTTTCACCATCGTTCTTTTCGATGTCGCTGATAAAGCCGTCGAGCATGTTCATGCCGGCTTCGATTGTAGATGCAAATCTGTCTTCTTCTGTCTTGATAACCTTTTTGATATATGCCTGTTTTTCTTTGAGTTCAGGATATGCGCCGCATGAAAGTTCGATTGCAACGTCGCAAAGTTCATATAAGAAGCAGCCCTTGATGCCGAGCTTTCTGCCGTGACGTGCAGCGCCTCTTAAGAGTCTTCTGAGTACGTAGCCCTTGCCTTCGTTTGAAGGGATAACGCCGTCGCTGATCATCATGACTGTACTTCTGATGTGGTCTGTGATTACGCGGATAGAAACGTCATTTTGTGTATCGTCTCCGTAATTTTTACCTGAAATGCCGCATACTGTGTCGATAATCTTTCTGATTGTGTCAACTTCGAACATGTTGTCAACGTCCTGCATTACGCATGCAAGTCTCTCAAGGCCCATACCTGTGTCGATGTTAGGATTTGCAAGTCTGAGATATGAACCGTCTTTTTGCTGGTCAAACTGTGTGAAAACGAGGTTCCAGATTTCGATAAATCTGTCGCAGTCGCAGCCAACGCCGCAGTCCGGGCTGCCGCAACCGTACTTTTCACCTCTGTCATAGTGAATCTCTGAGTCAGGACCGCATGGGCCGAGGCCGAGCTCCCAGAAGTTCTCTTCTTTGCCCTGTCTTTTAATCTTGTGAGCCGGAAGGCCTACTTCTTTTGTCCAGATATCAAAAGCCTCATCGTCATCTTCGTAGATTGTAACCCACAGCTTTTCACCGGGAATTTCCATAACTTCTGTTAAAAATTCCCATGCCCATGTGATGGCTTCTTTTTTGAAATAGTCACCGAATGAAAAGTTGCCGAGCATTTCAAAGAAAGTACCGTGACGCGCTGTCTTGCCTACGTTGTCGATATCAGGTGTTCTGATACATTTCTGGCACGTTGTCACTCTCTTGCAAGGCGGTGTCTGTGTGCCGAGGAAGTAAGGCTTAAGTGGTGCCATACCTGCGTTGATGAGCAGGAGGCTCGGGTCATTTTGTGGTACGAGTGAAAAGCTTGGCAGTCTTAAGTGCTGCTTTGATTCAAAAAATGCGAGATATTTTTCTCTGATTGTATTTAAACTGAGTTTTTCCATTATTTATCTTCTCCTTTATTATTTACTTACCTGTAGCTTCATTATAAAGTGCCTTAAAAGCTTCTTTTGAGCCTGTTATCTGACTCATGGATACGCAATATGCAATTCTGAAATATCCCGGGTATCCAAAGCCTTTGCCGCTTACAATTACTATATTGTGCTTAAGTGCCATATCGCAAAAAGCACCGTCGTCCTCTATCGGAGACTTTACAAACAGATAAAAGGCTCCTTTCGGGAGTGTGCATTCATAGCCAATATCTGTAAGAATCTTATAAAATACATCTCTACGTTCTTTGTATGAATCAAGTCCCACAACGTCATCGAGATGGTCTGCTACCAATTTCTGGAAAAGTGACGGAGCGTTTACAAATCCGAGAGTACGGTTTGAATAAATAAGCGCATCTACGAGAATGTCAGAATCCTTTATGAGCGGATTTACTGCAACGTAGCCGATTCTCTCGCCCGGCAGTGACAATGATTTACTGAAAGAGTTTACAATAATCGCATTGTCGAAAATCGCCGCTATCTCTGGAATAACAACGCCGTCATAAGATACCTTCACATACGGCTCGTCAGAGATTACATATATTGGCTGGCCGAACTTTGCTTCTGCTCCGAGTAATACTGAATTAAGTCTGAGCAGGTCTTCTTCCGGATATACTGCGCCACTGGGATTATTTGGTGAATTTATAATAATCGCCTTGGTTTTTTCAGTAATGGCATTGCCTATGGCCTCAACGTCGAGCTGGAACGTATCGGGCAGTGCGCGAACCGGCACGATAACGCCGCCGTACTGCGTAACGTATGATCTGTATTCGCCAAAAAATGGTGCTATTACAATAACTTCATCACCGGGATTCAGTATTGAATTCATTGTAATCGTAAGTCCCGCGGCAGCACCTGTACACATAATGATGTGCTTTGCTTCAAATGCCACGTCAGTCTTGCTTTTCATAAAGTCAGCAACCTTCTGCCTTACGTCTGCATGTCCGGCATTTGCCATATATTTATGAATATCAGGCTGCGAAACAAGAGCCTTCATATCTTCAATTATTTCCTGTGACGGCTCTAAATCGGGGTTGCCCAGCGCAAAATCATATACGTTTTCAGGGCCGTAGAGCTTTTTCAAAGCATTACCCTGTTCAAACATTGCGCGTATCATTGAGCCTGATGCCAGGCTTTTTACGATTCTTTCGGAAAACATGTTATTTACCAAATCCTTTCAAAGATTATGTGTATTATTTGCTTTTCATAAGTGAGATAAGACTCTTAGGGTCATCTGATGTGAAAATAGCGTTGCCGGCAACGAGTACGTTTGCGCCTGCGTTTACTACTTTGATGTATGTATTTGCATCAACGCCGCCGTCTACCTCAATATCCATATCCGGATAACCTTCGCGGATGCACATTTGTCTGCAATCTGCAATCTTCTGTGTAACAACAGGGATATAAGACTGTGCGCCGAAGCCCGGGTTAACTGACATAATAAGGATCATGTCGATATCGGGAAGGATATATTTAAGTGTCTCAACGTTTGTCATAGGATTGAGTGCCACGCCGGCCTTGATACCATGCTTTTTGATCATCTGGATTACTCTGTGAAGATGAACGCAGGCTTCCTGGTGTACTGTAATAATATCTGCACCTGCAGCAACGAACTCGTCTATATATTTTTCAGGATTCTCTATCATAAGATGCACGTCAAAAGGCAACTTTGTAACCTTTCTGAGTTTTTTTACAACGGGCATACCCAGCGTAATATTAGGCACAAAATGTCCATCCATTACATCTATATGAATAAGGTCAGCGCCTGCTTCTTCTACTCTCTTAATCTCGTCACCTAGCATTGAAAAATCTGCTGATAATATTGAAGGTGATACTCTGACGTCCATAACTACATCCCTTTCACGTTTATTTATATTTATTCTTGTCTTTGATAACCAGCTCGTTGTAAATCTCAACGTAGCGCTGATATCTGGCAGGAGCAAACTCGCCATTTTCAAGCGCTTCCCTGACTGCGCACCCCGGCTCTCCGGTATGGCTGCAATCCTGGAATCTGCACGAGCCATTCTTTATATTATACATCTCCGGGTAGTATTTTGACAAGTCTTTAGGGGGGATCATTTCTATATCATACATGCTGAAGCCCGGCGAATCTATAATCAATGTTTCACCGGTGAAAAGACCTTCGTCGGGGATGAAAATTTCTGAATGTCTTGTCGTGTGTCTGCCTCTGTCAGTCTTGTTGCTGAGCTCACCTGTTTCCATCGCTTTCATGCCAAGCATGTTGTTAAGAAGTGTTGACTTGCCTACTCCCGACTGTCCTGCGAGCACGCAAGTAAGACCTTCGATTTCTTTTTTTATTTCATCAATGCCTGTCCCGTCGACACTGTTTGCAATGATACATTTTATAGCTTTTGAATAGCAATCGAAAATGTCCTGTGCAAAGGAGCTGTCCTGGTCTGATTTGTTTACGATCAGCACCGGCTCAACGTCATTCATAAACGCAGTGATAAGCATCTTGTCTACGAGCATAAAGTCCGCAGCGGGTTTTTTTGACGCAATGACGATTATTATCTTGTCAACGTTTGCCACATCAGGTCTGTAGAATCTGTTTTTACGTGTAAAAAAGGACGATATTGTCGCTTTTTTGCCAATATCGTCACATTCTGTCATTTCAACACGGTCACCCGGAAGTGGTTTGAATTTATCTTTTCTGAAAATACCACGAACATTACATTCGTAAATATCGCCTTCCGAATATACAAAATAAAGACCGCCTATGCCTTTAAGAATTATTCCCTGTTTAATAGCCTGCATACACATACTTTATCTCATACAACTGTGCCGTAATTGCATTCGCACCAACATAAATACTTATTTTTGTAGGTTCTCCCAGAACAGATACCGGTACGTTGAACTGAAGTGGGAACTTACCTGCTTCAACAACTGCGCCGCCACCAAGTGGGAATGATTTTGTGCCTTCGTGGTCTTCTACTTCTGCATAGATATAATACGAAGCAAAACCTGCCATCATAGGATCCTCTATAGATACTGTCTTGTACTGTGTGAGCAATGACATATCATGGTAGAAAAATACGTGAACTGTCTCATTCGCCAACACAGTCTGGTAAGCACCGGGATATTGTCCGACAACTGTCAGTGAAGCAAGGGTTGGTGTGGGTGTAGGAGTCGGTGTTATTTCCGGTGTAGCATCTGCCCCCGGAGTCTCGTCTATACCGGGAGTCACATCTGCACCCGGAGTCTCGTCTATACCGGGAGTCACATCCGCACCCGGAGTCTCGTCTATACCCGGTGTAGCAGGTGCCTCCGGTGTGTCAGTCGGTTGAGTAAGCACTACAGGAACGTCGCTGTCCGGAGTAGCCTCGGGAGGATTTACACTTGCCTCGGGAGTTATATTCGCATCCGGAGTAATACTTGTCTCCGGTGTAATATCCGTACCGGTTGTAGCAGATGGTTCTGTACCCGGAGTAGCATTCGGGTCAATCGTAGGCGTAGGTGTGGCAATCACAGGTGTAGAATACAATCCATCGACAATTGATCCCGGTTCAGGGAATACAACGCCCAATTTAAGATTAATTTTCTCAAGAGCTGCTTTTGCCTCTTCAAGCGTCATACCGGTAAGGTCAGGTACGTTAACGTATGAGTACATCGTGCCTGCACTGTAATAAATAATAACTTCTGTGCCGGGATTGATAATTGAACCAGCCTTGGGACTTGTACGAACAACAAGAGTATCGTTTACTTTGCTACTGTATACAGATTTATAAGTGACAACTGCACCGTTTGCTTCAAGCTGGCTGCCAATCTCCTTGTAATCTCTCTTTGAAGAAGAATAGTCCTCAAGCACAAACGAACCCTCTACACTTGAAACTTCAAAAGTAATTCTCAGGTTACTCTTAAGTTCAGTACCCTTTGGTAAATCCTGGCTGATAATGTATCCGCTCGGATATTTATCTGTCTCGACAAGAACCTTGTCTACGTTTACGTCATATTCTGCCAGAGCTGCCTCTACAGCAGATACCTGCATTCCGGAATAGTCCTGCAGATATACCTTTGTGTCAACAAACTGAATAATATTGTCCTTTGCCGCCTGATAACGGTTGTGAATAAAATAAATACCTACAATACCAACTATTATGGCAATCGCGTAAGTAATCGTCGCAAAAACAATATTACGTACGCTGAATTCAGTCGGAGCAGGCTCTTCTTCGTAATATTCATAAGGCTCATTTTCAACCGCACCGGTATCTTCGGGAGCAGCTGACACTGCAACCGGTTTTGAAATATTTTCTACCTCTACATCTTCTGAATCGTCAAAAAAGTCATCGTCATCAATAAATGCATCGTCGGATATTTCAGCCGGAGTATCTTTACCTTTTATATCCTCTTCAGTTATGTTCACAGGCTCTGTCTTTACGTCGTGAATCGTCGGGACAGTATTTAAAAATGACGTGTAAGGAGCATTAAGTACTTTTTCCAGTCTGAGAAGCATATCTTTTGCCGACTGGAATCTCATAGCAGGATCCTTTTTCGTTGCAAGAACGATCAGGTCACTGACACCTCTCGGAATACCGGGATCAATCTCGTGAGGAGGTGTTATTTTACCGTCAATGTGTTTAAGTGCTATAGATACGTGTGAATCTCCATCGTATGGTACTGTGCCTGTTACCATCTCAAACATCATAATACCGGTTGAATATATGTCTGTTCTCTCGTCTACAAATCCGCCTCTTGCCTGTTCCGGTGAAAGGTAATGAACACTGCCCGCACTGTCCGGAGTGGCTGATTTTGTGGCACCGGATACTGCCTTTGCAATACCAAAATCTGCCAGCTTTACAACACCGCCGGGTGTCAGCATTATATTCTGTGGCTTAATATCTCTGTGAATTATTTTATGTTCGTGTGCATGATCAAGAGCAGTCAGTATCTGACCGGTTATATTAAGGGTATCTCTCCACTTCAGAGAATGTTTTGCTACAATATAATCTTTGAGAGTAATGCCCTCAATAAGCTCCATTACGATGTAATGTATGTCTCCGTCACAACCAACGTCATAAATCTCAACAATATATGGATGCGACAGCTTTTTGGCAGCATTTGCCTCATTATTGAATCTTCTTATAAAATCTTCATCATTGCAGAATTCTTCTTTTAAAATTTTCACAGCTACAAAACGCTCTGCTTCAGCGTCCTTTGCCTTGTACACTACCGACATGCCACCGCAGCCGATTTTTGACAAAAGCTTGTATCTGTCATTTAAAAATTTTCCTTCGTATGCATCGTGAATCACAATATATTTCCTCACATTTCATCATAACTTAATGAGCGCAACCGAAATATTGTCCGTTCCACCCGCATCATTTGCCTTTTTAATCAAATCATTGCAAGCAGAATAAACATCATCGCATTCCGTAACGCTCTTGTGTATATCATCATTTGTAATCATATTCGTAAGACCGTCTGAGCAGAGTAGTAAATATTTTCCCCGTTCGTATTTACCTGTGAAAATATCTACGTCGACCTCTTCCCCTGCTCCGAGGGCTCTTGTTATTTCATTTTTACGCGGATGTGCCTGGGCCTGAACTTCATCAATCAGCCCTTGCTCAACAAGATACTGTACATAAGAGTGATCCTTCGTAATCTGACTTATCTGTTTTTCATCAATAAGATAAGCTCTTGAATCACCTACGTTTGCAATCATGAAAAAGTCATTAGTCACAGCTGCGGCAACGAAAGTCGTTCCCATGCCTTTCAGGTCGGGATTTTCCTGAG
Source organism: Clostridia bacterium (assembly GCA_045546695.1). Lineage (GTDB taxonomy): Bacteria > Bacillota > Clostridia > UBA1212 > UBA1255 > SIG424. Next base: position 14,624 of record JAZQDE010000007.1, on the reverse strand, counting down.
CTCTGCGACATATAAGAATATTTGCTTTTTTTACAGTATGTGTAATAAATCTCTCGAGACCGGAAGGGCTGTCAATATCGAAGAAATCCTTTGATGCATCAATAAACGTAATTGCAGCAATAGAACTTGCTATCTCACCTGCATTATGTCCACCCATGCCGTCAGCGACGAAAAAGAAGGCAATCTCGTATTTGTCCGCAACATGATATCCGCAGAAATCCTGATTTGCGCTACGTTTGTTACCAATATCTGTCTTAGTGCAAAAATTCACTATCAAATTACTCTTCTCCGTTTATCGCACTTCGTCTGAGCTGCCCACAGGCTGCTTCAATATCCCTTCCCAAAGAACGCCTTACCGTAACGTTTATACCATCTTTTTCCAGAAGTCCTTTGAACTTTTCAACAGCGTCTTTGTCTACAGTAACGTATCCTGTATCACTTACTTCATTTACAGGTATCAGATTCACATGGCAGAGAATACCCTTTATCAGATTCACCAACCGGGTGGCATGCTCCGGTGAATCATTGACACCTTTAATCAACGCATATTCAAACGTTATGCGACGATTCGTTCTCAATCTATAAATATTACACGCATCAAGCAATTTGTCAAGTGCGTATTTCCTGTTGACAGGCATGATAAGCGACCTTTGCTCGTCTATAGGGTTATGAAGTGAAATGCAAAGCGTAATGGGCAAATCCTCTTTTGCAAGGTCAATTATTCTATCTGCAAGGCCGCAGGTTGATAAAGAAATGTTTCTGTAGCTTATATTAAGTCCTTCTTCACTGTTGAGCAGATGAAGGAACTTAATAATATTGTCGTAGTTGTCAAGCGGCTCGCCGATGCCCATTATTACGACTCTGGTTATCGTGATGCCATTGTCGGCATTCATGCCAATAATCTGACCGAGACACTCTCCCGGCGTGAGGTTGCGTATAAATCCGCATTTTGCAGACGCGCAGAACGTGCAGCCCATTTTACAGCCCACCTGTGATGAAATACACGCTGTATATCCGTATTTATATTTCATCAATACACTTTCTATGAGATTACCGTCGCCCGTGTCAAAAAGGTATTTTATTGTGCCGTCGAGCTTTGACGTGAGTTTTCTGAATATCTTCAATTTGCCTGATGAATACTTTTCAGCAAGCTTTGTACGCATATCTTTTGGTAGATTTGTCATTTCATCGAAATCTTTTCCCTGATATATCCAGCCGTAAATCTGTTTTGCACGAAATGCCGGCATCCCTGATGCCTTTATCTCCTGCGTCAGTTCGTCCAATGAATAATCAAGTAAATTGCGTAACCTTGTGTCCATTAATAAAATCTCCTGCTGCCATTCTCTTTGCGCCGTCGCTTTGAATCTCAAGTATTCTCAATATTCCCTCGCCTGTCACAACATCAATGCCTTCTTTGTCAGCCTTTATAACGGTGCCGGGAAGCTTAGCCGATTTGCTTTCCGGTGAAAAGACAGTGCTCTTGTGTATTTTCACGCGCATGCCGCTTATATCTGTCGTGTATGCAGACGGGAAAGGATTTGTGCCCCTTATAAGATTATGAATCTCTGTTGCCGTTTTATTCCAGTCAATATGACCTGTCTGTCTGTCAACCATAGCGGCGTAAGTCGCTTTGCTGTGGTCTTGCGCTACAGGCACAAGCGTGCCTTCTTCAAGGAGCTTAAGAGTCTTTATGAGTACAGGTCCGCTGATTTGCGCAAGTGCATCATGAAGCTCGCCTGTCGTCATGTTTTCATCAATGTCGACAGTCTGTGTAAGGAGCATGTCGCCTGTATCAATGCCGCTGTCTGTCATCATTGTAGTAACGCCGCTCTGTTTGTCGCCGTTTATTATGCTGTGCCAGATAGGAGCCGCGCCCCTCAGTGACGGCAGCAGGCTTGCGTGTACGTTTACACATCCAAGTCTTGGAATATCAAGTACAGCCTGCGGAAGAATTTTTCCGTAAGATATTGTCACGAAAACGTCTGCGTCGTAGCTTCTGAGTTTATCGAGAATCGGCGGCAGGGCGTCGCCTTTGAAGCTCTCAGGCTGCATAATGTCTATGATTCTGCCCTCCTTTTCACCTGCCATAATCTGTCGGTTGTGTTCGTCGGTGAAAATTTTCACAGGCGGAGAGGCCATTTCTTTGCCTCTGCCCTTAGGACGGTCAGCCTTCGTAACAACGCATACGACGTCGTGCGTCTGCGTCAATATTTCCAATGTGGGCACTGAGAAGTCAGGAGTGCCCATAAATACTATTCTCATTCTTTTTCCTCCGGCGGTATTGGTTCGTACAAAAAGGCAACATCTTTGTAAAGTATGCCGTCAAGGTGATCAATCTCATGGCATAAAATTACAGCCAGGAAACCTTCTGCATCTATTGTAACAGGCTCTCCGTTCTCGTCAAAAGCCTTTACCTGTACCTTATATGGTCTTTTAACTTTGCCGCGGAAACCGGGCAGGCTGAGGCAACCTTCGTCGGAATCCTGCTCGCCTTCTTTGAGCGTGAATTCAGGATTTATAAGTGCCATTTTGTGACCTACAGTGTCGTCGATAACAACAATTCTTTTTACAACACCAATCTGCGGTGCCGCAAGTCCTACGCCGTTTGTCGCATACATTGTCTCGAACATATCACCGATCAGCTGGCGTGTGCCTCTGTTTATCTCGGCAACTTTTTTACATTTTATTCTGAGAACGTCATCTTCTTCTGTTCTTACTTTTCTTATAGCCATAATCATCCCTGCCTGTTTATTCAAACTTTATATTAACGGATATGTTGTTTCCGCTTTTCTTAACATTAATCCACCTTTGAAGAATTTGCAATATTTTTTCTCGTGAATTTGCTTTAATTGTTATATTCCATCTGTATTTTTTGTTAATTTTTACCACAGTATCACGTGCCGGGCCCAGAATATGACATGTATCCATCTCATCTTCCCGGACAGATTCTTTCAATTTAATCATCTGCGCCTTTGCATGCATATAGACTTTTTTATCGTCTGATCCACTGAATCTCAGTGTGCACATGCTGCAAAACGGAGGAAAATCGAGCCCTTTTCTGACTGCAATTTCGTTTTTATAGAACTCCATATAATCAGCATTTGCTCCAGCCGTGAGTGGATATGCATCTACGTCGTATGCCTGTATCAGCACCTTTCCCGCCGCCTGTGCGCGGCCGCTCCTGCCTGCCACCTGGGTGAAAAGCTGGTAGGCTCTTTCGCTTGCCATATAATCTTCCATATTCATAACCGAATCAGCATTCAGGATGCAAACGAGTGTTACTTTAGGAAAATCATGTCCCTTTGCAATCATCTGCGTGCCGACGAGTATGTCCGCTTGCCCTGACGCAAATTTTGTAAGAATCGCACTGTGGCCGTCTTTTGTCGCTGTCGTGTCTGCGTCCATTCTCAGAATACGCGCCTGCGGTATCATCTCCTGAAGCTCGTTGCAAATCATCTGCGTGCCGACACTCTTGTTTTCAAACTGTTCAGAGCCGCATTGAGGACAAATTTCCGGTTTTACGACAGTATTGCCGCAATAATGGCAAATCAACCTGTTGCTTTGTGCGTGATACGTCATCGGGACACTGCATTTTTTGCATTTCATTGTCTTGCCGCAGCCTTTGCATATCACCTGCCCGCTGTATCCCCTTCTATGAACAAATACCATCGTCTGCAGACCCTGTGAAAAGTTTTTAATAATCTCATTACGTACGTCTGAGCAGATTATAGTATTTTCACTGCCTGCCATGCGTTTTTGTCTCATATCAAGAATATAACATTGAGGAAGGGGCCTTTCGTTTGCCCGCATTTTCAGTGACATATAATATATCTCATGATTTACCGCACGGTAAAAAGTCTTTATTGAGGGAGTTGCCGAACCATATAAAATGACTGAATCGGTCTGTTTTGCCCTCATTTGTGCAACTTCCGCTGCAGTATAATGAGGGTTTGCCTCTTCGGAGCAATACGAGCCGTCATGTTCTTCATCTATTATAATAATCTTAAGGTCATCTATCGGTGCGAACACAGCCGATCTCGTGCCAATTACTATTCTGGCTTCTTTATTTCTGATGCGTTGCCACTGGTCGCCTCTCTGCGCATCCGTAAGTCTGCTATGCAAAACTGCCACAGTATCGCCGAATCTCGCAGTGAAGTTTGCTATCATCTGCGGGGTAAGTGCAATCTCAGGCACCAACACGAGACTACTGCCCCCTTTTTCCATTATATAGGCAATTATCTGCATATATACTTCTGTCTTGCCGCTGCCTGTTACGCCATGCAGAAGACATTCTGAGAATTTGCCGGCATTTATAAGTCGCAATATAAAATCATATGCTTTTTGTTGTTCTGCGTTGAGTTTGTGGGCGCTGTATGTATTCATCCCTTTATGAGATGGTAAATTTCTTTTCACCGGTGATTCTTCTGTCTTTTCGGTTCTGATATAACCTCTTTTTACGAGCGTCTTTACCGTTGAGTCAGAGTTGAGACCAAGTATGTTGATAATCTCCTTATTTTCGAGTCCGGCAGGAGTATCCATCAGAAGCCTCAGCGCCTCTATCTGTTTTATATTCCTCAGCTTATTGCTGTTTATCACCTCAATAGCCTCTTCATGTGATATTGCGAGTGATAATTTTGTGACAGTCCGTGCTTTGTATCCGTCTTTTGATATGAAACATTTTATAGCGTCGCCCACGGTGCAGAAAAAGTGCTCATGTATCTGCCGGGCTACATCAAGCTGCCTGTCGTCAAGTGCCGGTATATTTTCACAAAGTTCGCTGACATATTTAAGCTTGCTTCGCGTTGTCTGCGGAGACTTACCATCAATTGACCAGACCAATGCCCGGACAGGTTTGTTTGCCCTGCCAAAAGGTACAGTAACAAAACTACCTCGTTTAATTTTGTGGGCATAATCGCTCTCAATATTTACGAGGTAGCTGTATTCAATGTCAAATTCGTTTGTGCTCTGCAGCAGGTACACACCTACTACATAATCTTGTTCGTGCACGATAATATCACTGTCCTATATTAAACATATTTTGCAATGAAATCAGGAGTGTTAGCTTCATCACCATTGATACTGATGTAGAAATGTGCGTTGTGTTCTGCAGAAATCTTTTCGATGCCTTCAAAGAATGTCTTGAGTGATTCGGGTGTCTGATGAACGATGTAAGTAAGTCCATCGATAAAAATTGTCTCAATGTCGTAATTCTGTGAAACAACACCGCAAAGGAATCCGAGGAAAGGTTCTGCTCCATAAACAGGGTAATCTAATATATTAATAAATCTGATCTTGTGAGATAACTTCATCATCAGTTCGTTGCTGTCATCAATATAAACTACGGAACCGTTAGTCTCCTTTGAACAAGCGTTAGCAGCTTCGAGCATATGCTTTGTCTTGCCGGTACCTTTTTTGCCATAAAATACTCTTATCATTTTTATCGCCTCCAAATTGTATTATGGCTAAAGTATACACCGAAATCAGCAGAATATCAAGATGGAATAATACCTTCTGTTACGCTGCATGGCAAAAAACATGTCTGCCTATTTTCACCGATACAGGTAGTGACCATATCCATTTGCTGGTCGCCGTCGCGGGATTATAATAATACAGGCATCCGTATGTCGGATCCCATCCGTTTAAGGCATCACGTGCCGCTTTGTATGCAGTCTCATCAGGTGTAAGATTTATCTGACCATCGCTGACGACGTCAAAAGCACCCGCCTGATATACTACCCCTGCAATTGTTTTTGGAAAACGCGGATCTTCTACTCTGTTCAGTATTACGGCAGCAACAGCCACCTGCCCTGTATATGGCTCGCCTCTTGCCTCTCCATACACAACTCTTGCAAGTAATTCAAGATTCGAATTTGTCGTAGTGTTCGTCGAGGATGAAAAAATGCCCATCGCCTTTAATGTCACAGGACCGGCAATACCGTCAACACTCAATCCATTTCTCTGTTGAAAAAGTCTTACAGCTTTTTCTGTCTGGCTCCCGTATATACCGTCAACACTTCCCTTATAATATCCCCACGTTTTTAATTTTTTCTGTATGCTTATTACTTCGCTGCCTGTGCTCCCTCTTCTTGACAGGACCGCCGTGTAATCTTCTTCAATATTTTCACGTATCTGCACACTTGCCCCGAAGACCAGCAAGGTAGAAAAAATAGCAACTAAAGATATGATTAAAACTTTTTTTATTTTTTTTGTCATAAAAAAACACCTCAAAACATAAATTGTTTTCAGGTGTAGTATTTACGCACTATTACGGATTTATTCGTAATCAATATGTACCTATAAAATCAGCCGGGTCGATGCGTTCTCCGTCTTCCCATACTTCAAAATGGAGATGAACGCCGGTAGACAAACCTGTTGTACCCATAGTAGCGATGTTCTCGCCCTTTTCTACTTCATCGCCTACTGATACGAGGCAAGTCTTTTTGGACTTAAGATGTGCATATCTTGTTTTGAGTCCATTGCCGTGGTCAATCTCAATGTACCAACCATAGCTGTCATTCCATTTGACCATAGTAACGACGCCTTTACCTGCTGCATATACAGCGCGGCCGTCGTCTTTTGACAGGTCAACACCGTAGTGGAACTTTGTGTATCCAAGAATCGGATGCTTTCTGTATCCGAAGGGAGAAGTTGTCTCGCCCGCAGCCGGTCTGAAATTAGGGATTCTGTCGTAATAATCCTGGAGCTCTGCAGCCTGTTCGTCTATAGACGCAATAAGCTGTGCTGCTTTTGCTTTGTCATCGGCAAAAATCTCTGCAACAGACTCTTTGAGTTCCTTGATCTCCTGTGATGCTGTGAGCCATTCAGCTTCGCCTTCTGTAGCTATGCCCGAAGAACGCGCTGCATATCCGGAATATAAGTTGTTTGTTATATAATCAGAAAGTAACTCTTTGAGCTCGTCAATTTCTTTCTGAAGAGCTTCTTTTTCGGCAACATCCTGCTCGTGCTGTTGTTCTTTATCTTCAACATCGTTTTCCAGATCTTCTATCTGCTGATCTTTTTCGTTTGCTGAATCTTCATGATCTTTTATAGTATCATTTTTCTCATCATTTATATCTGACAGATTGCTGTTTTCCTTTTCAAGTAAAGAAATGTCTTTTTGAAGATCAGATATTTTTGAATTGAAGTTAACCACAAGGGAAATACATACAACTATAAAAGCAACTGCAATACACGTAGATACAGCAGCAATCAGAACTGCCGGATGCCTCTTGATTCCTGCTATAAGCGCTTTTATTTTGTTTGTAAGTTCATTCAACATAAGGTTTTCCCTTCGTGTTTTTTTCATCATACCGGGCTATTGTACCGCTTCTTCAAGTATTTGTCAAATTTTACGCAAATCCTTAAACTCATCGGCCAGTTTATCCAGGTCTCCGCAGCTTAAAAGAACTATCATATCTTTGCTTGTTACGTGTTCTTCCAGGTATCTTGCAATATCGGGGAAAGGTCCGATATTTCTTGAATCAAGGCCTTTTTCTACACAATAATCTGAAATTTGTCTGCCTGTTATCTCGTGATTATCGACTTCTCTGGCAGCATAAATATCTGTGATAATCACAACATCTGCGTCTTTAAGTACATCAGGAAAGATGTCAAAAAATGCCAATGCACGTGAAAAAGTTACCGGTTGGAAAACAGCGTATATCTTGCCGCCTTCCTGTCTTTTGCTCTTTGCAATCTCAAGTGTCACCTTAAGTTCTGTCGGGTGGTGCGCGTAGTCATCGATAAGCGGTGCACCGTTTACGTATCCTACACACTCAAAGCGTCTTTTCGTGCCTGTATATTGGTTAAGTCCGTCGCGTATTGCATCAGGGCTGCAGCCAAGCTCATAGCAGACTGCACATGCAGCGAGGCTGTTTAACACGTTAAAGCTACCAGGAACACTGATTGCAACGTCAAACTTTTCACCTGTTTCTTTTTTACATACTGTAAATGTAGTCCGGTCTTTGCCGATATTGATGTTGTCTGCCCAATAATCAAAGCTACTGTCCGTACCATAAGTCAACACGCGGCATTTTGCATCCTTCGTAATCTCAGGCATATATTCGTCATGTCCGCAAACAACGACAAATCCGTCATCGCAGCATTGTGACACAAACTGTCTGAATGCAGAAACGAGATTGTCAAAAGTCTTATAGTAATCGAGGTGATCTTCCTCAATATTTGTTACAACAGCTGCATATGGGTGAAAATGAAGAAAACTGCCGCTGAATTCGCAAGCCTCGGTGACAAAATAGTCACCGTCAGACGGCAGTACGTTGTTATGAATACGCTCAAGAACCCCGCCTATGTGTATGCAGGGTTCTTTATCAGCTGAAATCATAATAGATGATATCATAGAAGTTGTAGTAGTCTTGCCGTGTGTACCGGAAATGGCTACTGTGTACGGATGTCTCTTTGCAAGCTGTCCTAAGTATTCTCCACGTTCGATTGTAGGAATACCTCTTTTTCTTGCCTCAACAAGCTCCGGGTTATCAGATGCGATAGCAGCAGAATAAACAACTGTATCTATATCATCTGATATATTTTCGGAACTGTGCACCGGATATATGGTAATGCCTGAAGCTGCAAGCTTTTTGGTCTTGGAGCTTTGTGCTCTGTCCGAGCCACTTACCTTACATCCGCTGCTTCTTACAAGCTCAGCTATACCGCTCATGCTTGATCCGCCAATTCCTATGAAATATACATGTTCTGACATGTTTTATAATCGTCCTTTTGTGTTAATTACATAGCGTTTACGCGCTCGCAGAGTGCATCATACTGAGCTTTGATCTCAGCAGGCAACTTCTCGAAACGTGCAAGATGAGCCTTCTGGTCTGCGATCTCCTGCATCCATGACTCTTTGTCGATAGAAAGGAGGCCTTCGAGAACTTCCTGAGAAATCTCGCAACCGTCGAGGTCGATGTCTTTTGCGTAAGGAATGTAACCGATAGCAGATTCTTTAGCATCAACTGTGCCGTTGCATCTTGCGAGAATCCAGAGGAGAACTCTGAGGTTGTCGCCGAATCCGGGCCAGATGAAGTTGCCTTCGTCATCAAGACGGAACCAGTTAACGTTGAAAATCTTAGGCGGGTTAGGAATCTTCTTGCCCATTTCAAGCCAGTGTGCGAAGTATTCGCCCATGTTGTAGCCGCAGAAAGGAAGCATAGCCATAGGGTCTCTTCTTACAACACCAACTGCACCTGTAGCAGCAGCTGTAGTCTCAGATGCCATTGTAGCACCAACGAATACACCGTGCTCCCAATCAAATGACTGGTAAACCAGTGGAGCAACCTTGGCACGTCTGCCACCGAAGATCATAGCTGAGATCGGTACGCCTGCAGGATTCTCCCACTCCTTGGAAATGCAAGGACACTGACAAGCAGGAGCTGTAAATCTTGAGTTAGGATGAGCAGCCTTGGTCTCCATATCAGGAGTCCAATCGTTGCCTCTCCAGTCAAGAGCCTTCGTCGGTGCAGGAACACCCATCTTCTCCCACCAAATCTTCTTGTCAGGTGTAAGAGCAACGTTTGTGAAAATAGTGTTAGCTTTGCATGTGAGCAGAGCGTTAGGATTGGACTTCATACTTGTTCCCGGAGCAACGCCAAAGAATCCTGCTTCAGGGTTAACTGCCCACAGTCTACCGTCACTGCCAATTCTGAGCCATGCAATATCATCGCCGACAGTCCATACTTTATAACCGAGCTTCTGATACTTCTCCGGAGGAATAAGCATAGCCAGGTTAGTCTTACCGCAAGCACTGGGGAAAGCGGCTGATACGTATTGAACATTTCCGTTAGGATCTTCTACACCAAGAATAAGCATATGTTCTGCCATCCAGCCTTCCTTACGTCCGAGCCAGCTTGCAATACGAAGAGCAAAGCACTTCTTACCGAGCAATACGTTTCCGCCGTAGCCTGAACCGAATGACCAGATGCTGTTGTCTTCAGGGAAGTGGCAGATAAATCTTCTCTCAGGATTTACGTCGCCTCTTGCGTGCAGACCCTTGATGAAGTTCGGTGAATCACCGAGCATATCCATAGCAACTTTGCCCATTCTTGTCATAATTCTCATGTTGAGTACAACGTAGATACTATCTGTAATCTCGATACCAACTTTGCTGAATTCTGAGAATGCAGGTCCCATGATATAAGGGATAACGTACATTGTACGACCCTTCATTGAGCCTGTGAAATAAGTACCGAGCTTTGCGTAAGCTGCGCTCTTCTCCATCCAGTTGTTGGTCGGACCTGCGTCTTCTTTATGTTCAGTACAAATGAAAGTGAGATGCTCAACTCTGGCAACGTCATTTTCAGCTGTTCTGTGATATAAACATCCGGGGTATTCCTGCTGGTCTAATTCAACCATCTCGCCTGTAGCTACAGCTTCTGCTGTAAGGCGTGCTCTTTCTTCTTCTGAGCCATCGAGCCAAACAATCTTATCAGGCTGTGTCATATTAGCCATCTGTTCAACCCATTCATTAACATATACATTCTTGTACATATCGTTTACCTCTTTCTCGTTTTTTGTGTATTCAGTGCACGGTAAAAATCAAGTGCATAAAATCCAAATTTCCACACTTATATTATACTCACAAACGTGATTTATGCAACAAAAAATTTGACACAGATGCAAATTCTTCAGGAGACAGGACCTCTCCCCTTACAAGCTCATTTTTGCCTATTAAAGCAAGTGCTTCGCGCACGTCTTCGCGCGTAATTCCAAGGTATCCTGCATTTGCAAGTGAGTTGACAAGCATCTTTCTGCGCTGACAAAAAGAAGCTTTTATAATTTTGAAGAAATATTCTTTATTTTCAAGTTCGTACGGTGGGTTTTCACGGATAAGGAGCCTTACGACGCACGAGTCAACGTTAGGCTGAGGATTAAAGCAATGCGGTGGCACGGTGAAAAGCATCTTGCCTTCTGCAAAGAATCCGACGGATACACTAAGAGCTCCATATTCTTTGCCGCCCGGTGTTGCCGTCATACGCTGGCCTACTTCTTTTTGCACCATAAACGTCATTGAATGAAGATACGGCACGTCACCTTCCAGAAAGCCCATTATTATCGGTGTTGTTATGTAATACGGAAGATTTGCGATGATTTTCACGCGTTTTAATTCAGGGTTTGCGGCAAATTGTTCTTCGATAAGCTGTCTTACGTTTACCTTCAGTATGTCAGCGTAGATAACCTTTATATTGCCATGAACTGTCTCTAAAACAGACAGTACCGGACGCAGGCGCTCGTCTATTTCAACCGCAAGAACAAGACCTGCATACGTTGCAAGTTCACCTGTCATGGCACCCATTCCCGGGCCTACTTCGATTACCATATCTTCTTTTGTCAGATTTGCTGATTCAACGATATTTCTGACGATATTCATATCGTTCAGAAAGTTCTGTCCAAGGCTTTTTATCGGTTTGATTGTGCTGTTTTTCATAAAAATCTTCCTGCTTTGTAAAAAAATCAAATCCTTTTAATTTTATACAAAGGCAGTGTCAGTGTCAAATAGTATTACAAATCAAAAAAACGCTTTGCATTCTCTGTCGTCATATCACAAACGTATTCATATGACAAATCAAGAAGCTCTGCAATTTTCCGGATTGTATACACAGTCTTGCCCGAGTCGTTTCTTTTTCCGCGGAAAGGTTCGGGCGTAAGGTACGGGCAATCGGTCTCGATCAGAATACGTTCACGCGGCATAGCTTTTACAGCTTCTACCAGCTTCTTTGCATTTTTGAATGTGACTACGCCACCGACAGAAAAATAGCAATTCATGCTGACATAATCTGCAACTGATTCGCGGCTTCCGGAGTAGCAATGAATCAGGGCACCACGCTTTGTATCAAGGTGCTCCTTCAAGATAGTCATTGTGTCAAGATGTGCGTCTCTGTTGTGTACAACGATTGGTTTTGAAAGCTCGGAGGCAAGTGCAAGATGCTTTATAAAGTTCGTTTTCTGGGCTGCGATTTGTTCTTGCGAATAATCGTAATGATAATCAAGCCCCGTCTCACCTATTCCCAGAATTTTACTGCTGCTTTCATCGGTGAAAAGTTGCCTGATTTTGTCAATCTCTGCATCGTTTGATTCTAAAGCGTATTCAGGATGGATGCCGACTGTCACGAACATGTTGCTGTACTTATTTGCAAGTGCGACAGCAGCATCAATATCACCCAGACAAGTCGCCGAATTGACTACGTATATGTCATTTTCAAGGAAAGATTTCATAAGACTGTCTAAATCTTCATCGTATCTTTCATCATTATAATGTGCGTGTACGTCGATAATCATGCAGTTTCGATACCTGCCGCTTCGTGTAAATTAAGTGCGTCGATAGCAGCTTCGCGCATTTTGTATTTTTGAATCTTGCCACTTGCTGTCATCGGGAATTTATCCATAAACCAGATATATTTTGGCATTTTATGGCGTGAAAGATTGACTCTGATATATTCTTTCATTTCATCTTCTGTGCAAACTTCGTTTTCTTTGAGAATAACACACGCGCATACCTCTTCGCCGTAATTTTTATCGGGAACGCCGATTACCTGAACGTCTTTTACCTGCGGATGTGTATAGAGGAATTCTTCGAGTTCTTTAGGATAAATATTTTCACCGCCACGGATGATCATATCTTTGATACGGCCTGTGATTTTGAAATATCCTTCTTCATCTATCGTAGCAAGGTCTCCTGAGTGGAGCCAGCCTTCGCTGTCAATAACAAGGCTTGTAGCTTCAGGCATGTTGTAGTAGCCTTTCATAACAGAGTAACCTCTTATTACTACTTCGCCCGGCGTGCCGCACGGAACGTCTTCGAACGTCTCAGGATCGACTACTTTTACTTCGATGAAAGGCATTTTGCGACCTACTGTCGATACTCTCTTGTCGATTGAGTCGTAAATATTTGTCATTGTGCATACTGGAGAGGCCTCGGTAAGACCGTACGGAATGGTAATTTCTGTCATGTGCATGAGGTCAACAACTTTTTTCATTATCTCAATCGGGCATGGTGAGCCTGACATGATACCTGTACGGAGTGATGAAAAATCATATTTTTCAAATTCCTGTGTCTCGAGCATACCGATGTACATTGTGGGGACACCGTAAGTTGCTGTGCATTTTTCTCTCTGGATTGTTTCCATAACTCTTATCGGATTGTATCTTTCAACAGGTACGATTGTGGAGCCATGTGTTACGCATGCCATTATGCCGAGTACACAGCCGAAGCAATGGAAGAATGGTACCGGCAGGCACACTCTGTCGCCGGGTGTGAGAGTCTGGTTATCGCCGATATTTTTACCATTATTCAATATGTTGTAATGTGTGAGCATAACGCCCTTCGGGAAACCTGTAGTGCCTGATGTGTATTGCATGTTTACTACGTCGTGCGGACTTACAGATGCCTTGACTTCGTTGAAATAATCCATTGATATTTCATCTGATTTTGCTTCGATATCTGACCAGTGATACATTCCTTTTGGCGTCTTTTCCTTTTCATCGAGATAAATAACTCTCTTAAGAACAGGCAGCGACGGGCTTCTGAGGTTGCCGGGCTGGCTGTCTTTGAGTTCAGGACAGAGTTCGTTTATAATCTGAACGTAGTTTGTATCTTTAAGTCCTTCCATCAGGATAAGAGTGTCTGTATCTGACTGTTTTAATAAGTATTCTGCTTCAAAAATTTTGTAGTTTGTATTTACTGTAACGAGTGTCGCGCCAATCTTTGCAGATGCAAACATTGTTACGATCCACTGGGGATAATTGGTAGCCCAGATAGCAACGTGAGAGCCTCTTTTTACGCCCATCGCGAGCATGCCTCTTGCCACTTTTTCACATTCTTCATTAAACTCTTTGTAAGTCATTCTGAAGCAATTATTCTTCTGCGACGCCGGTGAGCTTACTTCGTTATAAAGTACTGCATCATTGTCGGGATATACTTCAGCAACTCTGCTGAGCAAATTGCCTAATGTCATTGTGATGAGAGAATCTTTTCCATCGCCGAATAATTTGTAGGTTTCCATTTCCATTTTCAATACACTCCTTTTGGTTTGTACATTTGCGGCAATAAAAATCGCCTCGATCCGATATAATCATAAGATTATATGAATAGAGACGAAAATGTTATCATATCCGCGGTACCACTCTAATTAACAGACTCCGTTTGGCTCGTCGCCTCCCATTTATCCGTTCACTCAAAGTGCAGTTAACGCCTGCCCATACGTCCTTGACTACCTGCATTCACCAAGGCTGCTCCGGAACGAGTTCGCATGATTCTGACGCGTATCCCGTCTCACCTACCCGGGACTCTCTGAAACGCCGATTAGAGCTACTACTTTCCTTCATCGCATTTATCAATATTAAATTGGATGAAGTATACACTCTGAAAAAAATTGTGTCAAGGCAAAAATAACAGAATATTTAAAAGTGTAAGCCATTTGTGATAATGTCCCACTAAACCACAAGGGAAAATGTCCCAATTGTGGTATCATATTTCCATCTATATAGATGGAGGCGGGTTGGCGGACGGGATTTTCATTACCACATCGTCCTTTGCTGAAAATTCTTCAATAGCGGTATGCTGTATTGAAGAAAAATGATGAAAACATGCTTTTCAGAGCACTATCGCAGACTTT
>JAZQDE010000006.1:0-35131 GCA_045546695.1 Clostridia bacterium | reverse complement strand
ACCGCTTGGCCTCCGACTTCGGCTGTGGGGGCTGCGGCTGTGGGGGCTGCGTTTTTCATGAAAGCGGCCCATGAGATTACGCCCTCTTTGTTGGTAATTTTTGGAATTTTTCTTCCTTGTGTAAGCCAGAAGCCAGCTTTTGTCAGTGGCGCAAGATAGTCTCCGGCACTTGAATAAATAATATTTTTCAATGTTGGACAGTTAATTCCGCTCGTTTTGTCAAAAAAGCCATCTAAAACAAAAAGACAGTTTGAGTTTGCAACATTTACTGCAAATTCTATTTCAGGACCCGCGCTGAGAGGATGAATCATATTTGCCGTAGCACCGACAGCCAGCGTTGCGTAAAAAGCAATGACAGATTGTGGAATATTAGGAAGGCAAATAGTAACCCTGTCGCCCGGTTTGATGCCAATTTTTTCCATGGCGACAGCGCATTTTTCGACCTCGCTACGCAATTTCTTATACGAAATCTTCGTATTCATATAGTCAATCGCAATTGCGTCAGGATATTTTGCCGCGGTCCGGAAGAGAACTGTCTGTATCGTTTTATTGTAGTCGGGTGACATGTATAAGGTCGCTCCTTGGTTTGTTTGAACTTTACAGGTTAGTATAGCAAAAAAAAGCAGATATCACAAGGAAAACGATGGACCCAACTACATAGCTGTAAGCCATTTATGATAATGTCCTACTAAACTACAAGGGAAAATGTCCCACTTGCTGTCGCGGTGGGCGAGGCCGATGTTGTGGGCGCGGCGGCGGAATCGTTGCCGAGCGAGATTTTCTAAAAATCACTCTGGCTATTAGAAAAAAACGGATTTTTAAGTAATTATCAGGCTGAAAATGAGATTTTTTCTAATTTTACTGTGCTACATTAGAAAAAACAATGATTTTCACGATTTCCAATGCTAAAAACAACGTTTTTTCTAATATCTGCGCACTGAATTAGAAAAACATCAGCCCTGATAGTCAAGCGCTGCTGTTTCAACATTTCCGGGACATTTTCGCTAAGGGTTGACACGGAAAAAAACATATTTTTTCGACTTTTTATCTTAAATCAACCGACAACATATCAATATTATGATAGAATATGTATAGAATAATAACAGGAGGTAATTATATGGCAACTATCAGACCTAGCTCTGACCTGAGAAATAAATATAATGAAATATCTGATTTTTGTAATCGGTACAATGAGCCGGTATTCATTACTAAAAACGGAAGAGGAGATCTGGTTGTTCTCTCAAATGCAGAATATGAAAGGCTTTGTGGCAAAGCAGAGTTGCACAAGCAGTTAGACGAAGGTTTGTCTGCAGTTAAAAACGAGAATAACCGTCCGGCAAGCGACGTTTTTTCTGACATAGAAAGGAAGTTCGGTTTTGACGGAGTATAAAATTGTTATTGAAAAAACTGCAGAAAACGATTTGATTGGCATTTTAACATATATTGGCAATACACTTCATGAACCCAACATTGCAAAAAGACTCTACGCCTCAATCAAGAAAGAAATATTGAGTCTGAATATAATGCCCTACAGGAACGCAGTTGTAAACGAAACCTTTATCTCTGCACTCTGCCGCTGGCGTTGCCACCCATCAGCGTTCTGACTTCGCCGGCACTTACCATATTATAGTCACCCTCGATTGAATGTTTGAGCACACTCGCTGCTACTGCAAATTCAACACATTCCTGTGCCCCACTACCTGAGAGCAGAGAATAAATAAGACCTGCGCCAAACGAATCGCCACCGCCTACGCGGTCAACAATATGCATAAGATATCTTCTGGAAAAATATGGTTTACTATCAGTATACAAAAGGGCTGAAAAATAATTGTCATTTGCAGACAGACTCTCGCGAAGTGTAATCGCAACGCCCTTAAAACCAAAACGTTTTGCAAGTTTATCAGCCACGCTGATATATCCGTCCATATCAAGATGTCCTGAATCGATATCTGTATTATCAGCCTCGATACCAAAAACATCTTTCGCATCTTCTTCATTCGCAATAAGATAGTCAACGTATTTACAAAGCTCGTTCATAACCTGACCTGCCTTTTCACGCGACCAGAGCTTCTTTCTGTAATTAAGATCACAGGAAATGGTAATGCCACGTTCTTTTGCAGCGCGTGCAGCTTCAAGACAAATCTCAGCCGCGCAATCTGACAAAGCAGGCGTAATGCCTGTGAAATGGAACCAGTCTGCGCCTGTGAAAATCTTATCCCAGTCAAAATCGGCAGTTACTGCCATTGAAATTGATGAATACGCTCTGTCATAAATCACCTTTGACGGACGCTGGCTTGCGCCCTTTTCACAATAATAAATGCCGACACGCTCGCCGCCGCGTACGATAAGACTCGTGTCTACGCCAAACTTACGAAGAGAATTTACGGCACTCTGGCCAATCTCGTGAGCGGGAAGCTTCGTAACAAAAGCCGCGTCCATCCCATAATTTGCCAGGCTGACAGCGACGTTGGCCTCTGCACCGCCAAAAGTAGCCTCGTATTTTTCACTTTGAACAAATCTGAGATAATTTTCAGGGGCGAGACGCAACATAACCTCGCCAAAAGTAATAATTCTACTCATTTATTAAGTGCCTCCTCAACAAAAAATGTACCGCCGACAGCCGCGACCTTATCGCATGCAAGAAACTCATCGAGGTTTTCGCGGTTTACGCCACCGGTCGGAATGAATTTAACCTGCGGAAACGGAGCCGCCAGGGCCTTGAGACCTTTGAGCCCGCCATAAATATTTGCAGGGAAAAATTTAACTGTAGTAATACCGAGACTGAGAGCTTTCATAATCTCGGTAGGCGTAACGCAACCGGGATAATATGGAATATTGCGCGCCGCACAAACAGCCGCAACCTCTTCGCTGAGGCCCGGCGACACTATAAAAGTAGCACCGGCATCGAGTGCTTTTGTGCATTGGTCGGCATTTATAACTGTACCGGCGCCAATATTCATATCGGGAAAATTCTCTTTTGCAAGCGCAATCGCCTCTGCTGCACAGGCTGTGCGGAAAGTAATCTCTGCACAATTTATACCATTATTTTTCAGAGCTGACATAATCTTGCAAGTCTCTTCTATCTCTTTAATAACAACAACAGGAATTAATTTATCCATTTTTTTACAACTCCTTTTCCTTTATATATCATAGTGCTTTTTAAGAAAAGATATAAGCACTGATTCTACTTTATTCTTATCTGTCAGGTACGACAGCGCATGGCCGGCGCCGTCAACAAAGCAAAGCTCCTTTTCACCGCGGTTGGCAGCGTAGTTAAGTTCTGTCATATACCACGGCACAAAATCATCAGCCTTGCCATGAATAAACAGAATCGGAATGTCATTTTTTGACAGCGACTCCAACGTGTTTGATTTATATAAACTAAAACCGCCAAACAACTTACACGGAATATTCATAACGGCAACTGCCGCTTTTCCCGGAATATTGAAGTTCCTTTTTGCAACGTGAGCAATAATGTCGGCCGGAGAAGTATATCCACAATCTGCCACAATTGCCTTGACATTTTCCGGAAGATCAAGCCCTGCAGACATCATAACAACGGCGGCGCCCATAGACAATCCATCAAGACAAAGTCTGGTATCTTTTCCATATTTTTCCAGCACAAAATTCACCCATGATAGAACGTCGTGTTTTTCTTTCGCGCCAAAAGTAATAAGTTTGCCATCGCTGAGGCCGTTTGCCCTCTGATCCACCAGTAAAATATTAAATCCCAACCCGCGGTAAAGCTTCACAACGCTGGCAAAATCGCGCCTGGCCCAACCTCTGTATCCGTGGAAAAGTATAATCGTTTTGTCTGTATCGCAGGGATAATACTTGGCTGCAAGCCTGACTCCATCGTAACTTTTTATGTAAACCTGTTCATATGATAATGTGTCAAAAAATTCCAGGCCACCTTTTATTTCGTCGCTATATCCTGAAATAAATCTGTTTTCCTTTGATTCGAGATTTTCCGGGTCCGGCTTATCTTTTCTGTAAAAGGCATAAAAAAAGAAGTATGTTATACCGGCAATAATTGCCAGTACGAGCAGACTTATTATAATAAAAAATATTATCAGAAACGTTTTCATAATAATGCCTTTCAAAAATCACGCTAAGTATACTCCTCTACCGTCACGCCTTGCAATATCTTTTTTAATTTGGTATCATCTCCCGATGAAAAGAGGTTAACACACATGGACAAAATTATTTCAGATCTGATGAAGGGCCGCCCGGCAGACTGCACCGGCCGTCTTGAAAAAGAAATCCGTTGCTACGATTTGCTGGACTCACTTGATATTGAATATTTCCGTATCGACCACCCGGCCGCTCCGAGCAGAGAAGCCTGCCGCGGACTTGACGAAGTACTCGGCACACAGATTTGCAAAAATCTCTTCCTCTGCAACCGCAAACAGACGGAATTCTACCTTCTCATGATGCCTCTTGACAAAACATTCTGTACCTCTGACGTTTCACATCAGGTAGGTTCTTCCAGATTATCTTTTGCATCCAGCGAATACATGCTGGAATTTCTTGACATAACGCCCGGCTCCGTGAGCATCCTCGGCCTTATGAATGACAAAAATCATCGCGTAAAGCTTCTCGTTGACGAGGACCTCTTAAACAGTGAATTTGTCGGCTGCCATCCGTGCATAAACACAAGCAGTCTGCGTTTTCACTCAAAAGACCTTTTCGGCCCCGTTCTCAAGGCGCTCGATCACGAAATGACTCCCGTAAAGCTTGTTTGACGGATATATTGCTTTTCACGGTAAAAAATGGCATAATGAATCAGATTCTGATTCCCAGGTGAAAATATGCGTGAAATAGTCATTTTTAATCCGGCAGCAGGTAAAGGAAAACGTCCCTCGTTACCTGAAGATGCTTATATTACTTCGCATCCTGACGACTGCCGCACTTTTATTGAGCAAGAATGTCAAAAAGATCCCGATGTACATTTTACAGTATATGGCGGAGACGGCACGATAAACGAGGCTGTTTCCGGAATTATGGAGGCTTCGTGCGGACATAAGTCTATACTGACTGCGGTTGCAAATGGTTCGGGAAATGATACGGTCAAGACTTTGCCTTCTGAAAAAGGCGTTCATATGACGTTGGACATTATAAAGCATAATGACAAATATTGTATAAATATGCTGAATATGGGCTTTGACTGCAACGTCGTTGCGACACACGGTAAAATAAAGAAAAAGCTTAAGATTGCCGGTAAATTGTCGTACATACTCGGTCTTATCGTTGAGTTTTTCAAGCCTTTCGGTGAAAACTTTACAATCAAGGCCACGACTATTGACGGAGAGGAATTTTCTTACAGCGGTCAGACACTGCTTTGCTGTATCTGCAACGGACAATGGTGCGGTGGCAGTTTCCATAATTCTCCGGCATCTGATATGACTGACGGCATTATCGAACTCCTGGTTGTCAAAAAAACAAGCCGCCTGAATTTCCTGAAACTGGTGGGAAAATACCAGAACGGAACATTAATCAATGCAGAAACAGGCGAAGTTGCTTTTCCGAAATACAAGGATATCGTTACATATCTTAAAGTAAGGAATGTCTCTGTTTCAGGCATAAAACAATATTGTGCCGACGGTGAAATTATTGCCGGCACAAATATAGATGCTACTGTTATTCCTCAGGCGATGAATTACTCAACCTAATTGGCTGTATGCCTTTTTAAGGAATTTATCTTTATCAATAATGAATCTCTCGTGCACGCCTTCTCCGATGAGCGTGCCTTTTTCATCATAAGCCTTAACGTCAAAAACGAGTCTTCTGCGGTCAACTAAAGTAACTTCGCTCTCACAATAAACTTCAAGTCCGACAGGCGTTGCCGCAAGATGCTTTACGTTTACGACGGTGCCAACGGTTGACTGACCCTCGTCAAGATGAGGAGCCACGCTCTGTGACGCTGTGTATTCCATCAGGCCGATCATCGCCGGTGTGGCAAATACTGCTATATCACCACTGCCATAAACTTCCGCTGTATTTGTATTGTCAACCATTCTTGTCTGTTTTCCTTTAATTCCAACTTCTACCATAATCAATTATCCCCTTTTCTCTATTTTTCTTGCGATTTTTGTCGTTATTGCCGGCCAGATTAATCCTGCGAAAAGAACCATCGCGAAGTATCTGAGTGCAGATGATACGGGATGGTCATCAAATATCATTGTCATCAGAGGCTTCATGCCTTCTTTTATCGCAAGCACCAGGGCAAGACCGACAACTATTTTGATTATCTGGAACCACCATACAGCTTTTGTTTCACTTTTTACATAATTTCTGTCAACGTAAAAAGAAATCAAAATTGCAAGGCTGCTGCCTGTTGCCATGTAGCCGTTTTTAATTGCCGACGCAAGACTCTCGCTCACAATGTCTGCCGGCCAGTTATATAGCGAAACGACTATTGTGAATATCAAAGACATTGCAGCCATTACACCAAGCACGATATATGCGGGCTTTGGATTTTCATCGGATTTCTCAAAAATTGGAAATAGTCCGAACACCAGTACTGCTCCGATGAGCAATGATACAAGTACGTCCGCAGGAGTGTGAACCCCAAGATACATGCGTGAAAATGCAACGAGTACAACCAATGCTATGCAAACGATACGCACTATCATGTTTCGTGTAAATCTGGCAACCGTTCCTGTTCCTGCCATTATATTCTGTGTATGGCCACTGGGAAAAGAATAACTTGTAGCTGCCTCTTTTGCAGACTCAACTATGGTAAATTGTGGATCTCTTACCCATGGTCTGGGCACGCGGCATATCATTTTCAGTGCCTGATTGATTATCAAGCCGATAAAACACGTAGATATGATGTAATATCCGTATTTTTTGTTTATGCACCACAGTGCAATTATGCATATGACGAGCATTATCGTCTCATCGCCAAATTTTGTTATTGTTCCGAAGAACTTATCAAGAAAGTCGCATCGTATAGATTCAAGCCAATATAAAAAAATCATTCCTTAAGTTCCTTCTTTTTCTTTCCGATTTTCATTATAAGTTTAGCCAGCGGCTTTTCAACAGCATACGTCATCAGAATCGCGACAGCAAACGATACAACGATACATAGAATCATATACGTCCACATCCATTGTTTGTCACCTGTCTGGTTGGGCGGTGTGTTGCCTTCCCAGTACGGAATCCTGAATTCTTTGAGCCTTACAGCGATAAATTGATGCCAGATATAGAGGTTGAAGGAAATTCCTGCCAGGAACTTCATTACTCTGTTTCCGAACAGCCATTTTAAGTACCTACCTGCCATTATTATGCTGAAAAGTATGAATAAAAACAACAACGACAGTAAAAATCTCTTGTCAACCTGCCATTGTGTGTTGCTCTGATATCTCATTCTGTCCTCGCACGCGAGCTTAAACAGCCACAGGCCGACGATTGCCATTAAAAGGAATAATGCTTCTTCTGCTTTTGTGCGCGTCCTGTTCTTTGTCATTGACATATAAGCCCACGCCCCCATCATTCCGTTTGCAAATACTCCAAAAAATGTCAGCGTGTGGTTGAGATATACGCTATGATTCAAAGTGTCAAAATTTTTGCTGATATACGTGCAGCTTATCCAGCCAATCAGCACCATGCCCGCGTATGTAAGGAATGGTTTTTTCTTGAAAAATTTAACAACAAGTGGAAATATCAGGTAAAGCTGCATCTCAACTCCGACTGTCCAGAGCGCGCCGTTGAGCTTGCTGAATTGTGTCGATGCCGGGAAAAGATTATGCGTGAAAAACATGTGTGGTACCAGATCTTTCCACATATCCTGCGTCGTTGCGTATTCGTTAAGAGGCAGTGCAAAGCAAAACAGCACGAGGAATATACATACGAAGTATGAAGGTGCTATTCTTGCCACTCTTTTCTGGTAAAAAATGCCGGCGCCAAGTGCCTTGTCGCCGTATACCATCTCCTTGGCGTGTGGCAGGAAAAGGCAAAAGCCGGACAGAAGAATCATCATATCAACAAGGATAGAGCCATTTCTTGGAATCCAGTCAATGTTGAAGTCGCCCCATATCGGCATGAGCCACGATTGCTGCCAGAAGTGAAACCACACGACAATAAGTACGCTGACTGCACGTATTCCGTCAAGTACCGGTATGTATGAGATATCATACTTGCTTCTGCGTGCTTCTTTTTCAGCTTTTTTACGTTGCTTTTCATCGATTTGTATCTGGTCGGTTTTTATTTCATCGTCCAACTAAAGCAGCTCCCTCCGTATTTTTTAACGAACTTCTGTTTGTTCGTTGCATTGTAGCATAAAAGGGAGATTTTGAAAAGAAAAGCTTTGTTTTAAAAGTTCATCGGGAAAAGTGTGGTCTTCCGCAAAAGTTCGTACGAAAAAGTGTGCTCAAAGCACAAAAGATCGTTGATATTTTTGTAAAACCGGTTATAATAATATATACAAATAAACTTACGGAGTGAATTTATATGTACAGATCAGCTATTGAAGAATTATATAAATGGAAAAACAGTTCCACTCGCAAGCCTTTAATTATCCAGGGTGCGCGTCAGGTTGGCAAGACCTGGCTCATGCGGGAATTCGGAAAACAGGCTTATGCTAAAACTGTATATATCAATTTTGATTCTAATTCACGCATGGCTGATTTATTTTCGTCTGGTCTTAAGATTGACCGTCTAATTATGGGGCTGGAGCTTTATTCAGATACAAAGATAACACCCGACGACACTCTTATTATTTTTGACGAGGTCCAGGAGGTCCCACGTGCGCTGACGAGTCTTAAATATTTTTACGAAAATGCGCCGGAATATCATATTGTCTGTGCCGGTTCGCTTCTCGGCATTGCGCTTCACAACGGCACTTCATTTCCTGTAGGTAAAGTAAATTTCTTAAAGCTATATCCCCTTTCATTTACAGAATTTCTCAGGGCCACAGGCAAAGAGCGATTTGTTCCTTTTCTTGAATCAGGTGATTTTGATATTCTGACTCCTCTCCGCAGGGAATTGATTGACTCTCTTAAGCAGTACTTTTTTGTCGGCGGCATGCCCGAGGCTGTATTATCTTTTGCCAATGAAAAGGATTTCAACGAAGTTCGTAAAATTCAAAGCAGAATTCTTGAAGCGTATGAGCAGGATTTTTCAAAGCACGCGCCAAACGAGCTCGTCCCGAGACTTCGCATGATATGGAACAGTATCCCCGCTCAGCTTGCCAAAGATAACAAGAAATTTATTTACGGTCTGGTGCGCGAAGGCAGCAGAGCCAAAGACTACGAAATTGCCATAATGTGGCTCAGTGATTGCGGCCTTGTCCATCAGGTTAATCGCGTGACTGCAGGACACCTTCCTTTAAAAGCGTATGAGGATCTGCGTGCTTTTAAGATGTTTCTTCTCGATATTGGTCTTCTTGGCTGTATGGTCGGTCTTAATCAGGCTGTTTTGCTTGACGGCAACGACCTTTTCATCGAATTCAAGGGCGCTCTTACCGAGCAATACGTGCTTCAGCAGCTTATAACAGATCCCAATCTGAATATCTATTACTATACTAACGACAATGGCAGTTGTGAGGTTGATTTTGTCGTCGATACCGGACGCGCGGTTGTGCCTGTCGAAGTCAAGGCTGAGGTGAATCTTCGTGCAAAGAGTCTTAAGATGTTTGTTGAAAAGTATTCTCCGGGCGTTGCAATCCGTGCTTCCATGCAGAATTATAAAAAAGAAGAGTGGCTTGTCAATTTGCCACTCTATGGTATTTGTTGTGTGAAAAATGAGGCGTCAGGGGAAAAGAAGATGTCATGAAAATAACAATTAACAAGCCACTTTTTAGAGTGTATATAGAAGATAACAACGACACCGGAGGTGCAATATGAGAAAATATCTTTTACCGGAAAATGGTAATTATTACAAAGCAAATCTACACTGTCATACGACTGTTTCAGACGGCAGATGTACGCCTGAGCAAGTAAAAGACAATTACAAGAAAATGGGATACAGCATCGTTGCGTATACAGACCACGACGTGCTTATATCACACAGCGAACTTAATGACCCGGAGTTTCTGGCATTAAATGGTTTTGAAGTAGAAATAACAGAGCCCGGCGTAGACTTTACGTTTGCAAGGACTTGTCACATCTGTTTTATAGCACTTGAGCCTGACAATCTTATCCAGCCTTGCTGGCACAGAAGTGCTTACCAGTTCGGCAATGCGGTTTCATACAGAGACAAGGTGCAGTTTGACGATACGCTACCGGATTATGTCAGAGAATTTAACGGTAAAAAGATATCCGAAATGATGCATATTGCGCGCGACAAAGGTTTTTACGTGACCTACAACCACCCTACGTGGTCGCTGGAAGATTATAGCAACTATATTGAGTACGAAGGCATGCATGCCTTTGAAATGTTCAACGGTGGCTGCCTCACAGAAGGCTATGACGATTATAACCCACGCGTGTATGATGATATTTTAAGGAGCGGCAAGAAAATATATTGTATCGGTGCCGACGACAATCATAATGCACATCCCATGGATTGCAGACATTGGGATTCCGGGCTGGCATATACTGTAATCAAAGCGCCGGAGCTTGAGTACAAAGCGATAACAACAGCTCTTGAAAACGGCGATTTTTATGCGTCACAGGGTCCTGAGATTTACAATTTATGGTACGAAGACGGCGTTGTTCATATTGAATGCTCAGAAGCAGACAGAATCGACCTAAGCACCGGCGTGAGATTTGGTATGACTATTTACCACGAAAGTTCAGACGCCCTGACGCAGGCAGATATACAGGTGCCTGACATTTGCAATTATTTCAGGCTCACTGTCACAGACAAGCAAGGCAATCACGCCTGCACAAACGCGTATTTTATAGAGGACTTAAAAGACTGACCGGCAGGATTATTCAAGCATACGGGCCTTTGCTTCACCCATATTATGGCAAGGCAGAAAATCAACACCGACACAATTTTTCAGGCTGCATTTTAGCTTTTCAATAGCATCAAAATGCGCCTGATTATTATTTATATCATCAATCAGAATACACCTTAATATTATCTTCGCTCCGAGGTCATCAGCGGCGTGCAGATTTTCCAGAATCTTGCTCTGTGAGACTCCTGTATTTTCCATATGTCTTGCATCGTCGCTATCCTTATAATCCCAAAGAAGGACGTCAGCATTTTCACAAAGAGCCGGCAGGTACTTCGGGTCAAAATACCCGCAAGTCTCAACTGCAGTAGATATTCCGGCTTGTTTTGCAAGTTTAAGAAGCTCTATTGCGGCCTCAGGTTGTGCCATCGGCTCGCCACCGGAGAGAGTAATGCCACCGTTTGCTCCGTAAAAAGCTTTGTCTCGCAGGACTTCTTCTAAAACTTCTTCAACAGGCAATGTCTTCCGGACCATAGTAAGTGCGGCACTGGGACAAACTTCCACACACTCCCCACATTTAATACAACGGATTCTTTCCAGGAAATGGCAATCATTGTCGAAATGATGTACGCCCCGGCGGCACACCATGCATGCACCGCAAAGCAGACATTTTTTAGCATCAAAATATATTTGCTGATTAAAGCTTTGTGTTTCCGGATTATGGCACCATTTGCAACGCAAAGGACAGCCACTGAAAAATACAACAGTGCGTATTCCCGGGCCGTCATGCATACAAAAACGCTGAATTTCCGTAATATTTACATCCATCTTACTCACCTTTTGTTTCCTGAATCAACATATCCTGCCATTCTTTGTTCAAAGTAACAAACCTTGCATTCCAGCCTGACACACGTACTGACAGAGTCTGGTAATTTTCAGGATGAGCTTGTGCATCAATCAATACATTGCGGTCGGCAATATCCATTTGCAGGAAAAATCCACCGAGTGAAACGAAGCCGCGGATAAGTGACGCCAGCGTTTCAAGGCCCTTTTCAGCGGCAACGTCAGACGGCATAAGCCTGATGTCGAGAGCCGCGCCCGTCTGTAATTTTGACAAATCGGCCTTGCAATACGACTTTATAATAGCAGTCGCACCCTTAAGGTCGGTGCCAGGCGTCGGATTGGCATTCCCTGAGAGAACTTCGCCACTCCTGCGGCCAAACGGCGATGCCAGTCGATTCCGAGACCATTCAATCTGACGGCCAAATGTGCTCACGCCACCTGGAAACATGATAGGGCAAATGCCGTCCTGCATTTTGCAATATGATGCAAAGTCTTCCAGAATACGGCAGGCAATCGCATCGACTTCATCATTATCGTTACCATAATATGTATATTTTTCCGACACATAGCAGCGCAGGTCCTCGTAGCCTTCCCAGTTCTTGGCAAGTATTTCCATAAGCTGTGAGAAAGTTACCTTTTTTTCACAGAAAACGAGCTTGTTTATTGCATAAAGACTGTTGACAGTATCTGCCAGGCCGCCGATGTGAGGAGAATATACCTCGTACACCGGGCCGCCCTCGTAATACGAGGCGGCATTTTCAATACAGCCGATCTCAAAAAGCGAAATTACAGTACATGGAAGTGATGGCTTTTTGCGCAGAGAACCGTCCGCAAGGCGTTCAAAACGACCGAGTCCGCCCCTGCCTATCGCGTCCACCTGCTCTTTTAGTTCCTTTGCAAAAGCAGCATAAAGTTCCTCAAAAGAACCATATTCCGGAACGTTTTCGTATCCCATAAGCACTTTGCGTTGCAAAATTGCAAGAGAATCAAAAGGCGCATAAATAAAATATGTTTTACCGGGAATCTGGACCTCCCAGCAACCATCATTTGCATAATTGCGCGCTTCTTTAATATCGTAACCATATTCTGTCAATGATTTTACAATCAGGTCTTCGTTGTATACAGCAATTACACCGCCGCCGTGACGGATAACCTCTGCCACTTTATGGAGAAGTTTCTCCGAAGAATTGGAAGATATCCTGACAGTAACAGGAAAATCGCTTATGCCAAGTTCTTCAATAATATCCAGAACAAGGTACGTAACGTCATTTGTTATATCCTTGCCCTCGCTGTCAACACCGGACAATACTATATTCTGGTAATGCTGTGCATCTCCGCTGCCATAATTGCCGCCCGAAACCCATTCGCAGCCTTTTATAAAGAAATGCGCCAATATTTCGCGGGCCTCTTCAATCGTCAGAATTCCCATTGCCATATCATGTCTTAGATATTCACCTAAAAGCAGGTCAATTCTGCCAATTCCCGGCCAGTTGCCGCACAGCCTTGTATATGCAAAAACAAACCATATGCACTGGACTGCTTCGTAGAATGTTTCTGCCGGAACGAGCGGAACGCGTGACAAATTACGGTAATTTTCTCTGTATTCCGGTCTGCCCTTTAGTGCTTCGAGATATCTTCTATGCCACAGCACCATGCTGTCAATATTTGTAATTGCGCTATGAAGGAAACGGATTTTCCTCTCATCTTCGTGGGTTTTCAATGCGGCACTGACTTCTCTGCGAAGGCCTATAAGACCTGTCTTCAGCACCTTTTCATAATCAATCGTAAGGTGGCTGACGCTTCCAAAAATTGTCTTGCCATCTCTTTGTGCCGGCACAACGTGGCTGATTGCTCCGCCCAGAGTAGCGGCGCCACTGATTTTTTCACCGTCACAAATGCGGATGGGTGCCTTGGACGCGATGGTCCTTATCGCAAGATCATATCTGTCAAGAGGCGACATACTGCTATAATCCTCTTCCGGGACGTAATCAAGCGATACAAACGGCGTTTTCCGCGTATCCTGACCATATTTATGATTCAAAGACTCATAAGCGAATTTTCTCGTTTCTTCGGAAAGTCGCACAGGGCGGCCCTCTTTATATGCCGTATAAAATTCCATTTTTTAGCACTCTCCCTCTGCTAATTCTTCTATTATCGCCTGAGCAATGCGGATGCCGTCAACGGCCGCAGACGTTATACCGCCCGCATATCCGGCGCCCTCACCGCAAGGGTACAACCCCTGCATATTGACACTCTGATACTGTTCGTTTCTCTTGATACGAACAGGCGACGAAGACCTCGTTTCCACACCTGTAAGTACCGCATCCTTATCATCAAAGCCTCTTAATTTTCTTCCAAAAATTACCAACGCTTCCCTTATAGACTTTATGGCAAAATCAGGAAGACAATCTGACAGATTTCCCCATCTGACGCCACGCGGGTACGTAGGCTTTACACTTCTACATGATTTACTGGGAATATTTTTCAGAAAATCCCCCACAAGCTGGGCAGGCGCACAATAATTGCTGCCACCTGCAATATATGCCATTTCTTCATATTTTTGCTGAAAATCAACGCCTGAAAGTACGTCATCGCTACCAAAATCTTCCGGCTCAACATTACATAAAACGGCAGAATTTGCATTCCGTCCGTTACGTGAAAAGACGCTCATACCATTTACTACCAGTCTGCCCTCTTCACTCGATGCCGCAACAACACTGCCTCCGGGACACATACAAAAAGTGTAAACACTCCTGCCGGACGGTAAATGACATGCAAATTTATAATCGGCAGCTCCCAGATATTGGGCAAAATCACCATATTGTGCCTTGTTAATTTTTTCCTGAAGGTGCTCGATTCTCACGCCTATCGAAATTGGCTTCTGCTCCATCACAACGCCATGTCGTTTCATCATTTCAAAAATATCTCTCGCACTATGACCGGCCGCAACAATCAATCTGTCTGTCACAATCTCTTCCGTCAGCCCATCTTTTTCAACAACAACGCCGCATATCTTGCCATTTTCTGTCTTTATATCTATGAGCTTCGTGAAAAAACACACGTCGCCGCCATTTTTGATAATCTCATGGCGCATATTTTTTACTATATTACATAAATTGTCAGTCCCTAAATGCGGCTTTGCCAGATAAAGGATTTCCTCGGGCGCACCACACTCGTAAAAAGTTTCCAACACAGCATCGCATCTTGCATCATGTATATTTGTTGTCAGCTTTCCGTCTGAAAAAGTACCGGCTCCGCCTTCGCCGAACTGCACGTTTGCTCTGAGGTCGAACTTTCCTCCGTTATTGAAGTTCTCAATCTGCCTTATTCTGGTATCTGCATCCGCGCCTCTTTCTATCAAAATCGGCTTTAAACCTGCACGCGCAAGCCACAACGCCGCAAAAAGACCTGCCGGACCTGCTCCGCATACTACGGGAGAAATGCCATATTCTACCTTTTTTATTTCCATTTTCCGGGGAGGCGTAAAGAGTCTTACTTTATCATCTGCAGCGCGGTTTACAATGTCAATTTCTGCCTCTTTATCAACATTCAGCTCCACACCGACATTCACATTGAATCTGACGTCACTCTTTTTCCGGGCATCCACCGACTTGCGTAAATACTTAAAAGACAGAATATTGCGAGCATCTACACCAATATTTTTTGCAATTATTTCTTTTATCTGCGTTTCATCCAGATTAACGGGAAACGATATGTTTTTTACTTCAATCATCGAAAATTACTCGCAATCTAATATAAATTGTTCTGCCGGGTATGCCGGAGTCTTTCCATCTTCTGTATTATACACGCACACAGAATCTGAGCAAGAGTTTATTCCTGCGCCTCGTTTATTGATATAACCATATCTTACACGCTTTACTATGCCAACCTTTTCACACGTCAGAGCAATCCTGTTTGTGGAAATTAATTGTGGAACAGCATCGTAATAATCGCTGCCATTTTCTGTAACTTCAAATCCATTTATTCCCTGAAGGCAAAGACCGGCTCCGACATTTTCAAATTCTATTTCAACTATATCAGGTTCTTTTCTATCAACCTTTACAGCTAAAGGAGAAGTCAGCAGCCCTTTTCCACCAAAAAATTCCTTATAAACGGCATCGGCAAGACGCTCTCCTACTTCCTTTTTCTGGTATGGATGTATGCCGCCTTCATTCATATTATCCCCGTCGGCGTTCCACTCAGGATAGAGGCCTGTGTCGAGCGTGACACAATACGTATACCCGGAAACCATTTCTTTGACTTTGTGCACCTCGTCTCGACTCAGTCCCCACGACTGCCAATCGACATATCTTGGAAGCTCAACAGCGGCCCAGTATAATTCAGGATTTTCAAATTCACGGCGCCACTGCCCTATCAATTCTGCCAGTCTGATACCATAATTTACCGGATCACCCTCTCCCTGATACCAGCAAACACCACGCGAAGTATATTTCGAAACAGGCGCCACCACGCCGTTATACCACGTAGCGCCCGGAACCCACGCGCCAATCGGGGTCGCACCCATACAAGCTACAATCACGCCGACAGGCACAGTACAAAGCGCTTGCAATCTCTGCGCAAAAAAGTACGCTACAGCCGACCAGTTTATGACATTTTCTTTGTTGGCCGGTGCCCAGAAATTGCATATTTCAAGATACCTGACAGGTACATCCGACTCTGTCGGCCACACCTGCATATGGCGCACCATATCATTTTCGCTATTGTCAATTATCTCCCGGTACAGCAACTTTTCTGTCGTGCCATCGTAGCACTGCGACATCGACCAGCCCATATTCGACTGCCCGCCCATAACGAAAACCTCTCCGAAAAGCACATCTTTATACGTAATTGTCTCTTCGTTTTTTCCTGAAATTGTCAGTGTATACGGGCCGCCGTAACCTGTAGAATCAAGCCGGATTTCAAACTCCCCATTTATATTTTCACCGCAAAAAACACGTTGGCTCCCATCAGCATCTTTAATCAAGGTCGCCTTCAGATCGTGACAATCAGGCGCGCATCTGCCGTTAATACGGCAAGGCATATTTGCCTGAAGAATCATATGGTCATTGTAAATGGAAGATATTTCCAAAACGTTCCCGCCCTTCTTATAAGTTAGTATCTGAACAAAATATATCACCTGGCGCTTTAAAAGTAAATCAAAGATTTGTCAAATAAGGCTTGAAAAAAATGGTGAAAAGCGTTACAAATATACAGACAAATAATGATAAGCGGTGAGGCAGCTAATGAACATCAGTGAAATAGATAAAAATTTTACAATTGAGACTTCTATTACTAGAGAAGGCCTCACTTTTTACAATATTGAAGACGAGCCTTTTACAATTCATGGTATTAAAATGATTGATGGTCAGTACAGACGCATGCCACGTGAGGTGGCAGAAAAAGTCAGTCCCGGCGTGTTGTCACTTCACACCAGAACATCAGGCGGCAGAGTCAGATTCTTTACAGACAGCCCGTATATCGCCATTCACGCCCTGATAGACCAACCTGCTAAAATGTCACATATGGCATTTATTGGCAGCACCGGTTTTGACCTTTTTGCAGATAAAAAATATATCGGTTCATACCGTCCGCCGATTGATATTGTGGACGTACTTGATTCTGTTGTCGATATTGCGCCTTGCAACCAAGGTAAACAATACACAATCAATTTTCCATTATATAGTGGCGTAAAACACCTTTATGTGGGAATAAAAGAAGGCTCACGTCTTGAAAAAGCCGCCGACTATACAGTTACAACCCCGGTGGTATTTTATGGTTCATCTATCACACAAGGCGGGTGCGCATCAAGACCCGGTAATCTTTACCAGAATATTTTGTCAAGAAAGCTCGATTTTGACTATATAAATCTTGGCTTTTCAGGCAATGCCAGAGCAGAAGATGCCATTGCAGAGTACATATCAGAGCTTGAAATGTCAGCCTTTGTATACGATTATGACCATAACGCACCCAGCCCCGAATATCTGCTTGAGACTCACGAGAAGATGTTTCTGCGTATCCGTGAAAAGAATCCGCTTCTGCCAATTCTTATGTTATCAAGACCCAGATATTACCTGAACGAACAGGATCAGCAACGTCTTGAGGTTGTGCGCAGAACATACGAAAATGCGCTGAAAGCCGGCGACAAAAACGTATATTTTGTTCCCGGTCCCGATATGGTTCCTGAGATTATCCGCGAAACGTCTTTAGTCGATGGTACACATCCAAACGACAGTGGTTTTGTCGGTATGGCGTATGCAATTGAACCTGTTTTGAAGAAAATGCTTTGTTTATAGGAGGATTTACATGAAAAAGAACCTGAAGCTCCTTTTCTTATACAGCTTGTCCCTCTGCCTTTTTATGGCAGGTTGCACAGGCGGAAAAATATCCAATCCTACCCCACTGCCGACAGCCACAATCGCGCCCACCGCAACGCCTGACAATAATTCCAGGACACCTCTCATGGGTGATTTTAAGGCGATGTGGGTTTCTCAATATGACCTTACATCTGTTTATACAAATAATGGCAGCCAGAGAAGCAAGACAGATTTTACAAAAAAGATTACAGCAGCTATTGAAAATATAAAAAAACTCGGTTTTAATACCATTATTCTCCAGGTCAGGCCAAACGCTGACAGTATGTACCCGTCAGAATATTATCCTATGTCAGAGTATGTAGTGGGAGATTATGGCAAAGATGCCTCTTATGATCCGGTGGAAATAATTGTCAGCACCGCGCACAATCTGGACCTCGATATTCATGCCTGGATAAATCCAATGCGCGCAATGTCTGCAGACGATATCAAAAAAGTCGGAGATGAATATAAGATCAAACAGTGGTACAAAGACCGCACCACCCGCGGCGAATATATAGTAAACGTTGATGGAAGATATTACCTGAATCCGGCATACGAAGAAGTGCGTAATCTTATTATAGACGGAGCCGTTGAAGCTATGACAAAATATGGTTTTGACGGGCTGCATATGGATGACTATTTTTACCCGACCAAAGACCCTGGTTTTGATACAATATCTTACAAAAAATACTTGTCAGACGGCGGAACTCTCAACCTTGAGGATTTCAGGCGCCATTCCCTTAATTTGCTTGTATCAGGTTTGTACAGCGCTGTCAAATCAATCAATAACTCTTTGCTTTTCGGCATCAGCCCCGCAGGTGTTATCAACACTGTTTATAACTCTCAATACGCCGACGTATACGAATGGTGCTCAAAAGATGGCTATATCGATTATATCTGCCCGCAGGTTTACTTTGGAATGGAACACCAGAATTATGACTTTGTTTCTGTATGCAATACTTTCCGCGATATTATAAAGACACCCTCTGTAAAGCTCGTTATCGGCATGACTTTCGGAAAAGCCCTGTCAGGAGTTGACAATTATGCCGGCAGCGGCAAATACGAGTGGCAAAAGTACGACGATATTCTCTCGCGCTGTCTTTCATATACTGAAGATCTTGAATTCTGTACCGGTATTTCTGTCTTTTGTTACCAGTATTTTTACCAGCCTCTTACAGGTGAAAAGGTCAGCGGTACAGCGGATGAAGTCGATAATTTTTTACCTGTTTTAGGTAATATAAGTTGGAATAATACGGAAGGATAATTGCAAAGATATGGGAATTTTCACATCTACCTTAAATCAGATGGCCATTTTATTTTCTATTATCATAATAGGTTTCATTCTGATGCGCACAAAAACAGTACCCGACAGCGCGACTGTCGTCCTTTCCAGAATGGAAAATACTGTTTTTATGCCGGCACTTATTTTCAGCACCTTTTCAACGAGTTTTACTGTTGAAAAGATCAATATTGCATGGAAATCTCTGGTTGCGGGATTTGTTGTTATTCTTATTTCTATAGCTTTTTCAGTTATTATCGCAAGATTCTGCACAAAGGACGAATATCTGAAAAATATTTACACGTACGGTCTTGCTTTTTCAAACTTCGCCTTCGTCGGAACAGCCGTTGTAAGCGCGCTGTATCCCGATGTTTTTATGGAATACGTTATTTTTATTCTTCCTTTCTGGATAATGATTTACACATGGGGAATGCCATATCTTCTCATACCGCTTGATTCCGGCGTGTCATCGCGCTTCAAAGCAGGCCTTAAAAACCTCATAAATCCTATGTTTATTGCTATGATTGCCGGTATCGTGATAGGCCTTGTAAATCCTCCGTTACCGGATTTTGTAAACAGCGTAGCGTCATCTCTGTCCGGTTGTATGGCAGTTTGTGCCATGTTGATTACAGGTATCACTGCCGCACAAATCAACTTAAAGTCTGCTTTTACAAATAAAAATATCTATTTACTGACATTTTTGCGCCTCATTGCCCTTCCACTTATTGGTATAGGCGTCCTTACATTTATTCCCATTTCATACAGCCTTAAATTATGCACTGTCTGTGCTCTTGCAATGCCACTTGGCCTCAATACTGTCGTTGTCCCCGCCGCATACGGCAAAGATACAACAGAGGCAGCCGGCATGGCGATTGTTTCTCACCTTTTTGGCTGCCTCACGATTCCGCTGATTTTTATGTTGTTTGATATGCTTGTCAAATAAGATTAAAGTATTCTGCCAGAAGTTTTGCCTCTGCAACCGCTACCTTTTTCAGGTTATCGTCGTCAAGCAACCACAGCGTTGATCTCGTATTTGTGTGAAAACTATGCTCGATAATGATTCCGAGTGTGTCAACGGCCGCAGCACCACGCAAAACACCATAGTATTCGCCGTTTTCACCGCGTCTGTTTTTGATTCTGCCCTCCTGACGCGTCTGCATAAGGGCTGCAATGCACTGCGCAAGCTTCATTCCAAGCTCGTCGCCCCTGCCATGTAGCTGAACGATTGATATCGGGTGATCGACTTCTTCATTAACGTCATCGCCCACTGCATTTGAATGAATTGACAAGAAAAGGTCACAGCCCTCCGACATCGCTCCCCTTTCAAAAAGGGGCTTATCTGTTTCCTGATTTTCCCTGGTAGTTATAACCTCAATACCATATTTTTCCAGCTCTTCTTTGAGCATCAGGTGCAGCTTCCAGTTCATGTCAGACTCATAATACGCGTCGACTGCCGGAGAATGGTTATATTTTCCATAGTGCCCTGCATCAAGACAGATTTTAAACGGTTTCATCATCGTATCCTCCCATAGATTTTATCTGTGAAAAGATTATATCACTTCCGGGCTTATTTTGTCAGCAACTGTGTCCACGTTTCTTTGCCGACTATACCGTCAACCTCAATTGCTCTGTCTTCCTGAAAAGCACGCACAGCTTTCTGAGTACATGTCAGACTCATAATACTCAGGAATAGCCGGCGATCTGTTATATTTTCCATAATGTCCCGCGTCGAGACATATCTTTATTTTTGACATTTTTTACCTCATCCGGAAATAATAATTTACATTATATTCTATGACAGACAATAGATAAATTGTCATCTACCTGCTTCTTTCCTACAACAATTTCAAGTATTCCTCTACATTCAGATACGAAACACCCTCAACCGCTGCACTATCCCCCCGGTAAATCACATATTTCCCTGTAATCTCACCATATCTGTGACTTGTCATAGCACACTTTTCTTCATTGGTAATATGACGATACTGCTCAGGAACCTGTTCATCACTGTACTTTACTTCATATATTTGGCAAGTAAGCGTTTTGGGATCAAACACAACCATGTCAAACTCTCCGACTGTAAACTGCAGCTTAAATACCTTTTTATCCGGTTTGGCAATTTTCGTTTCGAGCAAGATAATGTCCTCCATCATTCTTCCCCGGATTTCATTCAGTAATCGTTCTAATATACGATGTCTTTCCTGAACAGCGAGTTCCCGGAACTTTGCATCAAGGAGTAAATTTTCCACAATGGCATTTGCTTGCGCATATCGCAGACCCGGCTGTGTAATAACAGTCACCTTGCTCTTTTGATTTACCTCCGGTAACGATTCAAGATCGATTTCCATTATCAGATCCAATAACGCCAGATACTCTTTAATCTGAATCATGTGACTGTCTTCTATATCAATGCTCTGTTCCTCTTTGTTGAGGATATCAAGCACTTGCATTATTCCAAATGTCACCGCATCTAAATTCATATGTTCTTTGATATTTATTGGATTCTCCCTGTCTCTGAGCATATTTGCTGCTGTAACAGAAATATCATGAGATTTAAAAGTTCTTTCTACAACACTTCGTGTAAAGCTGTGGTTGATATTCTCTACTACACGATTTATTACGTTTGTCAGTTCTCCTCGCTCATACAAATCCAGTAACTGGCGGAAATGTCCCCCGTATTGATACATTTTAAGCGAATGCTGGATATTCTTAGCAATTGCAGTGTCAATATATTCTTCTGCGGTTCTGGAATTAGAGAAGGTCGAATCTGCGTTATAATTAATCCCACCAAGACTCATTGTTCCTCCATAACGGA
The DNA here is from genome assembly GCA_045546695.1 of Clostridia bacterium. GTDB lineage: Bacteria > Bacillota > Clostridia > UBA1212 > UBA1255 > SIG424. The sequence goes on along the minus strand of JAZQDE010000006.1, from coordinate 12,998 downwards.
TGTACTCATCAATACCCTTTATCCCCAACACCTCTTCAAACTCACGGTAAGGAATAAATGTAGTATGCAGCATAATGCATCTGTCATAAAGTTGCTCTTCTTTTGAAAATGCAAATCCCAAAGAATCCGTTCCTGATAAAACAATCTTCATGCCGCTACTGGCATAGATATCTGCAAAAATAGCCGCACCTTCAATAAAATCCTCCATCAAGGTTACTTCATCAATAAACACGTATTTAAAACCTTTTTCTTCCAGCAATCTCAGATCCGCATCCACATCTGCCAATGTATCCTTGGGTTTCACCTGAATGAACGCAGACTTCTTAAATTCTGCGTCAGAAAGTTCAGTAAGTATCTGACGAATCATTGTTGTTTTACCGGTTCGTCTCAAACCATAGATAATAAACACCTTATCCTGCTGACTTCCAAAGATGTATTCTCTAAGCTCTTTAATACATTCTCTTTTTCTATATTTCTTTGTCAGAGCAATCTGCGACTTAAGCCGCTTTCCAACACGCACTGTTGTTTTAAATGCAAGCTGCTCCTCTTCTTCGATATCCGGCTCTTCTTCCGAAGTTTCCAACAGTTTCAATTCCTTTAACTGTTTTTCTAGAACTTTTCTCTTTTCAATCCGTGCTTTAAGCTCCGAAACTTCTGCAAAGTCCAGGTAGTTTTCCCTTCTCTTGCCATTTATGGTTATTCTGTGGTAATAATACTCTTTATTTTTTATCTTTTTCCTTGCAATGCTGCCTTCAGGCAAAATCGCAATTTCTCGCTCCAGCTCTGCTATTTTATTCATTAACTCTTCCTGCCTCATAGCAACACCTCCCAGGCTTGTTATACCCATTATACCCAATTATTTAAATTTAATCAAGGGTATAACGGGTATAACATTTTGTGCAAAAAAATATACCCTCTGCCCGATATCAGGCAGAGGGTTCTTTGTTTTCATATATCTTTAGAACAATCCTGAAATATTTCCTTTTTCATCAATATCGATTCTCTCTGCAGCAGGTACTTTCGGAAGACCCGGCATCGTCATAATGCTGCCTGTCAGAGCTACAACAAAGCCAGCGCCGGCAGATACTTTAAGCGATCTTACAGTAATGTCAAAGTCTGTCGGAGCGCCAATTTTTGCCATATCATCAGAAAAACTATACTGTGTCTTTGCAACGCAGACCGGCAGCGAGCCAAAGCCCATATCTTCAATCTGTTTAAGCTGTTTAAGTGCATCTGCTGTGAAAATAACGCTTCTTCCGCGGTATACTTTCTGTGTAATAGCTGTAAGTTTTTCACTGATGGACATGTTGTCATCGTAGCTGAAAGTAAACCGGCTGCTGTCTTCCTCATCGCAAAGGCGTACAACCTCGTTTGCAAGCTCAACAGCACCTTCGCCACCCTTTGCCCACACTTCGGACAAAGCAACATTTACACCCAGTTCTTTACATTTATCGCTGATCAGGGCAAGTTCAGCCTCAGTATCATTGACAAAACGGTTAATCGCAACAACGCAAGGCAGCTTGTACACGTCGCGGATGTTTGAAACGTGTCTTAACAAGTTTGCAAGACCTTTTTCGAGAGCTTCGAGATTTTCACCGGCAAGATCAGTCTTCGGAACGCCACCGTGCATCTTGAGTGCGCGGACAGTAGCCACGACAACAACGCAAGACGGGTTAAGTCCTGCAACACGGCACTTGATGTCGAGGAACTTTTCAGCACCGAGATCAGCGCCAAAACCGGCTTCAGTAATGGCATATTCTCCCAGTTCCATTGCCGTTTTTGTGGCAATAACTGAGTTGCAGCCATGGGCAATATTGGCAAAAGGACCGCCGTGAACGAGTGCAGGCGTACCTTCAAGTGTCTGTACAAGATTCGGCTTGAGAGCGTCTTTAAGGAGAGCCGCCATCGCACCGTGAGCCTTGAGCATAGCCGCCGTAACAGGCTTTTCATCGTATGTATAGCCAACAATTATGCGTCCGAGACGCTCTTTGAGGTCAGTAAGTGATGAAGACAGGCACAAAACAGCCATTATTTCCGATGCAACAGTAATATCGTAGCCGTCCTCGCGCGGAACGCCGTTTACTCTGCCGCCGAGTCCGTCAGTGATGAAACGAAGCTGACGGTCGTTCATGTCAACGCATCTGCGCCATGTGATGCGTCTTGGGTCAATATTCAGGCTGTTTCCCTGATAAATGTGGTTGTCAAGCATCGCAGCCAGCAAGTTATTGGCAGCTCCGATTGCATGAAAATCTCCCGTAAAATGTAAGTTAATATCTTCCATCGGCACAACCTGTGCATATCCGCCGCCGGCAGCGCCGCCCTTAACGCCGAAAACCGGTCCGAGGGAAGGCTCTCTCAGTGCAACGACAGGTTTTTTACCAATTTTTGCAAGACCATCAGCAAGGCCTATAGTCGTTGTCGTCTTGCCCTCGCCTGCGGGGGTAGGTGTGATTGCCGTTACGAGCACCAGCTTCGCTTTAGCTTCTTTGTGCGGCATTGACCAGGTATCGATTTTGGCCTTGTATTTTCCATAATATTCCACGTACTCTCTGTCAATTCCGGCTTTGTCGGCAATCTCGCCGATGGGCCTGAGCGTTGCGCTCTGGGCAATCTCAATATCACTTTTGTAAGTAGCCATGTGAAAGTCTCCTTTTAAATTATTGCATATATTTTAATGTAACTGTGCCGTCTTCGTTATATTTAACGGCATCAATATCAAAAATGAACTCTTTTGTTTCACGGAAATAATCTTCCTTTGTGGCATAAATCGGGTGAAAATCTTCCACAATTTTCCGGCCACGAGCGCCATTATTTTCCAGCAATTTGCGAATTGCAATAATCGTGCACTCTGCTGTATCGACGCATACTTTATATGCATCGCCGATCATGAAGCCTTCGCTGTGAGCACCGCCCACACAGCCTGTCGATATCGCCTGAGTAACAGGCATCAATGTAGATAAATCGCCCAGATCTGTAGACGCGCCGCCGCGACCAGTAGAAACGTGCACGCAATTTTCACCATAAAGTTCTTCCATGGATTCTTTCATAACGTCGTTCATTCCCATGGAATTATTCAGCGGATAGAAGCCCATGCGGTCGCTCAGAGTCAGCCTCGCACCGATTGCCGCAGCAGACGCCGCAAAAGCCCTGTTGATCTTGCGGTTATATTTGCGAAGCACCTCGACGCTTGCGCCTCTTACGTAGCTTTCGACAACAACGCGGTCGGGAATCGTATTTACAATCGCGCCGCCTTCCGTAATAATCGGATGAAATCTTATCTTGTCTCCGTCTGTAAACGTCTCTCGCAGGGCGTTTGCCGCATTAAGTGCATTCGTCGCTGCATAAAGAGCGTTGATCCCGCCCATCGGATAGCCGCCCGCGTGTGATGCAACACCGTGAAAAATGGCACGTTTTGCCACACTGCCGTTGTCACCATGCGTGACAGCGAGCATTTTACCGGCCGGAAGGCCGCTCGGATGTACCAGAATAGACATGTCAACACCGTCGAACATGCCGCGTCTTACAAACTCCATTTTGCCGCCCAGGTATTCGATAATGCCTTTGGTGCGAAGCTCTTCGCGATATTCCATTTCAATAAGCTCTTCTGCAGGCACCGAAACGAAACGGATTTTTCCGCAAAGTCCGTCTGTTGCGCCGGGATTTTTCATTGCAGCGGCAATACCAATGAGCATCGCGCCCTGCGCGTGATGGCCGCATGCATGCACAGCACCTGTCTCTGGGTCCGCCTCCGGATGGCCCGGAATAAGAAGTGCGTCCAGTTCGCCGATTATTGCCACTGTCGGGCCCGGTTTTCCTGTATCAAGGTCCGCATAGAAGCCGGGAATATCGCCTGCCGGATGTATCTGATAGCCAAGTTCTTCAAAAATATCGGCAATATATTTTGACGATCGTACCTCACGGAAGCCCGTTTCCGGCATCCTCCATAAGTCGCGTTCTGCTTTGAGAACAAGTTGTATCTGTTTTTCAGTAAGCATATATTACCCCCTGTTTAAAACGACAAAATATCTTTTTAATTATCCTTTTTTTGTTATCTTTTGTCAAGATAAACACACTATCCGGACCTTGCTGCCGCCCGTTCTATCCTTTGTTACGATTATCTTTTTGTCAATTCTTTCCTTCAGCTCGTCGACGTGTGAAATAATGCCGACCAACCTCTGTCCGTCTGCAAGCTGCAAAAGTGTTTTTATTGCCTGGTCAAGCGACCTGCTGTCGAGCGAGCCGAAGCCTTCGTCTACGAACATTGTGTCGAGTTTTATTCCGCCGGCGCTCGACTGTACCTCGTCTGATAATCCCAGCGCAAGTGCCAGTGACGCCTTGAAAGACTCGCCTCCCGACAGCGTATTTACGCTTCTTACAGTTGAGTTGTAATGGTCAACAATATCAAGGTCAAGACCACTTTGAGATCTGTGATTTTCGGTATCCGTCCTTCTTATAAGCTCATATTGTCCGCCCGACATCGCTAGAAGCCTTACGTTTGCCCTTTGTATAATTCTCTCAAAATATGTCATCTGCACATACGTTTCCAGCATTATTTTTTCTTTGCCGCTTAGTGTGCCGCAAGCAGTATCTGCCAGCGTTTTTATCCAGCCGTATTTTGCTTCAACCTCTCCAAGTTCTTCTGTCCTTTGTTTTATTCTGGTGAAAAGCTCGCTGTTGTGCTCAATTCTTCTTGATAAGTCCTGTTTTTTCTTATCTTTCGTAAGCCTGTCCTCAGAAATAGCTCTTCTCTTTTCTTTTTCCGCGGCAAGGTCGGTTATCTGTGTTTTTTTAGAATCGGTTGCTTCCAGTGACTGGATTTTTCCTCTTAAAACATTGCAGTTGTCCTGTATTTTTCTGTAATTATCCTGAGCAACTTCAAAGGCTCTTTTCAGACTGTCTCTTTGTTTTTCAAGGTTGGCAATATTTTCCAGTGCCTCCTTCTTGCTTTCAAACTCCAGGGTGTTGACAATTTCCTGTAACGCCTTGTCAATTTCTTCTATTTTAGAAGCCAGCCCTGCCAGTTTTCCGGAAATATCCTCTCTTTGTTTATATAGCGCCTGAGTCTTTTCTTTTTTCGCAGGAAGCAGCTCTTTAATCCTGTTTCTCCTGCTGATTTTATTATCAACAGCTCTGATTGCCTCCTCAAGTTTTGACTTTTTAGCTTCTATTTCAGCCTCTTTTGCAGACAAATCTTTTGCAGTAAGATTATTTTCTGCCAGTTTCCGGTTAAAATTCCCCTCAATATTTTCCAGATTCAATTTGAGCTTCAAAGACTCTTCAGACGATGCTTTCTGCGCTGCTTCCTCTTTGGTTTTTAGCTTTTCAGCGTTTTTCAGCTCGTTTTCAGACGGAGCCGCCGCCGATTTACCGGCAGGTGCGGGATGCGTGACGGAGCCACACACAGGACACGGCTCTCCTTCTTTTAATGTATCAGCAAGTACGCCTGCCTGCTCTCCTAAAAAGGCATTGTACATTTCGTAATATCTTTTGACAGCCTGCTCTGTAATACCTTGCTGTTTTCTGTACGCAATCTGCGAGCACACATAAAGATTATTAGCCTTGTTTACGTCCTGTTCATCTCTCAGAAGCTGGCTTATCGCGGTGAAAAGCTCTTGGGTTTTGTTTTTTTCTTCCAATAGAGCCTGTCTCTCTTCGCCTGCTTTTTCAAGCAAGTCATACTCCTTAGTCAGTTTATCAATTTCTGTTTCCAGTATCAGGATATCTTTATTGAGTTCTTCCAGCTTCTGACAGCCTTCCTCCTGCTGTTTTTTTCCATCTTCCAATTGGTTTTTCTTGTCATCTGCCGCGTCGTACTGTGAAATCAACGCACGCTTTGCAGCAATTATTTCTTCCAGTTTTTCACGTTGCGGAATCTTACTTTTCTCTTCCTGCAAAACTTTTTCAGCAGCTTCTTCTTTTATAACAAACTCATTCAAAGAGGCCTTTTGTGCTACCAGTTCCCGGTGATTTTTAACGTACATTTCTTCCTTGCCGATATTTTCATCAATCTGCTGAAGAAGCTTATCTATTTTTTCAATCTCCTGTATAAGACAAATCTCATCAATCTTGTCCTGCTTCATTTGGGCTTCCATTGTGAGCAACTGCTCGTCAATTGACATACCGGTCTTGTCAAAACCCTCTTTGTAACGAAGACCATCCATATATTGGTCACGACTGCTTACAAGGGCATCAAACTGATTTCTGCATTTGATACTCTGCGCACGGAGTTCATCCTGAAGTCTCTCAAAATGTTGAGTTTTGAAAATCTCTCTGAAAATTTTCTTTCTCTCATCAGTACTTGCAAGGAGCAGCTTAAGAAAATCGCCTTGTGATATCATGGCAATCTGTTTGAACTGATCCTTATCTATTCCCATAATTTCCCTGATACACTTATCAACTTCTTGGCGTTTGTCAACTATTTTCCCGTCCGGATATTCGAGCATAGCTTCCGCTTTTTGGGTAATTTCTTTATCTCCACGCTTAGATAGCCTCTTATATTCAGGGCTGCGTGTTACTGTATATTTCGTACTTCTGTATTCAAATTCCAGCTTAACAAACGTTGCTGTCTCAGAGTCTGCATATTTAGAGCGAAGCATATTCGCCTTGCGGTTTTCACCACTCGCCTCACCAAAAAGTGCAAAAGAAATAGCATCAAATATGGTTGTTTTGCCGGCTCCCGTGTCGCCTGTTATGAGATACAGACCTCCATTCCCAAGACTTTCCATATCAAGCTCGACAGTCTTTGCGTATGGTCCGAAAGCGCTGATTGTAAGTTTTAATGGTCTCATAACTCTTCCCCCCATACTTTTTTGATTGCTTCTGAAACAAATGCCTCTTGCTCTTCCGACATTTCACTATTATTCTGGTCATGGAAGAAGTCCCTGAAAAGCTCTATCTGTGTTTTCTTCTGAACATTTTCATCGGCATTTATAATATTGTTCATTTGCGTGCGTTTATTATCGTATTTCAGATCCATTAAATTGGTATATACCGAGCGAAGCCGTCCCATTGCCTCCGGCACGTCGTCTTCATCAGTCAATATGATTTTCATATAATCCTGCGTATACGTTGTATTTTTGTAAAAATCAAGCCTCATAAGGTCTGCATATTTTCCCTTGATTTGCTTAAGGTCTCTTAAGGGCTTCAGCGGCACTGTTTCATATGAAACATTCCCTTTTTCTGCCAGTGTAACAACAGTCACTGACTTTTCATCATTAACTTCAGAAAATGAATATTTAAGTGGTGTTCCGCAGTAGCGTATGAGATTATCCGCCTTGCAGTTCTGAGGCTTGTGCAGATGTCCGAGAGCAACGTAATCAAAGCCTGCAAAATACGAAGTGTCAATATTGTCTGAACCGCCGACGCTCACTTCTTCTGAATCACTTCGTCCTGCGCCTGTCACAAACTGGTGCGCTACAAGCACATTTCTTTTATCAGTATCAATGGTAAAATTTTCCAGAACTTCTATTGCGCGTGTGTGCCTCAGATATGGCAGCATATATATGTTTACTCCGCCATACTCATCATTGATTTCCACAGGCATTATTTCACCGGTGAAAACAGGCGACATGTAAATTTTGCTGTTTGAGATGATTCCCGACCCGAAGGCAAGTCTCTCTGCCGAATCATGGTTGCCGCTGGAAACAAACGTCGGGATGCTTCTTTTGGCAATTTCTGTAAGAAATTTATCGAGCAGGCACACAGCTTCCGCTGATGGTACCGATCTGTCATATACGTCGCCGGCTATCACAATAACATCCGGTTTCCGGCAGTCAATAACCTCCAGAATCTGGTTCAGAATATATTCCTGGTCTTCAATAAGTGAATATTCATTGAGCCTCATTCCGAGGTGAAGGTCTGATAAATGTATTATTTTCATGGTTTGCACACTCCGCACGGAGAATATCCGTCTTCTATCAATTCATCACGCGATCCCGTATATGTCTGTTTGTTTGACTCGCTCATATCGTCTACTGATGAACAAGACGGCAAATGGAATTTTTTAGTATTTGTGTTTAAAATGTATGTTGAAGTTACATCTGATGACGGAGGTGCTGTTGGCAATCCATCTTCTTCCAGCGCACTGAGGCCGGTTGCATAATCTATCACAACACCCGGCTGGTTATTGTAGCAGAAAACGTAAAAACATATGCCGTCGCCTTCATCTTCTACTGAATATGCTTCCATAATTACGCCTGTTGCAACAAGGTTGTCGCCGTTAAAAACAGGAGTTACTCTGTACATTACGTGATTTTCTGTTTCTTTTATGTAGTCTGCCACCATATTTTCAAATGGGAGCATACCTTCGGTGTTCATATATCTTGTGCCTGTAATCAGGTTTTGCTCATTTGCATTCTCACCCGACAGCTGAAAACCTATTAAATGGCAGCGATTATACAAATATTTACCATCTACACAGTCATATTTTACAGTGTGCCAGCCGGAGGGCTTTACCTGCCCGATGCTTCCTCTGTCCTCCGTCGGCATCAGGTCAATTCCAAGGCACGCCATCGTATATCCGCACCTGCCACGCGCATCAAGCGGGCTGTAATACTCATAAGACTCCGTCGTTATTTCGTCTTGAGTAAAAGTCGGTTGATTGTCGTTTATTATGGTATAGGGATTTCCTGAAAATGCCGGTATAGACGCCAAATCATATGACGGAGCCGCGCTTGCAGCCGGTGTTTTTGAGCCTGACAAATCATCGGAAATTGGTAAATCGCATCCTGAAAATACCAGACATAATACCATTAAAAGGCTAAGAGCCAGCGCTATTCTTTTTCTCATTTTTCATAAATCTCCCTTGTTATTTTTTCATGTGAAAATCCGGCCAGGTCAACTGTCTCGGTTAATTTATATCCTTTTTCTGCCAGGTCAACGTCGAAAAAAACGTCTCCCGGATATTTCCTGTTCCATTTATATATTATAACTTTATCTATGTTATTTGCGGAAAAAATTTCTGACACCGGCACATTCTCAACGAAAAGTACGCTGTCAGGAGCATATTCTGTGGTGTCATTATCACATACAGAATACTCAATATCCGTTTTTTCAAAAAGAGTGACAGAATATGGCATAATCACAAGGCGGCCGGCTGTGAGCCGGCCTATATTCTGCGTTACTATGCGGTCGCGACTTTGTCGTCTGCCGCCGAACATCATTCCATTTGAATCATCAAGACATACAATTATTTCCATTTTTATACAGCCTTCTTATTCGATATTTTTCTTTTCACAATAAGTGTAACAGCAATTGCCATACAAACAATCGCGATACCTGATGCAACAACAAATGCAATTTCAACAAATCCCCATGTATTTTCACCAAAATCAGGAATCTCTTCGCTCGTAAATTGGAAAACAAATCGTCCGCCGGGCACAGCTGTGCCATCTGTATATAAATCCATGATATCGCCGTCGCTCAGATTGTTGTCACACCACTTGAAATTGAACGTAACTTCTTCATCCATTCCCAACATGCTGCGTGGAATCTCAACCTGCAGAATATTTCCCTGAATTGAGTACGGGACCTTGCCCACTTCTTTCCAGTTCCAGTCACCGGTGCTACGCTCTAATGTCATATATTCTGCCGTCGGATTCGATCTGTTCAGAATATATTCGAACTCTTCCCAGTCCTTGGAATTTTTGGTAGCCACCTGTGTGTCGAGGAGCAGACGCATCCAGTCCGGGTCAGTATACGCAGTCAAATCGTCCGTGGTCTCTACGTAAAAATACACGTTCTTATCATCATACGACACTTTTGCTGTAGCAATATTGTTTCTTGTACCCTCATTTACGTATTCACAACCGACAAATCCGACGGTATTGCGCTCATACGTATTATCAATGTAGTAGTTGTAAGAAATAATATTGCTGTCATTCCACTGCTCTACGCCTTTGGAAATGTCAATCGTCTTTGCCTGAAGCTGGCTGTCAGGCTTTGACGCACCTTTGAAACGTCTGATATTTGTCACAAGCTGGTAATAATAGTGGTCTTTTAACGCGCCTTTTGATGGCTCGATGTCTCTTGAGTTTTCATCGTCATACTGGTCCGGGAACGCATTTGCAACGCCACACCACTCTTCGTAGCGGCCCATTACCCATTCATTCCATCCGGTTACAAAAATTATCTCAGGATCAAGACTTATCGCATAATCCCACTGTTCCTGAACGTTCAACCCATAAAACATAGAATTTTCAATATCTTTATCTACTTTTATCTTTTTACCACGATATTTATATGTATATGAATAATCAGGTTGCATCGTGAAGCTTCTTCCCATATTTTGGCCGCTGTTCATGGCGCTGAGGCTCATCGTCTCGTAATTCGCATTCTGGGCAACACCGACGGTAGTCATCTCAACGCTGCCATCGCTGTTTTTGTATGCTGCCTGAGGATATACGTGGAGCCAACCCCAAAGAGAATCATCTTTGTCTCCTTCAAAATATGATGCAACGCCGCCACGGAACGTAAAGAAGTTCTTAATCTGATATTGAAGCGGGTCGCTGTCTGACAAGCCCGAGCCATGTCCCATTATCAATGGTTTTCCTTCCCAGTAGAACCATAAATCCTGATACAGATTTTTACTGTACAGGTCGTTATATAATTGTTTTAATGAAGATACCGTGTTTTCCGAAAAGCTGAATTGCAACATAAATGACACCTGCGGCGTCTTAATTCCGTCTTCGCGTGCCGCTGCCCATGTCTCAAGCAGTGCCATATAGCCATCTTTCCATACAGCATCCGAGTTTGTACAGTCAAAAAGTACAAAATCCACGCCTGCGTTTGCGAGCAATTCCGCATGCTTGCGCAGTACATATTTATCAGTACGTGCGTAGAAACCAAAAAGTGGCTCGTTCCAGAAGTTCATTCCGGTATAGTCAGCCCAAAGCGGATTGTGAAAATCGCCTTGTAATTCCGGATGAGTTTCCATAAGCTGGGTAATATTCACCGGCTTATTTCCCCTATGCGCCGTGTCATGCCATGTCCAGTAAAACATTCCCACGACCTTATCTTTCTTTTCACCGACCTCACTATAGCCCTCAACTGTCCTGCCAAGGTCGTCTATAGCAGCAAACTTCGTAGGATCAACACCCATAATCGTGATATTGCTGTCCGGTGAAATGACAGATTCTTCCGGTGCAGGAATATAGTCAAAACCGGTCATTGTCGAGGTTGCCGCAAATTTACCATTCGCATCCGCAAATGCCACGTAGCCTCTTATACTACCAGGGGTATACGTGTCGTTATAACAATATTTGGCACCAAAAACAGAACTCATGTGCTTTGTAACATAGAATCTTCCGTCCTGAGCATACAAGTCGAGAAGATATTCTCCGGCCTCGCATCCGCTTTCACTCGTCACACTTATGCTGTCGCCTTCTTCCCAATCGGAGAGTTCAGTAACTGAAACAGGTGTACCCTCTCTTGTTTTCACGGTGTTCTGATTCCATTTGTACAAACTTGCAACGACAGTATTCTTGCCATTACATCTCTTGGCAAATTCCACACCTACTTCCGTAAAAGGAGCAGTTGTTCTGAACCATAGTTGTACTCTGTTGCCGGCCTCTATAGTCACCACTTCCTGTGGGCTTTCTTCCTTATATGTCTTGAGCACATTTGTTTCTGCGCTGACACTATATGTGAAAATGGCAGCAAGTATAAATGTCCATGCCAGCAGTAAAGATAAATATCTTTTCATTTGCTGCTCCTCTCTGTGAAAAACTATCAGTCAAAGTATACAGGCTTTCCTGTTTTTGATGAAACGTATATAGCTTCAAGAATCTGCGATACTACGAGTGCCTGCTCAGGCAATACAACAGGAGCCGTGTCGTCAATAACGGCTTTGATCCAGTTTGCAGCTTCTACATCTGCGGGAGACGAAGATGCGCCACTATAGAATGCAACGCCACCTGATGACGTGTCTACTGTAGTTACTGTCTGGCGGTCAAATTCTACTTTGTTGATTTTAAGTACGTTCTGCTTGATCTGAAGCCCTTCTTTACTACCGCAAAGCTGGCAGCTTCCCTCTTCGATAGGTTCACACGTGTTAAGTGACCAGCTCGTTTCGAGCATAATTGTGGCGCCGTTTTTCATGCGTATAAATGCACAGGCTGCCTCTTCAAGCGGGGTTGTGCTCACGCCGTTGTCACCCCAGATATTACCGGCCTCGGGATGTTCGAGCTTTTTGTGTGTCTTGCCTACTACCATCTCCGGTTCGTAGTTGTTCATAAGGTAAAGTGTAAGGTCAAGAGAGTGGGTTGCGATGTCAATGATAGGACCGCCGCCCTGCTCTTCTTCATTGAGGAAAACGCCCCAGTTAGGAGTGCCGCGTCTGCGGATTGCGTAGCAGTTTGCGTAATAAATCTCACCGAGCGCGCCGCTGTCGATATATTTTTTAGCATAAAGACTCTGCGGCTTTTGTCTGTGCTGATAGCCGATTGTGAGTTTTTTACCTGTCGCAACTGCAGCATCGTACATTCTCTTTGCATCTTCTGCAGATTTGGCCATCGGCTTTTCACACATAACGTGCTTGCCTGCATAAAGTGCATCAACTGTAATGTCTGCATGTTCGCGGTTCGGTGTCAGAACGTGAACGACTTCTATCTCGGGATCTTTGAGAAGTTCTTTATAATCTTCGTATACTTTTGCATCTTCTGTGCCGAACTGAGCCCTTGCTTTTTCGGCCTTTTCCAAGATAATATCGCAAAAAGCAACGAGCCTTACGTTTGCGATTTTTGACAATGACGGCATATGCTTGTTGTTGGCAATACCACCGCATCCAATGATACCTATCTTTACTATCCTGTCCATATATAACAGCCTCCGTTTTTTTCTTTATATTATACATCAAGGCAGTTTTAATATCTATATGATTTAGTCAGAAAAGAAGAAAATAAATTATTCGGACATAAAAAATCCGGACGCTTATGCGCCCGGATTTTCAGAGGCACCAACCAGAATCGAACTGGTGAATAACGATTTTGCAGACCGTGGCC
>JAZQDE010000005.1:0-18188 GCA_045546695.1 Clostridia bacterium | reverse complement strand
TAATTAAACTGTGCTACATTAGAAAAAACAATGATTTTCACGATTTCCAATGCTAAAAACAACGTTTTTTCTAATATCTCCGCATTAAATTAGAAAAACATCAGCCCTGATTATCAAGAGCTGATGGTTCAACTTTCCCGGGACATTTTCGCTTATGGTTGACAGGCAAATGCTCGTATACTTTTTAATATGCTATTTTATTCTGCTTTTGTAAACACTCTTGTCTCGTCTCCAAATTTAAGATGAAGACTGGTGTCATCGTATTTTTCAACAGTAATGGTAGTGATCATTCCTTCTATCTCTTCAATACACGTGAGTGTAATCGTTTTCGTCTCGTCGTCATATGTATATCCTTCGCAAACGTCCGCATCGTTTACGGGATTACCGCATGCACATGAATAATTAAAGCTTCCGTCAGATCCAAAACGTATTGTCTCTTCATCATGCTCACCTTGCCTCGTCCATGTCACGTCAGTAAATGAATACTGACTATAATCAACCATATCTTTGCAACCGGCAAATACAAGCGTGAAAACAGTAATCAATACCACTAATCAGGCGCAATACCTTCATCCAGGCTGTAATTTGACTCTTTAAGTGCATTTGCAACGTAATTTGCACATGAAAATGTAATAGGAGATGTCAGAAGATAGACGTTTTTACCTGTAAGTACGTCCTTTTCATCAAAAGCACCGTCAAGATTTACGTCTGCTCTGTACATATACGTACCCTGCGCTCCTCTTATCGGATCTTCTATATGCATAAGTGCATTACCGAGAATCCATGAAACAAGGAAAATACCGCCATCCATATGGCCGCCTGTATTTGTCGCAAGGTCTATTACAACATTCTCAATCGGGCTGTTTTCACGGTTAATCATAGCGTGAGCATATGATATCAGGCCGACCTCATCTGCAAAGCCACCATCAAGCGGAGAATTTGCATAATAATCTTTTGTTGCAGACGTGAAAGCATCAAAAGTAAAAAATGCGGTATTGCCTATTTCCTCATACGGTTCGGGCTTCTGTTCTTGTCTGTAGCCATTGAGCATCTGGAAATCACCGTAAAACTCCCAATATCCTATAGCCGCACGAATTCTGCCTATAATACCAACTGCAGCAGAATTTTTCTTATTCTTTGCAACATTGATAAGTTGATTCTTACTGTCTGAAGAGCTGTTTTTTCACTCTCTTTTAAAACGGCAGAAAGATCTTGTGCGCCTTTTTCAATTTTACAAATATTTTATTTCATTTTATGCTCCTTATTCTATTGTTAAAATATCTGAAAATCCTGTCATTTCAAAGACTTCCATTACTTCCTCACATACACCTGTAAGCTTCATACCGCCGATCTTCTGCATCTTTTTCTGTGCGCCAAGAAGAACGCGGAGTCCCGCACTTGATACATATTCAACAGCGCTGAAGTCCAGCACGAGCTCTGTTGTACCCTCTATATCTTCGTTTAATGTCTTGTCAAGGTCCGGAGCAGTAGTCGTGTCCAGTCTGCCTGAAATTATTAATGTTGTCTGAGTATCATTCTTTTTAATATCAATAGTCATTTTGATTAATCCTTTCTGAATTTATATATTTTTTACCATCGTCAATATATTCTGTCCGTTTTCGTAAGAATAAGAGACTGATGTCATCGTTTTTTTAGTAATGAAAATGCCGAGTCCCCCGATTTCGCGTTCATCTGCAGAGAGTGTAATATCCGGGTCCGCTTTTTTGAGTGGATCAAATGCAATACCCTTGTCAGACATTACGAATGTGACGTTACGACTCTCTTCATCAAAGCTGATATCAAAACGAACGTCGCCTTCAGCGTCAGGATATGCGTAATGAGCAACATTTACAAACACTTCTTCGATTGCAACACAAACTGACATTGTTACCTTCATAGAAGCTCCGAACGATTCTAAGGACTCTTCGACAAATGCAATAACATTGTCAAGTTCTTCGGTTTTTGCAGGAAAAACTCTGGTTGTCATATTATTACCACTTCCTTTTTTGTGTTTATAGTCAAATATTAACATCGTAATATCATCAAACTGAGGAGCCTCACCGACAAAAGCATCTATATCCGCTTTAATTATCGGGAGCAATTCAACAGCCCCAACATTTTTGTTGCTATTAATAGTAGCGAGCAGACGATCCTCTCCGTACAGTTCATTGTTTGAATCCGTCGCTTCGGTTACACCATCTGTATATAAGAATATACGGTCTTCAGCAGATAGAGTCAACTCATTTACACGATAACGTACACATTCCATTCCGGCAAGGACAAAACCGGCTCTTGATTTGAGATATTCAAACTCTCCACCTGCCCTGAGCAGAAGCGGCGGATTATGGCCGGCATTTGCATACGTTAATTTTCCGGTCTCAATATCAAGTATACCCATCCATGCCGTAACAAACATACCCGATTCATTATTTTCGCAGAGTTTTTCATTTGCTTTTGTGAAAATCTCATTCACCGGTATACCGTTTTCAGCAAGGTCCTTGATAATCGTCTTGGCTGTCATCATAAACATAGCCGCAGGAATTCCTTTACCTGAAACGTCAGCTATAAGAAATGCAACAGTCTTATCATCTATTTTATAGAAATCGTAAAAATCGCCACCGACTTCTTTTGCTGCAATCATATTTGCATATACATCAAAATCTTCACTGTCAGGGAAATTCGTAGGCAGTGCAGAAAGCTGAATCTGTTTTGCGTATTCAAGCTCTTTGTCTATTCTGGCTGCTGCATCGGCAATATACTGTTTTAATGTGGCAACAGTAGAGTTTATATCATCTGAGAGCGTTGCGAATATAAGAATCTGCATAAACATGCTACTGTAATATGACGCATCTCTCATAAACATCGGATGTAGCAGTATATGCCCTCGCATTATGGGAAATAATAGTATCAAATCCATAAACGGAGGTTAAATATCCTATGTTCAAACACGAAAAACAGTTATTTCATCCCGTAGAGGTCGAAAGACCGAATCCACAGTATGCCGTACTGCTTCAGGAGCAGCTTGGCGGGGGTAACGGCGAGCTAAAGGCGGCAATGCAGTATATGTCGCAAAGCTTCAGAATCAAAGATCCCGAGATCAAGGATCTTTTCCTTGATATTGCCGCCGAGGAGCTGGGGCACATGGAGATGGTAGCACAGACAATCAATCTCCTCAACGGTCACGACGTGGACGCGACCAAGGTGCAAGCGGGCGAGGTGCAAACGCACGTTCTGCTCGGACTGAATCCCGGACTTATCAATTCCTCGGGATATTCTTGGACGGGCGATTACGTTACCGTGACGGGTGACCTGTGCGCTGACTTGCTCTCTAACATCGCATCAGAGCAAAGAGCAAAGGTCGTATATGAATATCTTTACCGTCAGATCGAGGATAATAAGGTCAGAGAAACCATTGATTTCCTCCTCAACCGTGAGGAAGCGCATAATCAGATGTTCCGCGACGCCTTCAACAAAGTGCAAAACACCGGTTCCAATCGCGACTTCGGCACTACCAAAGCAGCGAAAATGTATTTCTCTATGTCCGATCCCGGACCGAATGCTTTTGCAACGGGCGAGACCCACGCTCCGGCGTTTAAGTGAAAATAATTACTGTTACCAAATACTCTATCGTGCATTAGAAAAGCCACCGACAATTTTTCTTGTCGGAGGCTATTTTCATTTCTTGCTATTAAAGTTAGGATACTCGAATAAAACAAATAATCCGAACGACTCTCCAAGTAAGAGAATGTTCGGATTATTTTCATGTGGTCGAGATGACAGGATTTGAACCTGCGGCTTCTGCGTCCCGAACGCAGCGCTCTACCAAACTGAGCCACATCTCGAAAACAGGCGTATGATATCACAAACCTGCTTCTAAGTCAATATATAAATAATACAGCTGCGGCCGGTATTCCTTCGGAATTACACAGATTCAAATGCATGCCAAATGTGTTTGTTTTCATAAAATTATATGCAATTCCGGTTATTTTCACAGATGATTCTATTGTAATCTGATTGTTTGCTGTTATTCTTGCCTCGATTTTTACGTCGTCCGGCCCTTTTATCGTAAAGTTATCGTCAATAATGCCAAAACCTTTTACGAGTTCTTCTCCGTCGCAGGTTTTAAGTCCCTCTCCTACGTTTTCATACGTCAAAGTGATTTTTTTACCGTTTATCGATTTTTTCACCGATTTAAGTATCGGGCCTGTCGCCTGCTCCATAGGATAAAGGTCGTTTGACGCGGCAATCAGGCGGCCCATGCGTTGTCCCTGCTCAAATTTGCAGTTAGGATGCAGATTGTCATGATAATACGTATCCTTCCACAAATCGCTTGAAGGCATGAAATGACTGTTTGACAGATACTGCGGGATGCTGCCGTTTACAGCGCGTATAAGTCCGACTTCTATCGTTGCCCATTGAGGCGTAAACTCAGATGGTTCATAGCTTCCGGGCGTGTCGTACATCGGCGGATATTCAACGATATATACGGGGAAATCTTTGTTGATCAGATTATGGGTGCTTCGCATATAAGTCATAAGCTGACTGAAATTCTGTGCAAACACTTTTGCATTGTCAACGGCAAAGTCGCTCTCGCCCTGATACCATACAATGCCGGCGATGGCATATTTTTCAAACGGATACATGTAATGATTGTACATAAACCTCGCCGCATCGCCATTTATCCCTGTTGTTTTGTAATATTCCAAAATCTCGTCAAAAGTATCTGATTTACATTTTTCGGCAACTTCATTTGACATGAACGCACCAAGCGGCTGACCGTTTCCGTCTATTTCTATAATGCCGACAGGAACAGTGTTATCTGTGATATCAACTAATGTCTCAGCTAAAAAATATCCAAGTGCCGAAAAATTCCTTACAGAATTCACGGTAGCACGCATCCATCTGCCATTATTCCTGAGCTCTTCGCAGACCTCATCAGTGCCTCTTTGAGGATAATTCTGCGTCTGGGTAAGTGAATTGTAATGAATTCTTATAGGAATTTCTTTTTCGATTTTTTCATTGCCCCGGCGTTCAGGATCAGTGACATTTGACCAGTGCCTGTCCATAGAATATGCGACGTTTGACTGCCCTATTACCATATACACGTCGCCTATAAGAACGTTTTCGAATGTAAATTCTTTAGTGTCTGTGTAGATTCTGAGGCGTTCGCCACGTTCAGCATAAGCTTCAAGTCTGGCTCCGAACGTAATCGTCCACTCGCCGTTTTCGATAAGCGCTTCTGCAAACATACCCCTGAGCTCACCTGATACCTTTTTACCGTTTTCACTCTCAGGAGCTGTTCCCCATACCCTTATATACTCGCCGCGCTGAAGCACCATATCGTTTGAAAAAACGTTTGATACGTCAAAATCGGCAGCGTAAGGCGCGTCCAGTGTCTGGCCGGTCATTACGTCCGTTATATTTTCATTCTTTTCAGGGGCCTTTTTAATAATATCAATCGTGCTGATTTCTCTGCAGCCTGCCATTGTGAAAAGAACCGGAATCAATATAAGAAGTATAAGAAAACGCTTCAGGAGTGTCATTTTATGCCTGTGCCTCCAAAGCAGCCTTGAGGGCTCTTGTGAGCTGATCTGCGCATGAGGTAGGTCTGCCGCCGCATGAGTTACCTTCAAGAATCGAAATAATCTTCTGTGCTTCCCAGCCGTCAATCAGCTTGGAAATCGCTTTAAGATTGCCATTGCAGCCGCCTAAAAATCTGACGTTTGTTACTATATTTCCTTCAAGTTCAAATCTGATTTCAGAAGAACATACACCTTTTGTTCTATATGCGTATTCCATGACCTCTCCTCTTATATCTTTCCGTAATTTTCAACGTTGAGTACGAAATAAGTCGCACCACCTACTACAACGTCTTCAGGCAGACCATTGTGCTGAAGTCCTCTGCCAAAAGAATTTGAAGTAGGATTAACCTGTTTTCTGGCTGCGCAATATCTTGACAGAACATTGCATATCTCATCAACTTTGTCGTCCTCTGTACCGATAAGCAACGTTGTGTTGCCTACCATAAGAAAGCCACCTGTTGTTGAGAGCTTTGTAACAAAGAAGCCTTCGTGAGTCAGCGCAGAAGAAACGATTGCGCTGTCATCATTATTTACAATTGCAAGTACTAATTTCATTTTTTCTTCCTCCAAAAAATTACAGTTCGTTATTAAGAAGCAATTTGCTGTGCTTATCAAGTTCGTTATGATTTACAATCTCGTACCTGTTGTCGTTCGTGTCCCTTACAAGCACGCGACCGTCAAACAGTACTTTTATATCTGTATGTCTGTTACGTATCTGGAATTCTACAATACCACAATCCGTCTCAACTGTCCACTTCAGCGTGCCCTTTTTATCGAAAACATCAAGAAGTCTGATGATTTTCGGCACAAGATAATACTCGTCGAGACATTCCAGAATAATATCTCTTGACTCGGGCATCAGCGTCATAACGTCGCGGATAATAGCCTGCTCCTTGCCTTCGTGGTCAAGCAACGTGATATATTTCGTGCGTCCGCTGACAGGAAACAGTCTTCTTGGCTCTAAATTCTCAAGGACTGTACCGTCATACAGCTTTGCATCAACAAGGCAAAAATCTTTTTTTGAAAACATTACGGAGTCGCCGTCTAGATATCTTCTTCCCATGATACTATTCCTTTCCCTGACATTGACTGTATCTCAATCAGTTTATAATATTTACCCTTAAGAGCCATAAGTTCTTCGGGTGAACCAAATTCTATTATCTTACCCTGGTCAACAACGATAATCTTGTTTGCTTTTCTGAGTGTTGACAGACGGTGTGCTATCATAAGCGTTGTTCTGCCGCTTATTAGCTTTTCAATAGCGTCCTGGATAAGATGCTCTGTTTCTGAGTCAACGGCTGCCGTCGCCTCGTCAAATACGAGCAGGCTCGGGTTTGTGAGTACTGCACGCGCGATTGACACTCTTTGCCTCTCACCGCCTGACAAACCTACGCCCCTTTCACCGAGCATAGAGTCATATCCATCAGGTTGCCTTGCAATAAATTCGTGAGCATTTGCAATCTCAGCTGCGTGAATAACTTCTTCTACGTGAGCGTCCGGCTTACCATATGCAATATTGTTGAAAACTGTGTCGCTGAACATCATCGGCTCTTGTTGTACGTAGCCAATATGGCTTCTGTAGCTGTCTAATTTGTACGATCTGATGTCCACTCCGTCAAGAAGTATCTCGCCTTCGTAATTGTCGTAATATCTTAAGAGCAGATTGATAAGCGTAGACTTACCCGAACCGGTCGTGCCAACGATACCGACGATGTCACCCGGCTCAATCACAACGTTTATGTCAGATAAGACCTTCTTTGTACGGTCAAATGAGAAGTTTACGTTGCGAAATTCAATCTTGCCTGCTACTTTG
Source organism: Clostridia bacterium (assembly GCA_045546695.1). Lineage (GTDB taxonomy): Bacteria > Bacillota > Clostridia > UBA1212 > UBA1255 > SIG424. Next base: position 10,793 of record JAZQDE010000005.1, on the reverse strand, counting down.
CGTGCCATCTCAATCTTGCCATAATCCTGCTCAGGCTCTGCCTCGATAATATCAAATATACGCTCAATAGATGCAAGTGCATGCTGATATGAATCGCTTAAGTTTGCAAAGAAGTTTACAGGACCGTAGAACATTGCGACGTATGAAATGAATGATACGAGCAAGCCTGCTGAAAACGCCTCCGGCGTGTTTATAACCCATGAGCCGCCGATACCCCAGATAAGAAGTGAGCCGCATTGAATCAGGAATGATACTATCCATGGGAAAGTACATGCGATCTTGCCTGCCTGCTTGTCTACTCTGAACCAGTCTTCATTCTGGACTGCAAATCTGTCGACTGCGCGCTTTTCACCGGCAAAAGACTTGATAACCCTGATATTCGGAATCGTATCTGTAAGCACGGATGTGATACGTGATGACCTTTTCCAAATTCTTCTATAAAAAGGTGCTATTTTTTTACTGAAAATCTTGGCGCCGACAACGACAATCGGTACGGGAATCAGTGACAGTAACGTAAGCTTCCAGTTAAGGACAAGCATTATTACAACGATGCCTATAAGTATGAAAAACTGAACGACAACTTCTTGTGTTACTCTGAGCATGAATGCCTGGATTGTGGCCGTATCGCTGCTGATTCTGTTGATAACAGATCCGGTAGAGGTCTTGTCGTAGAACTTCATCGGCAGGTGCTGCGCCTTTTCATAAACGTCGTTACGGATTGCCTTGACAGTCTTGTCGCCGCAGATACGCAGTAAATATCCTCTGAGCGCGCCGATTGTGTACTCAAACACGTATGAACACACGAGCGCAACTACAATAATTGCCAGCATTTTCATATTCTTGTTCGGGAAAACCTTGTCAACGAGCATACCTGTCGCATATGGAGGCAGCAAGTGAAAAGCAGTGCCGACAAGTGAGAGCACAATACAGAACAAAAGCGTTGCCCTGTATGGTTTGATATATCCATACAGTTTTTTGAAAATCTTTGTTTTCGATCTGCATGCGATACACTCTGCGCCTGCATGAATGAGCGTCCTGCCGCACTTTGGGCAGACGTTCATAAGCTTTTCATACGTAGCTTCTACTACCTCAAGCTCAGTAGCAATATCCTCCCCGCTTCCGACACGTTTTAAGAACATAGCCGCCATCTCGCACAAGGAAGCAATTGCGTAAGTAAAACGAAGCACAGCCTCTTTGGAGTCTTCTGTCTCCACATAGAGCTGTGCGTTACCATACATTCTTTTTACGTATGCTGACTTAATCTGAGAAATATCGCCGACGCATGCGCCGTCAGGATAATGCGGATCAATTGCAACGTATCTTTTTGCAGACACGGCAATAAGTGTCTCAGTGTATTTGCGCTTTAACGACAAATCACTTACGATGATAAACAGAAACGGATCGTCCTTTTCCTCGTACCTTTTCAGAATCTCCATATTCTCCGGCGAGGCGGGTTTGTTAATCAAAATGTTATGTACATTCTCGTTCACTATAACACCTCCTAAGACAACTCAGTCTTTTGGTTTTGTGCATTATAAACCCATTTATTACGCTTGTGTGTGAACAAAGTGTGAACAGTGATTTGTTTGTACGTACTATTTTTTACCGAGCTTTAATTTTGATTCTTTACCTGTTACAAGTCTTCCGATATTGGCGTGATGTTTTACAATAATCAGCACGGCCAGGGCTGTTGCCAGGAAGAATACAGGACTGAATCCGCCGTGTGAAAAGAGCTTGTCGCCGAGGAAATACGTTATAAACGGAATCGAAAGAGCAGCCATAACAGAGCCGAGTGAAACGAATCTTGTAAGTGCCACAATGACTATAAATACTGCCAGAGCTATCAGTGTAGGCAGCGGGCAGATCACAATCAATACAGAAAAAGCTGTGAGCACGCCTTTACCACCTTTGAAGCCAAAATATGCCGGAAATACGTGTCCTAATACTGCAAATCCACCTGCAAGGCATGCAAACAGTATATCTCCCATTATAAATCCCGCACAGACAGCTACGATGCCTTTACAAAAATCTCCGATAAACGTAAAAGCCGCAGCCTTTGCTCCGTATACTCTGAGCATATTTGTAAGGCCGGCATTTTTACTGCCCTTTTCACGGATATCCTCTTTATAGAACAGGCGTGACAGAATGACAGCCGAGTTGATACTGCCAAGAAAATATCCGATTACAATTGATAATGCAATAAACAAATAGAACATATATTACTCCTTGTCCCGTTCTTTAATCTTAAGAACGATAGGTGTACCATCAAAATCAATACATTTTCTGATCTGATTTTCAATATATCTCTGGTATGAGAAGTGGAATAAATCAGCATCATTTACAAATACTGTGAAAACAGGCGGCTTTACAGATACCTGTGTCATATAATAAATCTTAAGGCGTGTGCCCTTGTCTGACGGCGGCTGTACCATGGCTGTAGCTTCGTTGAGAATATCATTGAGCATACCTGTGCCTACTCTTGTGGCAGCATTGTTGTTTACTCTTATAATCTCATCAACGAGCTTTGATACGCCTCTGCCTGTCAATGCCGAAATAAACATTACGGGTGCGTACATCATATAGTTAAAGCCTTCTTTGACTTCAATCCTGTACTTGTCCATCGTAGATGAATCCTTGTCCACTATATCCCATTTGTTAACAACAAGTATGCAGGCTTTGCCCTGGTTGTGTGCATATCCGGCTATCTTTGTATCCTGCTCCGTAACGCCGTCTTTGCCGTCAATCATTATAAGAACAACGTCGCATCTGTCGATAGCGCCAAGGCTTCGCATGATACTGTATCTTTCAATATTATCTGTAACCTTGCCTCTTTTTCTCATTCCGGCAGTATCGATAAAGCAAAACTCCTGCTCGCCGCGCGTGAAATACGTGTCAATTGCGTCTCTCGTTGTGCCTGCAACGTCGCTTACGATAACGCGGTCTTCACCGAGAATCTTGTTTATCAAAGAAGATTTACCGGCATTCGGCTTGCCACATACAGCAACTTTTATAACATTCTCATCTTCGTCTTCTTCATCGTCAGCAGGAAGCTTTTCAAGAACGGCATCGAGTACCTCTCCTATGCCAAGGCCGTGAGCTGATGAAATGCAATAATAATCGCCGAGTCCGAGATTGTAGAATTCATATATATCGTCAGGAAGGTTAAAAAAGTCGTCTACTTTGTTTACAACGAGAATAACGGGCTTATGTGTCTTGCGCATAAATGTCGCAATATCTTTATCGCTGGCAACGACGCCGTCTTTGGCATCTACCATAAAAAGGATAACATCAGCAAGCTCTGTTGCAATCTCAGCCTGCCTGCGCATCTGTCTTAAAATATTGTCAGTCGCCTCCGGCTCAAGACCGCCTGTGTCAACCATCGTAAAGGTCCTTCCGCTCCACTCTACAGGGCTGTATATTCTGTCTCTTGTAACACCGGGCGTATCTTCAACTATTGAAATACGTCTGCCTGTAACGTAGTTGAAAAAAGACGATTTTCCTACGTTTGGTCTTCCGATTATTGCCACTAAATGCTTTCTGCTCATTATCTCACCTTACTTCTTAACCTAAAATTGCTTCAACAAATTCTGCGCCCGTGTCGCCTACGGCTATAGCGTCTACTCCAAGAGCATTGCTTACGTCCTCAGTCGTAACGTCATCAAGGAATACGTTCTCACCGTCGCGCAGCATGTTATGTGTGAAAAGAAGTCTGCTTCCGAGTTTTTTACCTTTTAATTGCTCTATAAGGTCTCCGCCTGTAACAAGGCCGCTGACCGTAACCGTATTTCCGAAGAAATTATTTTCAATAGCAACGACTTCTACATCAAATTCTTTTAAAAGCTTGCCTGCCTTCTCTTCGAGGGCACTTTTCACGATATTTACAACGCCATTTATTATACCATACGCAGCCCGGCCTGTTGCAATAGTCATTTTTACAGAAAATGCCTTTTTGCCCTTTGCCTTTATAAGCTGCTCAAAGGCATCAGATTCGGTATATTCAATAACTTCCTGTTTTAACAAAGCTGCCATTCCGACGCCGTTTTCGAGTTGAGGAAAAGTGTCGTATTTTTCGTAATTCGGCACAGGAAGCTTTGCCTTTACATAAAATTCGTCTGCTGCATATACAAAATATCTGCCTATTTTATGGTAAATGTCTATTTGTTTTTTCTGGATAAAACGAATGATATCGAGCGCCTCGTCAGGTGTGAAAAGTCTGAGCGGATACAGTCCGTCTCTGTATTTTGAAATGCCGACAGGCACGATTGAAAGGCTCTCTACAGCGTTGTGATATTCAAACAGATCGTCGATTGTTTTTTCAAGATACTCCCCGTCATTTATGCCCGGGCAAAGCACAACCTGTGCATTTATCTTGATATCACCGTCTGCGAGCACTTTGATCTTCTCCATAATGTTACCGGCCGTTTTGTTGCCGAGCATCATTTTTCTGAGCTCCGGGTCAGTCGTGTGTACCGAAATATTAATTGGAGACATACGGTATGCCACTATACGCTTAAGCTCTTTTATGGAAGTATTTGTCAGAGTAACGTAATTGCCTGTAAGGAATGACAGGCGCGTGTCATCATCTTTGAAATATAACGTGTCGCGCATGCCCTCGGGCATCTGGTCTACGAAGCAGAAAATACATTTATTGGCGCAGCTTCTGTCGCTGTCCATCAGAGGATTTTCAAACTCAATGCCAATATCCTCATACGTGTCTTTTTCTATCTCAAGTTCGTATTCCTCGCCCTCTTGATCACGTAATCTGAGTAAAACAAAATCATCGGCCATCAGGAAACGATAGTCGAAGATATCTTTTAGCTTTGTGCCATTTACCGATAATAAACAGTCACCCGGTTGTATGCCACCTTCTTCGGCAATACTTCCGGGTTCAACACGTCGTATTAATCCATTACTCATAATACAAATTCAATATAAATTATTTTGCTTCTTCCATCTTAACAACTTCGCGACCACGATAGTATCCGCAGTTACCGCAAACTGTATGATAGAGCTTAAACTCATGACAATGAGGACATTTAACTAAATTGGGAGCTTCGAGCTTCCAGTTTGCTCTTCTTGAACGAGTTCTTGCTTTTGACCATCTTCTCTTAGGACAAATCATCTTGCTAACACCTCCTGCGCAAATCAAGTTGACTAAATATCTTTAGCTGACTTAAAATCAACTTGGCTATTATACACGATAAAAAACAACAATGCAACAACAATTTTTAAGCATTTTTATGCTTTCTCCGAGTATAAATAGTTCAGCCTTCCGTACGGAGCGCTGTCGCCGTCGATATAGAACGTATTGATGCTGTATTTACCATTTTCATCCATCTGGTAGTTGTCAGCCCACTTAAACTGAATATCGATCAGGTCGCCCTCCACAATGCCGATATCGCTCAATTTGACAGCGAGCATGAGTTTGTCAGCGTCAACCTTCATCAAAGCCTCCCCTGCTTTTTCCCAGAGCCAGCGGTCTTCTTTTGCGGCCCCGTTATCAGCCTCATCCGAGCTGACATTTTTTGACAGTACTGCCGTGGAATTATTTAATGGCTTTTCAAGATTTACAGCATAGTCATAGCCGTACCAGTTATTGGCAGCATTTTTACCGGTATTTATAAACAACGTCATCCAGTTATTGTCAGTCATGGGAGTGATTGCTTTTGCTGTCTGTGCGTAAAAATATATGTACTCCTCGTCTTTTGCGACCTTAAATGACACAAAGTCGTTACGACCTGTCGTATTTGTATATACGTCTGTGCCGAAGCCCGGCGCATTTCGGTCCTTTGTATCGTCCGCGTAATCCGTATAGCAGGCTGTTATCTTGTCGGAATCCCACTGTGAAAAGTCGCCGTCAACATCAATTGTCAGATTGTCGCCTACATATACGCGGGGAGTCGTGCCTTTGTACCTTCTTATATACTCGCACATCTGCATATAGTAATTATCGCCAAAAACGCACGCCGCAGGCTCTACGTCACGGCTGCCATTATATGTCGCACAATCAACGAAGAAAATCGGCTCATCAGGAATCCAGTTACTGGGCTGCCTTTGTGCTACCCATTCATTGCAACCTGTTACGAAAATCATTTCGGGATCTTCTTTTAAGGCATATTCCCACTGCTCCGCAAAATTATATCCCCATAAAATGGCATCTTCTGCCTTGTCGTTTGCGCCATTGTGCCAGCAACGTGTACGGTCATTTCCTTTGTACCATGACACACTGCTGAAACGGCACGTATCTGAGTGCTGGGCCACAGAAACATTCATAACCTCTTTGCGGCCGTTTCTGCCATAAACTGAGTCTTTTGTAAGTAATCTGTCAAACTCCATCCACGGAAAACCGTTATCTGTGCGACCGGCGTTGGGCCATGTAGACTCTTTGAACGTGAAATAATCGAGTATTCTCTCGGATGCTTCTGCTTCTACGCCGATAATCATTGGTTTTCCATCGTGAATATACCAAAGTTCGTCGATACGAGGATATTTTTCACGCAATTCTTTATTGCAATATATGTTATCGAAGATGATGTCCATTGTTCTGCCCGACGCAGAATTTGTATAAAACACGAGTTTGGGAACATTTACACCTTTTTCCAGATACTCATACCAGACTTTGAGAAGCTGCTCAAAGCGCTTTTGATACGTGTGCGCGTTTGTCGTGTCGAAAACAAGAAAATCTATATCTGCATCGACCAGCATCTGAAGATGTTTCAGAATAACCCATTCATCAGATGAGCGATAATATCCAAATAATGGTTTGCCCCAGAAATGGTGATCAGATACTTTTCCGCCACCTGATGCGAGCCATGCTTCTTCTGACGTGATAGCCTCAGGGTGAGCCTCCACGATGGCGCTGTTGTCATACGGACCATTTGTGCCGTGCTCGCCTATCCATTGGAAATAAAATATACCTACGTCGCGTTTGTGGTCTGCCTTTGCGACTTTTTCATGCTTTATCTGTCTGCCAAGGTCATCAGTACCTACAAATGCACCATTAACTTTTGAATATGTGCCACAATATTTTTTCATTATACCCTCCCCTTTTTTGTTATAGGATTTATGAATACTTCAGTTCAGTGAATAATAATATCAATAAGCGCAGCAAAATAAAAAAGCGTTGCCAGAATTCCGATCCACAGATATGTTTTCTTCCAGATTGTTTTTAAGCGAGGTTTTTTTGAACATACAACAGACGAAACAATCCATAATACCGGCAGAAAAGGCGCTACACATAACATATTGAACAAAACCTTATCAATGTCAAATCTAATAAAAACGAATAAAAACATTGATAAAAAAACAAGAAGCGCACCAATAATACAAAATATTTTTTCAGGCAATGTTTTTTTATCCGGATTGATCCAGGAGTAAATCAATCTACCTGTTTCTATAAATATCAAAAATGGTGAAAAAGTTATCATCACAACTGCCATAAACAGGAAGAGTGATTTACCAAAAAAAGCACCATCAGAGTTAAGTCCTTCATACACCATCCATGGTAAAAAAATAAATGCATATGCTATCTCTATTGCGTAAAAAATCCACTTAAAAATTATAGAAACTTTTTTTCTTGCGCAATAGCGGAAAGTTTTTTTTACATCGTCCTGTAATATCATATTATCCATATAAAAAACCCCTTTCTTTATTTATCCTTCGTCATTTTATCTATACTGTCTTTTTTTATTTCTTCTTTCAACATCTTTGTCCATTCGGACCATTCACAATTTGCCTGACCGTATACGAGATTCTCTTCATATTCAAGCGGAAGCCACGTTGAAAGGTCTGCCTCATTATGGGAAACAAGTGCTTCCATATTATCAAGCGCCTTGAAAAGCTTTGCCTCCGCTGTGTTTTTTTCGTTCATTTCAGTAAACAATGCCTGAAATTCCTTCTGATAATCTTCCGGAAGTCCTGAAAGTATTTTCGCAATTGCATTGTCTTCATCTGATTCATTCTGCTGTGTTTTGTAAAAAGATGGTATATCGCCTGTGATTGCCTCACCCAGATCGTGAATCAGGCACATTTTTATAACTTTGTCGATATCAAGATCCGGATATTCGTCGCGGCACAGCATCGCCATCACAGCAAGACGCCATGAGTGTTCTGAGACGCTTTCCTGCCTTCCTGTAGATGTCCAGGAGTGGCGTGTATTGCATTTTAATTTCTCTATTACGTTCAAAAACTCTATAAATTGTCGTTGTTTCATAGCGTCCTCGTTTGTCAGATGAATCGTTCGTCGTGCTTATAATGTAGCATTTTATTCCACCCGAGTCAATATTTATGCATATTTTAAGATATGAGAAATTGCAAAAATGCATATTTTAATACGCTAATTTTGGATATTATTGCGCATAATTATAGTCACTCCACTCAAATCAGCCATCTGTCACAGACAGGAAAACAATCGCACACCAGTAAATTTATTATTGATTTATAATCCTAATAACTGCTTTTTCTTTGCGTTAAATTCATCGGATGTAATTACACCCTCGTCGTATAATTTTTTATATTTTCTTAACTCCTCGGCAACATCGATCTCTTTTATTTTTGTTGTTTGTTTTGTTTCATCTTGTTTCTTATTCTTTGCCTCTATAGCTATAATCATAGAATTTATTTCATGAGCAATCTGATACAATTCTTTGTATTTATCTGTTTTCCTCTCGATTTTCTCGTCTATAAGCGGTATCTCATAATGGGGATTTTCAACATCGCTTAATCTTATCACTATTTTTAACGAGTTTATGACCCCCGTTGTTTTCCTCGTCGTTGCGCCTACAATTGCACCAACTCCACCAGCTAACGCCCCGCCAACTACAGCACGACCAATCCCACCTCTTAGTATAGTTTCATTATCTTCTATAATTTCACACCCAATAATTTTATAGAACGGAATTTTACACACATAATATTCATCAGTCGAGAAATTAATCGGCTTGTATATAACCAGTAATTTGTTTTTCATACTAATGCCCACACGATATTGAACTATTGATTGTGTTTTTTTATTTAAAATATTAGTGTTTATACAATGCACTTTATTCAAATCGAGTGAATCAATTTTTTCTTTTAGTTTCTTCTTCTTCTTTTCTTTAATCGCTTGATTTTGAGGAGATTTTTCCTCTTGAACTTTAATCACAGCAAAAATCATAAAAAAAACAATTATTAAAATAAAAACAATAATTACTATTTCATCCATACAAATCCCCCTGCTTATACAAAAACACATTCTTTTCCTACAAAACAAAAAAAACATATAATGCTTTTATAACATAAATAGAATATACTTATATATTTTTAAAGTCAATATCGTCAAATACGATTCTTTAATATACAGACACCTAATAATTGTTTTCTTACTCCTTAATTATATATACAAAAATGATTCAACTAAAATGTAAGGTCTGCGTTAATATATCGCACCAAATGATTTTTTTATTTGATAAACTTCCCATATATCCCCCCACCTTGTCGTCAGTCCTCGTGATATGATAAAATAAGAAAAAAATAAGGAGCCGTTATGAAACGTATTATATTCTTGCTGTTATTGATTACACTTTTTTTGGTAGGTTGTACGCCGCAAATGACAAATCCACCTGCCGAAAAAGATAAAGAGCCGGACCTTGATGAAAAATATAACGTTAAGGAATTGATCCCGGACGGAAATTTCAGTGACGGAATGACCGTTCTCAGCCAGAAGGACCATAAAAACGGCGACCGGATAACTGAGCTTGGTTCGTTCACATATACCGACTCCACGCAGAAGCCGAAGTGGTCTCTTGCGCAATGGGACAGCGGTCCGTGCATATGGCGCAAACGCGCAGACAGCGACAGTAACACTTTGACAGTCGCTGGAAAAAAAGTTCTGACAGCTATTTCGTAGATGGTGGCAAAGCTGACGCTTCCGGTCAGATGATATACGTCATCGGTATGGAAAACGTATATAAAAATATGGACAAGACGCTCTGGGATGCCTCCGGCATCGCTCCACAGGCATCAGATGACTGGCTTCACTATGAAATTGATCTTATTCCCCATCTGCAAGCTATGGTAAATCGTGGCATTGATGAAGGCGACTTTGCACCTGACGCTACAATTGAAGATTTTTATATCGATTATATGAACTACGGCTGGGAAATTATTGCAACATACGACTGCGGTGTTGAAATTAAAAATCTTTCATTGAAATCATGTATTGAAAAATAACAACAAAAAGACCCTGATTAGGAGTTATACTCTAAAGGACAGTACAACAAGTTACGAAAACACCCGTAGTTTTTTAAACTGTGGGTGTTTTTTATATTCTCTTTATTTGTTGGTCAAGTTATGCTATAATACAACTAACCGATAAATAAGAATTTTAGGTGCGTGCAATGAACCTAATAGAATTAACTCACAAGAACGATATTTTACAAACATTGAGATATTAGGAATTGCGGTTGATTTATCTGCTCGTGGCAAAGGCATTGGTTCTTATATGATAAAACAAGTGATAAATAATTATGATTTATTGTCTGTATATGCTGAAACGGATAATGATGCCGTCGTTTTTTATCAGAAGAACAAATTTAGTATTACAGAATTCTCTGAAAGTTATGACGGTGAAACGGTTATCCGCTACAAATGTGAATTAACCCAATTCCAATAGGTCGAACAGTTCGCTAAATTGGGTTTTGATAAACACGAGAGGTAGGAAAATGGAAGAAATTGAACTTCAAAAAGTTGACAAGGGCACTCCTCTTGCAGAGGACTTACTGAACTTTGTAAAGAACTTCTCCTGGTTAGATGTA
>JAZQDE010000004.1:0-3054 GCA_045546695.1 Clostridia bacterium | reverse complement strand
CGGGTCCATAATAATGCCGTCGTAGGTATTGCCACGTCTGATTTCGCGCGCTACAAATTTAAAAGCGTCGTCAACAATATATCTTATCTCATTTCCCTCAAGATGCGATAAAGCAGCATTTTCTTTGGCTCTTTGAACGATACCTTTAGAAGCGTCTACGTGACAAACTTTTGCACCTGCAGCAGATACAGCAACAGTTGCGCCACCTGTATAACCAAAAAGATTAAGAACTTTAACTGTTTTACCCTGGGCAACACGTCTTTTAACAAGATCGCTCATCCACTCCCAGTTGGCAGCCTGCTCAGGGAAAAGGCCGGTGTGCTTAAAGTTTGTAGGCTCAACGTAAAAATCAAGATTTTTATACTTGATTGTCCATTTTTTAGGAATCTTTTCAAGACCGGTCCATTTGCCGCCGCCTGTATTGCTGCGCTCATAACGAGCCTGTGCTTTTTTCCATAAACCGGGATTCTGGGGAGCCCAGATTGCCTGCGGATCGGGGCGGGCAAGGATAATATCTTTCCAGCGTTCAAGCTTCATTCCGTCTCCTGCATCAAGTATTTCATAATCTTTCCAATTGTCAGCGTAAATGTTCAAAATATAGCACTCCTGCATGTGAAAATTAATATATAACGCTCCAATTATATAGCATAATTTCATTCTTTACAAACAGAAAATCGTGTGCTATAATTCACGAGTCTTAAGGACATCGGGGTGTAGCTCAGTTTGGCTAGAGTGCTTGCTTGGGGTGCAAGAGGTCGCCTGTTCAAGTCAGGTCACTCCGATTTTTTTTTATACTTTTTAACACTTGGACACGGAGGGTTAGCTATGCCAGATAATTCAGTAGTTACAAGAGTTGAGGAACTTAAAGTTCTTCTGAACCGGTACGCATATGAGTACTATGTTCTTGACACGCCTTCCGTTACAGATTACGAATACGACCTTCTTTATCGCGAGCTTCTTTCTATCGAAGAACAATATCCTGAGCTCGTTACTCCTGATTCTCCGAGCAAACGTGTCGGAGGTGTTATCAAGCAGGGCTTTGAGAAGTTTACTCACAACGTGCCTCTTAAGAGTCTGGACAATCTTTTCACAGAAGAAGACGTTTACAATTTCTGCAATAAAATCCTTGCTGATTATCCTGATACACAGTTCGTTGTAGAGAAGAAGATTGACGGTCTTTCTGTTGCCGTTACGTATGAAAATGGTCTGATGACTGTCGGTGCCACGCGCGGTGATGGTAATGTCGGTGAAAATGTTACTGACAACCTAAGGACGATTATGTCTCTTCCTTTGCGCCTTAAAGATAATGTTGATCGTCTCGTTGTAAGAGGCGAAGTATTTATGCCGCGTGAGGCTTTTGTGGCTCTGAATAAGTACCAGGAAGAAAAAGGTCTTGCTACTTTTGCAAATCCGCGTAACAGTGCGGCAGGCTCGCTAAGGCAGCTTGATTCATCTGTTGCAGCTAAGAGAAAGCTTGACATTTTTATATTCAATCTTCAGGAAATATCTTCGGATTATCCTTTGAATTCACATTCACAGGCACTTGAATTCCTCACGGAGCAGGGCTTCAAGGTCAGCCCCGGCTACAAGGTGTGCAGGACTGCCGCTGAGGTGTGGGCTGCAATATGCGAAATAGGCGACAGCCGCTCCGGTTTATCATATGACATTGACGGCGCTGTTATTAAGGTTGACAATTTTTCACAGCGTGATGAGATGGGCGAGACGATTAAATATCCTAAATGGGCTACTGCTTATAAATATCCTGCTGAAAAGAAATATACACGCCTTGTTGATATTGAGGTACAGGTCGGCCGAACAGGTGTGCTGACGCCACTTGCTATTCTTGAGCCGGTATATCTGGCAGGATCTACCATATCAAAAGCCACTCTTCACAATGTGGATTACATTAATGATAAAGATATTCAGATAGGCGACATGGTGCTTCTTATGAAAGCAGGCGACGTTATTCCTGCAGTTACTTCTGTTGATACGAGTGCCCGCAATGATGGTTATTCAAGGTGTCCTTTTGTAATGCCTGAGGTTTGTCCGTGTTGTGGCGGCGGGATTGTCCGTAAAGAAGGCGAGGCGGCTTATCGTTGCATCAATGATATGTGTCCCGGTCGTGCATCACGCGCACTTATCCATTTTGTGTCAAAAGATGCAATGAATATCGACGGACTTGGATCCAGTCAGATAGAGATGCTTTTAGAAGAAGGCTTTATTGAAAATATTCCTGATATTTACAGACTTCATACACGCCGCGATGATCTGATTTCGCTTGACCGTATGGGTGAAAAGTCAGTTGACAATCTTCTTGTTGCAATTGATAAATCACGCTCAAATGAGCTTTATAGGCTTATTTATGGCCTTGGCATACGTCAGGTCGGAATCAAAGCCGCAAAGGAGCTTACCAAAATTTACAAGTCTATGTCAGATATTATGAATGCAAGCAGGGAAGATATAGCATCTATTCCTGAATTTGGAAATATTACTGCAGATTTTATATGTTCATATTTTGAAAAACCGGAAAACGTCGCCTTGATTGGAGACCTTACAGATTTAGGTTTAAATATGAAAGTGGAAGATAATGCTGATGGTGAAAATGATGATCGTTTTGCAGGTCTTACTTTTGTACTGACAGGTACTTTGCCGACAATGAAACGCTCAGAAGCAAGTGATATTATTGAAAAATTCGGTGGCAAATGTTCGGGCAGTGTTTCTGCAAAGACATCATATGTTCTTGCCGGTAGCGAAGCCGGAAGCAAGCTTGACAAAGCAAATAAGCTCGGTATAAAAGTAATCTCGGAAGAGGAATTCCTTGAAATGATAAAATAAAAAAAGGGGCTGTAAAAAACAGTCCGAAAAAAAGAGGCTACAAACCTGCAGAAAAAGTTATATACATTCTGTGAAGTGATGGATCATATTGACCTAAGAAAATATCTTGCCGTTAAGGAAAGCAAGACGGGTCGCAAGAGATATGATTCCGTGATTTTGCTGAAGGTAATACTGTTTGCATTCATGGAAAGAGGGTACGTGTCTGTAAGAGAGATCGAA
>JAZQDE010000003.1:0-41579 GCA_045546695.1 Clostridia bacterium | reverse complement strand
GCGATTAGGCAGCCTGAAGTGCTACGTTATTGTTAGCGTTTAAATTTAATTTTCCCGTTTTTATAGAGGCCAACGAGAATCCTCTACTCGCAATTTGTGTTCTCAGAGCCCCGTCGAAACCGGTGCGCCCCCAAAACTGCATTTTCACATTAGGAAAATGCCCCCTTGAGCCTGCGGTCAATCTCCCGGTCAGACTCTTTCTTTGCCGCCACGTCGCGCTTGTCATACAGCTTCTTACCAACTGCCACCGCAACAGTAAGCTTAACCTTATTGCCCAGAAAATAAATTTCAGTAGGAATAAGTGTCACTCCCTTTTGACGTACCATATCATACAAACGAAGAATCTCACGCTTATGAAGCAGAAGCTTCCTGTCGCGCATAGCTTCCTTGTTAAATATGTTACCGTGATCATACGGACTTACGTGCATGCCGCACACATACATCTCGCCATTTCTTACCTCGGCATAAGCTTCTTTAAGATTAACCTTGCCGCCGCGTATAGACTTAACTTCAGTACCTGCCAGCACAATACCGCACTCATAAGTATCCTCAATAAAATACTCGTGAAAAGCCTTCTTGTTCGTAGCGATTATTCTCTTCTCCATCAGGCTTCTCCTTTCGTAAATTATTGTGTAATACATCCTGCGGGTAAAGTAGATTATAACACATATTTTTTTTAATTCCACTCCGGGAAATATTTCCCGGAGCTTTTTTTTTCAAAAGATATATGATATCCTAAAACCTGTAAAAAATAACAGGAAAATACAGGAAAAGAAGGTCAAAAAATGATATTTTACTTTTCAGCAACAGGCAACTCAAAATACGTGGCAAAACAACTGGCAATAAACACTTCAGATGCCCTTATTTCCATCACAGAAGCAGTATATGCAGATAAATACCAATATGCGACCAAGGCAGGCGAGCGCATCGGATTTGTACTTCCTGTCTATTATTACGGCGTGCCTGATGTTGTGGTAAAGTTCATAGAAAAGCTGGAAATAACTGACAGATATAACAGCCAGCACTATATTTTCACCGTGCTTACATGCGGCGGCTCTACGGGAAATGCCGGCAAAATGCTCGCAAAGCTGCTTGCAAAACGCAACATGATAGTGACGTCATCTTTCTCCGTGAAAATGATTGACAACTACGTGCTTCTCTACGACCTGCCGAAGCCCGAAGAAATGGACGAAATAAATCTCAAAGCCGGCATCGCGATAAATAATATTGCCAAAAAAATCAAGACGGGATTTGTCGGCGATTTTGACGAGATCAAAGGCTTTCTGCCGGGCGTCATGACTCCCGTACTCTACAGCGTTTACAAGCACACACGCAAAACAAAGAAATTCTATGTCGAAGATACGTGCAAATCCTGCGGACTTTGTACAATAGCTTGTCCGGAGGGTGCTATCCGCATGACAGGGGTAGGGCCGCAGATGAGACCTGTCTGGATAAACGACAAATGCTCGATGTGTCTTGCATGCCTTCACAGGTGCCCTGCAAAAGCGATTCAGTACGGTAAAAAAACGGTAAAAACAGGTAGATATTATCATAAAGATGCCGAAAAATAAAATAAATTGTGAACTTTTATCCTTGCTATAATTTTTTTAAGTGCTATAATTGAAGTAACGTTTGATTGAAATATAACGGAGGTAGAGCCATGGATAATGTTCATGATGGTGGTAACGTAAAGGAAAATAAAAAAGTTATGACTGATGCGCAGCTGCAGAAAAAATCTGTTAAGCTTGTTGTCCTTCATCTCAAAAAAAAGATTGATCCTGATGCTGCCGGCATCGACAGAGTTTGTGCATGGATAGACCGTATGGAAGAGCTCCTTGCACAGGATGGTTTTGACAGAGCTCAGTACTTAGACATGAAGAAGCAGCTTTTTGAAGCTACCGAATGGGTATTTGATGTAGATTTGCGCCACAAACTGCGCAACTCCTGGTACAGTTTCGGCAAAGCAATGGACAAAAAGGTGCCAAAATATTAATATGAATGTAGGCATTTTAGGTGGGACGTTTGATCCAGTTCACAAAGCGCATATAGATCTTGCAAAGAATATCAAAGCGCAATTTAATTTAGATAAAGTATTATTTATTCCGACAAGTAATCCCCCGCACAAGATTGGCAGGAGGATTACATTGGCTTTTCACCGCATAAATATGCTGCGCCTGGCGCTGGCCGATTATCCGGATTTTGAAATATCTCTTGTGGAAGTTGACAGGATAGGGCCTTCTTATAGCGTAAATACTGTGAAAACGCTGCAAAAAGCCAACCCTCAGGATAAATATTTTTTCATAATGGGTGCAGACAGTCTTATCAGCCTGCCTGACTGGAAAAGCTACGACGAATTAATCGGGCTGTGCTCGTTTATCGCTGTGAAACGCCCGGGCTTTTTACCTGGTGAGTTTGACCGCGCCTATGAAAAGGCGGTGGGCGACGGAGCCCAAATTCTGGTAAGCGATGCAGACGAGATTGATATCTCATCTACAGCTATCCGTGATGCTCTTGAAAAGCCTGAGGCCGACAAATCTATTCTCGATTCGGCGCTTGACCCACGGGTTCTTTCCTATATAAATAGTAACAATCTGTACAGCGCGGCAAACAGCAGCATGACGATTGATGAGATGATGCAGGATCTTAAACTTCTTATCTCAGAAGACCGCTACATGCATAGCCTTGGGGTTATGGAAGAAGCGGTGCGCATCGCGAAGCTTTACGGCGCTGATGTTGAAAAGTGCCGTCTTGCAGGGCTATTGCATGACTGCGCAAAGCAACTCTCTCCGGCTCAGTACAGATGGCTGGGAATTAATGGTAGCACCGACCCGAATGGGGTAGAAGAGGCAAATGATTATGATGACGGCGGCAAGGCCGCACGCCACGGCAGGGCAGGAGCTGTACTCGCACGTCTTCGCTATGGCATCGATGACCCGCAGATTCTTGAGGCTATCGCCGTCCACACGACAGGTACGCCCGAAATGTCAGTCATCGCGCAGATTCTTTTCATCGCAGATTATACAGAGGCCGGCCGCGGCGACGACAAATGTTATCAGAAGGTCCGTGAAAAAATTAACGTCAGCCTACTTGACGCGGTGATAGAAGAGTGCGATTATACAATCAAGCATAATTTGAAAAGACGCGACCGTCTTTTATCGCTGGATACAATCAGAACACGCAACTGGGCACTTGCCCAATTATTGAATAAATAACGAGGAGGATTTACTATGAGTATTACAACAAGTGAAAATCTTGCAAAAAGAATTGCAGACATTTTAGATTCAAAAAAGGGAAGAGATATTGAGGTAATTGATATTGAACAGAAGACAGTTGTTGCAGATTATTTCGTTATCTGCAGCGGTACATCGACCACACAGGTAAAGGGTCTTGCTGACGAAGTTGCTTTCTTGCTGAAACAAGAAGGAAAAGAAGCTGCCCGAATCGAAGGGTATGACTCAGGCAGTTGGATTCTTCTTGATTATCTTGATGTAGTTGTCCACGTTTTCCTTGAATCTGAAAGAGAATTCTATAGTCTGGACAAGCTCTGGAAAGCTTGATATAGCATAAACACACAAGCATTTCTGACACTCAATAAAAAAGCCTTTCCCTGTTATGTGGGAAAGGCTTTTTCTCAATAAATTAGTTTGCTTTTTACTTTACTTCTGCAAAAGCACTGTATCCGCTCTCTTCGTTATAAGTAGAGCTGTACAATTTGCCATCATCTGCATTTACTACATATATCGTCGTAGTATCGAGCATGTTGATGGCTGTTATATTTATAGCGCAAATTTCATTTGTCTTGCCGACAATCAGTTCTTCGGCTGTTGCGCAGTAAAGTTTGCCTTCTGAAAGGTAAACAATATTTTTACCGTAAACGTTAATCATTTCAGGCTTGACAGCGCCGAGCGTATCCTTTTCACCGGTATCAGCGTCGAAACGCACAATCTTTTCACCGATAATAGCGTACAGCCAGTTGTCTTCAACAGCAAAGCCACTGCATGCCTCTTTAACAAGCCTGAATTCATATGCGTCATCTTCGCCCTCGTACGTTACTGAAGGTGTAGCGGACGGAGTAGCTGTCGCTGTAGTTGAATCACTGCGGCCCGATGTAGAAACCTGGTAAATGAAGTTGTCAGCCTTGCGGATGCCGTAAATAGCGCCGAAGTAAACAACAAATTCAGAATAAGTATATTTGCTCAGAACTTTCTCAGTCTTGTTGACAAAGTCATAACGGCAGATTACGGAATCCTCGTTGAGGAAATACAGATACTGGCCGCTGACCATGAGATTTGAATGTGAACCTTCAATCAGAACAGTAGGAGTCTGCATAGTCTGTGTGCCGCTCTGACCATCACCGATAGGGCCGTCGTAAACGTAGCAGATACGTCCAATCTCATCTATATAAAACACGTAGTACGCTTTGACACCAGCCTGGCCGGCATATGACTTTTTATCATGTACAACGTTAAGATCCTTAGCATCGTCCTTAACGAGCTGCTTTACAACGTCGCCGTATTTTACGAAAATACCTGTGTTGCCGTCAGCGTCTTTTGAAATGTAATAAAATCTGTCGTCCTGTTTGCTGATACTGCTGCCAGCGAGAATATTGCCGTACCATGTACCAATATCTGTCATTGTAGTATCAGGTGCAGCCGTTGCAGAAGGCGCCGTTGTGGCAGAAGGATTTGCAGTAGCGCCTTTGTCCTTGTCATCGCCGCCGAAGTCAAACTGCGTAGCGACAACGTATATCATAATACCTACGATTATTACTGAAAAAACGATAGTAACGATGTCCATAACCTGGAGTTTTGGCATTTTCTTCTTTTTCTTGCCGCCGGACATCCTTTCATTATAACTCATATTTTCATCTTTTTTTGAACTCATGTAATCACTCCGTATAAGAAATTTGAATCAAATTTTCATTGATAATATCATTATTATACTACAAATTCAATATGTCGAAAGTGTGTCGGTGAAAAGACAAAGGTTTGAAAAAACAATTCATAAAATGTTTACAATTGCCGGCCTGCCACGCGTAAAAAAATGTTTGCATTCTCTTACTCTACCTTGTATAATTGCAATGTTGCGCCTTGCCACGAAACACACGGCTTAGTGTCAGGGAAACAAAAAATGAAAAGAAAGAGGTTTATGTATGGCAAATAAACAAAAAATCAGAATTAAATTAAAAGCTTATGATTTTCAGTTGCTTGACCAGGCTGCACTCAAGATTGTAGACACAGCGAAGAGAACTGATGCTGTTGTATCAGGTCCTATTCCGCTTCCTACAGATAAGGAAGTTGTTACAATTCTCCGTGCTCCTCACAAGTATAAGGATTCAAGAGAGCAATTTGAAATGAGAACTCATAAGAGACTTATTGATATTTTGATGCCCACACCAAAGACGGTTGATGCGCTCATGAGACTCGACCTTCCTGCTGGTGTAGATATTGAGATCAAAGTTAAACAATAAGAGATCAAGTAGTAATTAAAACGTGCGCAGCACGTAAGGCTTTTTTAAATTTTCACATAAAGAAGCCGGTCATGTTCCGCAAATAGGAGTCGCGGAACCAATAACCATAGGAGGTAAGTAGTAAATGAAAAAGTTTATTTTAGGAACTAAAGTCGGTATGACTCAGATCTTTGACGAAGACGGCATTTGCACACCTGTTACAGTAGTACTCGCAGGTCCTTGCACAGTTGTTCAGACAAAGAATGCAGAATCCGACAATTATGATGCAGTTAAATTAGGATACATTGCCGTAGATCTTAAGAAACTCAACAAACCTGAGAGAGGTTTATTTGAGAAGCTTTCATTTGAAAAAGGTTTCAAACATTTAAAAGAATTCAAACCTGAGAATCCCGAGACTTACGAAGTTGGTCAGGAGATCAATGCAAGCGTATTCAGCGCAGGTGACTGTGTTGACGTTAGCGGCACTTCAAAAGGTAAGGGCTATCAAGGCGCAATTAAAAGACATGGACAGAAAATCGGACCGAAGACTCATGGTTCTAAATATCACAGAGGCGTAGGTTCAATGGGTTCAACTTCTGACCCGGGTAAAGTTTTCAAAGGTAAAAACATGCCGGGCCACATGGGTGTTGAGAGAGTTACCGTGCAAAATCTCGACATCGTTAAGGTTGATACAGAGAAAAATCTTCTCCTCATCAAGGGTGCAGTTCCCGGACCTAAGGGCGCTTTGCTTGAGATCAGAGAATCAATTAAGTCCAAAGCGTGATTGGGAAGGAGGACATAAATTATGGCAAAAGTTAATGTTTATAATATGGAAGGTAAAGTTGTTGAAGAGCTCGAACTCAATCCTGCAATTTTCGATGTAGAAGTTAACGTACATTGCATGCATGCAGCAGTTGTAAATCAGCTCGCAAACAAACGTCAGGGTACACACTCTACTTTGACAAAATCTGAAGTAAGCGGTGGCGGCAAGAAGCCCTACAAACAGAAGGGTACAGGCCATGCAAGACAGGGTAGCACAAGATCAGCTCAGTGGATTCACGGTGGTATCGTATTTGGACCAAAGCCCAGAGACTACAGCTACACAATTCCAAAGCAGGTTAAGAGACTTGCACTTAAGTCTTCTCTCACATCAAAAGTTATCGACAGCAACATCATCGTTCTCGACACACTTGCTTTCGACAGCATCAAGACAAAGAACATGGTAAAGGTTCTCGCTGCTCTTAACGTAGAAGATTCAGCTTTAGTTGTTCTTCCTGAGAAAGATCTTAACGTAGTAAAGTCAGCAAGCAACATTGCAGGCATTTCAACAGCTTACGTAAACACAATCAACGTATATGACATTATGCGTCACACAAAGTTGATCGTTACAAAAGAAGCTTTAGCAAAGATTTCGGAGGTATACGCATGAACGAGTACGATATCATAGTACGTCCACACATTACTGAGAAGAGCTCAACTGATGTTCAGGACGGTAAATACACTTTCGTAGTTGATATAAAGGCTACAAAGATTGACATCAAAAAAGCAATCGAGAAGATCTTTGAAGTAAAGGTTATATCAGTTAACACAGCACGTTATGATGGTAAAAAGAGAACTCGCAGACAGGCAGGCGGCATGGTAGAAGGTTCTACAGCTAAATGGAAAAAAGCAATTGTAACAATTGATAAAGCTCCGGCAGCTGCTGAGTATGTAGTAAACGGCGAGAAGAAGACAAAGAAGTTCAAGAACACAATCGAGAACTTTGGTTTCGCTGAATAATGAAGGAGGAAGATAGACATGGCTATTAAAAAGTACAATCCGACAACTCCGTCAAGAAGACAAATGTCCGTTTCAGCATTTGATGAGATTACAGGCAAGAGTGAGATTAAGTCATTAATGTCATCTCTCAAGAAGACAGCCGGTAGAAACTCATACGGTAGAATTACAGTTCGTCATCATGGCGGCGGAAACAAAAAACAGTATAGATTAATTGACTTTAAGCGTGAAAAGGACGGTATCCCTGCAAAGGTTGCATCAATTGAGTACGATCCTAACAGATCAGCTAACATTGCACTCCTTGTTTACGCAGACGGCGAGAAGAGATATATCATTCATCCCGTAGGACTTAACGTAGGTGACACTGTTGTATCAGGTCCTGATGCTGATATTAAACCGGGTAACGCTCTTCCTTTGGCTAACATTCCGCTCGGTACAGTTATCCACAATGTAGAGATGAAGCCCGGCAAAGGCGCTCAGCTTTTAAGATCAGCAGGTTCTTTCGGTCAGCTCATGGCAAAAGAAGGCGACTACGCACAGGTTCGTCTTTCATCAGGCGAAGTAAGAATGATCCCAATGGTATGTAAGGCAACAATCGGTCAGGTTGGTAATACAGATTACGAAAATATCAACATCGGTAAAGCCGGTCGTACAAGACATATGGGCATCAGACCTCACGTTCGAGGCGTTGTAATGAACCCGAACGATCACCCACATGGTGGTGGTGAAGGTAAGTCACCTGTTGGTATGCCTAGCCCTGTAACTCCTTGGGGTAAACCTGCTCTGGGTTACAAGACCAGAAAGAAGAACAAGGCTTCTGACAAGTACATTGTAAGAAGACGTAACAGCAAATAAGGGAGGATTTATATATGAGTAGATCTGTTAAAAAAGGACCGTTCGTGCAAGAGAGACTTTTAGCTCGCATCAACGCAATGAACGAAAAGAATGAAAAGATCGTTATTAAAACATGGTCAAGAGCATCAACCATTTTCCCTCAGATGGTAGGACATACAATTGCTGTTCATGACGGCAGAAAGCATGTTCCGGTATACGTAACAGAAGAAATGGTTGGACACAAGCTTGGAGAATTCGCTCCTACAAGAACATACAGAGGTCATGTTAACAAGAGCGAAAAATCAAGCGGTGTAAAGCGCTAAGATAGGAGGAGGAATATATGAAACGTAGATTTTTAAGCGAAGCTGAACTCCTTGAAAAGAGAGAAGAGATTATTGAGCAGTATAATTCCGCTACTCCTAAGAGCAAGAGCGTAGCTGTCCTCACAAAGCGTCAGCGTAAAGTGCTCGGTATCGGCAGAGATCAGGGTAAAGCAACTCTTTACAATGCCCGCATCTCAGCAAGAAAAGTTAAGATTGTTCTCGATATCATCAGAGGCAAGTCTTTGGCAGAAGCAATTGCTATCGTAAGATTCACACCCAAAGCTGCATCAGAGATTATCTACAAACTTCTTAAGTCTGCTGAAGCAAATGCCGTTAACAATTTTGAACTTGACAGTGAAAAGCTTTATGTTGCTGAATGTTTCGCAAACCAGGGCCCGACTCTTAAGAGAGGCAGAGCTGCTGCAAGAGGTCGCGGAATCAGAATCAACAAGAGAACAAGCCACATTACTGTTGTATTGAAAGAAAGAGATTAATGGAGGAAGTAGATTATGGGACAAAAAGTTAATCCTCACGGACTTCGAGTTGGTATCATCAAGGATTGGGATTCAAAATGGTATGCAAACAAAAAGAATTTTGCCGCTTTCCTGGTTGAAGACAACAAAGTTAGAGAATACGTAAAGAAAAAGCTTTATGCTGCAGGCATTTCAAAGATCAGAATTGAAAGAACCGCAAACAAACTGCTTCTGAACATTGAAACAGCTAAACCCGGTCTTGTTATCGGTAAAAACGGCGCAATCAAAGATGAGCTTAAAGCAGAAATCGAAAAGATGACAGGTAAAGTTGTTACAATCAACATTCTTGAAATCAAAGCAGTAGACCTCGACGCACAGCTTTGCGCAGAGAACATTGCAAGCCAGCTTGAAAAGAGAGTAGCTTTCAGAAGAGCTATGAAGCAGGTTATGACAAGAACAATGCGTGCAGGCGCTCTTGGTATCAAGACATGCTGCAGCGGTCGTCTTGGCGGAGCAGAAATCGCTCGTTCAGAGCACTACCACGAAGGTACTATTCCGCTCCAAACATTGAGAGCAGACATTGATTACGGTTTTGCAGAAGCAAACACAACATACGGTAAGATCGGTGTTAAGGTTTGGATTTATAAGGGAGAAGTACTTCCTACTGCTAAAAGCAATGTTGCTGCAGGAACAGAAGGAGGAGAATGATTTATGTTAATGCCTAAGAGAGTTAAACATAGAAAAGTACAAAGAGGTAGAATGAAGGGTAAAGCTATGAGAGGCAACACAGTTTCTCAGGGCGAGTTCGGACTCCAGGCTACAACATGTGGCTGGATCACAAGCAACCAGATTGAAGCTGCCCGTATCGCACTTACACGTTCAATCAAAAGAGGCGGTCAGGTTTGGGTAAAGATTTTCCCCGATAAACCGATCACAAAGAAGCCTGCTGAGACTCGAATGGGTTCCGGTAAAGGATCTCCTGAGTACTGGGTAGCAGTTGTTAAGCCCGGCAGAGTTTTGTTTGAAGTTGCAGGCGTAGATGAGAGCTTGAGCAGAGAAGCATTAAGACTTGCAATGCATAAGTTACCTGTTTCATGTAAAATCATCGCTCGCGAGAATGAAGTAATGGAGGATGACACAGATGAAGGCTAATGATTTCATTAAAGAAAAGAATGGCATGTCTCTTGAAGAATTGAAGAACGAAGAGCTTGAATTAAAAAAGGAACTGTTTAAATTACGTTATCAGAGCGCTACAAGCCCAATTGATAATCCCATGAAGATTAAATTCATCAAGCGTGATATCGCTAGAATCAAGACAATCATCAGGGAAAAAGAAATGGCAGCTAAGCAATAAGTCTGATGTCACAAGGAGGCAATTGAATTATGGAAGAAAGAAATTTAAGAAAAACCAGAGTTGGTAAAGTTGTCAGTGACAAAATGGACAAGACAATTGTCGTTGCTGTTGTAGACAGCGTAAAGCATCCGCTTTATAAGAAAGTCGTAAAAACAACTTACAAACTTAAGGCTCATGATGAAGCTAACGAAGCTAAAATCGGCGATACAGTTGAAGTAATGGAAACAAGACCTTTGAGCAAAGACAAAAGATGGAGACTCGTTTCTATCGTTGAGAAGGCTCGCTGATTTGAAGGAGAGGTAAAGTTATGATACAAGTGCAAACAAGATTAAAAGTTGCAGATAATACAGGAGCAAAAGAGCTTATGTGTATCAAAGTACTCGGTGGCTCAAAAAGACGTTACGCAAGCATCGGTGATATCATCGTTTGCAGCGTAAAGGCAGCGGCTCCCGGCGGTATGGTAAAAAAAGGCGATGTAGTTAAGTGCGTTGTAGTTCGTACACGTAAAGGTGTTAAGAGAACTGACGGAACTTACATCAGATTTGATGAGAATGCAGCTGTTATCATTAAAGATGATCTCAATCCGAGAGGAACACGTATATTTGGACCTGTTGCGAGAGAAATAAGAGATGCAGATTTCATGAAGATCGTTTCACTCGCTCCCGAAGTACTGTAATTTGGAGGAATAAGATATGAGTATGAATATTAAAAAAGGTGACAAAGTAGTTGTTCTTAACACACGTCGTCAGAAAGACAAGAACGGCAAGCCAAAGACAGTTACAGGCAAAGTTCTCGTAGCAATTCCTGAAAAAGAACAGGTTATTGTTGAAGGTTACAACATGGTTTCAAAGAACCAGAGAGCTAAAGGCCGTACACAGCAGGCAGGCATCATCAAAAAAGAAGCTGCTATCCACGTGTCAAACGTTATGGTAGTTTGCCCCAAGTGTGGAGAACCTACAAAGACAGGCAACAAAGTTGTTGAAGAAAACGGCAAAAAGATTAAAGTACGTGTTTGCAAAAAATGCGGCGCTGACATCAACACCGTTGATTCCTCAAAGTAATTGAAAGGGAGGCTATAAAATGTTAAGACTTAAAGAAAAGTATTTAAATGAAGTTGCTCCTGCTCTCATGGAGAAGTTCAATTACAAGAGCACAATGGAGATTCCAAAGCTTCAGAAGATCGTTATCAACATGGGACTCGGCGAAGTTAAGGAGAATCCTAAGGCAATCGAGACAGCTATGGCTGACTTAGAGAAAATTACAGGTCAGAAGCCTGTTGTTACTAAGGCAAAAAAATCAGTTGCTAACTTCAAAATCCGTGAAGGTATGAACATTGGTTGCAAAGTTACTCTCAGAGAAACACGCATGTACGCATTTGCTGACAAACTGTTCAACATCGCCCTTCCTCGTATCCGTGACTTCCACGGCGTACCGGCTAACTCATTCGACGGCAGAGGTAACTATGCTCTCGGTCTTAAAGAGCAGATTATCTTCCCTGAGATTGAATACGATAAAATCGACAAAGTTCGCGGTATGGATATCATCTTTGTAACAACTGCAAAGACAGACGAAGAAGCTAAAGAATTACTCAGATTAATGGGTATTCCATACGCTCGCTAATAAGGAGGATATTATGGCAAAGTTATCAATGAAAATCAAACAACAGAGAACTCCTAAGTTTTCAACAAGAGCATATAGCAGATGTCAGATTTGTGGTCGTCCTCACTCATATTTGAGAAAATACGGTATCTGCCGTATCTGCTTCAGAGAATTGGCTTACAAGGGACAGATTCCCGGCGTTAAAAAAGCCAGCTGGTAAGAAAGGGAGGTTGACACTATGCAAATAAGTGATGTTATAGCGGATATGTTAACACGTATCAGAAACGCAGGTACAGCTAAACACGAATCAGTAGATATTCCGGCTTCAAATCTTAAGCTTTCTATCGCTAAGATCTTACTTGAAGAAGGTTATGTAAAAGACGTTCAGACAATCGAAGACGGCAAGCAGGGTGTTATCAGAGTATATCTGAAATACACAGCTAACAAGAAGACTGTTATCTCAGGTATCAACAGAATTTCTAAACCCGGTCTGAGAATTTATGCAGGTGTTGAAGAGCTTCCAAAAGTTCTCAACGGAATGGGTATTGCAATTATATCTACATCAAAAGGTATTATGACTGATAAAAACGCACGTAAGCTCGGCGTCGGCGGAGAAGTACTTGCGTACGTATGGTAATTAAATCTGAAAAGAGTTGCATTTAATATGCAACTCAGAATTTTAAGGTTGGAGGTAAAAAAATGTCAAGAATTGGTAGAAGACCTATTGATATACCGGCTGGCGTTAAGTTTACAGTAACAGAAAACAACGTTGTTACTGTTGAGGGTCCTAAGGGCACTCTCACACAGGCTTTTCAGCAGTGTGTATCAATAAAAGTTGAAGGAAATCAAGTTATTATCACAAGAGACTCAGACGACAAGTTTGATCGTGCTATTCACGGTCTTACAAGAGCCCTCATCAACAACATGGTTGATGGCGTTGTAAAAGGCTTCGAAAAGACTCTCGAAATCAACGGTATCGGTTACAGAGCTGTTAAGCAGGGAAGCAACCTCGTTCTCTCAGTTGGTTATTCACACAACATCGAGATGGTTCCACCTGCAGGCGTTACTGTAGAAGTTCCTTCACAGACACAGATAATCGTTAAGGGCGCAGACAAACAGGCTGTTGGCGAGTTTGCTGCAAAGATCAGAAGCAAGAGACCCCCTGAGCCTTACAAGGGTAAAGGTATTAAGTATAGTACCGAGTTTGTAAGACGCAAAGAGGGTAAGACCGGCGGTAAAGGTAAAAAATAATTAAAGGGGGTATACGAACATGGCAAAAAAATTAAGTAAAAACATGATACGTCAGAGAAAACATGCACGTGTCAGAAGAAAACTCAGCGGCACAGCTGAATGTCCAAGACTCAATGTCTTCAGAAGTTTGTCCCATATGTATGCTCAGATTATTGACGATACAACCGGAACAACACTTGTTGCTGCATCAACTCTTGAGATTAAAGATAAATTAGAATCTTGTGGCAATATCGAAGCTGCTAAAGAAGTTGGCAAGTTGATTGCTGAAAAAGCTCTCGAAAAAGGCATCAAAGACGTAGTATTTGATCGTGGCGGTTACATCTATCACGGTAGAGTAATGGAGCTCGCAAATAGCGCTCGCGAAGCCGGATTGAACTTTTAAGCAGAAGGAGGACATAAGATGGAACAGAATAATTCAAAAACAACTGAATTTAAAGAGAAACTGGTTAACCTTGCAAAGGTTACCAAAGTTGTTAAGGGTGGTCGTAACTACAGCTGGAGCGCTCTCGTTGTCGTAGGCGATGAGAATGGTCAGGTAGGCTGTGGTCTTGGTAAAGCTTCAGAAGTATCAGAAGCTATCCGTAAGGGTGTTGAAGATGCAAAGAAGAACCTTATCAAAGTTTCTATCGTTGGTACAACTATTCCTCATGAGATCACAGGTGAGTACGGTGCTGCAAGAGTTCTTCTCAAGCCCGCCGGCGAAGGTACCGGTGTTATCGCAGGTGGCCCTGTAAGAGCCGTTATCGAGCTTTCAGGTATCCGTGATATCAGAACAAAGTCACTTCGCTCCAATAATCCTATCAATATGGTTCGTGCTACAATCAGCGCTCTTAATTCACTTAAAACAATTGAAGAAGTTGCAGCTCTGCGTGGCAAGACTGTAGAAGAGATTGCTGAATAAGGGGGATTTGACAATGTTAAAGATTACTCTTGTAAAAAGTACAAACAAAGCAGTTGCAAAACAGAAAGCAACAGTTACAGCTCTTGGTCTGAAGAAAATCGGCAGCAGTGTTGAAAAGCAGGACAATGCCCAGATCAGAGGAATGATTAACGTAGTTAGTCATTTAGTAAAAGTTGAGGAAATATAATAGGAGGTTCTCACCATGAAACTTGAAGATTTACGTCCGGAAGCAGGTTCCAGACAAGATAGATACAGAAAAGGCAGAGGCCATGGTTCAGGCAATGGTAAGACAGCAGGTAAAGGCCACAAAGGTCAGAACGCACGTTCAGGCGGCGGAGTAAGACCCGGCTTCGAAGGCGGTCAGACACCTTTATACAGAAGAATGCCTAAGAGAGGCTTCAACAATAAAATCTTTGCTACTAAATACGCAGTAGTAAATGTAGACGCTCTTAATATCTTTGAAGACGGTGCTACAGTTAATGCAGCAGCTCTGCAAGAAGCAGGCCTCGTTAACGATTTGTATGATGGCGTTAAGATCCTCGGTTGCGGCGAGCTTACAAAGAAGCTCAACGTTGAGGCAGCTGCATACACAAAGAGCGCTTCTGAAAAGATTGAAAAATTAGGAGGAAAGGCTCAGGTGATCTGATGAGATTAATTGAAGTATTAAAAAATGCTTTTAAAGTAAAAGATCTGAGAAAAAAGATAGGAATGACATTACTTCTTGTCGTTATTTTCAGAATCGGTTGCTTTATCACAGTACCGGGACTTCAGGATGCAGCGCTTGATTCTCTTGCAGGTAATGGCTTGTTCAAATTCATGGACATGTTATCAGGTGGCGCATTCCAGCAGGTATCAATTTTCTCATTAGGTATCAGCCCTTATATTAACGCTTCAATTATCATGCAGCTTCTTACTGTTGCTATTCCTTTCCTGGAAAAGAAACAGAAAGATCCTGATGGAAGAAAGCAGATTTCACAGTGGACCCGCTATGCAGCGATTGGTCTTGGTTTACTCCAGTCTGTAATGCTTTACTTCAACATCAACAGCGAAGCAACAACAATCAACCTTTTTGCAGCACCCGGCAAGTTTGACGCATTTACGTTCTTACTTATGGTTATTACATTCACGGCAGGTACTGCAGCACTTATGTGGTTAGGCGAAAAGATCACAGAAGTTGGTATCGGAAACGGTATCTCAATGATTATCTTCGCAGGTATCATTTCAGCCGGCCCACGTGCAGCTGTAAGCCTCTACAACATCGTTGTAGGCGGTGGAATATTCGGACACTGGTATTTCAACATTTTCGTTGCTCTTGCTATTCTTCTTGTATTCCTCGCAGTTATCGTTGCTGTTGTATGGATGGAAGGCGGCGAAAGACGTATTCCTGTACAGTATGCCAAGAAGGTTGTTGGTAACAAAGTATATGGCGGACAGAGCACTCACATTCCGCTCAAGGTTAACTCATCAGGCGTACTGCCGATTATCTTTGCGATGTCTTTACTGCAATTCCCGGCTACAATCGTAGCTTTCCTCGGAAAGTCAGGTGCCACAAAAGGTTTTGCCGGATTCATCAATAGCTTTTCAAGCGGAAACAGCTGGGGTTACGTTCTGGTATATGCATTGCTTATCGTAGGATTCACATTCTTCTATAACATCGTATACTTTGATCCGGTTGATATTTCAAATAACCTTAAGAAAAATGGTGGCTTTATCCCAGGTCTCAGACCCGGTGCTCCTACAGCTGATTTCATCAAGAAATCATCACACAGAATCACTTGGTTTGGTGCTATCTTCCTCGCAGTACTCGCTGTATTCCCCACAGTTATCCAGCTCATCTGCTCACTCTTCAACAGTGAACTCGGAAGCATCAACTTGTGGTTCGGTGGTACGACAGTATTGATTCTCGTAGGTGTTGCACTTGAGACAGTTCGCCAGATCGAAGCTCAACTTCTCATGAGAAACTACAGAGGTTTCTTAGATTAATACCGGAGGAAGTTACCATGTATTTGATATTATTAGGTGCGCCGGGCGCAGGAAAGGGTACTCAGGCCCTTGAGCTTTCAAAGATATTGAATGTTCCTCATATTTCCACAGGAGATATATTCAGAGAAAACATCAAAGCTCAGACTGAACTTGGTATAATCGCAGATAGTTACATTTCAAAAGGAAACCTTGTTCCTGATGAAGTAACAACAGACATGGTAGACAATAGAATTTCTCAGGAAGATTGTAAAAATGGATTTATTCTCGATGGCTTCCCCAGAACGCTTGCTCAGGCGGAAGCCCTTGAGAAGATTTTAGGTAATACAAAATCTAAATTACTTAAAGTCTTGAATATAGTGATATCAGAAGAAGTAGTATTAAGACGTTTATCGTTACGTAGAATTTGTCCGAACTGCAAACGCAGCTATCACTTAGAATTCAATCCGCCGCAAGGTGACACATGTTATGCATGTGGTGGCAAGGTCGTTCAGAGACCTGACGACGTGCCGGAAGTTATCAGACAAAGACTGGTTACTTATAATGAAAGCACAAAACCATTGATTGATTTCTACAGAGGAAAGGGACGCCTTGTAAACGTCCAGAGTGAAAATGATATTAAAGAGTCATTACAGAATTCACTTTACGCTCTCGGATTAAAAGGTATTTAAAATGATAAATATTAAATCTAATTCTGATATTCAAAAAATGATAGCAGCGGGAAAGATTGCTTCTGATCTGTGGATCGAATTAGAGAAAAAAATTTTTCCCGGAATTACCACAAAAGAACTTGACAGATTCGCTACAAATTATATAATAGAGCGTGGCGCGTCTCCGTCGTTCTTGGGTGTGCCGAATTATTATGGTGGGATTGATTTCCCCGGCGCGATATGTGCGTCTGTAAATAGCGAGGTTATTCATGGTATACCAAATGACCGTAAGCTACGTGAAGGCGATATAATAAGTATCGATTTAGGTGTTTATTATAACGGATTTCATGCAGACAGCGCCAGGACGTTTCCCGTGGGAGCTTGTACTCCTGAAGCATTACAACTTATCGAAGTTACACGTACCTCATTTTTCGAGGGGATAAAGTTCGCAAAGCCGGACAGACGTGTTGTTGATATCTCTGGTGCGATTCAGGATTATGTCGAGTCTCACGGCTATAGTCTTGTAAAGGAATATACAGGACATGGAATCGGCCGTAATCTGCACGAGGACCCTGAAGTGCCAAACTACAGGACGGGACGAAGCGGAGTCAGACTCCGGGCCGGGATGGCATTGGCTATAGAGCCGATGGTAAATCAAGGCAGGGCTGACATAGGAGTTCATGGTAATAAGTGGACAGTTTACACAAAAGATGGCAAGCTGTCAGCTCATTATGAGAACACTATAGTAATAACAGACAGAGATCCAATTATTACAACGATTTGAGGAGGAAGCAGTATTGTCTAAAGAAGATGTAATTGAAGTTGAGGGCGTCGTTACCGAGGTATTACCTAACTGTATGTTCAAGGTAGCTTTAGCAAACGGACATGTAGTGGTAGCCCACGTATCGGGAAAGATCAGAACTAATTATATTAAGATTGTTAAAGGCGATCGTGTTACAATGGAGCTTTCGCCGTATGATTTAGAGCGTGGACGCATTGTCTACAGAAAATAAGGAGGATTTTAAGATGAAAGTAAGACCGTCAGTAAAGCCTATTTGCGATAAATGCAAGGTGATTAAGAGAAAAGGTAAAGTAATGGTTATCTGCGATGCTTATCCGAAGCACAAGCAGAAGCAGGGCTGATTCCGGCCACAAGTTTTTTATATCTGACTTTTACATTTTAAAGTGCGGCTGCATGTTTAACATGAGCTTTAAAGTGTTGAGATAGAATATATATTTTTAGATGTTTTATATTAAAGCGGAGGTGTTGTAACAGATGGCTCGTATTGCAGGTGTTGACTTGCCGAGAGAAAAACGCGTTGAGATTGGTCTGACATACATTTATGGTATTGGTAGATCTACTTCAATCGAGATTTTAAAGAAAACAGGTATTAATCCCGACACAAGAATCAGGGATTTGACAGATGACGAGGTTAACAGTCTCAGAGATATCATCGATAAAGAGTATACAGTTGAAGGTGATGTTCGTAGAGAAATATCACTCAACATTAAGCGACTTATGGAAATCGGTTGCTACAGAGGAAGACGTCATAAGATGGGTCTGCCCGTTAGAGGTCAGAGAACAAAGACGAATGCAAGAACAAGAAAAGGTCCTTGCAAGACAGTAGCAGGCAAGAAGAAATAAGGAGGTTAAGTTATGGCTGTTAAGGCAAAGAGAACAAGGGGTAAGAGAAAAGAACGTAAGTTTGTTGAATACGGTCAGGCTCATATCCGTTCAACTTTTAATAATACAATTATCACTATGACTGACAAAGCAGGTAATACACTTTCATGGGCAAGTGCCGGCGGCCTCGGTTTCAGAGGTTCAAAGAAGAACACTCCTTTCGCAGCTCAGTCAGCTGCAGAAGCTGCTGCAAAAGCTGCTATGGAGTACGGTCTTAAGTCAGTAGAAGTTTATGTAAGAGGTCCCGGAGCAGGTCGTGAATCTGCAATCAGAGCTCTTCAGGTAGCAGGCCTTGACGTTACTTTAATCAAGGACGAGACTCCAATTCCTCACAACGGTTGTAGACCGCCTAAGAGAAGAAGAGTCTGATTATGGAGGTGTTTTAAAATGGCTAGAAATATTCAACCTATAGTAAAGCGTTGCAGAGCCCTGGGCATTTCACCTGCAGAAATGGGCTACACTGCAAAATCAAAAAATGAATCAAACAAGAGAAATCCCGGCGCTAACAAGAGAGGCAAGAAGAGCGAATACGCAGCACAGCTTGCTGAGAAGCAGAAGGTTAAGTTTGTTTATGGTATCCTTGAAAAGCAGTTCAGAAAATATTATGAAAAAGCTGCAAGAGCAAAGGGTATTACAGGTGAAGTTCTCCTCACAACAATAGAGCGTCGTCTTGACAACGTTGTATTCCGTATGGGTCTTGCAACAACACGTAAAGAAGCTCGTCAGATGGTTACACACGCACATTTCACAGTAAATGGTAAAAAGGTTAACATTCCTTCATACCTCGTATCTGTAAATGATGTTGTTGCACTTTGCGAGAAGAGCAAAGAGAGCAAGAGATTCAGCGAGATTCAGGATGTTACAAGTTCAAGAATTGTTCCTCAGTGGTTATCTGTTGATAGTGAAAAGATGCAAGCTACAGTAACAGCTTATCCTGTACGTGCAGACATCGATATGCCTATCCAAGAGCACCTCATCGTTGAGTTGTATAGTAAATAATAGGCTATTGTTAGTAATTTAAGGAGGTTGCTATGAACGAAATTGAAAAAGTGAGAATTGAATGTGTTGCAAGCGACGAAGCTGAAAGATACGGCAAGTTCGTTGTTGAGCCACTTGAGAGAGGTTACGGCACAACACTTGGTAATTCGTTAAGACGCATATTGCTTTCTTCCTTAGAAGGATCAGCTGTAGTTAACATTAAAATAGATGGTACATGCCACGAATTTTCAACAATTCCGGGCGTAGTTGAAGATGTAACAGAGATTATTCTCAATATCAAACAAATTGGCTTCAAACTGTTTTCTGATGGCGAGCCTAAGTTTGTAAGAATTGACAAGACCGAGAGAGGTCCTGTTCTTGCAAGCGATATTATTTGTGATGCTGACGTTGAGATTCTTAATCCTGAATTACACATTGCTACACTTAACGGAGATGGCAGATTACTTATTGAGATGGAACTCGGCACTTCTGTTGGTTGGCGTACTGCTGAGAAGAATAAGAAAAATAATTTACCTAATGGTGTTATTCCGATAGATTCTATCTTTTCACCAATTAAAAAGGTTAATTATACTGTTGAAAATACACGTGTTGGTAATGTAACTGACTACGATAAATTAACTCTTGAAGTCTGGACAAATGGTGCACTTACACCTAAGGACGCTATCAGCCAGAGTGCTAAGATTCTTATAGATCAACTTTATGTATTCGTTAATCTTGACGAAGAGGACGTTATTGTCGAGGCTCCTGCAAAGGTAATTGATGATGCCTCATCACAAAAAGAGAAGATCCTTGAGATGAACATCGAAGAGTTGGATTTGTCTGTTCGTTCGTACAATTGTTTGAAGCGTGCAGCTGTAAACACAGTTGAGGATTTGGTTAATAAGACTGAAGATGACATGATGAAGGTTAGAAACCTCGGAAGAAAGTCATTGGAGGAAGTTATTTTCAAACTTAAATCCTTAGGACTTTCACTGAAGAACAGTGATGAATAAGTCCCAAAATTGATTGGAGGTTAATTGTTATTATGGGTTATAGAAAATTAGGTCGCAAAGCAGATCAAAGAAAAGCTATACTTCGCGGAATGGTTACTTCATTGCTCCAGCATGGTTCAATCGTAACTACAGAGACAAGAGCAAAAGAAATCCAGAGTATTGCTGAAAGATTGATCGCAAAGGCAGTAAAGGAAGCTGACAACTTTACAACAAAGCAGGTTAAGGTAAGTAAAGTACCGGTAAATGCTAAGGGTAAGAAGCAGACAGAAGTTGTTACATCAAAGAATGGCAAACAGTTCACAAAGTTTGTTGACCGTGAAGTTACAACAGAGCTCGCAAGAGTTGATAATCCTTCCAGACTTGCTGCAAGAAGATTAATCATGGAATGGGTATATGATGTAGAGACAGTTGACAGCGAAGGCAAAGCAACTAAAGTTGTAAATAAACTCTTTGACGAGATCGCTCCTGAGTACAAGAGCAAGAATCGCAAGGGTGGTTACACAAGAATCTACAAGACAGGCGCTCGTAGAGGCGATGCCGCTCCGATGGCTATCATCGAGTTAGTGTAATATGCACAAATAGATTTTCTGAGGGATTTCGTTATGGGCTGAATCGCACATAACAAAATCCCTTTTTGTTTTAACTATGGAAGATATCATTAAATACGAAAACGTTTCTTATTCATATGAATATGATTATGATGACGATGAGGATAAACAGCTTAATAATATGCAGGTTCCTCATGTTATTCCTTTTGCCGTGAAAAATATCACTTTTACGGTGAAAAAGGGCGAATTTCTTGCTATTATCGGCAGAAACGGATCAGGTAAATCAACGCTTGCCAGACTTACTGACGCATTGATTTTTCCGACAGAAGGTAAAATATACGTAGATTCTGCAGACACTCTTGATCCTGAACAGACGTGGGATGTAAGAGCAGCTGTCGGAATGGTATTCCAGAATCCGGATAACCAGATTATAGGAACAACAGTCAATGATGACGTTGCCTTTGGTCTTGAAAATATTGGCGTGCCAACAAATGAAATGCAGGCACGTATTGATGAAGCTCTCAGATACGTTGGTTTAGAGGGCTTTGGTGATAAAGAGCCACACATGCTCTCGGGTGGACAAAAACAGAGAGTCGCCATCGCAGGTATCCTTGCAATGCATCCTAAAGTTGTTATTCTTGACGAGGCAACAGCGATGCTGGATCCTATAGGTAGAAAAGAAGTTATGGATGTTGTTCATAAACTCAATAAAGAAGAAAATATGACGGTGCTTCACATTACGCATCATATGGATGAAGTATCAGGAGCAGACCGTGTTATTGTAATAGATAAGGGTGAAGTTATTGCTTCCGGCACACCTAAAGAAATCTTTTCACAGGGAGAGATGATGAAAAAAGCCGGACTTGAAGTACCGCAGGTATCCCAGTTAATGGAAAACCTTAGAAAAAATGGTGTTGATGTCCCTGCGGATATTATTACTATTGATGAAGCTGCCAAAGTTCTTGAAAAATTGCTGGAGAAGTGAGCGTATATTATGTTGTTGAAAATCGAGAATTTATCATATACATATATGAAGGGAACGCCGTTTGAAAAAAAGGCGCTTAAAGACGTGAGCTTCGAAATAGAAAAAGGAGATTTTGTTGGCATAATCGGACATACAGGATGCGGAAAATCAACGCTGGTACAGCATTTCAACGGACTACTGAAGCCGGAAGAAGGCAATATTTATCTCAATGACGAATGCGTAAATGATTCAAACGTAAAGATTCTCAGAAAATCTGTTGGATTTGTTTTCCAGTATCCGGAACACCAGCTCTTTGAATCGACAGTATATAAAGACATCGCTTTTGGACTCAGACACGAAAAGCTTTCAAAAGAAGAAGAAAAAGACAGGGTAATCCGTGCGGCAGAAGCAGTCGGACTTGATCTTGATTTGCTTGACAACTCAATATACGATCTGTCCGGAGGACAAAAAAGAAGAGCTGCAATCGCCGGAGTTATTGTTATGAATCCGCAGATACTCGTTTTAGATGAACCTGCGGCGGGTCTCGATCCTATCGGACGCGATGATATACTTGATTTTGCAATGAAGCTCAGAAAAGAATATGGAATAACTATCGTACTTGTTTCCCACAGTATGGAAGACGTTGCCAAATATGCAAATAAAGTAATCGTAATGAATCGCGGCAAAATTGAAATGATAGGTCCTCCCGGAAAGGTTTTTGCCGACGAGGACAAGCTCAACAGTATTGGTCTGGGTGTGCCACAGATTGCAACGCTGTTTAAACAACTTGCAGCAGCATATCCGCAGTATGATATAGACTGCGAGATTTTCACCGTCGAGGAAGCGACAAAGTGCTTACTTGATCTTCTTGGAGGTGAAAAGGCATGAGAATAACATTAGGACAATATATCCCGGGGAAGACACCGATTCACAGAGCAGATCCAAGAACGAAATTTCTTGCGATGATAGCATACATGGTGGGTGTTATGCTTATAGGAACGTTTATCGGGTACGCAATAGCAGCTGTTTTTGTATTCGCGGCATATATAATTGCAAAACTTCCGATGAAATATATATTCAAAAGCATTAAGCCTGTACTCTTCATCGTAATTTTTACCATGATACTGAACCTGTTCATTCACACTGGACATACCATATGGTTTGAATGGAAATTTATAGTAATTTACAAAGAATCAGTAATATATTGCGTGAAAATAGCGATGAGGGTGTTGTTGCTCGTTATGGGAGCGTCAATTCTGACGTATACAACTTCGTCATCGTCACTTACAGATGGTATTGAAAGCCTGCTCTCACCGCTGAAAATAATACGATTTCCTGCGCACGATATAGCAATGATGATGAGCATTGCACTCAGATTCATACCGACATTTTCGGA
The DNA here is from genome assembly GCA_045546695.1 of Clostridia bacterium. Classification (GTDB taxonomy): domain Bacteria; phylum Bacillota; class Clostridia; order UBA1212; family UBA1255; genus SIG424. The sequence continues at coordinate 18,406 of JAZQDE010000003.1, read as the reverse complement.
CGAACTTGATAGAATTGTAAAAGCACAGATGGCAAGAGGAACAGATTTTGACTCGAGAAATCTGATAAAAAAAGTAAGAAGTTACGTGCCGGTGCTTATACCTTTATTTGTAAGCGCGTGGAGACGAGCATCAGATTTAGCTACTGCAATGAATGCCAGAGGATATCGTGGAGCAGAGGGCAGAACAAGATACAGAGTGCTTAAATTTACATTGGTTGACCTGGTTGTGGCAATAATAATGGTTGTATTTATAAGTTTAATTGTCATGCTGAAGATTTTGTTGTAAAATATCAGTAACAGAACATGGAGGAACATAAATGAAAAGAATTTTATTGTTTTGCATAGCTTTAATAATATCCATTACTATCTTTGCACCAGTCTTTACTTTTGCAAATGATGGGCAGGACGATGTTTCGCCCGATCCACAGATTACAGCTACTCCGGAGGCTACGGCAGAGCCGACTCCGACTGCTCCTTCAAAACCGACAACTCAGCCGATTGCTACAAACAAAGGTGAGATTACGATTATTGATCCGGGTGACAAGGACGCAGCTACGAACAGCACAGGAGAGATAATATTTGTACTTGCGATTGTGCTCGTATGCCTTTTCTTTGTATTTGAAGGATTTTTCTCGCTGTTTATCAAGAAGAAAAAGAGATAAGCTATGGGAAGTATTGATGTAAGGACTACTTTTGAAGAAGCGACTGAATTTTTCACAAAAGAGAGAAATTCAGATTCTCATAAGGGTGATTATGGAAGAGTATATATTATTGCAGGCAGCCCCGGAATGACAGGTGCTGCTTCTTTGTGTGCAAAAGCGGCGCTCAGAGCAGGAGCCGGACTTGTATATATAATCACGAAAAGTGTTTCGATGCCTGTATATGAGGTGCTTGTGCCCGAGGCGGTGAAAATACCAATTACCGGAAATCAGGAGGGCCATTTTATTCCGGATGACGTTGATGAAATAATGGAAAAAATTGTAAATCCGTCATGCGTTGTTATTGGCCCGGGACTTGGGAATAATCCGGAAACTTGCAGATTTGTAAGAAGATTCGTAAAAAAATATAAAACTGACGGGGCTTTTGATGCGCCGATGCTTCTAGACGCCGATGCACTTAACAGTTATACAGGGAAAACACAGAAGCTGGCAGCGGATATGCCGGAAAATGGTATTATTACTCCACATGTTATGGAAGCTTCGCGCGTGAGTGGGGCCGACGTTGAATATATAAATAACAACAGGGAAGAGTTTACACAAAGCCTTGCCGGTATGCTGAAGGCGACTGTTGTTCTTAAAGGGAACAAGACATTAATTGGAAATCACGACATCCTTTGTGAAAACACAAGTGGCAACCCGGGAATGGCGACGGCCGGTAGCGGAGACGTGCTGAGTGGAATAATTGCAGGATTTATTGCGACAGATTATGGCAAAGTAAATCTTTTTGATTGCGTAAGATACGCAGTATATATTCACGGCCATTGTGGCGATATAGCAGCCGGAAAATATGGTCAGAGATTTGTTACTGCGACGTGTCTTACGGACATGCTGGGGGAGATAAAAAATGGAAAAAAATAAGGACAGGACATGGGCAGAGATTAATCTTGCCAATCTTGTACATAATGCAAGGGCAATCAAAAATCAATTAAGGCAGAATGTTAAGGCCGTGTGGGTAGTCAAAGCAGATGCATACGGACATGGCGCAGTCAAGGTTTGCCAAAAACTGGAAGAATTTGGCACTGATTATTTTGCTGTTGCGACAATAGATGAAGCACTTTATCTGAGACAGAATAACATTACATCTCCAATTCTGGTACTAAGCAGCATTGCTTGCGGCCGCGTTAAAGAAGTCGCTTCGAATGATATCACTGTGGCAGTTTTTTCACATGAAGATTGCCAAAAATTGTCAGAAGAAGCATGTGAAGAAGGCGTTACTCTCAAAATTCATATCGCTGTTGACACAGGTATGGGTCGCGTGGGGCTTAATGCGACTGATGAAGAATCATCAGACAAGGCATATGAAGATGTTATGGATATAATCAGGATGCCGGGACTGTTTGCCGAAGGCATTTTCACGCATTTTGCAACAGCTGATGAAAAGAATGAAGAATATACACTCAGACAGTTTGACTTTTTCCATAAATTGGTAAACAAAATCAGACAAAATGACCTGCCCGAGGGCATAATCAGCATAGCACATTGCGCAAACAGCGCGACAATAATACGTTTCCCGCAAATGCAGATGGATATGGTAAGAGCAGGAATTATTCTCTACGGAATGAATCCTTCAGAATATATAAAGACGCTCGGATTTGACTTAAAACCGGTTATGGCAGTAAAAAGCCGTGTTTCATTCGTAAAGAAAATCGAAGAGGACCTGCCTGTAAGCTATGGCAGTACTTTTGTGGCTCCGAAAGGCAGCTACGTTGTGACTGTGCCGATAGGATATGCCGACGGGTACAGACGCAATATGAGTAATAAAGCGCAGATGGAAATAAATGGAAACGCTCTTGACGTAATTGGCAGGGTATGCATGGACCAGACGATGCTCGATGCGACAGAAATGTTCAACAGGGGAGAAGTTATAAAGCGCGGCGATATTGTCGATGTTTTTGGCGGAACGCTTTTCACCGCAGATGACATTGCAAAGATATGTGGCACTATAAATTACGAGATTACTTCCGGTATAAGCCAGAGAGTAGCGAGAATATATATTGAATAGCAAAATTATTTTATTATTTCAGTGTATTTACTTGAGCAAAATGGATACAATGTGATTGGAGGGTTTTATTTGCAGGATTGTAAAAAGCAGGATGCTGATGAAAAAAAGAAGCAGAATCCCTGTGAAGATGAAAACATGATCATGCAAATGGCAAAAGGGTATGAGGAAATGTCAGATATTAATCTGGCTCTGGCCGAAGACGCCTTCGAAACTGACAATCAATTGTGGAGTGATATTCTTGATTAAACGCGGAGATATATATTATGCTGATCTGAGTCCTGTAATAGGATCTGAACAAGGAGGAATCAGACCGGTTCTTGTGATTCAGAACGACATAGGTAACAAATATAGTCCTACTGTGATAGTCGCGGCGATAACTTCCCAGATAAATAAATCAAAATTACCGACGCATTTCGAACTGGCAGCTAATGAGTATGGCCTTGCCAAGGACTCTGTCGTACTGCTTGAACAGCTACGGACTATAGATAAAAAGAGGCTTCGCGAGCATGTCTGTCAGCTGGGAGACAGAGCGATGTCGGCAATTGATTACTCTATAAAGGTAAGCCTGGGGCTTACATAATATGATTGTGGATTTGACTTTTAATAAAAAATAGCGTAAAATTTTTACGCAAAAAAAATATTAAAGGTCTGGAGTGTTACAATTGAACGATATAAAATCAATCGTAGCAAAAAATATATCACAATTAAGACAGGAAAAAGGAATGACTCAGATTGAGCTTGCTGAAAAGCTCAATTATTCAGATAAAGCCGTATCAAAATGGGAAAGGGGAGAGTCGCTTCCGGATATCGGCACGCTCGTTGAGGTTGCGAAATTATTTGGAGTTACACTTGATTATCTTGTAAAAGAAGAACATAAAGAAAAAGTGTTCAAAGGTCCGCGCAAACGCAAGTATAATAAGTCTCTGATTCTTGGAATATCACTGATTCTTGTTATTTTTATTGCCCTGGCAGTTTTTGTCCTTATTTCTGTGATAGCAGAAAAGTATTATCTGTATCAATGGCTCGTTTTTGTGTATGCTGTGCCCGTTTCAATGATTGTGTGGCTCGTTATGAGCACCGTCTGGTTCAGGTCAAAATACAATTACATTGCAATTTCACTGCTCATGTGGAGCGGACTTGCCTCGATTCACCTGTCGTGTCTGCCTTTCGGACGCAATGCATGGCTCGTATACCTGCTTGGAATACCAGGACAAATCGCAATAATCATGTGGTCAAAAATGAAGCTAAAAGGCAAAGAAAAAGCAGAATAAATCATCTGAAAGACGCAAAAATGCGTCTTTTCTACTATTGGTAGAATGGTAGAAAAGCCAATTCTACACCCTTGAAACCAACAGTTTACATCAATAACTGACAGTTTATTGTCTAACACACCCTTTGCTATGTAAAATAGGGCAGATAACGAACAGCAAAGGATGATATAAAAATGAACGAGAAATTTATTTTATCATGCGAATCAACGGTCGATCTGCCGTATGATTACATCAACGGAAGAAATATCCCGGTTTTATTTTATACTTACACTATTGAAGGAAAAGAATACTACGACGACATGGAAAGAGATCCCGCAGCGCGTGAATTCTTCTTTGAACAGATCAAACAAGGCAAGATGCCTGCAACTTCACAGATAAATGAATACAGATATACAGAGTTTTTTGACGACCTTCTTTCAAAAGGTGACGTACTTCACATTGCACTCGGCACAGGCATGACGCCCTCCGTGAAAAATGCTTATGCTGCCGCAGAAAAGCTCAAGGAAAAATATCCTGACAGAAAGCTTATTGTCATTGACTCACTTTGTAGCTGTACCGGTTACGGTCTGCTCGTAGATACAGCAGCTGACCTCAGAGACGGCGGCATGTCAATTGGAGAGCTTGAAAAATGGATTATTGAGAACAGAGGTAAAGTGCGTCACCAATTTTTCACAACTGATCTTACTCAGTTCAAAAGAAGCGGTCGCGTGTCAGGCCCTGTTGCACTCGTTGGTTCAATGCTCGGCATCTGTCCTATCATGAACCTCAACAGCGAAGGCAAAATAATTTCATATGCCAAGGCAAGAGGCAAGAAGGCTGCCATCACGACTACTATCGACGAGATTATGAAACATATAAGAGACGGCGCTGACTATGACGGAATCATCATGCTCAGCAACGCAAACTGCCCTGAGACAGCAGAAGCGTGCAGACAGGAATTTATTAAGCGCGGCGTTACAAAGGCAGATATCAGAATGACAAAAATCGGTATGGTTATCTCATCCCATTGTGGACCTGAGACAGTTGCGATTTTCTTCTACGGAGACGAAAGGACACTTTGATATGGGTGACGAATTTCTTGATGGAAAATTAATGGCGGAAATGGCGCAGGGCGGAGCAGCCGCATTGCGCATGAAAGCTGATGAAGTAAATAAATTAAACGTTTTCCCTGTACCGGACGGTGATACAGGCGACAATATGAGCCTGACGATCGAAAGCGGCGTTGCTGCAATTGAAAATGTCAGCACAGACAGTCTGGCAACAGTAATGAAGCTCCTTTCAAAAGGTATGCTCCTTGGCGCGCGTGGCAACTCAGGCGTTATTCTGTCTCAGCTCTTTGCAGGCGCTGCAAAAGCTTTAGAGCCATACGAAAGAGCTGACGCAAGATTGTTTGCAGAAGCCCTCGGCGTAGGCGTTCAGCAGGCATATAAATCAGTAATGACGCCCACAGAAGGCACTATCCTGACTGTTGCAAGAGAAGCTGTTGAATACGTTGTCGCATCACTCACGCCCGAGACTACAATCAGGGGACTTTTCAACAATCTCGTAAAAGAGATGTACGCATCTTTACAGCGCACACCCGAGCGCCTTGCAGTGCTCAAAGAAGCCGGCGTAATCGACAGCGGCGGAGCAGGCCTTTTCTACATCATCGAAGGCTTCAACCGTGTTCTTAACGGTGAAAAGATTGAATATTCAGCACTCACCGTAAACGTTGAAAGCACCGCAGAAGTTACAGGAACATTTGGCCCTGACAGCGAAATGACATACGGATATTGCACAGAACTTCTGCTTCAGCTTCTTAGCAGCAAAGTAGACGTTGAAGCGTTTGACCACAACGTTATTACAGATTATCTTTGCACGATAGGCGACAGCATCGTTGCCTTCAAGACTGACAGCATCGTGAAAATTCATGTTCACACTCTGACTCCTGAAAAGGTGCTTGAGTTCTGCCGTCAGTATGGTGAGTTTGTAAAGATAAAAATTGAGAACATGTCGGTCCAACACAGTGAAAATAAAGATATGCTTCCTGCAGACAAGAAAAAATATGGTGTCGTAGCAGTTTGCAGTGGAGAGGGAGTAAAAGAAACATTTGCAGAGCTTGGTGCTGATTCTATCGTAGACGGGGGACAGACTCAGAATCCGTCCACGCAGGATTTTCTCGCAGCTTTTGAAAAAGTAAACGCAGAGCATATCTTTGTTTTCCCTAATAATGGAAATATAATTATGGCCGCAACGCAGGCAAGCGAGCTTTATAACAAGGCTCAGATCCACGTTATTCCAAGTAAAAATCTGGGAGCAGGATATGCGGCGCTCGCTTCATTCAATCCGGCAGATGAGCTGGAAGACGTTATCGCGCAGTTTTCACAGGCGATTGAGAGCGTCATAACAGGCTGCATTTCACCGTCTATACGTGATGCAGATATAAATGGCGTTCACATCGAAAATGGCGATTTTATAGGTTTTATCGGCAAGGAAATGATAGTTTCAAATCCGGACCGCGAACACAGCGCAAAGATGCTTATTTCAAAGATGTTGGAAAATGATGACAAATTTATGCTCACTGTTTTCCTTGGAAATGATGCCGGTGAAAATGCACAGCAGGCAATTTCAGAATATATGGAAGACGCCCACAATGATATAGAAGTTTATTTCATCATGGGCGGTCAGGACATTTATCCATATATTTTTGTGGCTGAGTAAAAAGCCGGGTTTCAGGTTAATATCAGAGGCTTATGTTCGATTTTTATATCACCGGTGGTTGTTGTAATTCTACATATTCCACCGGTTTTGTTTTCCGGAACGTCGATATCACCTGTAGTAGTATCGACTATGTACTCAAATGTATTGTGCAAAATACCGGTGACGTCACCTGTCGTTGTTTCCGCCTCAATATTGCCGGCAAAGAAACAGTCGAATTTTATATCTCCTGTAGTTGTCTTAAAATATGCTGTATTCCGACAACTGGAGTCCGTTAATTTGATATCTCCCGTAGTGGCCGTTATATCCGTTTCCATGGTCCGTATATTTGTCAATGTGATATCGCCTGTTGTTACGTCAATATTAAGGTCGTTTATATGCAAATACGAATCAAGCGTGATATCTCCGGTAGTAGTTTCTATATCAACCTCCTTAAAAATCGTATCTGAAACATAAACAGTTATCTTCGGGCTGCCGATGTTTATTCCTATATGCTCATACCATTTTTTGTTATTTTTACAGTCGATTCTAAGGGTATTGTTTTCAACACAGACGGTATGGCTTGTACCTTCAAATTCACTTATAACTACCTTGCTTTTTCCATCCTCAGATACTACAAAGCGCACGTCACCCGTAGTTGCTTTTATTCTGATATTTTTGAAATCTTCAGTGATCTCATGTTCGCTTTTTACAATGTCTTTTGTGCTGAGAACGGTAAAATCCCAATTATTCAGACTCATTATGACAGTAAATGCCAGAAGTCCGCACATAACGAGTATACCTGCTATAATTAACCATTTTTTCATTTTGATTCCTCCCTGATAAAACATCTTTTTAATCCGGTAGTTATTTTCTTTGTGAGCCTTGCTGCACCAATAGTTGCAGCCTTGCTTGCGATAATCGTGAAAATTGCAAGGCCTGCACATACAAAGGCGGCAGATATCATTGATAATCCCGCAACTGTGTCACCTGAACATATGAAGAATATGCCGACTATAACCGCAGCAGGAGCAGAGACTGCAAAGGCAGCTCCGACAACCCAGATTGTGAGAATCAGTGCCCATAAAACAATATATACAGACAATACAACTGCAAAGAGAGCTATTAAAATCGAAAGCCAGACGGGGGAGCCGAGTATCAGCAGAATTATTTCCCAGGCTCTCATTTTCCTTTTCGGTGATATTTTTTCTTTGACCAACTTAACAATAGACGTATCTGACAGTATCTGTGAAACGACTTCATCTACGGAGCCTATCTGGGCAACAGCGTCTTCTTCTGAAAGCCCCTCTTCAATCCTGTCATCTACCATTTCTTCGTAAAAAGACAGACGCTCTTCTATATCGTTGTCCGGCAAACCGGATAAGCTACTTTTTAATTGCGAAATAAATTCTTGCTTAGTCATTTCTTCCTTCCTCCTTGCAAACAAATTTGTAAATTGTGATGATTTCCTTCCAGTCTTCTTTAAATTCTTCAATGCGGGTATGACCTGCTTCCGTGATATGATAGTATTTTCTGAGCCTGCCATCGTGTTCGGCGCTCCTTACTGTGAGCATTCCGCCGCTTTCGAGCCTTTTTAGGATTGTATAGAGAGTGGATTCTGATAATTCGACGTATGGTTTTACGTCTTTGATGATTTTATATCCGTAAGAATCTTCATTTTTAATGGCGGCGAGAACGCATACGTCCAATATACCGCGCTTTAATTGATTATCCATACAATACCTCCTTTCTTGATACACATCGTAACACGAGGTATTATATGTGTCAATAGCCTGATTGAAAAGTTTTGCGGATTTTTTACTGGTTATGATCTTTTTTATATTTTTTTACTGCAAAGTGCAAAAGAGTAATCATGACGATACAAACGAGTGATGCGGAGGCAACAATCAGGAGGATAAGCGTTGTCACGCTCAGTCCCTTCACCTCGTACACAATATTGTCGTTGTCCGGTTCGACAACGAGATTCTCTGTTGTACCGCCGATGAGGTATGCTTTTGAAAAACTCAAATAAAGATTGCTCTTGTCAACCTGGCCGACGGCAATTCTGTCGCCCGGTTTGAGCTGTATGGATTCATCAATGATGAGTGTATTTCCGTCTACAAAAATAGTATCAAGCTTTTCGTCGTTACAAAAGACAGCACTGTGTTTTGTGAAATTCTCACCTGTAATGGTGATTTTTCCTTTTGAGATTACGCCGCTGATTGTGATTTCCTTCACGCCCATCTGAAGTTCAGTTGTTTTATGAGGATACTTATCAGCTCCGCCGTACGCATATTTTTCACCATAGAGCATATCGTACATGATAAGCTCGAACCATTCTTCGTATTGTTCGGAAGAACTGAAATTCTGGTGAAGCTTCGTAAGAATTCCTGTGTCGATGCCGGCTTTTTCAAGTGCCAGCGAGTTGAGCTGATAAGCACAAATGTCCTTGTACTCTCTTTCAAGTCCCATATTATCCCAGATAACGTACTCTGTCTGGAATAAATCTCCATTGTCGAGGTCGTCTTCCGTTATGGTAAAACTTGGCAGATGGTCGCCGTACATAACAACGATAGTGTCTTCGTCTCTTTCTTCAAGCGTCTTGAGAAGCTTTCCGACAAAAACGTCAACTTCATAAAGCTGGTTTACATAATATTCAAATTCCTTGCGGAGATCATCGTCTTCAATTCCGGAAACAGTAATTCTCATTTTTTCTGTATAATCAGAAGGATATTTTCCGTGAGGCTGTACAGAGATAGCGTATACGCAGTCAGAGCCCTCTGTTGAGTCAAGGGCATCTATGATGCAACCTTCCAGAACGTCATCTTTTGCCCAGCCGTTGATAGTAAACGACACGTTTTGCATATATTCTATCGTTGTAAACGTATTGAAACCGAGATTTGTGAAAACTTCGTTTCTGTCATAGAAGGTCGCATTGTTATTGTGGATAACGTGGTTTGTATAGCCGTTTGCTGACAGATTATAACAAACACTCTCGACAGGCATTTTTCTTAAAACGGTTTTGTATGGATATTCGCCCATACCAAAATATTCCAGGGACATTCCGGCAATAATTTCAAACTCTGTGTTAGCTGTGCCGGCGCCTATAGACGGCACGGTCAGGTAGCCCGTGGTATAGTCTTCCTGTAGCTTCGTAAAAACAGGCATCGGATTTTCAGAAAAACCATACCCCTTGAGGTGCTGAACGTCGAAGAATGTTTCCAGCTGGAGGAAAATAATATTGGGGTTTTCACCTTTTTGTTCTCTGTCATTTTTTGCATTGTTGATATCCTCGTTAGAGGCAGAAGCATCTTCAAGCTGCGTCAGGATTTTGTCAATATCTGCCTGCTCATATTGGGAAGGCATGTCAATGCCGACATCGAAAACACTGCACATAAAGCAGTAGTTAAAGCCGTAATCAAGATAGGCGTTTGCCAGATTTTTCACATGATCAGACGTAAGAACGCCTGTGTTGCGGAAAATCAGAAGTGATACGATGAGTAAAAACACGCATACTGCAGATGAAATACCACTTTTTATGTAGTTTACTTTTGATTTTGGGCCCTTGATGAAGAAGTAGACAAGAAAACCCAGTGCCAGAAGTATGGCAGTAATTATCAGCACAATTTCAAAGTTGTTAAGATATATCTGTATAAGGCTGATTTTTACGAAAGAGAGGTCTGCCCACTCAAAAGGCGTGATACGCATAAGCAAAACGATACCATTTATAAGGCCCATTACAAACCATAAAACGGAAACGAGCGATAGCCAGAAATATCTTTTTTTGAGTAGCGTACAAATAACGAGTGTTGTAATGATTACGAGGCAGTTGAATAAAAAGGGAAGAGGCCTTGTAAATGCGTGCACGAGACCGGCTATAACCGAGTGTCTGTGAAGACATTCAGTGATGAGGTTTAGAATAATACCGATAATTACACACATAAGCACCGGCCTTGAATTAAGGAAAGCGCCACATTTTTTTACAGCAAACCATATTTTACCAAATACGTTTTTGATTTTTTGTGAAAAACTCATTATAAGCCTCGTTTCTTTACTTAATTATTAAAGGACATACAATATAATTTTATCACAGTTGTTGAAAATATAAAAGATATAATTAATGGAAAGGCTGCGCAAACCCTCCGGATGCGCAGCTTTTTCATCGTGTATAATCAGATTACAGCGAAATTATTTGTCAGAACCTGTAAAATAGTTGTTGCCTGTATAACATTCAAAAACTTTACGGACGATGTTGCCGCCGATTGTACCGGCGTCCTTAGAAGTAAGGTCGCCGTTGTAACCGTTTTTAAGGTTGATACCTGAATCCTTTGCTATTTCGTATTTCATCTGATCAAAAGTTGTTTTTGACTTATTATTTGCCATTGTATTTTCCTCCTTTTAATATAAGTTGCTGTCAGTCATTGGCATGACGGTCTGTGAAAAGCATGCTGATGGAATAAATTCCGGCAATGCCGACTATAGAATAAATAATTCTGCTTACTATAGATGCGCTGCCACCGAAAAGCTGGGCAACGATATCAAATCTGAACAAACCTACAGAAAGCCAGACCAGAGCGCCGATTATTACCAGAACCAATGCAACTTTATCTAATCCTGTTTTTGCCATTGTGCTTTCGCTCCTTTCAGGCATCAGTAACTGATACCGTTCATAATTATGTGTAATATTTTTCGGGATTATGTAAGAAAATAATGGAAAAACAGATTGTGTTTTTTGTTTTTTGTGTTACCATTAGTTGCAACTTTTCAGATTGACTATATAACGGAGAAAAGAGAAAATTATGGAAAAAAGTAAGGTACTGAGCTATTTGAAGACTTTTTTGATATATGTTGCCGGCGCAACGATTGCCGCAGCAGGTTCGACTATTTTTTACCTGCCGAACAAGATTGTCGGTGGAGGAGTATCCGGTATATCTACCATGCTTTACCATTTCACAAGCATTCCTCCGGGAGTCAGTTTCGCTGTTATTAATGTAACACTTCTTCTGATTGGCTGGAAGATTCTGGGTACAAAATTCGTTGTTAAGACAGGTATTTGCTCCGGTATATTTTCAATTATGGCGCAGGTTTTTACCGTTGTCCCGACAGTTACAGATGATATAGTGCTTGCGACTATATTCGGTGCTATTTTGTATGGATTCGGACTGGGTGTTATTTTTGCCGTCGGTGCTTCGTCCGGTGGCACAGATATTCTTGGCAGAATTCTTCAGTATTTTATGCCGCACATGCCGATAGGCAAGCTGCTTTTAGTTGTGGACGGAATAATCATCGGTGTGTCTCTCGTGCTCTTCGGAAAAATTGACCTGGCACTTTATGGTGTTATTGCGTTGCTCATATCAACGTTTGTAATCGACTTTCTTATCAGAAAGCTCAACGTATCCAAACTCGCATTCATTATTTCCGAAAAAGGCGATGAGATTGCATCAAAACTCGTTCATACGTCTCCGCGTGGTATCACAAAGATTGATGCTGTCGGTGCGTATACAGGTAAAGAAAAGAAAATGCTTGTAGCTGCTCTTAAATCCGGCGAAATTGAAAGTTTTCAGAAGAAAATTCTCGAGATTGACCCGAAGGCTTTTATCATTTTCGCCGAATCACAACAAATTGTAGGCAAAGGTTTTCACGTCTACAGATAGTAACAAAAAGTTTTCAAAAGTACTATTGAAAAAAGCCATCAAACAAGATAATATTCTACTATTATAACTAAAAAATTAGTAGGTGATTTTTATGATACCAAGAAGCGAATATCCGCGTCCGCAACTTGTGCGCGACAATTGGATGAATCTTAACGGACAATGGCAGTTTGAGATAGATTTCAGCGTGTCCGGTCAGGCAAGAGGCATGTTTGCGCCTGACGCAGGTCACATGTTTTCACGTGAGATTACAGTACCGTTCTGCCCTGAGAGCAAGCTGTCGGGCATCGAATTCAAGGATTTCATGAACAGTGTATGGTACCGTCGCACAGTAGAGATTCCGGCTGACTGGGACACATCAAAAGGATATATTCTGATGCATTTCGGCGCAGTTGACTGGCAGGCTGACTTGTGGCTCAACGGCGAGCACTGTGGATGGCACCAGGGCGGATATACTTCTTTTACTATTGATATTACAAAGCACGTAAAGCCCGGTGAAAATGTAATCGTTCTTCGTGCTCTCGATGAAAAGGCACAGCATGGCCGTCAGTCATCAGGCAAGCAGTCTCATCAATATAATTCATATGGATGTCTGTATACAAGAACTACAGGTATCTGGCAGACAGTATGGATGGAATATGTTCCTGCTGTTTACGTGACAAAGCTTGATATCACACCTGACGTTAAAAATAAAAAAGTGGATATAAATGCTGTTTTATACGGCAACATGAATGGTGGCAATGATTACAGACTCGAAGCAGTTGCTTCGTATGAAGGCAAGCCTATGGGATCAAAGACAATTATTCCTTCATGGAGAGGCAATAATATTTCCATCGACCTTGACGAACTTTATCTGTGGGAGCCACTTTGCGGCAGACTCTATGACCTTGAAGTAAAGCTCTACAAAGGCGATGAGGTTGTAGACAGCGTTGTGTCATATTTTGGTATGCGCAGCGTAGACGTTACAGATAATGTTATTCTTATTAACGGTAAACCGGTTTATCAGAGACTCATTCTCGACCAGGGCTTCTATCCCGACGGCATCTATACAGCTCCTTCTGATGATGAACTCAGACTTGACGTTCAAAGATCAATAGACATGGGCTTTAATGGCGCAAGACTTCACGAGAAAATATTTGAAGAAAGATTCCTCTACTGGGCAGACAAAGCAGGCTACCTTTGCTGGGGTGAGACTGCAAACTGGGGCCTTGATATAGCAAGAGATGACAATCTTGGTTCTTTCCAGAACGAATGGACAGAGGAGATTAACCGTGATTACAGCCATCCGTCAATTGTCGGCTGGTGTCCTTTCAACGAGACACAGCCCAATCAGAGCAACCGCCTTGTAGCTACTATCGTTGAGCTCACAAGACAGCTTGACCCGACTCGCCCTGTTATCGATACGAGCGGCTGGACACATCACTTCTCAGGTAGCGGCAGAGCAGGTACTGATATATATGACGTTCACGATTATGAACAGAATCCTGAAAAGTTCAAAGCAACGTATGCTCCGTTTGCAGAAGGTGTGACACCTCCGCCGACAACGCGTACACCTGTCGAGACATGGACCTCCGGAATTCCATATTTTGTAAGCGAATTCGGTGGTATCCGCTGGGCTCCCGAGAAGGGTAAAGAGAGCTGGGGCTATGGTGTTGCTCCCGAGGCTGAAGAAGAATTCATCGAAAGATACCGCGGACTCGTTACTGCGCTTCTTGAACATCCGAAAATGTGCGCATTCTGTTACACTCAGCTTACTGACGTAGAGCAGGAGGTAAATGGTCTTTATACTTATGACAGACAGCCCAAGTTTGACCCGGCTATTATAAAAGCTATTACCTCACAACCCGCAGCGATTGAAAAGATAGGAGATTGATTTCGTGAAAAAATGGCTCGTCCTCGTTATTTGTTTAGTTGTATTGATACTTGCAGCAGTTGCTACAATCTCATATTTTCTCTTTTTTGATAATGAAGAAGAAGAGCGCAGCGGATATGAAGATATCACAAGCTGGAGTGATGACTACGATGCTGTTGATATAGACAGTGTGACAAAGTTCAAAGAAAACATGCACGTATATTTTGGTTCTTATGAGCAGGATTACAACAAGAAAAACGGTGCAGAGCCGATAATATGGCGCGTTCTGGATGTAGAAGATGACCGTGTACTGCTTTTATCAGAATACATTCTTGATAAAAAACATTACCACGACGTTGATGAACCGGTGACATGGGAGTCAAGCTCACTTCGTTCATGGCTCAACAGTACGTTCTACATGAGTGCCTTTTCAGCAGAGGAGAGGGACCGTGTCCTTGAAACAACACTCGAAAATCCTGACAATCCGAAGTATTCCGTAGATGGCGGCGTAGATACAAGCGATTTTGTATTCATACTCAGCTATGAGGAAATATGCGAATATTTTGACATCAACTGGTCTTACCAGAAAGTGGCAAAATGCGGAGAATGTGGTTTTTACGTATATAACAATTGCAAACTTGCTGCCCCGATTACTCCATATGCCGACAAGCAAGAAGCTCCATATCTTAAAGGAACTTCCGACTGCAAACATGCCAGGTATATGGGTGCATGGTGGGTCCGCACTCCCGGAGCGACAGATGGTCACGTAATGTACGTATACTATGACAATCATATGGTTGTCAAAGGTGACAACGTTTACTGGGCTTCTGCCGCAGTAAGACCTGCAATTTGGGTGTCGGTCGACTGATTTTTCGCTTGTTTTTAAGTAAACATTATTATATAATGAGGTGATTAATAAATGACGCTAAAGGAAGGTGTTATATAATGAAATTACCTGTTGCATTACAGCTTTATTCAGTAAGAGACGATGCATCCAAGGATTTAAAAAGCGTACTTAAGCAAGTAAAAGAGATGGGCTACGACGGTGTTGAGTTTGCCGGCCTTTACGGACATAGTGCTGCTGACGTACGTGCGATGCTCGACGAGATTGGTCTCGTTGGTATTTCTGCACACGTTGCTCCTGCAGAGCTCCTTACAGACATAGAAGGCAAGATAAATGATTATTCTATTATCGGCTGCAAATACATTGCTGTACCATATCTCGGTGAAAACGATCGTCCCGGTGCTGCAAACTGGCCGGCTATAGCAGATGCTATCAGAAAGATTGCTGCAGTTGCAAAGACAAAGGGCATTACAATTCTTTATCACAACCATGATTTTGAATTTGTAAAAAAAGATGGCGAGTATCTGCTCGACCTTATGTATGAAGAGTTGCCTGCTGATATTCTTCAGACAGAACTTGATACATGTTGGGTAAACGTTGGCGGAGAAGACCCAGTGAAGTATATTCTCAAGTATACAGGCAGAGCACCTGTTGTTCATCTTAAAGACTTTGTTGGCTCAAAGACAGATAATATGTATGAGTTGATAGGTATTGATAAGAAAGCTGAGACAACGGCTAAATTTGAATTCAGGCCGGTAGGTAAGGGCAAACAGAATTTCCCGGCAATTATTGACGCTGCGGTTATCGCCGGTGCATCGTGGGTTGTAGTAGAGCAGGATTCACCGAGTATGGGCCTTACTCCTATCGAGTGTGCTAAGACAAGTATAGAATATCTTAAGACAATAATGTAAGTATAATAATTATAAATTAGGAGGCTTATTTATGGCAAATATTCTTGATGCTTTTAAAGAAGATCATACAAAAAAAGCAGAAGTAGACGTTAACAAGAAGGTTAGAATCGGTATTATCGGTACAGGTTGGATTGCAGATGCTCATGCAAACGCATTCAAACAGATGCCCGACCTGGAACTCGTTGCAGCAAGTGACCTTATCCCCGGCAAGGCTGCTGCATTTATTAAAAAGCACGGTTTTGAGAATGTTAAGACGGACTATAAGAATCACCTTGAGATGATTAATGACGATAGTCTTGCTCTTGATGCAGTAAGTGTTTGTACGTATAACTGCCAGCATGCAGTATGTACAATTGATGCCCTTAACAAAGGTCTTCACGTATTGCTGGAAAAGCCTATGTGCGTAACGTTAGAAGAGGCTGTTGAGATTTGTCGCGCTGAAAAGAAAAGCGGTAAGATTTTATCAATCGGATTCCAACCCAGATTTGATGAAAATATGAAGATGGTTAAGAAAATCTGTCAGTCAGGTATTCTTGGAAAAATCTATTACATACAGACAGGCGGCGGCAGAAGACGTGGTATTCCTACACCTTTCGGCACAACCTTCATTGAAAAGGAAACAGGTGGAATCGGTGCTTTGGGTGATATCGGTTGTTATTCTTTGGATATGGTTCTCAATGCAATCGGTTATCCGAAACCACTTACCGTTACAGGTTACAAATCTGATTTCTTCGGAAAAGATCCAAACTATTATCCGGGTCATCCTGAATATGCTGAGAAATTCGGCGTTGACGATTTTGCGGCAGGTTTCGTACGTCTTGAAGGAGATATCATTCTTGACTTCCGTATCGCATGGGCAATGAATCTTGATACTCCCGGAGATACAATCATTATGGGAACAAAGGGCGGTCTTAGAATTCCTTCAACAGAATGCTGGAACGGTTCAATCGGCGGTCCTATGACAATCTATCACGAAGTAAGCGGACAGCAGGTTCAAACACAGATTCCTGTATTAAATACTCCGGTAAACTGCTTCCAGACAAAGGTTCGTTCTTTCTTAGATGCATGCAAGGGTCTTTGTTCTTCTCCGGTTCCGTCGTCAGAGATTATTTACAACCAGGCTATCTTAAGCGGTATCGCAAAGTCTGCTGAACTCGGTCACGAGATCGAAATCGAGATTCCTGAGATCTGAAGCTGATTATCAAGTATTGTTGAAAAGGGGCTGATTATAAATCAGCCCCTTTTTTTACATATTTTCGCGCGAAAATAATAGATTCTTGAAAAAAGCGACGTACAGTGTTAATATTGTAAAAGAGATTTAATTGGGGGTGCGATATGTCATCAGGAGAAAATAAGATAAAAGACAGTAAATTATGGCTGATACCTGCAGGCACTTTACTTACAATGGTAGTAGCGTGTGTAGTTGCTATCGTGTTACTTGGAAATACATTGCTTCCGGGACTCTTTTCACAAGTAGATCTTGGTGTTAAAATTTCTCAGGAGTCGATGGACACTTTCTCGCAGAAGGCAAATCTGACAATAGAAACTTCTATGTCCGATAAATCTTTTTCTACACATAAATATGTTTGCGAGGGAGAAAATCAGCACGAAGAGCTTCCTGTCTCCAGTGAAGAGTTTTCATCGTTCGTAGCTTATACACTGCCCGGAGATTTCCCCATTCATTCTACGCAGGTTAAATTCAACGACGGTGGTGTTGAGATGTCTTCGAAAGTGAAGCTTGCAGACCTCATTGAGATGATTGAAGAAGAGGAAAGTGGCTCGTCTGATATAGCACCTATGCCGGAAATGCCGGAAATGCCGGAAAGCCCGGATATACAGGTGTGGCCGATTGATCCTGAACATCCGGAAAATTCGAAGATTCCCGAGATAGAATATTCAGATGATATCGGTGCGATTGTACGACCTGCCGGCTTTATCCCAACGATGGATTTTGTTGCACCGGGTGAAGATTCCGGCAACAATAAAGAAGATTCAAACAAAGAAGGACTGAAAAGGCTTCTTGATTTACTTCCGGATAACGTTAATGTATACGCCAAGGGATATGGTGTCATAGTTAATAATAAAATCACAAATTTCAAGGTAGAGGTTCTGAATCTTTCAGGCTTTAATCTTACCGATTTTGTGGATGAAGAGACTGCATATGAGATTACTGAGAGTATTATCAATGGTATCCTCGAAATACTGAGCGAAGAACTCAAAATTAATTTTGTATACGCCGAATTCACTGCTTATGCAATGCTTTTCACAGGCACGATGCCACAGTCGATTACAATGGTAGAAAAATAAGGTACACTTTTAAATATTCTGTTATTTTTGCCTGTCAACCATTAGCGAAAATGTCCCAAAAAAGTTTAAACATCAGCACTTGATAATCAGGGCTGATGTTTTTCTAATTCAGTGCGCAGATATTAGAAAAAACGTTGTTTTTAGCATTGGAAATCGTGAAAATCATTGTTTTT
>JAZQDE010000002.1:0-60120 GCA_045546695.1 Clostridia bacterium | reverse complement strand
CCGCTTGGCCTCCGACTTCTGATAGCTGATAGAGGCGGGATAGTCACGCTTAGCCTCACCCTTCATTGACACCCAGGACAAATGTTGTACTCGTACTGTAACGCCCATTGCCGCCTGCCAGTCGCCGTGAAGCTTGTGGCCTCTGAAATCAAAGTCCCAACCTGTTACGCCATAAAGCTCTGAGAGCATCGCTTCTGAGCCGAACTGGTGAACTGCAGACTGACATTGTTTGGCAGTAATAAACTCGTGAGCCGCACAAAGCATATCGATACCCGGTATGCCAAAGCCACGGTAATTACGCATAACTTCGCTGACAGCCATCGTCTGAACGTACAGCGTCTGCTCGCACATAAGGTGGCCGGTGAGCGCAATACCATGCTCATCACACCATTTTCCACAATTCTGACCAAAAGCTTCGCTGAAACGGTCTGCCACGTGGTCATGATAGCGGTACCTCGTCACCGAAGGCTTATTATCCGGTAAATTCCAGAAAAGTTCGGGAAGATGCTCGATAATATCCTCTCCATATTTTGCCTTATATGTATCTGCAAAAGTAGGTGTCCACGGGAGCGTAACGTCATTCTTGTCAGTAGAATGCATGAGCCTCTCTTTGTGGGCAACCTGCGGTTCGTCGGTGAAAATAGACGGGATAACGCCGCCGAAGTCCTTTGAACAATGCTTGTTGTATGTCTCGTAAGTAATCTCGATAAAGCGGTCCATCGCTTCTTTGTTCATCGTATCTACGTATGACTGATTGTTGAACCATGAAGTTTTGGGAGAATAATCCATATAAACGAACCATTTTGTGCCTTTTGCTTCGTCCTTCACGCCAATCTGTTTATATGATTCAAGGCAGCCATTTTCATCCAGCACAATGTCAAAAACTGTAATCAGCGAACCTTCTTCAGTCCTTACAGTCGTATTTTCAACAAAGAAAATCGCGTCACTTTTCTCATTTTTATATGGAACTGTCGTAAAACGAAGCAAACGCTGGCGGTATTCGTCATTTTTTGTTACAAGGCCGCCTGCCGCGCCGGAAGGCCATCTGTCCTCGTCATAAAGATATGCGAGCATTTCGTTGTCTCGTGCTCTGTCAACGCAAGCATTTATCAGATCCATATACTCATCGCTGAGATAAGGAGTCGACATGCCTGTGCGCACGTGCATGTGAAAACCACCGAGACCCATTTCCTTGAAAATGTCAATCTGTCTCAGAAGCTCGTCTTTATCAAGTTCACAGTTCCATGCCCAGAACGGTGTGCCGCGGTATTCTGCGGTAGGATTCTTAAACAGTTCCGGTGAAAGAGATTTGTCTGAATTCTTTTTGTAAAACATATTTTTCCCTCTTTTCTATAATTTTACACGCCTGAGTACGCCGAGAAGCCGCCGTCAACAGGAATTACGGAGCCTGTAACGAAGCCGCTGGCCTCATCACTGGCAAGCCAGAGGAGACAACCGATAAGATCGGAAATCTCGCCGAATTTTTTCATGGGTGTTGCAGCCAGAATCTTGCCTGTGCGGGCTGTCGGCTCACCATTTTCTGTGAAAAGCAAGCTTCTGTTCTGGTTCGTTACGAAAAAGCCGGGTGCAATCGCGTTGCATCTGATATTGCACGGCGCAAAATGAACGGCAAGCCACTGTGTAAAGTTGCTGATGCCGGCTTTTGCTGCAGAATATGCCGGGATTTTCGTAAGCGGTGAAAAGGCATTCATGCTTGAAATATTTATAATATTTCCGCCTGTTTTTACCATATCAACAGCAAAAACCTGTGTTACGAGAAATGCAGATGTTATATTCAGGTCGAAAACAAATTTAAGGCCGCTCTCTTCAAGTGCAAAAAAGTCCTTTACGCCTTCAAGGTCGGGAGTCATATATTCATTGTCGCAAGTTGCCTTGGGATTGTTGCCGCCGGCTCCGTTTATCAGGAAGTTGACAGCGCCCCATTTTTCATGAATCTGCGCGCGGGCGTTTTCGATGCTTGCCTTGTCAAGGCAGTTGCACTCAATTGCAAACGCATTTTCACCAATCTCGTCTGCGTACTTCTTTGCGGCAGCATAGTTGATATCAAGAAGTGCAACTTTCGCGCCACATTCTGCCAGCGCTTTTGCAAATTCGCTGCAGATAATGCCGCCTGCACCTGTAATTGCGATTATTTTATCGCTGAGATTTACATTAAATGGTATTTTCATTTACTTCAGCTCCTTTTCAATTGCTTCAAAAAGACCGTTAAGATAAGCGGCTCCGAGAGCGCGGTCATAAAGGCCGTAGCCCGGCTTGCCATCCTCGCCCCAGATGTTTCTACCGTGGTCAGGGCGGACGTAGCCTTTAAATCCACCTTTTACCAGCGCTTTTACGACTCCGTATATATCAAGATCGCCATTTGCTGTAAGGTGGCCGGCCTCTGTAAAGTCGAGGTCGCCTGTCAGCTTCAGCTGACGGATGTGTGCAAAATAGATGCGGTCTGTGTATTTTTCTGCCATATATGGTAATTTATTGAAGCGGCCCGCGCCAAGGCTACCCGTACAGAACGTAATACCATTATGTTTGTTCGGCACTGCGGCAAACAGCTCGTCGTACGACTTTTCACTTGTAATAATTCTCGGAAGACCGAACATATCCCATGGTGGATCGTCCGGATGAATTGCCATATCAATCCCCGCCTCGTCGCACGCAGGCATAATGCCATTTAAGAAATAAACGAGGTTTTCAAAGAGTTTTTCGTGTGAAACTTCCCTGTATGCTGCAAGGAGTGAGCTTAATTGGTCTGTCGTATAGCTCTCATCCCAGCCGGGAAGATGTAAATTTTTGGGATCAAGCGCCATGAGCTCGTCATGCTTATAAGAAAGAGAATTGCTGCCATCTTTTGCCTTCGTTTTGAGGTTTGTTCTGAGCCAGTCAAACACAGGCATAAAGTTGTAGCAGATGCATTTTACGCCATATTTGCCGAGATTACGTATTGTCTGGGCATAATTGGCAATGAGGCGGTCGCGTGTAGGCCTTCCGAGCTTGATGTCTTCGTGAACAGGCACCGATTCGATAACCTCCATCTCAAGGTCGGCTGCTCTGCAAAGCTCAAGCAGGCGGGCAATCTTGTCTTCTCCCCATACCTCGCCCACAGGCTCGTCATAAACGGCCGTTACGACGCCTGACATGTTTGGAATCTGTTTGATGTAATCAAGCGGTATGGAGTCTGTTTCTCCGTACCAGCGAAAAGTCATTTTCATATTTTCAACGCTCCTTTTATATTATAATAACATATATCCTGTGAAATAATTTTAGCACTTTCAATATCATATTCGCCATTTTCTACCTGTTTGCCGAGATGATTTGCAAGCAGTCTGCGGAAAAAGTCAAATCTTACATACGATGAAAAGCTGCGGCTGTCAGTAAGCATGCCGAAATTCGTGCCGATTGCGCCGTATTCAGAAATTGTTTCCAGATTCTTGTAAATACCCTTGACCGTGTCATTAAACCACCACGCAGCGCCCGGCTTTACATTACGGAAAGCTCCTGTTGCACACACAATCGCAGATAAATTATTGTCGTTTAACGTATACAAAACAGTCTCCGGCCTCTTGTCATCAGGCGTTTTTGCCAGGAAATGGATCAGATCGCCAATGTCCTGTTCTTTTGCTATGAGGTCAAAGCCTGAATCAACGCCACATTTTTCAAACATCTGTGGATTGTTATTTCTCACTACCGCAAAATGGATTTGCATAACCATGTTTCTTTCGTGATATTTTCCCGTGAGCCACAGCAGAATATATCCGAAGAGTTTATCTTTTTGCTCTGCTGTCAGATTTTTCCTGTCTGTGAAAAGCGCTTTTGCTTCTTCGTAATCTGCATAATCTTTCGGAAAAGCCGCAAAGCCGTGGTCTGATATTCTACAGCCTTTTGAAACGAAGAAATCAAGCCTTCTCGTCAATGCCTCCTGCAAATCGTCCAACGTTACAATCTCCATGCCGGCGGCCTTTGCCAGCTGACTTATGTAAGCATCGTCAAAATTGTAAATCTTGTCAGGTCTGAACGTCGGGGCCACCTGTGTATCTGCATATTTTCCATGAAGCTCAAGTGTGTCCACCGGGTCATCTGTAGAGGCAATATATTCCACTTTGAACTGCCTTAAAATGTCAGATACAGATATAGTGCGAAGGCGTTTATTTGCTTCTTCATATATACGCTCTGCGTTTTCGGCAGACAAAGGCTCATTTATACCGAAAATCATTTTCAGTTCAAGTTGAGTCCAGTAATACAGCGGATTGCCGGCAAGTTTTGGCAAGATTCTTGCATATTCCAGGAATTTTTCATGATAACTTGCCTCTCCCGTAATATATTTCTCGTCCACGCCGCAAAGACGCATAGCGCGCCATTTATAATGGTCTTCTGCAAGCCAGAGCTGACCGATATCCTCAAAACCGGCATCTGAAGCAATTTTCGGCACGTTCAGATGACAATGATAGTCAATTATCGGAAGGTCTTTTACGCTATTGTAAATCTCTTTTGCCGCATCTGACTCAAGAAATAAATCTTCATCAAAAAACTTCTTCATTTTTTCACCTTTTAATATCAATCTTGTTTCCATGGCTGGCATATACTGCCAGAATCATACGGACAACTTTGGCAGCTTCCCTGCCATTTATTGCAAATTCACGTCCACTTGCAACGCACTCATAAAAGTCCCTCATCAGACCTTCGTGACCGCTGCCGTAGCACGCCTTTACATTATATTCATTTATCATTTCAAAACTTATCGTCTTGCCATTTACTGCCACCCAGTCGGACATGGTTTTTATTTCCATTCCCGGCTTTTTGAGAGTCACTTCGACTGACATATTATCACAGCTTGCGTTTGTTGCAAAAAAAGAAAACTCTCCGCCTTTTGTGAAAACAGCTGCCGCCGTGTCTTCTACTTCAATAACGTCCTTGAGTGAAAAATTGGCAGTCGTCGCAGTCACCTGCGTAGGCTCTCCCAGGAGCCACTGCATAATATCAAGTGTGTGAAGTGCCTGATTTATGAGTACTCCGCCGCCTTCTGTTGCCCATTTTCCTCTCCACGGGGCAGAATTGTAATATTCTTTGTCACGATTCCATACAACGCTGGCACTTCCGACAAATTTTTCCTTGTCGGGCTGAGCATCAACAAGCTGTTTTATATACAGATTCGTCTTATTGTATCTGTTTTGCTGACAAACACCCAGGATGCCTGCTGACTTTTCTTCTGCTTCCAGAATTTGGTTAAGCTCTTCAAGATTAATTGCCAGCGGCTTTTCACAGAGCACGTTAATATCAGCATTAAGAGCCTCTATAACCATAGGCGCATGAAGATAGTGAGGCGTGCATACGTGAACACTGTCCGGCTTTGCCTCTTTTATCATCTGCCTGTAATCCGTAAAATGCGCAACTGCCGGATATTTTGCCAGTTTATCTTCATCTGTGTCGCAAACGGCGCACACTTCAATGCCAAGTTTTGCAAGGACATTCATATGATGCGTGCCGATTACACCAAGACCAATTACTGCTACTTTCATTTGTTAACTCCCGAAGGTACCTTCTGTGTCTGCAATAGCATTATCGTCTGCTACTTTGTATCTTGACTGAGCGCAATGTTTCATAAGCTCGTCGTAATATTCCTTGCCATTTACCGGAAGCTCAACGCGCTTGCCGCCATTCCAGCCAGACAGCTCGATTGCATTCATAAGTTCAACGCCGTTGATGCCTTCTGTGCCGTCTACGAAGAATTCTTCAAGTCCCAGAAGTGCGTTTGCAAAGTTATTTATGATGCCTTTGTGCTGGTCATTTTTACCATCTGTTTCAACTTCCACAATCTCAATTGCAGGTCGTGAAAAGCCATTTTCCGACTCGCGTGAAAATTTGGCGCTGTCTTCGTTGTTCTTAAACCAGCGAAGCTTGTTCGCCTCACAGACAAGCTTGCCTTTTGTGCCGGAAATTTCAAAACGGTTTGTTCCGGGAGTCTCGCCTGTAGTCGTTATAAACATACCTGTTGCGCCATTTTCATATTCAAAAAATGCCGTAACTTCGTCTTCTACTTCTATATCATGCCACTTGCCGTATTCGCAGAAGCCTCTTACATATTTTGGCTGCTGACCTACAACCCATGATACGAGATCAAGCTGATGCGGGCATTGATTTATAAGCACGCCGCCGCCTTCTCCTGACCACGTAGCTCTCCAGCTACCTGTATCGTAATATTTCTGTGTGCGGTACCAGTCCGTAATAATCCACGTAACTCTCTGAAGCTCGCCGAGTGCGCCGGAGAGCATAATCTCACGCATCTTACGATACACGCAATTTGTTCTCTGGTTGAACATCATCGCAAACTTCGCATTACTATTTTTGGCAACTTCATTCATTTCTCTTACCTGGTCTGCATAAACGCCGGCAGGCTTTTCACAAATAACGTGGATGCCGCGGTTAAGGCACTCGATTACCATCTCGGGGTGGCTGTAATGTGGTACTTCAATCAGCACAGCGTCGCAAAGACCACTGTCGAGCATATCTATATAATTGTCAAAATATGTTATCTCTTTGTTTGTAATACGGCTCTTCATCGACTCAATCTTTGCAGGATTATTGTCGCAAAGCGCTGTAATCACACCATTTGTGATATTTCCCTTGTCAAAAAGTCCCAGCGCATAGTTGCTGCCCTGATTACCTAAACCTACTATACCAAAACGAATTTTTTCCATTTTATAACTCCTTCTTTGCATAATTTACGCTGCGGATAACCTGCTCAAACGGGTCGTCAAAATCAGCTGCGTTATCTTGCTCTACGAAATAATATTCTGTACCAATTTCTTCCATTTTCTTTACTATTTTATTGAAGTCTAAATTGCCATCACCAAGCGGCGCAAATACCGGTGAAAAGCTGACGTTTCCTCTGTCGTTTGTCGATGCTTTCACCTTGTAATCCTTAAGATGTACACAGCCCGCGCGGCCCTTTACTTTATCAAGCACATCGCAGATGTCTGCTCCGCCGTACTGCAGCCAATACGTGTCAATTGTGAAATTAATCGCAGGTGCGTTTTTGATCATATATTCAAAAACGGTCTCATTCTGCCATTTATAGAACTCAAAATGATGGTGATGATAGAAGAAATTAAAGCCATTTTTTGCCATCACTTCGCCTGCCGTATTAAGCTGTTCAATGATTTTCTTACACTCGTCTTCGTCAGCAATCTTATTGGGCGGCATTGCGCCGAGGCCGATATTTTTGCAGCCAAAAGACGCATGCTCTTCCATGAGCTTCTGTGTATCTCCGATAATTCGGTCCATCGGCATATGTGTAAGATACACAGGCATTGCGCTTGCTTCTACAACCCTTTTTATGGCATCAGCCGGCAGCGGCGATCCTGAAAATTGCATGTAATCATATCCTGCCTCCTTGAGCTTATTTGCCGTCTCAAGGAAATCTTCTTCTGTCTTTACGTTGTTTCTGATTGAAAATAAATTAAGACCTATATCCATTATTTTGTAAATCCTCCCTCGGTCTCTTTATATCCGGCTTTTGCCAGCAAACCTTTCAATGCAACTACAGCCGCATCAAATGCAGCATCGTTACTTTCAAAGGTGTATTTGTTTTTCATTTCTGTAGAATCAATCGCTGCATAACCTGCAAAAATGGTAAGATGTGGCTCCAATGTCAGAACTTTGTCGCTGTCAATGCTTTCAATGAGTTCTGATATTCTTCCGTCGCCCTCTCCTGCCGGTACGAGCTGACCTGTCTTTGATATAACGTCCTTTATATGGAAATATTCCGCCTTATCCGCAAGAAGACTCAGCGTTTTCTTCGCATCTTCTCCTATCTGCAAGAAATTGGCAGGATCATATATATAGTAAAGGCCGGGCACATTTTCCAGAATCTGTAAATTGCGCTCTGCCGTGTCACCATATATATCCTTTTCATTTTCATGGCAGAGTTTAATATTATACAAAGCCGCCTTTTCAACCATTTTCTTCAGATATTCCATAACCTTTTCACTCTTGTCATACGCCTTGAAAAAGCTGAACATACGAATCCTGTCACATTCAAGAATCTTTGCGATTTCCAGAATATGGCAAACAACCTGCATGTATTCATCAATATCTGTATCTATGTCAACTTTACCTATAGGAGAGCCTATGGACCAGACTTTTATCTGGTTTTCATCCAGAATCTTTTTAATCTCTCCGGCTCTTTCCAAAGTAATATCTTTTATATTTTTACCATCAACATTTCTGATTTCCATGTATGAAATGCCATTTCGTCTGAGCGCGGCAATCTGGCCTTCAAGACTGCCTGATGCTTCATCTGAAAACGCACATAACTTAATCATCCCTCAAATCTCCTTTATGAAAAATTGTGTTTTGTCTATTTTATTCCAAGTGCCGTTGAAAAACAATTGTTACGAGAAATTTTTTGAGAGTTTTTATCGTCTGACCATGCTTTTTGTACTTTTGCCTTATTCTGGTAATCAACAAGTGTCATGCCGGTTTCCTGCCAGGTGAAATTTACAAAATATTGGCATTTCTCTTATATGAACCTCTTGAACACCGGCTCGTCAAAGCTAAATGTTCCTGCCACAATTATATCTCCTTTAAAGTCCTTTATCAGGTCATGTGTGTGAGGATTGTAAAGATCGTGCGGGCAGCCTGCCTCGCATACATAGTAATCGCCTTTGTTAAATAATGTCTCATACAGTCTGTCTCCGCACGGGAAAAGCAGCGTCGAGGCATCAATCAGCCTGTACGTCTCTATCGGAGCGCCGTTATTAGCCCCGTGATGAGGCACCTGCAGAATGTCGCTCTTAAGTTTGTCGCCGTATTTATCTACCATATATTCCCATGCAATAAACGAAGCGTCGCCGGGCATCAATATCGTCGTACCTCTGATTGTCAGCCTTGTTACAATTGATGCGCTGTTGCTGTCTTTGTCAATCGCCTCGCGGCTGACTTCAACGAGCGGCCCCGGCTCACAGAGAACCTCAATCTTTACGTCTGCAAGCTTATATTCTTCACCGACTTTTACCTCGCGTATATAGCAGTCCGGTTTGTTTTCTTTGACTACGTCAATCATCCTTCTGCCCCAGCTGTATAGCACGTTTGCCCAGAATTCTTTTACAACGACGTCTTTATAAGTTGCAAAGAAATGGTCAACAAAGCCCATGTGGTCGCCGTGCTCATGCGTTATTATCCATGCCGAAACGACAATCTCCGTAAGGCCGTTTTCCTGCGCCTTGTTTTTAAGCAAATTATATAAATTTTCTGCGTCTTCTTTACCCTGTCCTCCGTCGTATACTAAAAAAGTTCCGTCGGAAAGCAGATAAAAAAAGCTCATTCCATTTTCAAAGCTATGGGGATTTGCATTGTATCTGCAATCTGTAACAGCAACAATGTATCCTTGTGTGTCAATTTTTTTCATACTTTTCACCTGTAATTCGATTGATTTATTATGATTAAGTATACTCTAAATCAATATTGCAAGACAAGTCATCAGCCGTGGATTTTTTCTTGCTACATTTTATTTTTTCGTATATAATATAGCCATGATTAAAACAAAAGAGGAGGAATTTGTGATGTTAGTTAGATTTAACATTAAAGAATCCAGAGTATCCGAAAAGGATTTGGCGACCATGGAGAAAAAGGTCACCCAGCGTTTCCATCGTTATTTTGCACAAGAAGAGAAAGAAACAACTATCTATGCAAAAATCCGCGACCGTAAGTTAGGATTCAAAGTTGAATTGACTGCTCAGTATCTTGGCTATGAGCTCAGAGCTGAGACAAGTGACAAAGTCAGCTGTGTTGCTGCTCTTGACAGAGCAATGGACGTTTTGGAGAGACAGATCGCCAAATGCAAGACAAAGCTGGCACGTGGCAAGCATCTGACACCCGAATTCAATGTTTCACTTCCGCAGATTGACAATCTGGAAGAAGAGCCTGACACATACTCAGTTGTCAGAATTAAGACTTATGACATGAAGCCTATCACAGTTCAGGAAGCAATCATGGAAATGAACATGCTCGGTCACGTATTTTATACCTTCCTTAATAAGGAAACAAACAAGGTATCTACTGTTTATAAGCGTGACGATGGTGATTACGGAATGATTGAACCCTTATGAAAATAAATTACTTCAACAACAAAGCGGCTGCATTTGCAGCCGCTTTGTTATTCACTTTGTTATTCACCCACTTTAGAAACAAGACTTATTAGTCTTGTTTCCACTCTACTGCATACAAAGTTTCCATTCCGTGACAGCGGCTTATATCCGTTGCGATGATGGAATACTATTTCGTATTATAACGGAAGCATGCACAGCCTGTAGTCATTTATGTCTAAGTGATATCTACAATTACCAGTTCGGGACGATTGAAAACACGAGGAGCCCAGGTGCTTTCTCTAGCTAGACCTCGGCTGACAATCATTGTCGTACCATCCTGTTCATATCGTCCGCCGGCATATTCTGGGAAAACTCCCTGATCAGGCGCATACAGTCCATTTAAAACCAGTGGAACCCGCCACTGACCGCCGTGAGCATGACCACTTAATACTAGATCAAAATTATAGTCCGTATATTGTTCAAAAAATTCAGGACGGTGTGAGAGCAGCAATGTAAAATTTCCATTTTCTGATACACTGCTGACGTTGTCGAGTTGCTGTGTAAATGTAACTTCTTTCCGGTTTTGCGCTTCCACGTAGGCCTGCGGGTCTGTCTCCGAATCTATCTCCACCATATATGCATCAGGGTCATTGACACCACAAAGGTTTATGCTTTCCCCGTTCACTTCAACAACTTCGCTTGTGCCGGCAAGGATCACAATGTTATATTTGTTCAGTATATCAATTTTAGCAGAAAACTTGGCTTGCCCGCTCCAGTACTCGTGGTTTCCGGTCACATAATAACAGGGATACCTTTCATATATACCTGCAAGAAAAAGTTCGGTATTTGTATCTTCGATGACATCATCAAAGATATCTCCACCCAACAGCACCAGGTCAGGAGACTCCGCATAAATTGCATCAAGCAGTTTTGTTTGTTTTTTACCGTACTTGCAAGAATGCAGGTCAGTTATCAGCGCAATACGAATAGGTGTATCTACTTTAGGGGAATCAATTTCATATCTTCTAACTATCATCCGGCTATCAAACATAATGACGATAAGCACAATGGCTGCAGTAGCAATCAGTATTTTTAATATCATTTTTCGCTTTGAATTTTTTATAATAATCACCTTGCAAACTAACGAAGCACACACAATTTTACAAAATCATATTTTCAGTATACCATAATTTTGGTGCTTTTTCTAACCGCATTTGCAGGCCGATTAATAACGCCGCTTAATCCCGAAATCTCAACACCGTACTTTTGCCATCCTTGCAAACATGCGTGTTATCGAAGATCAATGTCACCGCCTTTTTATACTCCTCAGGATTATACAAAGACGGACTGTAGTGAGTCAGCCACAGCTCCTCCGGCGCCGGCTTTGCGCGGGCAGCGATACTTGCCGCTTCAACCATAGTCATGTGGCCTTTTTCACGGGCAGTATCTGATTTATCTTCCTCTCCGTACATGCCCTCGCAGATAAATAAATCGCAATCTGCTGCCTGCTTGCAGATAATATCAAGAGGACGAGTATCTGTGCAGTAAGTCACTTTGATTCCTCTGCGGGCAGGGCCCATTACCATAGAAGGCTCAAATACGTTTTCACCGTCACAGACAGTATTGCCTTTCTGGAGAGGATTCCAGAGGCGCACAGGAATACCCAGTGCCTTTGCGGCATCTGCATCGAACTTGCCAAGGCGCTCAACTTCAATAGTATATCCGTAGGTGATTGTAGTGTGTTTTACGCGAAAAGCAGTGATATTATAGTCATTTATTTTGATTTTCTCCTCATTTTGCGAAAGCTCTATGAATTTTATCTCAAAAGGCAGTTCCTGGGCTATTACGCGAAGCGAATTTACAACAAAATGTACGCCCTTTGGACCAATAATTGTAAGGGGCTCGGTTCTGCCTTCGTTCCCCATGGACAGGAGCAGTCCCGGCAGGCCGCTTATATGGTCTGCGTGAAAATGTGTGATACACAGTATGTCGATGGGCTTGAAGGTAAAATCTGTTTCTTTGATAGCAATCTGCGTGCCCTCTCCGCAATCAATGAGAAGAGCGCTGCCATTCAGCCTGCAATATAAAGAAGTAAGCCATCTGTTTTTAAGGGGCATCGTACCGCCCGTACCAAGTAAACATACATCCAGCATCTTATAAATCACCCGGTTCCTTTCAATCCGTTTAATTATACATTTGACTCTTATCTTTTTCAATGATTCTTTCCCTTTCATAAAAATAAAAACATTGCTTTTTTATTTGCAGGGTATATAATCAACAAATTAAAGGAAATATTTGCTTATGTTTAAAAAGAATTTAGCTGAAAACAAAAAAAGTAAATATGAGATGGACATGTGCAGTGGCTCTGTACTCAAGAAACTGCTACTTTTTACAGTACCTCTTATCTTTTCCAGTATATTACAGCTCCTTTTCAACGCGGTAGACGTTGTTGTCGTAGGTAAATTTGCCGGCGAAACAGCTCTTGCCGCAGTCAGCTCCACAGGATCCCTGATTAATTTGCTGACAAACGTTTTTATCGGTCTTTCTGTCGGTACAAACGTTATTGTTGCACGTAATTATGCCGCTGAAAAGAAAAAGGACGTGCAGGAGGCTGTTCATACTGCGATTCTGCTAAGTATTATTTCCGGTATTTTCCTTACAATCGTGGGTGTTTTTCTTGCTCCGTATCTCCTGAATTTTATGGACGTGCCGGATACCGTTATCGGTCAGTCTTCTTTATATTTGCGTATTTATTTTCTTGGAACGACAGCTATGTTGATTTACAACTTCGGTAGCGCGATTCTGAGGGCCATCGGCGATACAAGGAGACCGCTTTTCTTCCTTATGATATCAGGCGTTGTCAATCTGACGCTTAATCTGATATCTGTTGTTCTGCTCGGTATGGGTGTTGCAGGTGTTGCGATTGCGACCGCCGTATCACAATGCGTAAGCGCTTTCCTTATTATATTATGTCTTGTTCGCGAGACGAATTGCGTGAACCTCAATCTTAAGAAGTTGAAAATATACAAAGATAAGTTGATACAGATTATCAAAATCGGTTTGCCGGCAGGTTTCCAGGGCGCTCTCTTTTCACTGTCAAACGTTGTTATCCAGTCTTCTATAAATTCTTTTGGAGATATCGCGATGGCAGGCAGTGGTGCAGCTGCAAATCTTGAGGGTTTTGTGTATGTAACGATGAATTCTTTTCACCAGGGTGCAATATCTTTTGTAGGACAGAATATCGGAGCCAGGAAATACGAGCGTATTAACCGTATCGTTTATACGGCTCTTGCTTGTGTTGCTGTGGCAGGTCTTGTTACGGGCTTGATCGTTGCGACTTTCGGACGTCCTTTGCTCGGATTATATACGGACAGCTCGGCTGTTGTCGATGCCGGTCTTATCCGCCTTAAACACGTATGTGCCGTTTATTTCCTGTGCGGTCTTATGGACGTTATGGTTGGAGTTCTCAGAGGTATGGGATACAGCGTCATGCCGATGATTGTTTCACTCGTGGGTGTGTGCGGCTTCCGACTCCTGTGGATTGCCACTATTTTCCAGCTTCCTCAGTACCACTCCATCGAAACCGTTTATATTTCTTATATGGTCAGCTGGATTGCGACTTTTGTTATTCATTTTTGTTGTTATCTCGTCGTCCGGCATAGAAAGAAGCGCGTCTGGGGCGTGTAGTGTTTGAGAAAGGTTTTTTTAATGACAAAATTTCGTACTTTTCTTTATCTTTTTGATTGTTTAATCGTTTTAATTATGGTTCTTATGTTTCTGGGCTGCAGTCATCCGACAACACCGCTCACAGTATCCAGCGAGCCTTCTTTTGGAATCAATCCGGCACCGACTTCCGGGACAGCAACAAATGCACCTTCAAATGCCACTTCAAATGCGTCACCTGTTTTAACTCCGACGCAAACCCCCACGCCCGAGCCTACAGAGCCTCCGGTTGTTAAGATATCTACTGCAACGATTGGTGCAACGGGCGATATTCTTATGCATGAAAATCTTTATAAAAGTGGTTATGATCCGGAGACCAAGGCATACAATTATGACCATTTTTTCACATGGTTCAGTAAATACGTTTCTGAAGTTGATTACGCCGTTGCAAACCTTGAGGTTACGCTTGCAGGCGACGATAATGGATACGATTATGCCGGATATCCGCGTTTCAATTGTCCCGATGCAATCGTTGATTCTTTGAAAAAAGCCGGTTTCGATATGCTGCTTACTGCAAACAACCACTCGTTTGATACAGGCACAACCGGTTTTATGAGAACGCAGGAGGTTCTTATGGACCGTGGTATGGCGTACACGGGAACACGCTATAAAGAAGAAGATAAAAATTATATTGTTCAGGATATAAATGGTATAAAAGTTGGTATGATTTGTTACACCTTCAATACAGAAATTGTAAACGAGGAGCAAGTAAAGCTTAACGGCAGACTTCTGACTCCGGAGGCAACAAGACTTACAAATTCTTTCAATAATTACCAGCTTGAAGATTTTTATCGTAAAATCGACCATGAGTATGCCGATATGAAGGATGACGGAGCGGAGGCTTTCGTTATTTTCATCCACTGGGGAAAAGAATATGTTACTGAAAATAATTCCAGACAGGAACAAATCGCGCAGAAGCTGTGCGATATTGGTTTTGATGTTATCATCGGCAATCACCCTCACGTTGCTCAGCCGGTAGAGCTTTTTACGAGCACTGTTTTTGAGGACCATAAAACACTTTGTCTGTATTCTACAGGTAATACTATATCAAATATCCGAAAATCGTCTACAAGGCCTGTTCATTGCGAAGACGGTATGCTTTTTAATTTTACTTTTGCCAAGTATTCAGATGGTACTGTCATTGTCGAGAGCGCCGATGTGCTTCCTATCTGGGTTAATCGTTTTACGGATACGGAGTACGACAGATATTCTTATAATATTCTCACGCTTGACAGAAATATCAATGACTGGAAAACACATCTGAATCTGACAGATGCTTTACTTGAAAAATGCGAAAATTCATATGAACGTACGATGGATATCGTAGGCAGCGGTCTTGAGGCAGCCAATAGATATTTTTCAGATAATCAGAAAAAAACAGAAATTCTTCTTGGTGTTAAAAACTAAGCAATGTCTTCTTTTTTCAGGACAGCTCTTACCAACAAATATGCAGAATATATTACCTGCGTGTTTGTTGGTTTTGTTTGTGGAAACGTGTATTTTGTGTCAAAGAAATCTACTTCTTTTCCCGGCTCGGCTGTTTCCCACATTCTGTTAATTGCAACTCTTATGCTTTTTTCTATATTTTCAATCGTTACTGATAATTTTTTTGATACGTCTATATAAAGTGCTTTAGGTATAATATCTTTTATGTCGTTGATTTGTGCAGATGTACCGAAATCCTCTCCGTTAATCATTAAAATGAGTATTTCCCGCAGATAAAAGAAGCCCCGGTAACGTGCTTTCAATCGCATCGTGAGTAAGGCTGCGGTTATTATACTGTATTTTTCTTTTGATGGTATGTCTTTTGTCATTCTTCTGCTACTGAAACTGTCTGATCTTTAATTTCCGGAAGACGATCTGCGGCGTCTTCAAGCAAATACTCAACCGGAACCTTCAGCGCATCTGCAAAATATACGAGTTCTATATCAGAAACAGGTCTGAGACCCTGCTCAATGCGGCTTATTGTAATGCGCTCAATCATCAGTCCACGCGACTGAAGTCTTGCCATAAGCTCACTTTGAGTAATGCGCACGTGGTTTTTGTCATACTTCCCAAGACGTACGTATCGTATCTTTTCCCCGCTTATATTTCTACGAGATGCTGACTTCTTCAATTGCATAACCTCCTGTTCGGGTATTATGCAATAAAGAAAAGTGCTAAATGTTCTCCTCGTGAACATTTAGCACTTTGCGCTTTTTTATGAAAATCATTTTTTTCTTCTTTTTAATTTGCTTATAATCCTTAAAACGATTGTCGGTTTCTTTGTGATTACTTCCTGCGTCAGGTATTCGTCTCTCGCCGATTCCGGGAGTAACCCCTGCTCGATTTTCTTCTCGATCCTGTTCATAATATATGTATCGTAGAAAAGAATTTTTATAACTGCCGCAAATACGTCTCCGAGAATCAGTCCCGGTAAACCAAATAAGCCTCCGCATACGCATAATCCAATCAGAACAAGCAGCGGACTTATGCCTATCTGGCCACCTACTATATTCGGGGTAAGAATTGTGTTATCAATAAGCTGCATTATAAGAATACAGATAAGCGCTGTGATCGCCGTTGACAAATCCTGTGAAAGACTTATTGATACTACAACAATGCCGCCGATCCACGGTCCGATATACGGCATCATATTTGTTATACCCAGAACAACTGCAAATAAGATAGCATAATCAAGTCCGGCAACAAGGAAAATCACGTATGACAACAGCAAAACAATCAGTGCCTGAAGCAATTTTCCTGCGAAATACTGCGTGAAAACAACATTGATTTTTCTTGCATTATCAAAAATTTTATTTGCTCTGCTCTCGCTGGCAAGTCCGATTGTAATCGTTTTTGCAGCTTTAATCGCCTTGTCCTTTTCAAGAAGCATATAAAATGAAACCATAAGACCCATAAATGCGTTGAACACGCCGGAAAATGTTGTAGTGAACAAAGAAGTTACCATTGATGTCAATTTTCCTGAATTTACGAAATCAATTGCAACTGTTTTCATTTTTTCGATGCCGCTTCCGATTGCATCTACTACCGATGCAGGAAGGTCGAATCTGCCATTGTTCATTACGTCATCGTATAAAGCAACAAGTTTGTCAAATGCTGCAGGAAGATTTTTTGCCAGCATCGAGACTGTGTCAATAAGCGTTGGAATAAGAGCAAAAAGTAACAGGAAGACTACGGCAAAGAGAGTAACATATGCAATTACAATGCTCAGAATTCTCTTTACTCTTTGATTTTTCATTTTTTTGAAGACCTTTTTTTCCAATACATTCAAAAAGGCATTCAGAATAAAAGCAATTATGAAACCAATCAGCACGTAGCTCGTTACAGATAAGAAGAAAGACGACCCAAGTGATATCAGGTTGCCAAATCCCTTAAAATCGAAAATCAACTTGACCAGCAGCAAGAAAACAATAACAAATAATATTGCTTTTCTTAAAGATATTCCCGTTTTTTTCTTTTCCCTCATGTCTTCCACGAAAATCCCTCCGCAAATATGATTCCAGTAGGAAGTATACCATTATTTCATCAAAAATCCACCATCAACAGTAAGAACCTGACCTGTAATAAAAGACGCGTCTTCTGATGCAAGAAAGTAAACTGCCTTTGCAACGTCTTGCGGAGTCCCGGTTCTGGCAAGAGGCGTGCTGTCAACAATCTCCTGTCTCGCCTCAGCTGTAATATTATTGTTCATCTTCGTATCAATAAAGCCAGGTGCAACGCAATTTACACGTATCCCCGACAAACCCAGTTCGCGTGCAAGACTCTTGGTAAGTCCGATGATTCCGGCTTTTGCCGCACTATAATGTACCTCGCACGATGCACCGCAAATGCCCCACATCGACGAAATATTCACTATAGCTCCATACTTGTTGTGTATCATACCTTTTGCAGCCGTCCTCGCACAGTAAAACGCACCTGTCAGGTTTGTATTTACCATTTTTTGCCAGTCTTCGTCTGTAATATCAGTAAAAAGCTTTTGCTGTGCTATCGCGCTGTTGTTTACAAGTATATCTACAGGGCCCGTCTTGTCAAACATTGCCTCGACCTGGCGACTGTCTGTTATATCAGCCCGGACAATCAATATCTGCTTGCCTGTTTCTGCCAGAATCTCATCGCGCAAAGCTTCTGCAGCTTCTTTTGACTTATTATAATTCACAATTACAGTATACCCTTTTTGTGCAAACAATTTTGCACAACTTCTGCCTATTCCTGTTGCCCCGCCTGTTATCAATACAGTCATATCGTCCCTCTTTTTTAATCTTATGCAAGCCATAACATATATCTGTCTGCCAGCATTGCAATATACTCAAGATTTGTCGGTTTTCCTTTTTCGGAATTGATTGTGTATCCGAAATATTCTTTTAGCATCTCCGGATTGCAGCGAAGCAGCGAAACTTCTATCGCAGTACGGATCGCTTTCTCAACGTTTGCAGGCTTTTTGCCTTCCTTTTCACCAATGACACTATACACCCTCTTGTGCATATTGCCAAGTATCAGTGGATTCTCCACCGCCATGCAAATTGCATCTCTCAGATATCCGTAGCCGGAAAGATGCGCCGGCACACCCAGATCATGAAGGAGAATCGTTATTTTTTTCACAAGATAAAGATTTGACGTATACTTGCTGTCTTTTTCTTCTTCAATCTGACAATCCGACCTGCGGCAAGCCAGATCTCTGGCAACATCAAGCATAAAATCAAAATCTACCGGTTTTTCCATAAACACTACGCCGGCAAAAGTGTTTTGTATCTCATGCTTTTCGGCCTCCGAGCAAGCTGTTGTCACTACAATCACCGGTGAAAACTTCATACTGCATTTAATTCTCGTGAAAATATCCATTCTGTTTTCTGAAAACATCTGCGGATTAATAACGAGTATGTGTGGTTTCTTTTCACAGGTCAGCATCAACACAAGGTCGGGGCACGTGGTCGATGCGATGGCCGCAACGTCCGACCTTTCGGAAATTACGCGCCTCAATTCATTTGTAAAATCAATATCAGGGTCAGCAATTAAAACGTTCAATCTTTTGTACAGCAATCTTCTCATCCTTCCAAATAAAATCAGTCTCTGAATGATACGATTGATGTTGCTATGTCTCAGAGGATTAGAGAATACCTGATTTTTTTCATTATGTCAAAGAAATCATGTATTTCCCGGGAAATATTCACTATCCGATAGACTCTAAGCTGACATTCGCAACGGCATTGAGGTCCAGTCCCGCCGTGCGACCCTTTTTTATTGCGTAATATGCCGCAGATGCAATCATTGCACCATTGTCAGTGCATAAAACAGGTGACGGCATATAAACTTTTGCTCCTGCTGCCCTTGCAGCCTGCGCAACGCTTGCCCTGAGCGATGAGTTTGCCGCAACACCGCCTGCAAGAACAATTTTATTGTATCCGGTCTGTGCATTTGCTTTCATAAGATTTTCTGTGAAAA
This sequence comes from Clostridia bacterium, assembly GCA_045546695.1. Lineage (GTDB taxonomy): Bacteria > Bacillota > Clostridia > UBA1212 > UBA1255 > SIG424. Next base: position 40,858 of record JAZQDE010000002.1, on the reverse strand, counting down.
TAGACACGAGTGCTTTCTGGAAAGAAGCGCACACGTCCGGAATATAATATTCTTTTGTGTTATTTATGTAATTAAGAACGGCTGTTTTTACACCGCTGAAGCTAAAATCAAGGCTTCCGTCGAAATGTACGCGCGGAAAAACAATCTTGTCCGGATCTCCGTCTTTTGCAGCCTTGTCAATTGCCGGTCCACCGGGATAACCAAGGCCGATTGCCCGTGAAATCTTGTCAAAAGCCTCTCCTGCAGCGTCGTCGCGCGTCTGTCCGAGAATTCTGAACTTGCCATAATCAATACATTCTACTATATGGCTGTGTCCACCTGATGCAACGAGGCACACAAACGGTGGCTCAAGCTCGGGGTCCTGTAAAAAATTGGCACTGATATGACCTTCTAAGTGATGCACCGGACAAAGAGGCACTTTTAATTTATACGCAAGCGACTTTGCCGCGCAAAGTCCGACAAGCAGTGCACCAATCAGGCCGGGACCAAAAGTCACACCGATCTGGTCGATGTCCTCTAAAGTACAGCCTGCCTTTTCAACAGCGCTGTCAATAACCCGGATAACGTTCTGAACGTGCATTCTTGAAGCAAGTTCCGGTACTACGCCGCCAAATTCCTTGTGCGATTCAATCTGCGAAGAGATAACGTTCGACAATATCTCTCTTCCGTTTTTTACCACGGCAACAGAGGTCTCGTCACAGCTTGATTCTATTCCTAAAGTCAATATGTCCATACTAAAAACGTCCCGAAAAATTTATGAAATACTAATTGGTCGAGTATTACGAAAACACCCAATATAATCAGGTAAATCGCAAAAACGTATAATTTTCTCTTTTTAAAGAAGTCTATCATGAATTTAACTGCTATATATCCCGACACGCCTGCAGATACCATACCTGCCAGGAGACAGAGCCAGTCAACTTTTTGCGAAGTCTCAACAATATCCTTTACGCCAAGAACAACAGATCCAAGTATTACCGGAATTGCCATTAAAAAAGAAAACTTGAGAGCTGCATCTTTTTTAACGCCCACGTATGTTCCCATAGCAAAAGTGCTGCCTGATCTTGATACACCCGGCATAATGGCAACCGCCTGCGCTGCGCCTATAGCCGCGCTGCCGAGTACTCCAACGTCATTAATGTTCTTTTTTGAACCATTTTTCTTTCTGCGCTCTGCAGCAATCAACAAACCTGCAGTAAGTAAAAATGCAAAACCTAAAAAACCGCCGCTTGATGCCAGCTTTTCAATCTCATCATTGAAGAAAAAACCAACTACTGCAGCCGGAATCGTTGCAATTATGAGATATAAAGTCAACTTCTGGAAAGGTTTGCGTATCAGTGCGCCGATTTCTTTTCTGAAAACAATAAATACTGCGACCAGAGTTGCAAGATGAAGAGCAATATCAAAAGTCAGACCGAAGATTTCCGAGTCAAAGCCGAACACTTTTTTAAATAATATCAAGTGTCCTGAACTACTGACCGGTAAAAATTCGGTCAAACCTTGTACTAATCCTAAAATAATAGCCTGAATTACTTTCATGATCCTGTTTTAGTATCCTTTTCTGGGTCATTGAGCAAAATGTCTTCTTTTGCTTTCGCTGAAGGTGCTTTTTTTGTACGCTTAGTTTTATATACATACATAGGCGCTGCACCATTTTTGATTGTGTCACCCGTTATGATACATTTTACTACGTCTGTCTGAGTCGGAATCGCATACATAACGTCAAGCATTGCAGATTCAACAATCGCACGCAGTCCTCTTGCACCTGTTCTGCGCTGCATTGCAATCTCAGTCACGGCACTTACCGCATCATCGCTGAATTCAAGCTCTACTCCATCGATTGACATCAGCTTCTGATACTGCTTTACAAGAGCATTCTTCGGCATTGTAAGAATCTCTTTGAGCATCTTTGAATCAAGAGAGTTGAGCGTAACAATCATAGGCACTCGGCCTATAAACTCAGGAATCAAGCCAAACTTCAGAAGATCCTGAGGCTCTACCTGAGAGAGCATCTTGTCTGCATCCAGATCCTGGCTACTGTGAACGGAACCTGAGAAACCGATTGTGTTTTTACCTGTTCTGCTCTCAATAATCTTCGGAAGTCCATCAAATGCTCCTGAACAAATAAATAAAATATTTGTTGTGTCGATGTTGATGAATTCCTGATGCGGATGCTTTCTGCCGCCCTGCGGAGGCACAGCCGCAACAGTACCTTCAAGAATCTTAAGAAGTGCCTGCTGAACGCCCTCGCCGCTTACGTCTCTTGTAATTGACGGATTGTCACCGCGTCTTGATATCTTATCTATTTCGTCAATGAAAATAATGCCTCTCTCGGCCTTTTCAATATCATAATCACTCGCCTGGATAAGTCTGAGCAGAATATTTTCTACATCCTCGCCAACGTATCCTGCTTCTGTAAGAGATGTTGCATCGGCAATAGCAAAAGGCACGTTAAGAATCTTTGCAAGAGTCTGTGCAAGATACGTCTTGCCCACACCGGTTGGTCCGATGAGGAGTACGTTACTCTTTGCAATCTCAACACCTGCAAAAGGATCTTCTTTCGCATCCTGCGCAGCACCTTTTTTACCGGACTTTTTCTTGAGCTTTTTGATATCTTCTATTCTTTTATAATGATTGTACACAGCAACTGCAAGAGCTTTTTTTGCTGTATCCTGTCCTATAACATACTCATCCAGAGCCGCTTTGATCTCCTCGGGTCTGAGTAACTTCTTTTCTTCGGCAACGCTTGCCTCTGAAAAATCACTGTCGTCAAAATCTTCCAGCAAATCATCCTGTAAAATATCACAGCAAAGATCTACGCATTCATCACAGATGAAAACGCCCGGACCGGCAATCAGTCTTTTTACCTGATCTTCTCTTTTGCCACAAAACGAACAGTGAACGCAATGGTCATCATTTTTTGCCATTAAAAACCTCCTGAATTAATCTGAATCCTTAATCAATCAGCTGCGTTTTTCTACTACTTTGTCGATTAATCCGTATTCCATAGCTTCCTGGGCACTCATATAGTTGTCACGGTCTGTGTCAACAATGATACGTTCAAGTGGCTGGCCTGTCTTTTCACTGAGAATTCTGTTGAGTTTATCCTTGATCTTAAGAATATGCTCCGCCTGAATCTTGATGTCAGATGCCTGGCCCTGCGCACCACCCAGAGGCTGGTGAATCATAATCTCGCTGTTTGGAAGTGCAATTCTCTTGCCTTTTGCACCTGAAGCCAGCAAGAAAGCTCCCATACTTGCTGCCATACCAATACAAATTGTAGAAACGTCACATTTTACAAATTGCATTGTGTCATAAATTGCCATGCCTGCGCTTACTGAACCGCCGGGGCTGTTGATATAAAGCTGGATATCCTTGTCAGGATTCTCAGATTCAAGGAACAACAACTGTGCAATTACAATACTCGCGGTAACATCGTTTACCTCGTCACTTAATACGATTATTCTATCATTAAGCAGTCGTGAAAAGATATCGTAAGATCTCTCTCCTCTGCTTGTCTGCTCTACTACGTAAGGTACTAATGCCATAAAATCCCTCTTTTCTCTTGTATTTATTAAATGCCGTCGTGACAAGTATAAGTATACTACAGTTACGACGGCATAAAATATCAAAAACTTAAAATTAATGCTTTGTTTTCAAAATCAAACTCTTACGATTGTGCTGTAAATTGCATCTTCAGCCTTTTCAAGCTTGATTCCGTACTCCAGGTGATCCTGATGTGCAGCAAACATAGCCTTAACTTCTTCTGCAGACTTTCTGTAATAGCCGGCAAGCTTCTCGTACTCAGCTTCTTTGTCTGCTTCTGTAACCTCAAAGCCTTCAACTTCAGCGATCTTTTCAATAACAAGATCTCTCTTTACGTTGATCTCAGCTTGCGGGCGAAGTGACTCTTTGTACTCTTCTACTGTCTTGCCTGAATAGTTGCAGAAATCTTCAATTGTCATGCCATACATTTTGAACTGTGATTCTGTTCTGTTAACAAGGCTGTCAACCTCTGAATCAATCATGCATGCGGGAATCTCAACTACAGCTGCATCGAGAACCTTGCGGAGTGCTTCTTCGTGCATCTGGTTCTTAGCTGTCTGAGCTTTGCTCTCTGCTAATTTATTCTTGATATCCTCTTTATATGCATCCAATGTCTCAAATTCGCTGACATCTGAAGCAAATTCATCATTGATCTCAGGAAGTTCAAAATATTTGATACCATTGATTGTTACTTTGAATTCAGCATCTTTGCCTGCGAGCTCTTCTGAATGATAATCTTCAGGGAAAGTAACCTTAACGATAACTTCTTCGTTGAGATTCTTGCCAACGAGCTGTTCTTCAAAGCCCGGAATGAACTGGCCTGAGCCGAGCTCAAGTGAATGGTTTGTAGCGCTGCCGCCTTCAAACTCAACACCATCAACGCTGCCTACGAAATCAATAACAACTGTGTCACCATTCTGTGTAGCTCTGTCGTCAACTGAGATCTCGCGTGAATTCTTCTTAGCTTCTTCCTGGATAGCTGCGTCAATCTCTTCTTCTGTAACTTCGTCAGAAACATTTGCAACTTCAACATTCTTGTATTCGCCGAGTGTAACTTCAGGCTTTACGTATACATCCAGAGTGAATGTCATGCTTGTCTGTGTCATCTCAGGAACTTTGATGTCTACAGGATCTGAAACAGGCTGGAGATTGAGCTCTTTGATAGCCGCATCGTATTCTTTGTTGATAATATAGTATGATGCGTCATCGAAAAGAACTTCTACACCATAGAGCTGCTCTACCATCTTGCGTGGAGCTTTACCTGCTCTGAAACCATGTACATTAAACTTGTTTTTATTCTTCTTGAATGAGTAAGCAAGGCCCTCTTCAATAACTTCTGCTGACACGTCAAATGTCAACTTTACTAAGCTTGCTTCCTTCTCCATTTTAACTGACATATTCTAACCTCCGATTTTTCAGTAACTTTATTACTAAAAAAGAATATAAAAAGCCTGCTAAGCAATTACGTTAAGCAAGCCTAAATATACTTTGTCTGCTATAATTACAGACCATATCTCTTATTGAACTTATCAACACGTCCGCCGGTGTCTATCAGCTTCTGTTTACCTGTGTAAAAAGGATGGCACTTTGAACATATTTCAACGTTGATTTCCTTCTTTGTTGAGTATGTTATAAAAGTCTCTCCGCAAGCACATTTTGCTGTAGTCTCCTCAAATTTAGGATGAATACCTTCTTTCATCGATGTCACCTTCTTTCACTAATCTGGCGCGCATATCTGATAACTGCGCAACAGTACCCGACATTATACCACGCACCCCCACAATAATGCAACAATTTTTTTCACAGAATTTTTCGCGTTTTTTGGGCTTGTCCGAGGCGTTTTCAACCATGCCACCTCTTGTTGAAAAATCTCCCGGCCGATTGTATAATTACTTTAACAAAAACCCGCCCGGGAGGTAAAAAATGAATCACTATTTTCCTGACACCGACTACTCCATCACATACTACTGGGGCCCTTCCGCCTCTGAATTCACAGAGGACGTCGTTATCAAAATGAAAGACGCCGGATTTGACATAGTGCCTCTGCAGCGTTTTGCCTATGACTATGAAATGAACAAGACGGCACTTGCACTTCTCAAAAAGCACGGCCTGAACGCCGCTGTTTCAGACGGCCGCATTTCAGACCTTTACTACAACGACGCACAGCAAGAAGAAGTTGACATGGTCGTCGCTGAAGTCGTTGATTTTTATAAAGATTTTGACAACATCAGGGAGTGGATCATCTGCGACGAGCCGGCCGCTGCTAAATTCGACGTCATCGGCAGGATTACAGATGCGATTCATCGCTTTTCACCGGGCATCAAGGCTTACGTGAATCTGCTTCCGACCTATGCTCCGCCGGAAATGCTTGGCACAGACACTTACGAAGAATATCTGAGTTCTTTCTGTGAAAAGACAGACCCTGACTATATTTGTTTTGACTACTATGATTTGCTCGGAGAGGAAGAAACTGTCAGCCACCGCGGTCTTTATCTGGAAAATCACGAAATCGCCCGTCTTATTGGTAAAAAATATAATAAAGAAAACCGTGTTATCGTTCTTCTTATCAAACACGGCCCCTACAGCAACGTTTCATACACAGAAGTAGTATGGCAGTCTAACCTTTCATTGCTCTTCGGTAATAAATCCCTGTCATTTTTTACCTTCTCACTGCCGACAGAAGATCCTAATTTTGTCTGGAGTGATGCGATGGTAGAGAGCGACGGCACGACGACGCCACATTACGATTATGTGAAAAAAACCAACAAAACGACACGTGTGCTTGGAAATGCTCTCTATAATACTGACGTTACCGGCGTTTACTGCATTGATAATACTAATACCAAGTCTTATACAATAGGTGTTCCTGAATACGAGCCGCACGGCGCGCTTGGAAAAATAAGCGGAGGCAGGGATATGCTCGTTAGCTTCTATGAAAACGGCTCGTTTTTATTGATGAACGGCAATTCTTTTGACGATATGCCAAGTACTCTCACAACAAAGACAATAAAAGAAAACCTGCAGTGGCTCAATCCCGAGACATCGCGTTGGGAAAGTATTCATTCTTCGCCGTATATAAAACAAAACAGCGACGCGGGTTACGATATTACGCTGAACTCCGCAGAAGCTGTTTTATTGAGAGTTGCTGTTTCTGATGGTAAATAATTCCATTATTTATCTCTGAGATAATCAAAGAATAATGGCAAACCGCCTGTATGTATAAACAAAATATTGGAATTTTTGATATCGTTGTCTTTGATGTAATTAATCATACCATTAAAGGCTTTACCGGTATATGTCTGATCACATTCGATACCATTGTACTTAACCATGTCCGCGCAGATGTTATCAACGTCTTCGTTAGACAAACTGTACCCACCGAGCACATATTTATCTGTGAAATTAATCTCTTTTGCGATTTTTTCACTGTCAACTGTGATTCCCATATCCTTGAAAACTCTGTCAAGGTGAAGATTGAGCATGTCAACGCCCCTTTGATACGCACGAGAGATTGAAATGCCGACAATTTTCGGATCAGGAAGACCTGCCTGTCCGTAGTGCGGAGAAAGAAGTTTGCCGATAATCATGCCGGCTTGCGTCGTGCCACTGCCTGATGCCTGGAAAATATAGTCAAAATGACAGCCTGTATCAATCTGATATCTGTCAATCTCGCCATACGTGTCAATGTATGCGCGGCAGGATGCCACTTCTGCTTCGTCGTCTTTAATATAATAGGGGTTAAGGCCCTGGGCGATGAGGTCCGCTTTAAGTTTTTCCACAATCTCCGGCACGTCGGCCTTTGCGCACGTAACGACAGTCGCGCCGAAACTGCGCACCATCGAGCCGTTAAATGCCTTTGTGCATCCGTGGTCATCGTCAAGCACAGAGATTACGTAACACGGAATGTTCAATGCACGGCAGAAATTGGAAGTTGTTCTGCAGAGATTTGATCTGATATTTCCATAAGTAATAAGGCAGTTTTTACCTTTTGCCTGCATATCAAGAATAACTTTCTGCGCAATTCTTACTTTATTTCCACCAAAAGAAAAGGGCTGAAGGTCATCCCTTTTTATGTAAAATTTATTTCCATTATATTCATAATTATCCACCGGAACAGTAAGTTCGTGTATCGGCGTGTCAAAAACTGTATGCGCAATATTCATTTATATTCCTCCTTCTTTGCTATATATGATTTTTTACCTATGTTAATACCAAATAAAAATATATTCAAGCTATTTTTTCACCGGCATTTGTGGTATAATCGTGCCAATATTTTTTGGAGGTTTTATATATGAATAAAGCTTGTATATACCAGATTACAAATTCACTTATGGACCTGATGATGTCTTACGTTATCCGCACAAAAAATGGCAAAATCGTCGTTATTGACGGTGGCTATTTAGGAGAGGACATTACTTTCTTTATGGATTATCTCAAAGAGGTATCAGGCACTGACCATCCTGTGATTGACGCATGGTTCTTTACACACATGCACGAAGACCATATGACTTCTTTTGCTGCTCTTATTGAAAAATTTGGTAGCGATATCACTGTGAAAAAAGTGTATTTCAACTTCCCGAGCAGAGATTTTATGTCGAGAGTTGAAAAGGGCAATTCATATTTCGTATACGATCCGTTTGAAAAAGCTTACGATTCTATTTTTGGAGAGGGCAGCCTCAAAGCAGCCAACACAAAGACATGTTTTGAAGGCGATAAGTTTGAGCTCGACGAAGATTGTACTCTGGAAGTTCTGCTCGTTATGGATCCGGCAGAGACAGCAAATAATATCAATGATACTTCCAGTGTTTTCCTGCTCACCGTTGATGGCCAACGTATTATTTTCCTTGGCGACTGCTACATAAATGCAGGCAAGAGACTTCTGGATAAATATGGCAGCAGCCTCAAAAGTGACGTTTGCCAGATGGCTCACCACGGTCAGAGCGGCGTTGACCTTGACGTTTATCAGGCAATCAACCCGAAAATGTGCCTGTGGCCTGCACCTACGTGGGTATACGATAACCGCAATGGCAATCTCCGCACGCTTGAAGTCCGCACCTGGATGCACGATATGGGTGTTGAATACAATCTCGTTGCAGGTATTCACGGCACAGTAAAATGCGACCTGCCTTTCGATTTTGATAAGATTGAAAAGTATTCAGTTGAAGTTAAATAATTTATATAAAAATTTACCGGCCGTCCTGATGCGGCCGGTTTTTTTATATTTCCAGACGTCCGTCTGTTACTTCTTTGCTGTCAACGTCCACGCACACGTAGAATTCTCGTCCCATTGCAAGACATTTATACTCATAAACCTGTTTTTCAGCCTTGTATTCTGTGAAAATAACGGCGTGCCGGCTGTCAATAACTTCAATTCTTTCATCCAGCTTTTCCCTGCCTTCTTCAATAGTGAATTCCGGCGTTTTCAGATATCTGCCTTCATGGCAGCACAGATAATTATGAGCATCGAAGCCTGTCACCTTTCCGTCTGACAATGAAATCCTTACTTTACACATATCAGGATAGTAAAATATGTCATCTTTTACGTATACGTAGTTTATATCGGCTTCGTTTCCCTGCTCTTTTGAAGAAACGACCTCCATATCCTTGTATCCGTTTTCTGCCAGGAAGTTTTTACCAATTTCTTCCGCTTCCTGCAAACTGATAACAGCCTCTGCGTTTTTACCGGAAATTACCATATTGCACAACATGCCGCCCTGCTTTGTTATATCAATTGATGCGTAATAATTTTTGTCGTCTTTGCGTGTGACGTTATAGCAAAACACGCTAATATTTTCTGCAAGATGCTCTCCCATACATTGAACGTCGGTATATGCTTCCCCGGAATTATAAAGTAGCTGCCTTACAATCTTTTCTCCCTCTTCTTTTGTTATTTCTTCTCCACTGAGACCCTTAGGCTCAATATTACAGATATGGGAAGAATATTTTCCATTATATTCAAATGCCGGCATGTCAGAAAACGGCTCTGCCAGTCTCTTAAGATTTACGTTTTGTTCTGCAAGGAGCCTGTCATGTGTAATATTCTTGCTTTTTTTGGTGATATCCTTCCACGAGCTACTTCCGGTGAGCAAATCATCATGAATACACCCAAGAGCACCTGACAAATCCTGACAATATCCATACATCACTTCAAGCATTTTATTTTCATCATCAGACAAAGCAACTCCGTCTGCAAGTTGCCTGCTTATGGTGCCTGATATATCATTTAGTGTTACCAGATAATGGGATATTTGCTCTTGCGACGATTCATCTATCGGCAGATTGCACAAATCTTCTTCTGCAAGCATTGTATATTGCCTTGCCTCAGATAAATAATCTATGGCTTGTACAGGAGAAGAGCAAACCATTGCCATAAAAAGGCAATCTTCAACAGAGTGAACGTAATCCATCATATTTATGAAAGAATGCTGTGCATAATTCTGGAGCATTATCTCCTGTTTACGGCTCTTTACACTGAAAAAAATCCCATAAACTGCCAGAGATACAATAACAAGCCCCATCAGAGTCGCTGCTATTGTATTTTTTACAATATTACTCATCGGAGCTTTTCTTTCATTTTTATATATATAATCTTTATTTTCCATGAGTTTATCCTTTCGCTGATACGTTTCGTAAAATATCATATGCAGGACAAACGTTAATTATGCAACTTTTATCAGATAAAATTAACGACGAATGCTTTGTACCCTTTTTCTATATAGTGACTCTTAATTTTTTCCAGCAGCTTGTAATTCTCAGACAATCCATAAACAGTAGATCCGCTGCCGGACATAAGTGCTGTATCGCAGCCGCCCTGTTTTAATTCTTCTTTGAGCTGAGCTATCTGCGGATACATTCTGAAAACCGGTATCTCCAGAACGTTTTTCATTTCTTTTATCAGCGTGTCGTAATCATTTCTTGCCATCGCATCGATTAATTTCCTTGTGTCCGGATGAGCTTCTTCCGGGATATCACACGTATCATACAGCGCATATACGTCTTTTGTGCTGACGAAAATCCCGGGATTTACCAGTACCGCACCAACATTTTTCAATGAAGGTATTTTTTTAAGGTCTGTGCCGGTCCCTGTCGCAAGGCAGGCGCCTTTTCCAAGCAGAAAAGGAACGTCAGAGCCAATCGAGGCCGCACATTCTGACATCCGCTTATCGGACATACCAAGTTTTAACAGAGAATTGATTCCTTTTATCGTCGCAGCTGCGTCGCTTGAGCCGCCTCCGAGGCCGGCTCCTACAGGAATTCTTTTTTGAATATGAATATTAATCTGATCTTTTCTATTGGGATAATCTTCCAGAACCTTTACTGCCGCACGGTATGCCAGATTCTTTTCACCGGTAGGAATAAAGTTCCGGTTTGACGTTATAATAATGCGGCGGTCGCCGGTTTCTTCATTTTTGCGTTCAAAAGTGACAAGATCGTTGAGGTTTACCATATGCATGACAGTCTCGACCTCGTGCATACCATCGGGGCGAACCCCAATAATATCCAGAGACAGATTCACTTTTGCATTTGCTCTCAGCTCAACTCTTTCAAATAATTTCATGGTTATTTATGGTATTTTTCCCCGCTGTTTATTTTCATAGCCCTGTATATCTGCTCTGACAGAATAAGTCTTGCCATCTGATGTGTAAATGTAAGTTTTGACATACAAAAAGAGCCATCGGCCGTCTTCCTGATTTTGTCAGAAAGTCCGTCTGAGCCCCCTATGTAAAATACGATATGTGAAAAGCCTTGCAGCGGGATTTTTTCCAGCTGTGCAGCCAATTGTTCCGAAGTAAGTTCTTTTCCCTTAAGATCGAGTACGATTTTATATGCGTCGGCCGGTGTTTTGCGTATCATCGCATCACATTCTGCTTCAATTCTTTTGGACGTATCGCTGTTTTGATCTTCCGGAACTTCGGTGATTGATATTTTTACATATTTTGACAAACGAAGGCAATAATCTGCTATTGCCTCCTGCATGTATTTTTCTTTAATTTTACCAACACAAATTATGCTTATGCGGAGCATAATTAATTCTCCCCGCTGTCGTTTGATACAATTCTGAAAATATCTGCGCCTACTGATGAGAGTTTGCCCTCAAGATTCTCGTAACCTCTGTCGATGAGGTGAATATCGTGAACATACGTCTGTCCGTATGCAACAAGTCCTGCTATAACAAGCGCTGCTCCGGCTCTTAAGTCATGGCATCTTACTGATGCTGCTCTGTACTTCTGTTTGCCGCTTATGAGAGCCATCTTGCCTGCGACCGTAATCTCTGCGCCCATTCTCTTTATTTCTTCTATATAATGGAAACGACTGTCTGAAACATTTTCAGTAACTTTGCTCATTCCGTCTGCAATCGACAGCAAAACAGAAATTTGAGGCTGAAGGTCTGTCGGGAAGCCCGGATAAGGCGATGTTTTCACTTGTGCTGCGCAAATAGGGCCATCAAAGTATACACGAATCCAGTCTTCGCCCTCTTCTATGCCTACGTTCATCTCCTGAAGCTTGGCAGTAAGTGCCTCCTGATGCTTAGGAATAATGTTGCGGACCGTCAGATCGCCGCCTGTAGCTGCGCCGGCAATAAGAAATGTACCTGCCTCAATCTGGTCAGGAATAATTGAATATGTAATGCCGCCTCTCATGTGAGGTACGCCTGTGATTTTTATAGTATCTGTGCCCGCACCGCGAATCTTTGCTCCCATTGAGTTAAGGAAGTTTGCCACGTCAACAACATGCGGTTCTTTTGCGCAGTTTTCAATAATTGTCTGTCCCGAAGCACGACACGCAACAATCATAAGGTTTATAGTTGCGCCAACGGAAACAACGTCAAGATATATATTGCTGCCAATAAGAAAAGAATCTTCTTTTTTTGCATTGAACGAGATTCTGTCATAGCCTTCTTCAATAGATACCCCCAGAGCCTGGAAACCTTTAAGATGCTGGTCAATAGGTCTTGTGCCGAGCTGACATCCACCGGGCTGTGCTACAACCGCTTTGCCAAATTTACCCAGTAAAGCTCCCATAAAATAGTAAGAGCCCCTGAGTCTTGCCATCTCATCAAAAGTAGCTTCATGTGAAGTCACTCCGGTAGGGTCAATTCTGACAACGTCGCCGGAAATACGCTCACAAGTAGCGCCTAATTTACATAAAATGTCAAGCATTACGTTGACATCAGATATATTTGGAACATTTTCTATAATGCAAGGGGCGTCAGCAAGTAAAACAGCCGGCAAAATACCAACTGCTGCGTTTTTACTACCACTTACTGTTATCTCTCCTCTAAGAGGTTTACCACCCGTAATAACAAATTTACTCAATTAAAACACATCCATCTTGAATTTTTATCTTTAGTAAAAACTGTCTATACCGATAAATGAGTATAGCATACCCACCTAACTCGTGCAATGTTTTTTTCTTTTCACTTTGAAGTAGCGCAGTTTTATGATACTATTGAGTCATATAACTGAACAGAGGTGTAATTATGTACGAAAAGTATAAATCTTTATTTGAAAAATATGCAGATTTGACAGTCAGCATTGGTGTAAACGTGCAAAAAGGTCAATACGTTGTTGTCAACTGCCCTGTTGACTGCGCACCTTTTGGCCGTATGGTCGCAAAAGCCGCATACGAAAAAGGTGCCGGCTGGGTTCAGATTCACTGGAATGACGACCCGGCGCAGCTTATCAACTACGAATATGCAGCTCCTGAAATGTTTGACTCAGTGCCTCAATGGAAGGTTGATTCACGTCTTTCCTATTGTGAAAAGGGCGGCTGTTTTATTACAATTCTTGGCGAAGACCCTGATATTTTTGCCCCGGCAGATCCTGACAAGATTAAGCGCGACGCTATTTCACGCTCAAAAGCGCTTGTTGAGTATTACGAATATATAATGGGCAATAAATGTTGCTGGACGATTATCGCTGTTCCCGAACAAAAATGGGCAAATAAGATGTTCGCCTGTGAAAACAGTATGGATCTGCTGACAGAAGCTATCTTTAAGACTGTCAGAATTCTCGACGCCAACGCAAACGTTGTTGCAGATCCTGTAAATGCCTGGAAAGAACATTGCCGTAAAATTACAGAGCGTTGTGTTTTTCTTAATGAAAAGCAATTTAAGTACCTTCACTACAAGAGCAGCAATGGCACTGATTTCACAGTTGGCATGCCTGAAAATCATATCTGGATGGGCGCCGGCGAGGTGGCAACAAATGGCACATATTTTATCGCAAATATGCCGACAGAAGAGATTTTCTGCGCACCTGATTACAGAAAAATAAACGGTAAACTTGTTTCGTCAATGCCGCTTAGTTATATGGGAAATATTATCAATAATTTCGGTTTCGAGTATAAAGATGGTTATATCGTCGATTATTATGCCGAGACAGGTTATGATACGCTTAAAAATCTGCTCTCTGTCGATGAAGAGACCCAGTTTTTAGGTGAAATTGCCCTGGTTGACAAGAAGTCTCCTATCGCTGCCATGAAGACAATTTTTTACAATACTTTGTTTGATGAAAATGCCTCCTGCCATTTTGCGCTCGGCGAGGCATATCCGTCATGTATCCAGGGCGGTCTTGATATGAGCCGCGACGAATTAAAAGAAAAAGGAATAAATTATTCTCTTGAGCACGTTGACTTTATGGTCGGTACTGACGATTTGTCAATTATTGGTTATGATGCCAACAACGAAGCCACTGTCATTTTTGAGAACGGCTCTTTTGCAATCTGAAAATCGTAGCTTTTGATTTTCCAACGATTAAATATATTATAAAACCACCGATATTCACGCACACCACACTGGCTCCGGGTGGTGTGCTGTATAAAAATGATATTACAAGACCTGTAAAAAAGCACACGCACGACAATACCGCAGACGATATTACTGTCCCCTTGAAGCTTTTGAATACACGCATAGAAGACAGAGCCGGGAAAATAATCAACGCTGATATAAGCAAAGAGCCCATAAGTCTCATTCCAAGCACGATAGTCAGTGCAGTCAGCACAGCTGTAAGTGTGTTGTAAATTCCTGTTCTTATGCCCGTTGCTTTTGAAAAGCTCTCGTCAAACGTCACTGCAAAGATTTTCACGTAGAAGAAAATGTACATCAATATTACAATTACTGACAATATAACTGAGATTATAACGTCGTTTTTACTAAGAGCCAGAATACTTCCGAACATATAGTTGTATATATCTATGTTACTTCCGTTGCCAAGCGACATAATCACAACACCTATTGCCAATGCACCTGTCGATATCACCGCAATTGCCGCATCACCTTTTAATTTACTGTTTTCATTTACACGAAGTAAAATAATGGCAGCGATTACCACAACGGGAATTGCAATTTTCATAGGTGCAGCATTCATCGCAGTCGCTACCGCAAGTGCGCCGAAGCCTACGTGTGACAGTCCGTCGCCTATCATTGAATATTTTTTAAGCACAAGCGGCACACCAAGAAGTGAAGAGCATAAAGAAACGAGAATACCCACGATGAGCGCTCTTATCATAAAAGTGTAGCTGAACATTTCAAAAATCGCTTCCATTATATCTCACCTCCGCACAGATCACATTTAATTTCTCCCAGAAATTTCCTGCCAATTTCGCTGTGTATATACTCTTTTGTCTTTCCAAAATAGTATTTTCCACCCTGCAGATGGAGAATATGCGTCGCATATTTGATTGCAGACTGCAAATCATGTGTAACCATAATAATTGTAATGCCCGATTTGTTCAGATCACTGATTAGTTCATACATTTCCTGTGTAACAAGCGGGTCAAGGCCGGACATCGGCTCGTCAAGAAGAAGTAATTTTTCTGTTGAACACAACGCTCTTGCAAGTAGCACTCTTTGCTGCTGACCGCCGGAAAGTTCTCTGTAACACTCTTTTTTCAGATTCATTATGCCAAGTTTTTCCATGTTTTCAGCCGCTCTTTTTTTGTCATCTGCGGTAAAAAATGGCAATATTCTTTGTCTGTTAAGGCAACCTGAAAGTACGATTTCCCATACAGATGCCGGAAAATCCTTTTGTACTCTTGTTTGCTGTGGCAAATACCCGATTTCTTTTCTTCTCAGACCGTCAGAAAACAATATTTCCCCTTCGTTTATTGTTTTTAGCGACAATATTGCTTTAATCAGAGTGCTTTTACCACTTCCGTTTTCGCCGGCGATGCACAAGTATTCACCCTTTTTTATGTCAAAACTAAGGTTTGTCATCACAATTTTGTTCTCATATGATAATGAAACGTTTTTACATGATACAATCGCCATAATCAGATCCCCTCTTTAAGTGTTTCCAGATTCTGTCTCATAAGAGATACATATGTTGCGCCGTCATCGATCTCCTGTTTTGACACATTATGGCACGAGTGAAAAAGCTTCGCTTGCGTACCGGTCTCCTGAGCAATCGCCCTTGCAACATTTGCGTTTGAAAATTCAATATGGAAAATCGTTTTTATATTATCATTATTTACCATATCGATAATCTCAGCAATTGTTCCTGCATCTGCCTCGGTCTCACCGCCACATCCGGGAAAAGCAGATATATATTCAACTCCGAATTCTTTTGCAAAGTAAATAAATGGAAATCTGTCCCCAAAAACGAGCGTCTTGTCATTTTTTGTAAAAAATGCCGTGAATTCTTCCTGCAATTCTTCTATTTTTTTACAGTATTCCTCACTGTTTTCACGATATTTTTCTGCATTTGCCTTGTCGAGACTGCAAATTTCTTCACAAATCCCTTTTGTAATCGATATTGCATTGGCCGGAGACGTCCATACATGTTCATCGTATACTTCATTTCCCTCGTGATGATGATCGCTGTGAACCAATTCCGACAATTCCATTATTTTTACAGTTTTTGGCGGGTTGTCCATCGATTCAAGTATTTTCTCTACCCATGCATCAGATTCACCACCGACATAGATAAATAAGTCGCAATTTTCCATTGCGATAATTTCTTTAGGAGATGGTTCATATCCATGACTTTCAGTTCCCGGGGGCAGTAGCTGCTCAACTTTGATATCTGCGCTGTTTCCTACAATCTGTCTTGCAAAATCGTATCCCGGAAAAATCGTCGCCATAATTGTGATTTTTCCATCATCTTCTATTTTAGTGTCGCATGCACAAAAAATAGCCATTACTATAAGCAGCATTGCTGCGATTATTCTTTTCACGACAACACCTCGCCCTTCATTGCGCATTCTTCACACTTACCATATAGCACAGTTCTGGAATTATCCATATAAAACCCATGATCTGCCTCAAGATGTTTCGCAATTTTTCCCAGAACATGGCAATCCATGTGAATCAGCTTGCCGCAACAACTGCATTTCAGGTGAAAATGGTCTTTATTTTTCTTGCAATTGCAATTATTTATTCTATAAAGTGCTCCGTTTCCATTTTCTGATATATATTTACTTATAATTCCTTCTGACGAGAGTTTTGAAAGCATTCTGTAAACAGTAGCCTGTCCAAGCTGACCCTGCATAAGATCAATTATCTCTTTTGATGTAAAACATCTTTTGCTGTTATCCTGAAAAAGGTTCAGTATCATTTCTCTTTGTTTTGTTTTATATTTTATTTCAGCCATTTTTTACTCCCTAATTTGATAGTAGCTATCAAATTATACCCTTACTTTTTTCACTGTCAACTTTATTTTTTTATGATATAATTTTTGCAATATTTTTTGTCAGGAGTTTTGTATATGAACATTCTTGTTTTTGGCGATATTTTATGGGATCTTTTTCCGGAAAATCTTGGTGGCAGAAAAATCGGCGGAGCTGCTTTTAATTTTGCGGCACATATTTCCAGACTTGGTGCAAACACGTCGTTCATTACCGCCGTCGGCAATGACGATCTCGGCCGGCAAGCACTTGATAAGATTAATTATTATGGCATTTCTACTGAGTACGTGACTGTTCATGACGATTTTTCCACGGGAGCTTGTCATGTCAGAGTGGATAAAAATGGAATTCCTTCTTATAAATTATTAGATGGTGTTGCATTTGACCACATTTTCACCAAAGGCGCAGAAAAACTCGTCGCTGAAAATTACTTCGACGTGCTATATATCGGCACTTTTCCTCAGAGAAATGACGTATCTGCTCGCGCCGCTGACATTCTTTTACAAAATCCTGCTGAAAACTATAAGGAAGTTTTTTGTGATATCAATTTCCGCGGTAATTTCTATAATCTTCCTATGGTTGAAAAATGTCTTAATAAATGCTCAATTCTTAAAGTAAGTCGCGAAGAAAAGGATACTTTTGAAGAATTAGGTATCTGTTCATGTGCAGATGAGGAAAAAATGGCTGCCTTTCTGGCTGAAAGATACGATATAAAACTGGTAGTTGTTACCTTAAACAAAGACGGGGCTTTTGTTTACGATAAAAAGACAGATTCTTGTATTTATTCTCACAAGCCATGTAGCAAAGTCGTATCGACAGTTGGAGCCGGAGACAGTTTCAGTGCTTCCTTTGTATATAATTACATAAAAAAACAGCCTCTGGAGGTTTGCCTCCGAGAAGCTGTTAATCTTAGTAGTCTTGTAGTCTCATACGCTGAGGCTATTCCGGAATATTAAAACATTCCTTTGAGGATCTCGTCCATCTTGTCCTGTTTTTTGCCTGTAACGTCAAATTTTGAACCGGCATTTGCAACCATCTGCTCTAATTCTTTTACAGCTTCATCCTCTAACCATTCTGCTTCGATGACATCTTTGATGCTGTCTTTAGCGCCTTCTTTTGATTCTTTTGAGTTGTCAAAGTCCTCAATATCTTCTGCGCGGATTACATAGAAAGCACCATCTGTCTCGATAATCTCAAGTGCTGTCATAGGAGCCTTAACAACAACTTCCGGCTTTTCATCTTCTGTAGCTTCTCCGCCTTCTGTAGCATCTTCGCCATCTGACTGACCGGTAGGCTCATTGCTATCTTCTTCCTTATCTTCGTCGTCTTCTTTTTCAACCTTGATAATCTGTGTTCTGTCTTCATTCCACTGCATTGAAAGTGCAAAATCAACAAGTTCTTCAGCAAGTGTTGACTCGCTGTTTACTTCGTAAAGACCGCTGTTTGAGCTTGAGTTCTTATCGTCAGACTCGCCTTTAACGATATCAGCAAATTCTTTGTACTCTGTCTCTTTATCCTTATCATCCTTTACAGTATATGACTTGCCTGCATTATATGCAGCCATAACAGCTTCTGCAAATGTCTTTGCTTCTTCAAGATCTTTCTCATATTCTTCAAGATCTTTAAGATAATCATCATACTTAGCCTTATCGTCTGCGACTGTAGTATCCGGCTTAATCTCGTTACCGCTTGAATCCTTCGGAACACTTGGCTTTGTAGGCTTATTTATCTGGAGATATCTGATAGATACGCTTCTGTAGTAGTCAGGATCTTCATCGTAAATTGCTCTTAAATCATCTTCAGTAGCTTCATACTTTTCTTTGAGATCTACTTTATATTTTTCAATAGCTGACTGCTGAACAGCGTAATCTTTATATTCTGATAATGACATTCCAAAGAAGAAGTATTGGAGAATCATTTCTGATGAATATCCGTAGTTGAGATACAGATTGTAATATGAATCAACCTGTGACTTGATGTTTGCTCTCTCTGTAGAATTCAGTTTGTAACCATTTTTTACAGCAAGTGAATACATTGCCTTGAATTTACGTACTTCATCAAGTGCTTTTTTTGCACATTCTGCTTTACGTTCCTCTGTCCAGAATGCATCATAGTGAGCTGCAAGCTCTTCTTCTGACATATCGTCTGCATTTTCCGGTTCTTCATAATTTTCACTGTACTCTTCTGAAAGTGCTGTTTCTAAGTAATATTGATACTCATAATCATATATCTTATATCCGTCAACTTTGCCGATAAAGCCTGTTGTTGCTGTGATGATAAAATATACGCCAATGATAAGTGCTACAAAAACAGCAAGACCGATACTTATCCACATAATAATCTTATTATCGTAAGTACCTTTCTTCTTCTGGTTTTTTTTCATCGCATTTGCGGCCATGTTTTTTACCTGCCTTTGTCTAATGTATTTATTTGTTCAGCAAATTAATGCTAATAAGCCGTATCCCCTATTATACTATCTATTTTTTATTTTTACAATGCTGATTTTCTGTATTTATGTGAAAAGCTACGGACTTTCCTGAAAATCCGTAGCTTTTGTTCATTTTACAAAAAAGTGTCGATTTTTGTCAGATTATCAATAATAATAACCTCTGATTTCGATATTATCGAGTGTTGCCTGTGTGTAATGAGCGAAGAATTTAAAGCCCTTGCCACTTGCTGCTTCAGGATTATGCTCTCCTCTGAAGAACTCTGTACCCTGTCCATCATACAGAATCATTTCTGAATCTGTGATTTCTGCAGAGAACATGCAAACGTATTCGCCGTTTGCGTCAACTGTGTAACCTGTTACTTTATCAGTTGTAAGAACAAAGCATGCCTTCTTCATCTCAGCAAAGCCTTCTTCAGTCATCTCCGTAGAAGCAAAACCGTTTCCTGTTCCCCAGCCACCTTTTTGAGCAGAAGTAAGGCCTAAGAAAGCGATTTTTGATGTTTTTGTAAGAGCAACCCAAAGTCCGTCGCCTGCATGGTCCGGAATAGTACCTGCCACGTTGTTTACAAAGAAGCCAAACGCTCCGCCAACAGCGCCTGTGGATTCTGTTTTAAAATCAAAAGAGATTTCTATCTGTTCATAGAAGTCAAGATCAAGATCTATATTAGGTGCATATCCTACCCAACCATCTGCCGGTTCACCATCAAGGGATGGCATATGAAGTTCGCCGTCGTATGCATCTACGTATGGATTCTGTGAAATGGCTTCGCCACCATTGTCCCAGCTGTCGCTTTCAAAGTCATCTGAGAAAAGAACGTCAATTCCGTTCTGGTCAATGTCATCTGTGAAAGGTTTGTTAAGCTGATCTTCCGTGAGCGGGCCTCTTTTTGGAGTAGGCTCAGGTGTAGCGGTCGGTTCAGGTGTCACTGTAGGCTCCGGTGTAGCTGTCGGAACTGTCGTTGTGCTCTGTGTCGCCTCTGGAGCTTCGGTTGCTTTGTCTCCTTGTGTATCGTCAGCGCCGCACGCAGTTATAATCAACAGCATCATACATAAACATGAAATAAACAAAATTATTTTTTTATTCATTTTTATTCCTCCTGTTTTTTTTTGATTATATCACCATTCTATAATTAGTTGCAAACTATTTATTTTCCTGTCTGCTTTTTGCCAGTTTTGATAAAAATTCGTATATTTCAGCCAGAATATCCTTGTCTTTAGACGATAAAAGCGGCTTTACAAGTTTATTTCCGCCAATCATTGTAAATTGAACATCGAAAGAACGCTGTATTATCGACTCTATATCGCAGATTCCACACAAGTATCTTATCTGTGAAATAGTAATCAGGTTTTCAACGACCTCCGGTACATATCCATACCTGTCTATTAACTCGTCTGTCATTTCATATCCGTCTTCTTTAGTCTCAACTCTCGCAATTTTCTGGTAAATATCAAGTCTTTCCTCCTGAGAAGGTATATATTCTGCCTGAATATATGCGTTCAGGCGAAATTCTACGCTGACTGCCGGTTTGTTTTTCACAGGCATGCCCTTTTCTTCGCAAATTACCTCGTCCAGAAGGCGACAGTAAGTGTCATATCCGATTTGTGCAAGCTGTCCGTGCTGACGCTCTCCTAATACGCTACCTGCGCCACGTAGTTCAAGATCGCGCAGAGCAATTTTGAATCCGGAACCAAATTCTGTAAAATCACGTATTGTTTTCAGTCTTTTTTCTGCAATTTCTGACAGATTTTTGTTCTTTTTATACGTTACGTATGCATATGCCCTTGTTTTTGACCTGCCGACACGCCCTCTGATCTGATAAAGCTGTGCCAGTCCGAAGTGGTCGCTGTCTTCGACAATTACAGTATTTACGTTTGGCATATCAAGTCCCGACTCAATAATCGTCGTACAAAGCAGAACGTCGTACTCTTTATTGTAAAAGTCATTCATTATGCTCTCAAGCATCATCTCACTCATCTGACCATGCGCAATGGCGATTTTCGCCTCAGGAACAAGATTTGAAAGAATCAGCTTCTTTTCTTCCATGCTTCTTACCTTATTATATAGGTAGAAAACCTGTCCACCTCTTCCCATTTCACGATAAATCGCATTTTTTATAAGTGAATCGTCCCACGGTGCAACGTATGTCTGTACAGGCTGCCTGTTTTTGGGAGGATCTTCAATAATACTGATATCTCTGATTCCTGACAGCGACATATGAAGGGTACGCGGAATCGGCGTTGCCGACATAGAAAGCACGTCCACCGCAGGGTATTGTGTCTTTAATTTTTCCTTGTGAAGCACGCCAAAACGCTGTTCTTCATCAATAACAATAAGTCCCAGGTCTTTGAATTTAATCTTGTCCTGTATAATACTGTGTGTACCGACAAGCACGTCAATTTTACCTGTCTTCAGATTTTCGATTATCTTCTTTTTATCGGAATTTGTCCTGAAACGGCATAAATAATCAACTGTTACAGGAAATTCTGCAAATCTTTGTACGAAATTTGTGTAATGTTGCTGTGCAAGTACTGTCGTTGGAACTAAGAAAGCTACTTGTTTTCCTTCGCAGACTGCCTTAAAAACGGCTCTCAAAGCAACTTCTGTCTTTCCGTATCCTACGTCGCCACACAGCAGACGATCCATCGGCCTCGCAAGCTCCATATCCGCTTTGATTTCACTACTACACCTTAGCTGATCATCCGTCTCTTCGTAAACGAAAGCATCTTCAAATTCACTCTGCCACACAGTGTCTTTACCAAATGCATGACCTTTTATCTGGCTACGCTTTGCATACAGTTCCACAAGCTCTTTTGCGTATGTTCTCAGCGATGCTTTTACCTTTGCAGTCGTTTTATTCCATTCTTCTGTACCAAGCTTGTTGAGCTTCGGCTCTCTTTCTTCAGGTCCTATATATTTTTCAAGACTATCAAGCTGATGAGTAGGAACGTATAATACGCCCTCGTCTCTATAATTAATCTTTATATAGTCTTTTCTGACATTATCAACAACAATTCCTTCAATTTTTTCAAATCTACCGATGCCATGGACATTATGGACGACCAGATCTCCCGGCTCAATATCTGCAAAACTCGTTATTGCAGCACCTTTGAGTTTCTTTTTTGTTTTTGCTCTTTGAATCTTAAAAACTGACGAATCTGTGAAAACGGCAAGCTTTATATCGTCGCATATGAATCCGGAGCTGATTTCCTTTTTTTGCAGTACAGTTTCTACTTTATATGACAGTTTTTTATCTTCTTTTAACTGCATAAGGCGGCGCATATTACCCTCTGCCTGTGAAAAAATATATACGTCGTACTTTGAATCAGCAAGTTCATTGCATTTATCAATCATAACGTCGATATTCGTACAGAAAGAATCATTGCTTTCATAGTGAAAATCAATTACATTGCAGTCAAGCCATGCATCTGTACCGTAGAATTCGTTGATAAAAGTAATATTTTTATAGCTTTTTTCAATTATTTCTTCTAATTGGTACACAGACATATACATTTCATATGCTTTTGCAGGAATCCCGGTGCCTTCATTTATTGTATTGCATATCTTATTGTGTTCTGTAATTGAATTATTAAGAGTATCACAGACCGCATTATAATTATCCACAAATAACGATATACGACCTGTATAATCAAATAATGAAAATTCATTATTTATTATATAAGGTATATATCTGTCATAACCCTCAAATGTTTTGTGTTTTTCTATTTTTTCAATATCTTTTTGTAATCTGTTATAGATACTGCTTCTTTTTTCGTATTTTTCGAGTTCTTTTTTTATATTTTCCTTTACCTGCTGAGCATGCTCATCAGACCATACGGTACATTCATTATCAGGGAAAATACTGATTTCCTCGACACGGCGGATTGTTCTTTGTGATACAACGTCAAAAACACGTATTGTATCAATTTCATCATCAAAAAACTCTATTCTGTACGGATTTTCTTCTCCATACGGAAAAACATCGACGATGTCTCCTCTTACGGCAAACTGTCCCATTCCATCAACAGTAGGTACTTTTTTGTAGTTTATATCTGCAAATGACTTGTAAAGCAGTCTCAAGTCCATGTTTTCAGCTGTTTTTATAACTATTTTCTTATCGCGGATTACATCCGGATCGGGAAGCCATTGTGCAAGCGCAGCAGGAGTAATTATAATACCGGTCCAGTTTCCTTCAAGAATCCTGTATAAGCATCTCATTCTTTCCGCATGAATATCAGTACTTCTTGCTGAGATATCATACAACATATACTCGTTTTCCGGGAAAAATATTATTTTATCTTCATTGTGTACTGCTGAAAAATCCTGTAATGCTTTTTTTGCCCGGAATTCATTTTGTGCCAGAAAGACAAATTTATTGTTTTCAAACAAACATTTTTCTGTGTATGCAAACGCACTCAGCGCAATATTATCGAGCCGTATTTTTGCCCTGTCTTGCTCTGAAATATGTTTATATTCTGCTATTTTCCTTGATTTTCTTAGCTTTTCAGTAATTTTTTCCATGATCTGATTAACCATTGAATTTTGACATCGTCATTTCAGTGCCGTTATCAACAACAGATAGTACTGCACCTGCCGCTCTCTGAACTGTCTTTTTAATTTCTGGATCTTCATCTCTCGTAAAATCGCTTAAAACAAATTTAATTGTTTCCGTATTTTTATGTGTACCGCCTATTCCTACGCGTATTCTTGGAAATATATTATTTTCTGTGTGTTCAAGTACCGACTTCATGCCATTATGCGTGCCGGCACTTCCTTTTGCTCTTACTCTGATTGTTCCGAACTCTATATCCAGATCATCGTATATAACAATAAGCCTTTCTAAAGGAATCTTGTACCAGTGCATTGCTTCCTGAATACTTTCGCCACTGTTGTTCATATACGTTTCTGGTTTTAACAAAACTAATTTACTTTCTTTATATGGAATTTCCCAATACTTTCCTTTGAACTTTTTCTTTGACACCGGATTCTGGCCCGCAAATATATTCAATAATTCATCAATAACCATATATCCGCAATTATGCCTTGTACATGCGTACTCAGGCCCCGGATTACCGAGGCCTACAATTAACCACCTATTATCATTTGTTTTTCTTCTTCCAAACATAATAATATCACTTCTTTGTCATCATGACGTATTCTGCTTTATTTCTTCTGATTACAGATTTTTCTTCCTCTGATAGTTCTGTTTCAGAAACACCTTCTTTTACTTGCTTATAATACACTTGCAGACCTTGTCTATAGTGAAGACCTGTAATAATTAATGCATCTTCTGCTTCGTTAGTCAGTCCTACTGAATAACTCAGCTTGGGTCCAATCTCACTTGATGCAGGATATCTGACAACAGACAACCTGTCAAAGCAATGAAGCTGCTTTTCTTCTATTTTTTCTATATCATTCTTTATTATTTCTATCTCATGTGAGAGTGCTTCCTGTTTATATATGCTTTTTAAAAGCAGATTTTGTGCACTATCTTCAAAAATTTCATCTTCAATTCGTTTTTGAGTGCTTTGTATCTTATTTAGTTTATTGTATAAAACTATGATTATAACAAAAGATAAAACAAGACCAACGGCGAGAACAGCACATATAAAATATACTTTATCCATAATATAACCTTATTTCTTTCCAGTTAATAATTCAATTAATCTTTCTCTTTCATCAGATGAATAATATTCTATGACAATTCTACCTTTATCATTTTTATCATCTAACGTAACTTTTGTTCCTAATGCAGATTGAAGTTTTTGATTTATATCTTCTATATCAGGATCAACAATCTTCTTTTTATCAACTTTTTTGCTTTCAGGCTTTACTGTTTGTAATTCCTTAACGTAATTTTCAGATTGTCTGGCACTGAATTCGTTCTCAATAACATATTTTGCCGCCGCAATCTGTTTTTTATTATCAGGAAGAGCAAGAAGCGGTCTTGCCTGGCCGGGGTTCAGTTCCCCGGAAATAATCATGCTCATTATTTCTTCACTGAAATTCAGAAGTCTCAATGTATTGGCAATAGCGGAGCGACTTTTTCCTATAACTTCAGACAGCTGTTCCTGTGTCATATCATACTCATTAATCAATCTCGCATATGCCTGGGCTTCTTCTATTGGGTTCAGATCTTCTCTCTGAATGTTTTCTATCAGAGCAAGCTCCATATATTCTTTATCAGTAACTGATTTTTCAATAACCGGAACTGTTTTCAGTCCTGCCAAAGTAGCAGCTCTCCATCTTCTTTCGCCGGCAATTATGTAATATGTATTTCCTTCCTTATTAACAATCAAAGGTTGAATAATGCCATGCTGCTTTATAGAAGTGGCCAGAGCTTCTAATTTTTCTTTATCAAATGTCTTTCTGGGCTGACCTTTGCCCGGTTTAACATCTGAAATATTTACTTCGAGGACATTTCTATTACTATCATTTGCGACGTTATTTGCCAGCAAGGCTCCAAGGCCTTTTCCAAGTGCTTGTTTTTTCATAGCCATAATAATAAACCTCTCTGATTAAAATTAAATTGTTTCAATTAACTCATCCGCAAGACTCAAATATGCAACTGCTCCCTTAGAGGATGAGTCGTACATTATAATAGGAAGTCCGTAGCTAGGCGCTTCGCTTAATCTCACATTTCTCGGAATTAATGTCTGATAAACTTTATTTGTAAAATGTTTTCTTACTTCCTCAGCGACTTCTAACGATAAATTTGTTCTCGGATCAAACATAGTTAAAACAACGCCCTCAACAAGAAGATTTCTGTTAAGATGTTTCTGAACAAGTTTAACCGTTTCCATAAGCTGAGATAATCCCTCTAAAGCAAAATATTCGCACTGAATCGGAACTAATACTGTATGTGCAGCTGTTAATGCGTTTAATGTAAGCAACCCCAAAGACGGAGGACAATCAATGAAAACGTAATCATACTGTCCCTCAATATCTTCCAGTGCAGATTTTAATCTTGATTCTCGTGAAATCTGACTAACTAATTCTATTTCTGCACCGGCCAGACTCATGCTGGCAGGACAAATATACAGATTTTCCTGCGGTGTTTTCATTACAACGTTAGAAATAGATTCTTCATTTATCAAAACATCATAAATAGAAAACTCCGTTGTTCTCTTGTCTATTCCCAATCCTGTGGAAGCATTTCCCTGAGGGTCAAGATCTATTAATAATACCTTTTTTCCTCTATAAGCCACACATGCACTCAAATTGATAGAAGTTGTTGTTTTTCCAACTCCTCCTTTTTGATTCGCTACAGCAATAATCTTCGTCATATTTCTCCCAAACCTTCCTTGTAATTGATTGCTAAAAATGTTTCACGTGAAACATTTTTCAGATATCCAGGTTTTCAGCAAACTTTGCATTCTCGTAAATAAAGTCTTTTCTTGGTTCTACTTTTTCTCCCATTAAATCTGAGAATATCTCATTTGCAGCTGCTGCATCTTCCAATGTTACTCTTAACATCGTTCTTGTCTTAGGATTCATTGTTGTAATTCCTAATTCAGCCGGTGGCATTTCACCAAGACCTTTGAATCTCTGAATAAGAAGATTCTTATCATTTCTGTTCCAGCCTTTACCTTCAATAACTTTTGTTAATTCTTCATCATTAAATGCATAACAGAAGTCTTTTCCCTTTGATATTTTGTAAAGAGGCGGTTGTGCCAGATAGAGGTATCCCTGTTCTATCAAAGGCTTCATATATCTATAAAAGAATGTCATAAGAAGCATTCTGATATGTGATCCATCGACATCGGCATCGGCCATAATTATTACCTTATGATATCTCAATTTTGCAGGATCAAATTCAGGACCTACTCCGGCACCAAGTGCAAGTATTACAGGTAATAACTTTTCATTAGTGTATACCTTGTCAATTCTTGATTTTTCGACGTTGAGCATTTTTCCCCACAAGGGAAGAATTGCCTGGAATTCTCTTTCTCTGCCTACTTTTGCTGAGCCGCCGGCTGAATCACCCTCTACGATGAACACTTCACATAATGAAGGGTCTTTTTCTGAACAATCTGCTAATTTGCCCGGTAGTGATGTTGATTCGAGAGCAGACTTTCTTGTACTTTCTCTTGCTCTTTTTGCTGCTTCTCTTGCTCTTGCCGCAGTCAAACATTTATCGAAAATTTCCTTAACTATAGCAGGATTTTCCTCGAAAAATACTTCTAACTTTTCATTTACTACTTTTTCTACGAGTGTTCTTATATCACTGTTACCTAATTTTTCCTTTGTCTGTCCTTCAAACTGTGGGTTTTCAAGTTTAACAGATATGATTGCGGTAAGACCTTCTCTTACATCTTCTCCGGCAAGATTCTTATCTTTCTCTTTTAAGAAATTATGTGATTTACCATAATCATTAAATACCTTTGTGAGTGCTGCTCTGAAGCCTGTTAAATGTGTACCACCATCTGGATTGATAATATTGTTTGCATAGCAATAAATGTTCTCTACATACGAATCATTATATTGCATTGCTATCTCAACAATTGATGTATCTTTTGATCCTGTTATATAAATAGGTGTCGGGTGAAGAACATTTTCTTTCCTATTTAAATACTCTACGTATGATCTGATACCACCCTCATAATGCAAAACGACCTGATTTGCCTCTTCTTTTCTATTATCAACAAGAACAATCTTAACACCCGCATTTAAAAAGGCCATTTCTCTGAATCTTACAAGAAGAGTATCATAATCGAATACTGTTTCTTCAAAAATCTCGCTGTCCGGTTTAAATGTTGTTATAGTACCTGTCTGTGTTGTATCGCCTATTATTTTTAACGGAGATACTGTATGTCCCCTTTCGTATCTCTGATAATGAACGTGTCCTTCTCTTTTTACTTCTACTTCAAGATATTCTGACAGAGCATTAACTACAGATGCACCAACACCATGCAGACCACCTGATACCTGATATCCTCCGCCGCCGAATTTACCGCCGGCATGCAGAACTGTATGAACAACTTCTACTGTAGGAATACCCATCTGCTTGTGTATACCTACAGGAATACCCGCACCATTGTCCTCTACAGTTATAGAATTATCGCTGTTAATTGTTACATTAATCGTATCACAACGACCTGCCAGAGCTTCATCTATACTGTTATCAACAATTTCGTAAACAAGATGATGTAATCCTCTTAATGAAGTAGTACCAATATACATACCCGGTCTTTTTCTTACAGCTTCAAGTCCTTCCAATACCTGGATATCATTCTCGTTATAAGAAACGTTTTCTTTTTTCATATTTTCGTCTGCCATAATGTTCTCCTTAATAATCTTTCTTTTAATGTTGCAACAGAAATAGGCGAAATATATATTATTTCTTCACTATTAACTACTGTAACAATAAAAGATTTCGGATCTTCTTCAGATACGTAAATAATCTTTTTATCGTTACCGTTAAGATATAATCTCGTTTCCTTGGTGGTAGTCGTTTTTTCTATATCAAATATGCCAACTATATCTGATTTATATATTGTTACATCTTCTCCTATATGTAAAAACACTCTACGCACTCCCAAAAAAGAATATACTTTAACTTATATATTTTATCATCAAGGGCGATTTTTTTCAATCAGTTTTTCCAGATCAATTGCTTTAAAAGATGATATGTTACTTATTGTCTTTTCTATATGAGTACACGTAATCAACGTCTGAATATCATTAAGTTCATTAATCAGAGCTCTTTGTCTGTCAATATCAAGTTCAGAAAGCACATCATCCAATAAAAAAATAGGCTTTCTTCCTGTTTTTTTCTTTAATAATTCTAATTCTGCCATTTTTAATGATAATACAGCTGTTCTTTTTTGTCCCTGAGATCCAAATCTTTTTAAATCATTACTATCCAACTTAAAAATAAGATCATCACGATGAGGACCTATATACGCCGTTTCTCTTTCTATTTCCCTGTCTGCTTTCTGATTCATAATATTAATCATCTTTTCGCAAACATCTTTTTCATTTGAAAAATCAACGTTATTTATATCTTCCGCCGGAAATGTTCCTGATTCATACTGTATCTTCAATCTTTCACTACCAGATATATTTATATTTTTTTCTTCGGCAATTTTGCTTATTTCATTAATAAATTCGTTTCTTTTTACAACAATCTTACTTCCGGCTTGTGAAAGCTGCTCATTCCATACTTCCATCATTTCCCTGTCAGCTTTACTATTCTGATATTTTATTTTTTTAAGAAGACTTTTTTTCTGAGTAATAATTTTATTGTACTGTAACAAATCAAAATAATAAGACGGACTGAGCTGAGATATTGCAATATCCATAAATTTTCTTCTCTCTCCAGGTCCTTCTGTTATAAGCTGAAGATCCTCAGGTGAAAAAATAACAGATAGTACGTTTCCCATCAGATGACCCATTTTTCTTAAATAAAACCCATTTACTTTTATATATTTTTCATGATTTTTATCATATTTTATGCTTATATTTTCTGTAATATCGTCTTTATACGACATATCAACGAAAAAGCCTTGTTGCCCATAATTTACTAGATCTGCATCTTTACTGTTTCTGAAAGATTTTCCAATAACTGTCAAAAAAACAGCTTCGAGAATATTCGTTTTTCCCAGACCGTTTTTTCCATAAAAAACCATAACTCCATTTGATAACTCAATATCAAAGGAGTTATAATTTCTAAAATTTTCCAGATGTATTCTTTCTACAAACATTATCTTGCTTTATTAAGCTTAACCGGCATTGTGAGGAATATAAATTCCTTATCATTTATACCATTAATAACACAAGGACCAACAGCAGAAGTCAGAGAAATAACGATTTCATCATCATTTATTACTCTCAGACATTCAATAACACTCTTTATGCTAAGACCAAGTTCAATCTCCTCGCCTGATATTTCAGCATTTATAACTTCTCTTAATACACCATTTTCAGCATTAATATATACAATAACTTCATCATTCTTTGTAAATTTTACAGATAAAGGATATTTTCTTTCATCCTTCATAACGAGCTGAGCTCTTTCAAATGAATCAAGAAGGTCTTTTGTCTTGATTTTGCACGTTGTCTTATATTCTTTAGGAAACATCTTCTTATAATCAACGTACTCACCTTTGTAAAGCTTGGAAATCATTCTGAATTTGTCGTTATAGAACATAATCTGATTTTCATTGCAGCAGAATTTGATAATTTCTTCTTCTCCTTTAATTGATTTTGACAATTCATTAAGTATTTTTGTTGGAACAACAATACCAAATTCTCTGCCATCTTCAACTTCTGTATATCTCAGAGCAAGTCTATAACCGTCAATTGCAACAAAATTCAATTTGCTGTCCTTCTGCTCCATAAATACACCCTTAAGAATAACACGTTTATCTTCCAGACATGCTGCAAAAGAAGTCTGTTTGATCAGATTGCACATTACAGACTCACTGAGTTTAAATTCGTTTGATGAGTCAATAAAGTCAACCGGAGGATATCCATCATTATTAAATACATTGATTTTATAATTTGCATTACGGCTTGTAATAGAAATTGTATTATCATCAAGTGTCTCGATAGTTACGTAAATATCAGGAAGCTTTCTTATAATATCGCCGAATGTCTTGGAATTGACTACGATACTGCCAATTTCTTCTATAATACCGGGTATTTCATAAACAATACCAAAATCTCCGTCACTTCCTGTAAAGCGAAGCTCTTCCCCTACTTCGATAAGCATACACTCAAGTATATTGATTGATGATTTTGAAGGAATAGCTTTTTGTACTATGTTGATGCATTCTATCAGGTTGTCTTTATTACATGTAAATTTCATTTTTTGTCCTCCGCTGAATGATTGTATATATTTTTATTATATCATATATTTCTTTTTGGTGGTAGTGATAATATGTGCTGTGGAAACTGTGGAAAAGTAGGTTTTGTCCAGTATTTAAGCCTTTTTTCCTTGTGTATAAGTTTGTGGATAACTCAAAAAAGTTATCCACATTATCCACAGGCTAAAAAAAAATAAATGTTTTCCACATTTCATCCACATGGTTATCCACAGGGATTTATCCACTTATCAACAGAAATCTGTGGATAAGTTAATATTTATACTCTTTTTGAGTTCTTCCATTGTAAACTTCAGATCAGGGTTAGTATCTACCTGTTTAGCAATTTGTTCACAGGCATACATAACGGTTGTATGGTCCCTTCCATTAAATGTAGCACCAATATCCGGATAAGACATATCTGTAAGTGTTCTGCAAAGGTACATAGCAATCTGTCTTGGGTGAACAAGCTCTTTTGTCCTTTTTTTGGAAAGAATATCTTCAATGCTGATATTGAAAAATCTGGAAACGCAGTCAATGATAACGCTGGCGGATATTTCATGAACTTCATTTATCTGAAGATGTTTAAGCGCATTTTTAGCCTGGATTAGAGATATCTCTCCACCCTGAGTAAGAGACATTGTAAGGCTGTTGATAACGCTTTCAAGCTCACGGATATTGTTACCTGTAGAATAAGCAATAAAATCAAGTATTTCGTTATCAACCTCAAGATTGTTCTCGGATGCTTTTTTACCAAGAATTGCCACTTTTGTTTCAAAATCAGGAGCTTGTATATCAGTAATAAGTCCCCAGGCAAATCTTGTTCTTAATCTTTCAGCCAAAATTTGTATTTCATTAAGAGGACTGTCGCTTGATATTACAATTTGCTTCTTTTGCTCGTGTAAAGTATTGAAAATATGGAAAAATTCAACCTGAGTACTTTCTTTTCCCGAAATGAACTGAATATCGTCGATGAGCAATACGTCAATATCTGTAAAACGTTTTATAAATTCTTCGTTAGTATTCGTCTTAATAGAATTAATGTATCCACTCGTAAACTTTTCAGTTGGAATATAAAGGATATTTTTCCTGGGATCGTTTGACAAAATCTGGTTGCCTATAGCATGAAGCAAATGGGTCTTGCCAAGACCTGACTGTCCATAAATAAAAAGTGGATTATATGCGTTGCCGGGATCGTTTGATATTGCTATAGCTGCAGCATATGCCATTCTGTTACTGTTACCGATAATAAAAGAATCAAACGTATATTTAGGATTCAGATTAGCCTTTTCCTGCTTTACAGCAAGGAGAGATTCCTTTGCGTTATCAAGACTTGTATCAATCTGTGGCTGAGAATTGTAAGTACCTTCCAGGTGAAACTGTACGGTAACGTACATTTTAAGTGCTTCAATAATCTCATTTTTGATAATGCTGAAGTAATTATTTTCAATTGCAGAAATTAAAAATTCAGAAGGCACGCCAAAATGAGCCGTAGCATTTTCAACGGAAATAATCGACACGGGATCTATATATGTATTGTATTGCAATTCAGTAACTTGCTTCTTAATGGATAATTTGCAGTCATTCCAAAGTTGACGAAGCTGATTTTGGGTGTAATCCATAATATTTCCTCCAAAAATATTGCTTGTCTTTAGTAAAAAATATATAACTTTGTCTTTAGTAAAAAATTATGCGTAATAAACATCTGAAGATGTATTAATCGATAAGCGCTAACCTAATATAACAGAAAATACAACTACAATGCAAGAGCATATTTTTATAAAAAAAAGCAAGTAAAAGATGAAAATTTGGCACTTTTCACAAGTTTTTGTGGAAAAATTTTTCACCGGTACAACATGTTGTGCTTTAGTAAAAATAAAAAAATTTTACGATTTTGAAAATTCATTTTCGTTGACAATAAGGCACTTTAGGGATATAATTACCAGTACTTTTGTCTAAAACAAAAGAGCAAATTTATCGAATATTTTACGTTTTACTTAAGAAGGAGGTGTCGGCGATGATCAGACCATATCAGCCGAAAAAGAGACAAAGAAGTAAGGTTCACGGTTTCAGAGCAAGAATGGCTACTGCAAACGGCAGAAAAGTATTAAAAAGAAGACGTATGAAGGGCAGAAAAGTATTATCTGCTTAATAAGTGAGGATAAGTATGCCTGTCTCAATTAAAAACAATTCAGAATTCAGAAAGGCATATAAAAAAGGCAAATACAAATCTGGTCAGTATGTGACCGTATATGCACTTGCCAACAGTACCGATGTAAACAGAATAGGCATTGTGACCGGTAAAAAGGTCGGTAATGCAGTCCAGCGCAACAGGATGAGAAGACTAATCCGCGAGATTTATCGCCATGACATACAAGATACAGTCAGCGGATTTGATTTTGTTTTTTTTGTTAAACCGTCTCATCGTGTTGCTGCTAATACATCACGCAAGCTGCGTGCTGAGTATATACCGACATTTGATGAGCTCAGAGAAGATATACTGGATACTCTGGGCAGAATAAGACTTAAGTGAATATAGAAAAGAGGGATTTTTGTGAAAAAAATGCTTTTAGCTATAATCAATTTTTACCGTAAGAATATTTCTCCCAATAAGGCTCCTTGTTGCCGATTTTATCCCACATGTTCCACATATGCTATTCAGGCTATCGAAAAATACGGCGCCATCAAGGGAGGCGCTATGGCACTGTACAGGATTATCAGATGTAATCCCTTTAGCAAAGGCGGTTATGATCCTGTAAAATAAGGGAGTTATTATGGATTTTTTAGCTAAACCTTTCGGGGTTTTAATGGATTTTATATATACTTACCTGGCGTTTGACAATTATGGTCTTGCGCTGATATTGTTTACGTTTATTACGAAGCTTTTATTGTTTCCTCTTACTTACAATCAGCAAAAGAGCATGGAGAAGCAGCAGGAGCTTGCTCCTAAAATTGAGGAGCTCAAAAAGAGCTATCCAAATGATCCTCAGAAGTTACAAGAAGAGCAGCAGAAGCTTTATTCAAAGTACAATGTAAATCCTCTCAGCGGATGTTTGCCGATGTTATTACAGTTCCCGTTGATTATGGCTCTGTACCAGATTATCAGACAGCCGGCACTTTATATCAGCAGTGAGACGATAAATATGAACTTTTTAGGCATCCTTAAACTGGATGCGGTACCTGCGTGGAATCCCTCAAAAATAATGGAAGATCCCGGATTGTATGTTCCACTTCTTTTTATTCCGATTCTTACGGTAGCTACCACATATCTGCAGCAATATCTCTCAACAAAGTTTGCTCAGGCAAACAAACCTAAAAAAGATGAGGCTCCCAATCCGATGAACGGATTGTTGAAAATAATGCCGATAATGACTTTCGTATTTGCATTTATGGTTCCGTCAGGACTTGGTTTTTACTGGACCATGGGTAACGTATTCGGAATTATCCAATTAATATTGATTAAGAAAGTCTTTGTTAAGAAGAAAAAAGAAGGAAGTGTTATAAATGTCTAAATCAGTTATAAAAGAAGCAAAAACAGTAGACGAAGCTATTCAGATGGCTTTGGCAGAATTAGAAATCGACCTTGAAGATGCAGATGTAGAGATATTAGAAGAAGGCAGCAAAGCTGTACTTGGTTTTATCGGCGGCAAAGGCGCAAAGGTTAAAGTAACAGCAAACGTTTCTGATTCCAAAATTGTTGCAGCGTTTTTAGACGAGATTATCAAAAGATCACGTTCAGAAGACGATTATCCGAAATACGAATTCTTTGAGTCAATCAAAAACGACGAGAAGGTTATCGACGTTTCTATTACAGGTAACGATGTTGCACATCTGATTGGCAAGCACGGAGATACTCTTCAGGCGATTAACTATATCGCAAACACATTAGTTAATAAGGATAAAGAAAATTACGTTCGCGTAAATATCGATATAATGGATTACAGAAAAAAGCGTGAACAGACATTAAAGGGTATCGCTTCCAGAGCTGCTGAGAGAGTTATGAAATACAAAAGACCTGTTGCTCTCGACGCAATGCCGGCATACGAGCGCAGAATAATTCACATGGCGCTCCAGACAAACAGAAATGTTGTTACAGAGAGCCAGGGTTACGAGCCAAATCGTTACGTAGTAGTAAAGACGAAGCCATATGTAAAGAAGATATGAAGCAGTATTTAGAAGATACTATTGCAGCTATTTCCACCATGTCCGGTGGCGGTGGCATCGGTATAATAAGAATCAGTGGCATAAATGCAATAGATGTTGCTGATAAAATATTTGTTGATACAAAGCGGGCGGCAGATTCTGTTGCCCGCATGTCTACTCATACGATTAAATATGGTTATATAGTAGACCCTTCAACAGACACCGTCCTTGATGAATGCCTCATAACATTGATGAGAGGTCCTAAATCATATACAAAAGAAGACGTCGTTGAGATAAATTGCCACGGCGGATACGCGGTAATGCATTCTATATTGTCGCTGATTTACAAAAACGGCGCGCGTCCTGCCGAGCCCGGCGAATTTACAAAAAGAGCATTTTTAAATGGAAGAATTGCCCTGTCCGGTGCAGAAGCCGTTATGGATCTTATAAACGCAAAGACAAGCCAGGCCCAGAAAGCGGCAATCAATCAGCTTTCCGGCAGACTTGACAGAGAGCTTAATGATATTTGTGAAAAGTTGAGCCTCTGCCTTGCACAGATTGAAGTTGCAATTGATTATCCTGAATATGAAATGGAGGAAGATACTGCAAAAGAAGCGATGCAGACGCTTGAAAGTATCGAAAAACAGCTAAAAGCAATGGCTTGTACGTATTCACGCGGAAGAATCATTAAAGATGGATTCAAAGTTGCCATCGCCGGCAAACCAAATGCCGGAAAATCTTCTCTTCTTAACGTACTTTATGGAAGCGAAAGAGCGATTGTTACAGATATTCCCGGAACAACGAGAGATATTATCGAAGTAAATATAGACGTAGACGGCATTCCGATTATAGTTACAGATACAGCAGGCCTTCGCGAAACAGAAGATGTTGTTGAAAGGATTGGTGTCGACAGGTCTTATACAGCCATTTCGGATTCCGACCTGATAATGTACGTAATCGACTCTCAATGTGATATTGATGAAGAAAAAGAACTGCTTTCAGATATTTCACAAAGATATAATTTACCAATCCTTACCATTATAAATAAGACAGACCTTATTGACGATGCCGGTGAAAAGAAATTGTGCGAAGAGTTTTCACAATACGATCCGGTTATGATTTCAATATTGTCAAATAATGGAATAGAAGGAATATTTGAAAAGCTCCGCCGTATTTTCACAGAAAAAGGCGTGTATATGAACACGGAAAACATCATAACGAGCGAAAGACACAAGAATTTGCTCGACAGCAGCATAGATGCAATCACAAAGGCAAAAGAAAGTTACAAAAATAATATGCCGATTGACTGTATTTCATACGATATATGGGAATGTGGTAAATTTTTGGAGAAAATAACAGGAAAATCTATAGAGGCAGATGTTGTTGAGACCATTTTCAGTCAATTCTGCCTGGGAAAATAAGTAAATCGACAGAGTATTGTGTGGTGTTAAAAAATGGCAAACAAGTATTTTGAATATTACGGAAGTTATGATATAGCAGTTATCGGCGCAGGACATGCAGGTTGCGAGGCGGCTTTAGCAGCGGCGCGTCTCGGATACAAAACTGTTATTTTCGGTATAAATATTGACAGTATTGCCAATATGGCGTGCAACCCCAGCATAGGTGGTACGGCAAAAGGTCAGCTTGTAAGGGAAATCGACGCCCTCGGCGGTGAGATGGGCAAGGCTGCAGACCTTAACGCGATTCAGACAAAGCTTCTGAACAAAGCAAAGGGCCCGGCCGTTTATTCTCCACGTGCACAGATTGACAGAAAAAGGTACCAGATGTATATGAAAAATGCGCTTGAAAGTCAGGAAAATCTTGATCTCAAGCAGGCAGAAATCACACAGGTGCTCGTTGAAAAAGATGAAAACGGCAAACAGTTTGTTACAGGTGTAAAGACAGAATTTGGCGGAATATATAAATGCAGGTGCGCAATTGCCTGCACAGGTACATACTTAAAAGGTAAGATAATAATCGGAGACTACAGCAGAAACAGTGGCCCGGATGGCCATTTTCCGGCAAATGAGCTCTCTGCCTGTCTGGCAGAATGTGGACACACAATCGTGCGTTTCAAAACAGGAACTCCTCCGAGAATCAACGGATTATCAGTTAATTTCGACAAAATGGAGCCACAATATGGCGACGAACAGCCTTTTTCATTTTCTTTTGAAGAATACAGGAGTGATTTAGAGCAGGTTCCGTGTTATTTGTCACATACAACTGAAGAGACTCACAACATTATAAAGGCCAATCTCGACAGATCGCCATTATTCAATGGTTCAATAGAAGGAGTAGGTCCCAGATATTGTCCGTCTATAGAGGATAAAATTGTCAGATTTGCTGACAAAGAACGCCATCAGATGTTTTTGGAACCTATGGGAAGCGGTACGCAGGAAATGTATATGCAGGGAATCTCTTCCAGTCTTCCCGAGGACGTACAGCTTGCTTTTGTCCGCACAATAACAGGTCTTGAAAATGTAAGCGTTATGAGACCTGCATATGCTATTGAGTATGATGCAATAGATGCGCGGGAGCTTAAGCTTTCACTGGAGAGTCGCTTTGTAAGCGGGCTTTTCTGTGCGGGACAGATAAATGGTTCCTCCGGATACGAAGAAGCTGCAGGCCAGGGACTGATTGCCGGAATAAACGCCGCAAGGAAATTGTCGTCTAAAGAACCAATTGTAATTGACCGCGCAACAGCATATATCGGCGTGCTCATCGACGATCTTGTTACACGTGGAACAAAAGAGCCTTACAGAATGATGACCGCAAGGTCAGAATACAGACTTATTTTAAGACAGGACAATGCCGACGCGAGACTGACAAAACTTGGTTACGAAGTTGGATTGATTTCACAGGAAAGATATGACAAGTTCTGCCAAAAAATGGCAAATATAAATAACGAAATTGAAAGAATTACGCAGACTCACATTTCACCAAG
The DNA here is from genome assembly GCA_045546695.1 of Clostridia bacterium. Classification (GTDB taxonomy): domain Bacteria; phylum Bacillota; class Clostridia; order UBA1212; family UBA1255; genus SIG424. The sequence continues at coordinate 2,345 of JAZQDE010000002.1, read as the reverse complement.
TCCCGCAGTAAACGAATATATAGAAAATCTGGGAACGGCTGCTATAAAAAGCGGCAATACGTCTTTGCTTGATTTGTTGAAAAGACCGGAAATTTCTTACAAAAATCTTTGCGATATCGAAGATCTCGCAAGACCCGACAACGACAGACAAGAATTGTCTTTCAGAGAGATTGAACAGATAGAAATTACTGTTAAATATGAAGGTTATATCAAGCGCCAGCTTTCTCAGATAGAGCAGTTCAAAAAGACAGAAGGTCGCGCGCTTCCGCAGGATTTTGACTATAGCGTAATTACCAATATAAGTCTCGAGGCACGCGAAAAGCTGACAAAAATCCAGCCGGAAACAATCGGTCAGGCTGGCCGTATCACAGGCGTTTCACCGGCAGATATAACGGCATTGCTGATATATTTCAACCAGAATCCGACAGGAGATATTAAAAATGACTGAAATTAACAGAAAAATACTGACAGACGGCTTTTCACAATTCGGCCTTGATGTAACAGACACACAAATCGGGCAGCTGGAAGAATATATGAACTATTTGCTCGAAATGAATAAGGTTATGAACCTGACCGCGATTACTGATGAAAAGGAATTTATTGTAAAGCATTTTGTAGACAGCGTAAGCATAATTCCGGCCCTGCGAAAAAACAACGTAAAGTCACTTATTGATGTAGGTACAGGCGCAGGTTTTCCGGGTGTGCCGGTGAAAATAATGTGCCCGGATATTCACGTTTGTCTTATTGATTCAACAGGAAAGAGAATCCGTTTTCTGGATGAAGTGATAAGACGACTTGGACTTACAGATATTGTCACAATACAGACTCGTGCAGAAGAGCTCGGACGCAATCCTGAGCACAGAGAAAAATACGATGCGGCGACGGCAAGGGCAGTGGCGCCCCTCAACAGCCTGCTTGAGTATTGTATGCCTTTTGTTAAGGTCGGCGGACATTTCATAAGCATGAAAGGTATGGGAGAAGAACCATCATTTTCATATGCACTCAAAGCGCTTTGCGGCTTCTTTGAAGGCGAAGAAAAATACGAGCTCAAGGTGGACGACGAGGCAATTATTCACAGAAATATATATATCAAAAAAACAAACATCTTACCGACTCGTTACCCCCGAAACACCGCAATTATTACCAAAAAACCCCTATAACGAGTCGAAAATGGTCGAAATGATGTATAACGAGTCGGTGAAAAGTCTGTTGTCGACTCGCTCAGGGTATTTATTTTTCCGTTTATATGGCGTATAAACCTCCTATGTCAATCAATATTTGAGTAGGAGGTTTTTTTATGACTGACGGAAATAACGCTAAAAAATTGTATTCAGATTCTGCAAGGGATGAGGTCATTATTGAGATACCTATGGAAAGAATTCGTGCAAATCCTCTGCAACCTCGCAAGGAGTTTGCCAGATCGAGTCTCTATGACTTGGCAGCATCAATAAAACAATACGGCGTGTTGCAGCCTATTACAGTCAGATGTTTAGGTGAAGCAATTCCCACATACGAACTTGTAGCCGGAGAACGCAGGCTCAGGGCAGCAAAAATAGCAGGACTCAGGACTATACCGGCGATAGTATATAACATATCAGAAAACGAGAGCGCAATATTTGCTCTTGTTGAGAATCTTCAGCGTGAAAATCTTAATTTTATAGAAGAGGCAGAAGGATACGTTTGCCTGATTATGGAATACGGACTTACTCAGGAAGAAGTGGCACGCAAAGTAGGCAAAAGTCAATCAGCAATAGCAAACAAGATAAGACTTCTGAGACTTCCGCCTATGACTAAAAAGGTTATCTGCACGTATGGTTTGTCAGAGAGACATGCAAGAGCGCTTCTTAAGATTGATGATGAAAAGCTACAACTTAAAGTTATAAAAACGGTATGTGATATGCACTACAGCGTCCAGGAAACGGAAAAGTATATTGCAGATTTGCTTATAAAACAGGCGTTGAGCCTTGAGGAAAAGAAAGAAACACAAATACAGATTCTGCCAGGAAAGAGAAACAAACAAAATATTCTGAAGGACATAAAGCTTTTTGTAGGAAACATACGAGAGTTGATTACGGATGTAAAAAAAGGTGGTGTTGAGCTTCGTGCAGCTCAGTTTGACAGAGGCGAGTTTTTTGAATTTGTAATAAGAATTCCTAAAAAGGAAAACGGACTTATAAGGAAGTGACCCCTTTTCACCGGGGGAGGTTGGTGTAAAATAAATCTTGGGATTTGAAAAGAAAAAATAATGACGGGAGCCCCGATTAGTGATAAATTAATGATTAGCGAAAAAACACTAAAGGATGGTGGCTCCCGTGAGAAGTATTTTAACACAAATCGCAACAAAA
>JAZQDE010000001.1:0-66181 GCA_045546695.1 Clostridia bacterium | reverse complement strand
TCCATCTATATAGATGGAGGCGGGTTGGCGGACGGGATTTTCATTACCACATCGTCCTTTGCTGAAAATTCTTCAATAGCGGTATGCTGTATTGAAGAAAAATGATGAAAACATGCTTTTCAGAGCACTATCGCAGACTTTTCTTCAACCAGCGGTGTCTGTGTTGAAGAAAAACCGGTAAATTGGCCTGATATCAACGCAAAAAGCCTTTTTTCTTCAATACAGCCGGTTCCTATTGAAGAAAATCAATAAATTCCGCTCCTTCAACAGCCAGAAGAATCGTTTTCTTCAACCAGCCCTCCTTCTGTTGAAGAATCGCAAAGTATCCGGACCCTCTCACCCAATATTTGTTGGTGTTTTATTCACTTACACAGCTCCGACCATCAAGCGCTAATGTTTCAACTTTTCCGGGACATTTTCGCTAATGGTTGACACCAGTATTTTAAAAAATTTTTTTGATGGTTTAATTGAAAAACTAAACGCAACATATGCGTTGCGTTTACATCTTCGCACTAATTTATCTTTAAACTTTTTGATATAATTAAAAAAATTGCATTTACATCTTCAACCTTAATATCATATTGTATTATATATTTTTTCATATAAAATTCTATATGTGTTTGCCGGTGCACGAAAGGAGGTTTACACATATGGGTAAACACATGAATTTAGATGACAGAATGTCTATTCAAACCGGATTAAAAGATAATCTATCATTTACAGAAATTGCAAAAAATTTAGAAAAAAACAAATCGACTATCATACGCGAAATTTTAAAGCATCGTATTTTCATTCCGTATCACAACGTCACAACATTGCAGACGCACAATGTTTGTGTACACCGTTCATCTTGCAAAATACGCGAGAAATGTAAAAGTCCAACCTGCTTTAAACAACATATGAGTTGCAGATTATGTGGTGGTTGCAATTCTCACTGTGAGGATTTTCAAGAAGAAATTTGTGACAAATACAAACAATCACCTTTCGTTTGTAACGGTTGTCCTCGAAAATCACGCTGCCTTTTGAGTAAGTGGCTATATGATGCAAAGAAAGCTCAACTGGCTTACGAAACAGAACGCTCAGAATCCAGGCAAGGGATTGCTTTGTCTGAAAATGAATTACAGGAACTAGATGAATTTATTTCACCTTTGTTGAAAAAAGCATATATTGACAAAAACCCTGATGTTAATGTAGTAGAAATCGATACAGTAGAAGGCACCAAAGGAGGAAAATCACTGCTTACCTTGTATTTTAGAAATTGCAATCTACAGTTAGCTTTTTTAGAAGAAAAAAACAACTCTGCATGTGTAAAAAAAGTATTCGATAAATTACGATCTGTTCTCACCGAGGATGAGTTCTCCACACTTTTCCCGGTAATTCTTACAGATAGAGGATCCGAATTCAGTAATCCACTAGATATCGAAATGGATCCTGAAACAGGTGAACTTCAGTCAAAAGTCTTTTACTGTGACCCCCAACGTCCTGAGCAAAAAAGTAACTGTGAACGAAATCACGAGTTCATTCGTTATTTTTTGCCAAAAGGCTCATCATTCAACAATCTATCCCAAGAAAAAATAGACTTAATGATGTGCCACATAAACTCCTATGGCAGAAGTGAATTTAATTTTAAATCACCTACAGAGTTGTTTAAGCTGATTTACAATGATACGACCGGTGAAAAGCTAAATATCAACCTTATACAACCACATGAAATTAACCTAACAAGAGACCTTATCAAGTAAATCAAAAGCACCGGCAAACACTAATTTTCATATTTACAAAGAGTTGCATTTAGTTCTTCGTTGTTGCGTTTAATTTTTCAACTAACACAAAAGATACTTCCAGGGTATCAAAACCCACAATTGTATCTAGTCCCATTCATATAACATATAAATTATTTCACCTTATCAAGTATCTGCTGCTCATATGCATCATCGTAAGGCATCAACTGTGTATTTTCAATTATCCATTCTACGCAAACATACTCATGGTCACAAGCTTTATCATAACAAGTAACATATATTGACGCTTGACATTTCACTCCGTTAATTACTCTGTATACTCTAATATCCTCACTGTAACGCTCATCTTCTTTGGTGTTATTAGAGTATGATCGGGAAATATCTATTGTGCCATCATCAAGCACTATAGTATCAAAACGTACATTTGTACTTATTGAGCCATCTGACTCCATAGTCTCACTGACTGTTGCATTATATCCATCTATCTGTGTGGTATATACTTTTTCAGCATTTTGATCGATCCAATCAGTAGGCGAAGCATTTAAGCTATTCTGATTAAAAATCAAATGATATCCTCCATCGCAATCTATAATCTGTCCCATAACTTCATATGAGTAGGAGTCAGAATATAACCACACTTTATATAAATCTACATAATCCAATTTATCCAATTCTATATTAAGCTGTAAAATCTCATCAAGATCAAAAAGCTGTATATTATTATTTTTATCAACTGATGAGGCTAACTCAAAATAAATATCTTCCGCTTTTTGATACGATATATCACCTAAAGCAAAAAAATCATGCAGTTCATAAATAGAATTAAATCTAAGTCTATAATCAAGAATGTTATCAACCTGTATGTTGCCTCCTTGTTTATACACTCTATCCCTTACTTTTTTTGCTTTTTTCAAATCTTTACGTGAGAATGTAACCACATACCCTTTGTCATTTTTATGGATAAATGACTGTCTTGGTTTACATGATGTCACACAAAGTGAGAATATTAATACAAATAAAAGTAGTATGCCGGTTAGTTTTTTCATGTATATTACCTCCATCTATTCTATATTATTCATATGAAATTTATCTATTAGACGAGCCAAATCATTTTCACATACAGAACAAAACAACTCAGGGACTAATGTTGTCTCTACAAAATGATCTTTATTTTCTACTAAGGTATCAGTTTAACACACTTTTTAAAAACTTATGCAGTTCAATTTTGTTATACCCAAAAAAAAGAGTTGCCGCTACCAGCTAACTCTATTTTATCTATTTTTTATTGAATGTACAGTGCTTTTCAAAAAAAACACTGTACATTCAGTCTTTTCATGTTGCATTTAACTTTTCGCGTTGCATTTAGTTCTTCGTTGTTGCGTTTAATTTTTCAACTAACAAATTTTTTTGATGGTTTGTAAGTCGTTTGTGATAATGTTTATCAATCTTTAAACTTACGGTTTGCCTGGATAAGAGAGATCAGAATTGCAATGAGCAATACGACTGCGCTTGATACAAGAAAAAGTTTTCCGGGGCCCCATGCCCAGCAGCCACGAGGTTCGATCCGCGGGACAGCTTCGGCAGTAGACGACGGGTCAAGTGTTGCGGCCGGGTCTGCTGTAGCGGCCGATGCAAGCATCGGGCAGAAAACCGCCACCAGAAGTGTGACAGTGAGTATAATAACCATAATCTTTGAAAGTCTGTTTTTATTGATGTTCATGTGCATAATCCGATAGCTCCCAGTATTTCCATATATTGGATATCAAGCACGCCGGAAACAAACAATGTGATGATGCAGCCTGCCAATATTCCCATGACTACATAATACATTTCATATTCAAATTTTGCAAGGATACGCGACAATATTTTTGATGCGCACATTATCCCCACCCCTGCTCCCAACGCAAATAAACCAATAATTGGAAAATTGAACGTGGCTACAGCGTTGTATACTGTGCCGTACTGCCCTATCATCATCAATATTACAGACCCGCTCACACCCGGCACTGCCATCAGGCCGCAAGACAGCAAGCCTGAAAACAATACAACAATACCGTCGTATACTGAGCTGACATTTTTTACCGCCACGTACTCACCTATTTCAGTGGTATGCCCTGCTTGCAGCCACTGTGAAAAGAAGCCAACAGCGATGATGAATACAAGCCCGATGAAAACAAGAAGCAGCATACGGAATGTAAAGCGTCGTTTTTTCACCTTCTTTATTACATCAGGAAAAGCGCTCAAGACAAGAACAATGAAAAGCAGATACGCCGGAATACGAAAGCGCATACAGAGCATAAGCACAAAACGCGTTGAGCAAATTATTCCCAGGCAGCCGCCGAGCGCTATTGGTAACAAAAAAAGGAAATTCCGCATGAATTTCCTGCGGATATTTGCAACTGCGTTTATTACATCTTCGTAAATACCAAGAACTACCAGAAACGCACTCCCTGACAAGCCGGGAATAACGACCGCAATGCCAAATAAAATGCCCTTAAAAAAGTTAATAATGCTTTTTCCCATATTATTCATTGTATCAACTCCAATAAATTTGTCTGCTTCTTACTTTTGATGTATAATACGAAAGCATTACAAATATTACTGCCCGTTACCAGACAAAGGAGATTTCCGTGAAAATGAATAATATGCTGAAAAAAGCCGTACAACCGAAAATGATTTTCTTCTATATATTTACAGCGATAAGCGCAATGTTGCTGGCAAGCTCGTACATTTTCGGATACGAAGACTTTTCATTTGAATTCAGAAAAGTCAGCACACTCCTTTTCGTGGCAAACATCGTATTATTGGTAATGTATATTGCGTTTTGCATATTGATGAGGGCCAAAAAAATGAAAAACCTGGCAATGGGATTGTTCTATCACCAATTACTAGGTTTTGTTGCATTCGTTATTTATTTCGTGGCATTTATGGCCGGCAAAGAAGGATCAGTTATGTTCTTTACCAATATGTTCAAATGGTGGTCAATGCCACTTCAGCCATTTTGCGTTACTATCGCAAGAGTCACAGGTACCAGATTATGGTATATCATCGGTATCACCTACATGATCTTCACATACATCACTGCGATCACTGCTTCTGCTATCAAAAAGGATATCAGATACGAAAGGCAGTATGCAGAAGACCATAAAGATATTCCTACTTCTTAAAGCTCTTTACTGTATCGTCGGGATTCTCCCAGTCAACAGTATAAGTACCAATCAACTCATCGTTTCTGACATACCCTGTATTTTCGATGTGGTCACGGATAAGAGATATCAGTCCGGTCGGCATCGGGGACAAACGATATGTGTCTACATATGTCAGCGCGCTCATAAGCGTCGGCATTGCAATACCGCTCTCTATACAGATATTGGCAAACATTCTGGCATCCGGCAGATACCTGTTTATAACAGAACTGTAGCCACTTTTTTTGATAAGATTACTCGTACTCCTACCTGCTTTTGTCAGAGCATCTACTGCATGGCGTAAAATTCGTGACTTGATAAAAGATGAACCTTCAAACATTTTTGAAATGGCTTCGAGATTAAGGTCCCACATATACACGTCATTTGCTTTATTAAGAAGTGCAAAGCCTTCAACGTATGCGTTCAGTGCCGTAACGCAGTACGCCGCCCTTGCCATCTCAATAAAATCACCTTTTTCAACGTCTCTTACAGGAATAACCGCCGTTTTGAAAAGATTCGAAGCGCCAACACGATCGTTTTTCATTCCGGAGAAGAATCTCTGCTCCATTGCCGCGTGAATCGTAGGAACGGGTACAGAAAGTTCTAGTGCGTTCGTACAAAGCCATTTTACGGAATCTGAATACTCAACTTTATCTGAGGCAACTTCAACAATCGGCTTACCTGTGTGATAATCATTTTTAGAATAAATATAACGTGCCAGGTCAACAAGATAGCTGTCTGTATCCCCTGTTTCCCATTCTTTGAGAATCTCGCAGATTTCCGTACTGTCACAGCCAAGAAGTTTCTTTACAGCACCAACAACCTCACAAATCGTCTGGATAAGCACATATTCAATACCATTATGTACCATTTTCACGTACATACCGCTGCCGTCAGGGCCGATATATTCACAGCAAGGAGTAGTACCATATTTTGCACTCAGGGCCTCAAACAAAGGACGTACGTTGTTATACGCGTCCTTAGGACCGCCCGGCATAAGTGAAGCTCCATGCAAAGCAGCGTATTCACCGCCTGAAAAGCCTGTTGCAAGATATGAAATAGCCCTTTCTTTATAATCCTGGCATCTTTTTGTGGCTATATCGTAGCTGACGTCACACATGTCAATTATGATATCAGAAGCATTAATATACTTATCAATCTCACGGAGAACGTATTTTGAAAATATCTGATTATGACTGATAATGAAAACAACGCGGTTTTCCTTGAGAGACAAGAAGAAAGAATCATAATCAAGACACGTGCTGATTCCCATGTTTTCCAGTTCGGCAATATACTGCTGTCCCTTAGAACGTTCTGTGTTGATTATATTTGTATTGAAAATCGTAGGACTATATCCGGCAGACGCAAGTCTGTACGTCAGATTTGTGCCCATATTACCATCTGTCAGCACACCTATTGAATATTCTTCAAAGCTCATAAGCTCCTCCATAAACGCTTGATGTATCCGGCATACTGCATAAATACAATGCCGGGCTCTTCAAGTTCTGAATACCATCTTTTTACCCATTCAAGAGTAATAAAGCCGTCATAATTATTTGACTTGAGAATCTTAAGAACGGCCTCTACAGGCAGATCGCCGTTACCCATCATCTTGTATACAATTCTGCCGTCCTCTGCAGGTGCAGAATCCTTGACGTGGATATATCTGATGTATTCAGATAATGTGCTATAAGTCTTCTCCGGTGTCTCACCAAAATATCTGTAAGGATGGTTGATATCCCACAAGACTGCCAGAGCCGGCTTGTTTACCGACTCAACAAGCTTAAGAAGCCTGTCAGAATCTGCATACACACCGTTTGTTTCAACAAGTATCGTCACATTGCGCTCAAGCGCGTAATCTGCCAGCAATGACAGGTTCGCAGCCACAAAATCGTCGTCAATATTGTCAGAAGGCTGCGGATCTTTATCTGCAAGGACTCTTATGTACTTGACGCCAAGTTCTGATGCAAGGTCAACGTACGCATAAGCTTCTTTCATAATCTCTTCGTTGTTTTCCTTGTCAAACAAGTAGCAGTGCGACGCAAGACATGATATCTGCAGATTCATAGATGAAAGTTTCTCTTTTGTCTTGTTTATATTTGTAGGTGAAAATACGCTGATTGCAGGAGCATAAAGCTGACTGCCAACGCCTCTGACCTCAATACCATCATATCCCATATCTTTAGCCGTTGCTATAATGCTCGGCCACTTCCAATCAGGACATCCTAACGTAGAAAAAGAAATTTTCATTCAAAACACCATCCTAACAATTTATATAAGAATTATACTTAACATTACCTTTTTTGGCAATGTGATTTACTTTCATTTGTGAAGCTTTATGTTGTTTACCTCGTACATAATCTTCTCTTCATCAATCGCTGTAAAGCGCTTGTTTTTCATAACAACCTTGCCGTTTATAATCGTCGTATCAACGTCTGAGCCCTGCATGCAATAGCAAATCAATGCATTTACGTCATTTATCGGATTAAGGTGAATCGCCGACAAATCAACAAGAATCATATCAGCAAGATATCCTTCTTTAATTATACCACAAGGTTCGGATACAAGAGCACGCGCACCATTTTTTGTTGCCATATTTACTACGTCTTTAGCCTTTACGAGTGTCGGATCTTTGTAAAGACCCTTATACAAAAGCGCCGCAAGATGAATCTCTTCAAACATATTGAGATTATTATTGCTTGCACAACCATCAGTACCAAGCGTAGCATTTATGCCGGCATCAAGGAATCTTGTAAGAGGCGGAATCCCGCTTCCGAGTTTGAGATTACTTGTCATGTTGACAGCGACATTTACGTCGTGTTTTTTAAGAATCTCAATATCATCGTCATTCATATGAGTGCAATGCGCAGCTACAGTCTTAACGTCAAAAGCACCAATCTCTTCAAGGAACTGCGTCGGTCTCTGTCCGTTATTCAGCTCCATAAATTCAGATATTTCCCTCTCCGTCTCGTGAAGATGCATATGGATACCTGTATTATATTTTTTGGCATTCTCAACAATTCTGTAAAGCCACTCTTGTCTGTACAGATATACAGAATGCATTTCAAAGAAGATATTCAATCTGTCGTGACAGTTATATTCCCTGAAAAGCTCTGCCGATTTTTCAAAAGTTTCATACGTACGCTTTTCACCTGTAGACCAGTCATTATGAAGACCGGCAGTACAAATATTGGCTCTCATTCCGGAGTCGATTGTTGCCTTTGTCAGCATTTCGAAAGGCTCATACATATCGCAAAAACACGTCGTACCTGAGCGCATCATTTCCATCTGGGCAGCCATAGATCCGTAATAAACGTTCTCCGGTGTCAGATTGCACTCTCTTGGTATGATCTCACCGAAAAGCCAATCCTGGAGCGTGAGGTCGCTGCCGATGTTACGCAAGACAGTCATAGGAGAATGCGTATGAGTATTTACAAGTCCGGGCATAAGCAAATATCCTGACGCATTTATCTGTGAAAAGTCACTGTCGTCTTTATGTTTCTCCGCGAATGCATCAACCTTCGCCTTGTCATCCGTAACAGCAACAATTTTGTTGCCTTCCACGAGCACACTAAGACCTGTCTTTGCTTCGTTTTCACCTGTATATACCATTGCATTTTTTATAAGAAGTGCTATATCAATCACCCTCTGTAAATTAATTATTTAATTATATCATTCATCGGCTGAATAAAAAAGCTGTTTTTTCTGTCAACTTTGCTGATAAAGCTGCAAATCAAGAAAAATTCCATTTGCAGAAGCATAACTTATCATCCGTCCCATTACGCTACTTTGCGCAGGCGTCATTTGATTTTCCGGTATGACAAGCGTCAACGTCTTTGACGATATCGGCATATCCTCCTCCCCTTCATACCTTGCGAGATTATCAATCATCGACCGTATTTCTTTTTCAAATTTGTCAGCATCCTTATAAGTATCTGCCGTGTGGTCCAGACTCTTGATTGCAATGGCGCTGCCATATGCGTACACAGCTATCACAGGGAAATTATAAGGGAGTGTGCCTCCGAACACGTCGCGTATCGTCCTGCCCCGTGAAAAGTTATCAAGATCCCAGACATTCTGATTGGAAACAATAACAGAAGACATCTTTCCCTCGCTCCAACAGCCAACCCTGACGGCACTTTTAAGATTAAGCAGCCCACAATCTGCACTGATTTTAAGCACAATATCATCATTTCCGTTGAAAAACGAACTACCCTTAAGACTGTAGTCATCTATATTGACAAAGCCTGATTTATATATCCTGTTCTCCTCCATATACACGTGAAAAATGCCGTGTGCAATCTGTCTGTATACGTAGTCGTCAGCATAGTCAACAAGTTTGTCAAAATCAATATACTCGTATATCTTCTCTCTGATTTTTTCCGATTCTATATGTTCAGACAAAAGTTCATCGATCTTTTTAATAGCGGTACGCTCCAGTCTCTCAACGCCCTTCTCATTGTAACAAAAGGCATATTTTGACATAAAATCAGCCGTTTTACACAGACTGTCATTGATACATGCCTGGGCGGCGACAGCATTTATAATGCCGGCAAATGCGACGAAAACCAATATGATAAGTGGCATCAAAAAGGCGGCTTCCAAAGTCACACTGCCATTGTTGCTTTTAAGAATACGAAGCATCTGACGTCACCTCCATATAAAAAGCCTCTTTGCTCTTGCCTACAAAATACGTTGCATACAGATTCATATCAACGCAGGCACTTAAACTAATCTCGTTATATATCCCTGCAAGGCGATATCGTCTGCCGGAGACTACCCCCATGTTAAGCTCTATGATGTCAGCGATACGAAGAATCTTAGAATCCGAAGGAGTCATCATAAGCAGCACCCTCAGATATTCAGCGTAGCCAAAGTCATTTATTTTATCGAGAGTCGACTCCTTGTTATCTCCGCTATCCTCTCCTGCACCACCGAGCAAGCCGTCGATGCTGAGCCGCCAGTCGCCTTTTTTCTTGACAAGAGGCACATTCTCGCCGTCAAGCAGCAAGGAAATATCAGAAAACGTCTCCGCAAGCGACCATGCCGCTATAATCACAAGTGCAAACACCGCCCCTCCGACACCGTAGCTACAGCTTGCGGCTATGGCATTGCCGATCGCATTGGCAAGAGCTCTTTTTTCACCATCGCGGAATACATGAATAATATTCAAAACAAATCTGAGCAGGAAAATCTTATTCCTGACTTCTTTGAAATTCTCACTGTCGGTTTTGTTGCCTGCGATGATATATTCTATCTCCCCGACCAACGGGCCACGGCAACTACCCTCCAGACGATGATTCATATATGTAAGAGCGTAATCGTCCACCAGCGCCGTATTCACCAGATCAGTAGCCGCATCCTTGATGCCACCGAGAAAATCACCGCCCAACATCATACCGATACTGTCAAAGCCTGACAAATCAATAGCAGTATCAAGAACGTCACCAAAAGAAACAGTATTTTTACCTGCAAGAACAGACGGAAGTGTTGTATATATACTACTGTCTATTCCCCCGCTATTTTCGTCGTCCTCATGATCTTGATTCACAGAATCGTTGTATTGAGTCTGAGTCTCATCTCTTGTGTCATATTTTGTATACGAATCATCAGATGCGCTGCGCACAACCCTCACCTGAAGTCCAACGTTTACATCCTTTGCATGAGCAAGTATATTATCAAGCTGCGCAGGATTGCCTTTACCTCCAATAAACGAATCTAAAGACGAGATCATCTCCTGAAATATAATCACGTTCTCAGAAACATCATTGTTGATTTTCAAATTACTTATGCTATTTCGTTGCTCCCTTAGCTGGCTGATAAGTGATTCAAACGTCCCGGCTGCCGACTCGTCTTCCCGGCACAGATCTTCGGCCTCTTTAATAAGAGCATCTATTCTGCCGATTGACGTATTCAGTTCGTTACAGTAATACAGAGCCGTATTGTTATATTCAAGATATTCACTGAAGGTATCCCTTACGAGTTTTATTCCATAATATGGATCGTTGGGATTATTTTCCAGCGCAGATTCAATCAACGTATCATATGCAAAAAACTCAAATCCATTTACGCATAATCTGTCGCCGTCAAAATATCCCTCAACAGTATACTCAAGCATAACAAGCGTTTCTGAAGTGTTTTCTATAACCTGTGCACACTCTCCGCTGAGTGCATAAAGCCCCTTGGAAGTATCTGCCTCTTTTGCTATATCAAACAGCTCCATAACGTACTCAATCAGATTTGCAGTACTCTTATACTTCATGATACCGACAATCTGAGACTGAAGAACATCAGGTTCACAAAGCGGCTTTGCAAGAGTCGCGCCGACCTCAATACTGTCATACGACAGCAGATTGATCCCCCTGTCATCTTCAAAGTTGCACCCCCTGAAATATCTGTCTGCCAGCGCAGTCGCATCGTAATTGCCTGTAATACAAAAGCCGTACAAGCCGTATTCCTTTGCCAGTATATAGTCGTAATACGACATAACCGACGATACAGCAAGGCCAAGCCTGTCTTCTATATCACGTTTATACACAAGCGCCCTTGCGTAATCAACAAACACGAGACTGAGCACGCACACAGCAAGCAATATTAAAGCAACCGATATACTTATAGAGCCTTTCTTATTCAATAAGCCCGAAAATAACCTGCGCAACTCTCATCACCTCCGCATTTGTGAAAAACTCCTCCTCCTTTTCAGCCGGCGTTGTCTCATCATATTTATTCATATAATCAACGCACCCCAAAACAGCCCCGATCCCGGCTAAAAACACTACCAAAATCATACAAATCGCAATGATACTCTCACACGAAAACATATTTCCTCACTCCCTTACACACCCCTTATACCACCAAATCAGCCTCCGTGTACAGTAACTTTTTTGTGTCTTTTATCGACTAATTTCGACCTTTTCAGTCGTTTTTTCGTGAAAAATGCTTGTTCTTATATTAGCCATAGGCACATATATTTATATATGTCTAATGTCAAAAGAGGTCTTGCCCGTCATGAACAGAAGAATCCATAATAAAAAATTTTTCGCAATAGTTGCTCTGTCGCTGTTTTTTTACATTGTTACTTGTATAGCTACATATGACAGAGTATACAAGCTGCCTGTTCTGAGCGAAGAAGCCGAGGAAGTTTTTGATTATGGTGAAAAGGAATCGACCATCTTTTCACCGGAAGGAGCAGTAAAAAACATATTGAAATCAGACGAGCTGGCCGAAGTGACAAACAGCCTTAAAAACATAAAAGAGCCTGAGCTGAATGCCAGAAATGCAATTATTCTTGACAAGAATACTAACAGAATATTATACGAAAAAGACGCGAACACGCAGGTCGCCATGGCGAGCACAACTAAAGTTATGACTTTTCTTATTGTAGCGGAGCTGTGCGATCTCGACGAAGAGACGACAGTGAGCCGCGAAAGCGCTGCTATAGGAGGGTCTTCTATGCATCTTAAACGCGGCGAAGTAATAACGGTCGAAGCTCTATTATATGGTATGCTGATGAGCTCGGGAAACGACGCTGCCGGCGCTCTTGCAGAGCATGCTGCGGGCAGTATTGAGGCTTTTTGCAAGCTTATGAATGAAAAAGCACGTATTCTCGGCGCATATAATACACATTTTACGTCGCCACACGGGCTTGACAATGATGAGCATTTCACAACAGCCTACGACCTGGCCCTTATCACAAAAGCTGCTGTGCAGGACCCGCTTTTTATTGAAATTATTTCAACGAAACAGCTTACAATAAGTGGTCATAATCTTACAAACACAAATCCCCTGCTCGACCAGATTCCTTACGTTGTCGGCGGCAAGACCGGATATACGTCAAACGCCGGCAGGTGCCTCGTTCTTTATGTGAAAAGTGATGATGTTTCTGCAATTGTCGTGCTTCTTGGCAGTTCTTCCTCCGAAAAAAGGATATCCGACGCTGTGTCATGTGTAAACTACGTAACAAGTGCCTATAAGACATATACGATACAAAGCGGCGGACGCACCGCTTTTGAGATATTGGTAAAAAAAGGTATCACAAACAAAGTTAATTGCATATGTACACAGGACCTGACTCTTACCTTGCGTGCAGATGATTATCTATATGCAGAATATACAGTATTGTACAGATTCGACGGAACCCTGACGGCCCCCGTATCGACTTCGACAGTACTGATGGAAATATATGTCTATTCGAACGATACGTTGCTCGGCATACTCAAATGTACACCCAGTTCGAGTATTGCGCGCAAATCATATACAGACCATCTCGGCGACGTACTTGAAACATTTCCCGATGTGTTTACTTGAGTGGTAAAATATGGTAGTATTCAAAAATACTTATTCTTCGGAGGATTCG
This sequence comes from Clostridia bacterium, assembly GCA_045546695.1. Classification (GTDB taxonomy): domain Bacteria; phylum Bacillota; class Clostridia; order UBA1212; family UBA1255; genus SIG424. The sequence goes on along the minus strand of JAZQDE010000001.1, from coordinate 52,898 downwards.
GTCTTTATGAGTAAAAAACCGGCAAAAATAGATTCAAGAATCTGGGAGCTTGATGCACTCAGAGGGTTTATGGTGCTTTGTGTCATTGTCGTACACACACTTTTTGATTTAGAAGCAATTTTTGATATTAACTATCCTGATTTTTACATTTTTATCCGTGATAACGGCGGCATCCTGTTTATACTTCTGTCAGGTATCTGCGCTACTTTAGGCACAAAAACATTCAGACGTGGCCTGGTAGTTTTTGGCGGCGGAATGCTCATAACTGCTGTCACGTACGGTATGTATTACTTTAAATTTATGCCCGAAGGAATGGTCATTTCTTTCGGAATCCTTCATATGCTCGGCGTCTGCATGATGATATGGCCCGTTGTGAGATTGCTTCCCAACTGGTCTGTCGGCATCATCGGCGTTCTTATCGTCATACTCGGCTTTGTTATCGCAGGCAAGACCTCAGAGGTGCCTTTTTCATTCATCATCGGCATCCCATCCAGATATTATGCCGCCGGCGATTACTTCCCGCTGGTACCATATGTTGGCTGGTTCTTTATAGGTACTTTCCTGGGAAATACTGTATACAAAAAAAAGAAGTCTCTTTTCCCGAACGCTCCAAAAGACTTCTTCCTTATTCGTTTCTTCAGACATTGTGGTGTCTATTCTCTGTACATTTATCTACTTCACCAACCGGTTGTGTACGGAATAATCTCACTGATTATGTATCTTACCGTCTTATAATATTCCGCAGCACTTTTTAATATATTCCTTGCCGCCATTTATGCAGGCAATGACGTCCTCGCAGCCTTCGTATTCAATGCTGAGAACTCCGTCGTAGCCGCTGCTTTTCAGAATATCAATACATTGTGCTACAGGTACCACGCCGTCGCCGACAGTCGCACCTTTGAGATAATTGCCGCCTCTTGATTTGAACCAACCCGGGCCCATCGGTCTCAGGCCATTGCCGCTTTTGAAATAAAAGTCCTTGCAATGAACGTGTTTTACGTAAGATTTGAGCACACCGACAGCTTTTTCAGGTGCCTCATCTGCGCAAAGGAAGTTACCGATATCAATCAATGCGCCGTAATTATCATCGTGAACAGCGTCGATAAGCATTTCAACACGGTTGCTGTCCTGCGCAAAATAGCCGTGATTCTCTGTCATCGTTTCAATACCCAGACTTTTGGCATATTCTGTCACTTTTTTAGCACCATAAACGATCATATCGAGGTTCTTTTCAAAAGACTTGTATCCGCCTGGCATCGGACCGTATGCAACGTCGTGTCTTATCATTTTTGCACCGAGTGCATATGCGATATCAACGTCTCTTTTAACACGCTCAACTTCTGCATCAATATCGTTTGTAATAAAATTCGCACCGGTACAATAATTGGTTATTTCGATGCCAAGTGTCTTTGCCCTTTCGCAAAGCTCTTTTGCATACTCAACCGGCTTCCTGCCCTCAGGAAGGTACAGACCTGCAAACTCAATACAATCAAAGCCCATTTCTTTTGCCTTATCAAGCACCTTGTCGCCGTCGAGGCCGCCGGAGTTGACAAGTCTTGCAAAACTGTATGCACTAACGCCTATTTTCATAAATTATCCCCTTTTTATTAATCGAAATATATTCAAACACAGGAATTTCTTCGTATGTGTATTGTAAAATCGCTTCAAAAGCAGCTTCCGGCTTCAGATTCAGGATATTACCCGCCTGAGTCTCAAGATATACGGTGAAAAGTCCCGGCTCTTTGCACTCAATCTCAAACTTGAAGATAAGTGGTCTTACGTCCATTTCGGTTACGCCGCTTTTGCTCTTTTTCATAACAACAAGCGACTTTTCACTGTCATAAGTGGCCTTCATAGCAGCTGAATCAAACTCTCCTGCAATCTCAAGCTCATAAATACCGCCGTTTACAGCCTTCATGATGTTAGGCGTGCCCGGCTCAAGCTTGCGGCACTCATCAATATGGATACCCTGCGGAAGTACTTTGTTCATTTCTGTCTGTAAAAAATCCACGGGTACGATCATTTCGAGCTCAATATCAACGTATTCGCATTCGCTCGTAACGCCGACAGACAGGGGCTGACCGAAGACAAAAGATGGATGCGGATTGAAGCCCATAGAATAGAAAACCGGAATGCCTGCGCGTCTTGCGGCACGCGAATAGATTCTTACCATGTCAAGATGTGAAACAAATCTTGCTTCATATCCTTTTGTATATTTACACCTGTAAACGAATGTCTCAGGCTTTACCTGATTAGTTAGCTTTTCCAACGCAAATCCCCTTTCCGTAGCAAGCTGCGCCGCAGCGTGCACACTTTTCACGACAATTCGGAGTAACAACCTCAGCATGAGCCCTCTTGTTCTCATCTACAAGGAATTGTTTTCTGACACCGATGTCAACGTGGTCCCATGCAAGAGGCTCGTTGAATTCATATTTGCGTTCGGCATAAGAAGCCGCCGTTACGCCAATTTTTGCAAAAGCGTCCATCCATTTACTGTAATTCATTTCCTCGCTCCAGCTGTCAAACTTCGCGCCGTTTTTCCATACTTCGTATATTACCTGACCCATTTTTCTGTCGCCTCTTGATATAGCAGCCTCTAAAATAGATGTCTCCGGGTCATGCCAGTTGAACTTAATTTTGCGGTTTATGGCACCTTTAAGCAGATTCTGCTTGCGGATTATCTCGTCGTATGAGTCCTGACCCTCCCACTGGAAAGGTGTAAAGGGCTTTGGAACGAATGTCGACGCGCTGATGGAAATCTCAGGTCTGCGTGCTTTTCTGCCGCGGTGAACTTCTTCGTAAATATTGAGAACCTTCTGGCCGAGAGCTGCGATTCCGAGAATATCCTCGTCTGTTTCCGTAGGAAGACCGATCATAAAATACAGCTTTACGTTATTCCAGCCGTTTTCAAATGCAAGTCTTACAGCATTTTCCAGTTCTTCTTCGGTAACGCCCTTGTTTATAACGTCGCGCAGTCTTTGTGTACCTGCTTCGGGAGCCAGTGTAAGGCCGCTTTTTCTGACGCGTGATACTCTTTTTACAAGGTCAAGTGACATATTGTCAACACGCAGGCTCGGCAGTGCGAGGCTTACGTGTTGCGGCTCGCACGTTGTCAGAAGTTCATCTGCCAGCGGGAAAAGATTTGTATAATCGCTCGTACTGAGGCTCAGGAGCGACACTTCTTCATAGCCTGTAGAGTCAATCTGGTCTTTTGCCATTGAAACGAGTCTTTTGATGCTGCGTTCTCTTACAGGTCTGTAAATAAAGCCGGCCTGACAGAATCTGCAACCTCTTATGCAGCCTCTGAAAATCTCCAAAGATACTCTGTCGTGAACGACTTCGCACAGCGGAACGATCATTTTCTTGGGAAAATATGCGTTTTCAAAATCTGAAACGACTCTCTTTTTTACAGTAAATCCGTCGTCGGGTGTATGCAGTGACGGCACATATACGCCGGGAATCTTGTCTACCATTTTAAGGAAGTCAGCCCTTGGAAGATCCTTTTCCTTCCACTCAACGTAGCAGTCGAAAATCTCGCCGAGCATTTCTTCTCCCTCTCCCAGATTATAGAAGTCAAAGAAATCTGCCATCGGCTCTGTATTATTCGCGCTCGGGCCGCCCGCAAAAACAAACGGCTGTCCTTTTTCTCTGTCTTTTGAAAAGAGCGGAATACCTGCAAGGTCAAGCATATTAAGAATATTTGTATAGCTCATTTCATATTGCAGTGAAAAGCCCATCAGGTCAAAATTTTCAACAGGCGTCTGTGACTCAAGAGCGTAGAGTTTATATCCATTTTCACGCATTTTTTCTTCCATATCTGTCCAGGGAGCAAAAACACGCTCACACCACGTATCTTCACGCTCGTTGAGCAAATGATAGAGCATTTTGAATCCAAGATGTGACATTCCGATATCATAAATATCGGCAAAACACATAGCCGCGCGGATTTTTATTTCGCCACGCGCCAGCGCCTCGCTCTTGTCAACGCTGTTTACCTCTCCGCCGACGTAACGCGCCGGTTTTGTAATACTTTTTAATATACTGTCGCTTATATAACTTTTCATGAGCAACTTATAACCTCAACATTCTCAATAGCAATATTTTCCAGTTCTTTGTAATTATATCTTGCTTCTTCGTCTACAACTTCCTTAAGGCTGGGCTTTGTTTTCGGGTGTTTAGGTGTGAAAACAGTGCAACAGTCCTCGTATGGCAGTATGCTCGTTTCAAACGTTCCTATATCCTGTGAAATGGCAACTACTTCCATCTTGTCCATACCAATAAGTGGTCTGTAAACAGGCATGTCACACGCTTCGTTTGTGCAGTAAATCGCCTGCATTGTCTGGCTTGCCACCTGGCCTACGCTCTCGCCTGTTATAAGTGCCGAGCAGCCATTCATTCTTGCTACTCTGCATGCAATTCTCATCATTGAACGTCTCATAATTACGGTTGATAATTCAGATCTGCAATTTTCATCAATAGCAAGCTGGATATCTGTGAAAGGCACTACAACGAGCTTGATTGTGCCGGTATATTTTGCAACGATCTTCGCAAGGTCAACAACTTTCTCTTTTGCGCGCTCGCTCGTATATGGATAGCTGTAAAAATGAACAGCGCAGAGGTTAACGCCTCTTTTGCCTATCATGTATCCTGCAACAGGGCTGTCGATGCCGCCTGACAGAAGCAGGCAGGCTTTACCATTTGAGCCAACCGGCATGCCGCCGCATCCTTTGACAATATCTGTATATACGTATGTATTTTCACGCACTTCGATATACAAAGTAACTTCAGGTGTGTGAACGTCTACAACGAGCTGCTTAAAATCATCATCAAGGCTGCCGCCTATCTCAGCAGATATCTGCATTGACTGCAGAGGAAAGCTCTTAAGACCGCGTTTTGTCTCTACCTTGAATCTTACCGATTTCTGGTTTGCAAGTTCTGTCAGCTTGCGGTTCATTACAAAATATGACAGCTCTTTTACTTTGTCGAATTCCGATTCTGTTTCAAAAGCGAGGCTTATTGAAACGATTCCGAATACTTTTGTGAGTCTTTTCATTGCAAGATCATAGTTGTAGCTGTCATTTTCCGGCTCAACGTAGAATCTTGACTGTGACCAGTGAATACGAGCCTCTCCGCAATCAGAAGTTGCCTGACGCATATTTCTGGCAAGTCTCTGCTCAAATTTTGATCTGTTAAGCCCCTTTAATGCAATCTCACCGATGCGGGCGATTATTACTCTTCTATACATTAGTTTCTGCTCCCTTTCCGTCTGCCGTACATCCTTTTTATGTCAGCAACAAGTATGCCTGCAGCCTTCTGCGCCTGCTCTTTCGTATTATACAGGCCAAAGCTCAATCTGATTGAGCCGTCTATCGTTTCATTATTATATCCCATCTCTGCCAGCACGTAGCTTCTGTTTTTCTTGTGCGAAGAACATGCCGAACCGACAGATACATAAATACCTTTTCCTTCCAGCGTATGAAGAATCACTTCTGCGCGCAGTCCCGGGAAAGCAATGTTGAGCACGAAGTCAGAGCATGGTGCGTCTTGCCCTACAATCACAGCAGACCTTATGTTACTCTTGATTGTTTCGGTGAAAATCGTCTTAATTTCGCTGATTTCTGCTCTTTTTTCGTCGATTTTTTCCTTATAAAGCTCGCACGCCTTTGCAAGTGCGCATATAGCCGGCAGATTCTCTGTGCCTGACCTTAAGCCCTGCTCCTGACCGCCGCCAAAAATCAACGGTGTCACCTTGACATTTTTTGCCTTGTAAAACACGCCTACTCCCCTCGGTCCATGTATCTTATGACCGCTTGCCGAGAGCATGTCTATTCCCTGAAGCTTTACATTTATTGGCAATTTACAAAAGCTCTGTACGCAATCTGCGTGAAAAGCCGTCGCCGGATTTGCAGCCTTTACAATCGCTGCCAGTTTCTGTAAATCCTGTATAACGCCCGTCTCACTGTTTACGTGCATTATGCTGACTAAAGCTGTGTCTTCCCTTATAGCATTCTTCAAATCGTCTTCTTTTATAAGGCCTTTTGAATCAACGCCAATTTTTGTCACTTCGTATCCTGTCTCTTCCAGATACTGGGCACACTGAAGTACAGACGGATGCTCTATAGCAGAGACGATTATATGTTTTCCTTTTCTTGGATTGGCTCTGAGATAGCCGAATAATGCAGTGTTGTTACTTTCACTTCCTGAAGCTGTGAAAATTATCTCGTCTTCGTCTGCGCCGATAACGTCTGCCACAGTTTTTCTTGCTTTTTTTAATTCCTTTTCAGCCACAAAGCCAAGATGATGCAGAGACGACGGATTACCATAAAAATCTATAGCCACCCTGTTCATTTCTTTAGTTACTTCGTCATCCTGCCTCGTTGTGGCACTGTTATCGAAGTAATACTGGCTTTCTTCGGCGATTTGTCTTTGATATTTTTCATATAAATCGGGGCGCTTTTTCTTAGTGCGCTCGATTTGTGTTTCAAGACGCCACTTTTCACAGTCAGCGTGATTGCCGGACAGCAAAACAGCCGGTACTTTTTTGTCGCCAATCTGTGCCGGTCTGGTATATTGTGGATATTCAAGCAGATATGATGAGTGTGACTCATTTTCATACGACTCACTCGTAGACAGAACGCCGGGTATCAGTCTTGAAACTGTATCCATGAGTACTACGGCAGGCATTTCGCCGCCGGTCAGCACGTAGTCGCCGATCGAAATCTCTTCGTCGATAAAGTCTTCGATAACGCGCTCGTCTACGCCTTCGTAATGGCCGCAAAGGATGACAAGATGCTCTTTTTCAGCCAGTCTTTTTGCCACTTTCTGGGTCAGAACGGTGCCCTGCGGCGACATGTAAATGACGTATGGTTTCGTTTCCGGATTACGGCTGCAAACATCTTTTATCGCGCTTGCAATCGGCTGATAAGACATGACCATACCGGGGCCACCGCCAAAAGGACAGTCGTCTACTTTGCCCTGTTTGTTTTCCGTATATTGCCTTATCTGATGGGCATTTATATCAAGATAACCCGCAGCTATCGCCCGGGCTATAATGCTTTCACTGTATGCACTTTTCACCATATCGGGAAAAAGTGTTAATATATCAATCTTCATCTTCATTACCGTCTTCTTCGTATACGTCCATAAGACCTGCGATGAGCTCGACCGTAACGACTCCGTTTTCTATATCGACGTCTTTGACAACGCTGCCGATTGCAGGTAATAAAAGGTCTTTTTTGCCGGGTCTTTTTACGGCGTAAACATCGTTTGAGCCTGTCTGGTATACATCGTGGAGAAGGCCAAGCTCCTCTCCGTTTGTCTCAACAACGCGGCAACCGATCAGATCACCGATGAAATAATTGTCTTCCGGGAGTTTGATCGCGTCTTTGCGGTCAATTTCGAGGAAACAACCTCTGAATAAGTCGGCAGTGTCTCTGTCGTCGATGCCGTATAGCCTTAAGAGGACAAAGCCGCCTGATGCGAGGCCTGATATGACTTTGTAAGTCTTGTTGAAAAGATGTTTGCTGTCGGGCTTTGCCTTTGTGTCTTTGACATAGACTTCTTTGAGTCTGGAAAAGCGCGACAAATCATCAGTCAAGGGCTGCACCTTAAGTGCTCCCTTGACTCCGTGAACATTAATAATTTCTCCGATTAATAATTTCTTAAGCAAAACCGGTACCCTCGTATCTTACAGTATGTCAACGAACACAGGCTTGTCCTGATGTCTTGCTACTGCTTTTACTATTGTACGAAGTGCTTTGGCAATCTTGCCGTCACGACCGATTACGCGGCCCTTATCTTCTTCGGCAACAGTTAACTTAAGTAACATGCGGTCTTCGGTCTCTTCAACCTCAACAACAACCTGCTCAGGATTGTTGACCAGCTGCTTTGCAACGATTTCTAAAAATTCTTTCATGATTAGCCTTGTACCTTCTTAAGTAATGCTTTTACTGTATCAGTAGGCTGAGCACCATTCTTAATCCAGTAATTAGCTCTCTCAACGTCGATTTTGATCTCAACGGGATCTACTAAAGGATTGTATGTGCCGATCTCTTCTACGAAACGACCGTCTCTTGCATATTTAGAATCTGCAACTACAACTCTGTAGAAAGGAGCTTTTTTAGCGCCAAGTCTTCTTAATCTGATTTTTACCATAACTTTTTTCCTCCAAAAATAAATTACTATATATTTACAAAAATACTTGTGTACTTTGTTAATATCTCTTACATAAGGCCTTTGAATCTGCCGAGTTTTTTGCCGCTTGACATCTGCTTCATCATAGCGCGCATCTCTTCAAACATTTTCATCAGCTTGTTGATATCCTGCACTGTCGTGCCACTGCCTGCTGCTATGCGTTTTCTGCGGCTTGCGTTGAGAATATCGGGGTTATTTCTCTCTTTAATCGTCATAGACTGGATAATCGCTTCAATCTTTGTGAACTGCTTTTCGTCTATGTCGCTTTCCTTAATCTGTGATGCGCCGGGAATGAGTTTGAGCATTCCTGCGATGCCGCCCATCTTTTTTATCTGCTGAAGCTGGTCAAGAAAGTCATCGAGTGAAAACTTCTGTGTCATGATTTTCTTTTCCAGGTCTTTTGCTTTTTGCTCGTCGTAGACTTCGATTGCTTTGTCAATAAGTGTCAGCACGTCACCCATTCCGAGGATTCTGTCTGCCATTCTCTTTGGATAGAAAACCTCAAAGTCGCTGAGCTTTTCACCGCTTGATGCAAACTTTACGGGCTTGCCTGTTATTGCTCTTACTGACAGAGCCGCACCGCCTCTTGTGTCACTGTCAAGCTTTGACATTATGATACCTGTTATTGACAGTCTCTCGTTGAAAACCTGTGCAACGTTTGCTGCTTCCTGACCTGTCATGGCATCGATAACGAGGAGTGTCTCTGCCGGCTTTACTTCTTTTGTGATGTCCTCAAGCTCCTGCATGAGTGCGTCATCTATCTGGAGTCGGCCTGCTGTATCTATGATAACTACGTCGTTTAAGCTTCTGACTGCTGCTTTGACAGCATTTTTTGCAATCTGGACAGGGTTTTTGTTGCCTTCTTCTGCATAAACAGGCATGTCAATCTGTTTGCCGAGTACCTGAAGCTGTGTAATAGCTGCCGGTCTGTACACGTCGCAGGCTGCTAAAAGTGGCTTGCGGCCGTTTTTGCGAAGGTGAAGTGCGAGCTTTGCGCTGGCTGTTGTCTTACCTGTACCCTGCAGACCTACCATCATTACGATATTCGGCGGTGTTCTTGAAAGGTCAAGTTTGTAGTCGTCTGCGCCGAGTAATGCGATCAGTTCATCGTTAACGATTTTTACAATCTGCTGTCCGGGTGTGAGGCTTGCCATTACTTCCTGGCCTACGGCTTTTTCACTGACTTTTGCTATAAAGTCTTTAACAACTTTGTAGTTTACGTCAGCCTCAAGCAGTGCCATACGAATCTCGCGCATGAACTCCTTGACGTCTTTTTCCGTAACTCTCGTCTGCCCTTTTAATCTTTTTATTGTCGCCTGCAATTTTGCAGATAAACTTTCAAATGCCATTTATTGGTATCCTCTTATAATTTTGCAATAATTTTGAAAAGACTCTGGTCGATTTGTTCCAGCAGGAACTGGTTGCCTTTGTCGTTGGGATCAAGATTCATCAGATGAAGGTCGTCCTGAAGCTGTTCAAGCTGCTTTTTCATATCTCTGAATCTTGCTACCATGCCGAGCTTTGACTCAAGGTCTACCAACGTAGCTTTACCACGATTGATAAAGTCATGCACGCCTTGTCTGCTGATATTGAGCTCTTCTGCAATCTCTGCGAGGCTCATGTCGTTGTTGTAATGCATATCCATGCACTTATACTGGCTGGCTGTGAGAAGCTGGCCGTAAAAGTCAAGAAGCATGCTGAGCTCAAAAATATCGTTTGCCATAATCAAAACTCCTAAGTTAAAAATACAAGCCTCAATGTAAAGGCTTGTTACTTTACGCATAATACAGTACTGCGTGCGCATTGTCAAGTATTAATTTGTTTAATTTTGTGAAAAATTTTGGATTGTTGTAGGGCCGGTGGGCTGGCTGGTGGGCGGGCGGGCTGGCTGGCTGTTTTTTTCTAATAATCGCTGTAGTTATTAGAAAAAACGTGGATTTTTCGCTAAAATCAGCCCCAAATCGTCGTTTTTTCTAATCAGAGTGCCTTCTATTAGAAAATCCGGGATTTTTCACGACTTATAGCACCGAAAATGATGTTTTTTCTAATATAACGACCCTTTATTAGAAAAACGTCCGCCGTACAGTCTCCCGGTGAAATCAGTCTGCTTTTTCAAAATAGTTCGTAGTGATATAATCTACTCCCCAGCCGACAAACTTTTCAATCATGCCTGCATCGTCAACGGTCCAGGTGTTTACAACGTGGTCGTTTGCGTGACACTCGTCGATGAGCTCTTTTGTCAGAGACGGCCATGCAATGTCGAGGTCCATATTGTATTCATTCATGCGTGCCAGCACGTTTTCATCGTATTTCGTTACCAGATACTGGAGCTTCTGATCAGGAAGAACTTTTCTTACCTTCACAAGATTATCAAAATGGAAAGAAATAAACACAATCTTGTCGAGTGTGTAGAGCTTCGTAACCTCTTCAATCAGATTATTAACATCTGACTCTTCAAGCGGATTTTTGAGTTCGATAATACATGAGATGTTTCCCGACTTGCAGAAATTTACATATTCTTCCAGTGACGGAATCCTCATATCTTCTTCCGGATAACTTGTATCCTCATAAATCGACCAGAGCTTTACTGCGCGCACCTCGTCAAAGGTTGACTTTTCAACGTTGATATCTTTGTCACCGATGGGACCTGTTGTTTCATCGTGGATAACGACAAACTTCTTGTCTGAGGTGGTGTGAACGTCACATTCAGCGCCAAAAAAATTGCGTTTTGAGCTGTCACGGAAAGCCGGAATCGTATTGCCTCTTTCTTTTACAAACAGACCCTGGTGAGCGACCAGAAGCGTCCTGCCTGTATTAATCTTAATTGTTTCGCCTGATTTTGCCATAAAAATACCTCCTTGAATATAAAAAATCACCCGAAGAATATTCCGATTTTCAGGATACTCTTCGGGTAAAAAATCAAAAAACCAATCAAACTAAAGCTGCTGTTTCACGAGCGATTGCAAGTTCTTCGTTAGTAGAAATAACGAATACTTTAACCTTTGAATCTTCAGCAGAGATTTCGAACTCGCCGCCGCGACGGTTGTTCTTTTCAGGATCGATAACTATGCCGAGAGCTTCGAGACCTGAAACAGCTGCAAGACGAGCTGCCATGTCATTTTCACCGATACCTGCTGTAAATACGATAGCGTCAGCGCCGTTCATTTCTGCAAAGTATTCGCCGATATATGCCTTTACTCTGTGAGCAAAAATATCGAGTGCGAGCTGAGCCTTTTCGTTGCCGTCCTGAGCTGCTGCGTATACGTCACGCATATCGCTGCTTACACCTGAAACGCCGGCAAGACCTGACTTTTTGTTGAGTACGTTGTTCATTTCTTTCTCGTTTAAGCCTTCGTTCTCCATGAGGAAAAGTACTACTGCGGGATCGATGATACCTGAACGTGTGCCCATTACGATACCATCCAATGGTGTGAAGCCCATTGATGTGTCAACGCATTTGCCGTTCTTTACTGCGCTTATGCTGCCGCCGTTACCGATGTGGCATGTGATGATCTTTGTCTCTTCAATTGGCTTGCCGAGGATCTGTGCGCAACGTTCTGCAACGAATTTGTGAGATGTGCCGTGGAAACCATATTTACGGATACCATATTTTTCATAGTATTCGTAAGGAATAGCATACATATATGATTCTTTAGGCATTGTCTGGTGAAAAGCTGTGTCAAATACTGCAACCTGCGGAACACCTGCCATAGCTGCCTGGCATGCTTTGATACCGATGATGTTCGGAGGATTGTGAAGCGGAGCGAGCGGAACGCACTGTTCGATTGCCATCATAACGCTGTCGTCGATGATAACTGATTTGTGGAACTTTTCACCGCCGTGAACAACTCTGTGGCCTACTGCGCTGATGCCGCTGAGGTCTGCGATAACGCCGATCTCTTTGTCTGTAAGTGCGCTGATAACCTGAGCGATAGCGTCGTTGTGGTCATTGAGTACGCAGTTGATTACAACGGCATCTTTGCCGGGAACTGACTGCTTGATAAATGAATCGTTGATACCGATTCTCTCGCAAAGACCTTTTGCAAGTACGTTCTCTGTCTCAGAATCGATAAGCTGGTATTTTAATGATGAGCTTCCGCAATTTATTACGAGTATATTCATTTAATATATCCTCCCTTTATTATTGAGCCTGTGCCTGTACTGCTGTGATAGCAACAACGCCTACGATATCTTCTGCGCTGCAGCCACGTGACAAGTCGTTAACAGGCTTTGCGATACCTTGAAGAATAGGACCGTAAGCTTCTGCTTTTGCAAGTCTCTGTGTGAGTTTGTATGCGATATTGCCGCAGTTGAGGTCAGGGAAAACGAGTACGTTTGCTTTACCTGCTACAGGGCTGCCGGGAGCTTTTGACTGACCAACTGACGGAACCAGTGCTGCGTCTGCCTGGAGTTCGCCGTCGAGAAGAAGATCAGGAGCTTTTTCTTTTGCAATCTTTGTAGCTTCGATTACTTTTTCTGTAAGTTCGCTCTTTGCGCTGCCGTATGTTGAGTATGAAAGCATTGCTACGATCGGTTCTGCTTCTACGAGCTGTGCAAATGATTTTGATGACTCTACTGCGATGTCAGCAAGGCCTTCTGCGTTAGGATTTTCTACGAGGCCGCTGTCTGCGTATACGAAAATACCATTTTCACCGTATACACAATCCGGAACAACCATTACGAAGAATGCTGATACCATGCTTGTGCCGGGCTTTGTCTTAAGAATCTGGAGTGAAGGTCTTACTGTGTCAGCTGTTGAGTGAGCTGCGCCTGATACCATACCGTCAGCCTCGCCCATCTTAACCATCATTGTTGCAAAGTAAACGTAATCCTTCATCATAGCTTCTGCCTTTTCAGGAGTCATGCCTTTTGCTTTTCTGAGTTCATAGAAAGCGTTTACGTATTCGTCGAATCTTTCGTATGTTACAGGATTTACAATTCTTGCCTTTGAAATATCAAGACCATCTGCAAGCTTTGCAATAGCGTCAGGGTCACCAACCAAAACAACGTTTGCAATGCCTCTTTCCTGAATCATTGCTGCAGCTTTGATTGTTCTGATATCTTCGCTCTCAGGAAGAACGATAGTCTTAATGTCTGTCTTTGCTCTCTCGCAAATTCTTTCTAAAAAATTCATTGGGAAACCACCTTTAATAAATTTATTATATAAGTATTTCGGAATGCATAAATTTACATACCTTTTGCTATTTTACAACTAATTAAAAGATATATCAAGGGTGAAAAGTCGCAATGTGCGCTGATTCTGAAAACGGCCGCAGGCGTACAGGCCGCAGAAAAGAACACGGAGGACATTATTATCCTCTACGAAAACGACGTACATTCTGCAGGACGACGGACTGCTGGACGTTGAAGCGCTCGAAATGTATATCACAGAACATCTTGGCGGCGTTATCGGCGAAGAATACCGCAAAACATCATATAACATTACTTTCACCGAGGGCGAGATACCTTCAGTAGATACAGGTGACAGCCAGAGCACGATTATCGCCCCGGCAATCCTTTTCACCACCATTACACTCTGCGGAATTATTGTAATAAATAAGAAACAGTTCACAGTTTATTAATAATTCTACCTCCTAATACATGTTATAATATTTCAAGTTGTGTTATTTTTTAACATCACTTGTAAAATTGTATCAATATTTTAGGAGGTTTTTTAATGGCAACACCGGTAATTATGCCCAGACAAGGTCAGTCTGTTGAGAGCTGTATTATTTCCAAGTGGAATATTAAAGTTGGCGATCAGGTTAAGGTTGGCGACATGCTCTTTACTTACGAAACAGACAAAGCAACATTTGACGAAGAATCTAAATTAGAAGGAACAGTACTTGCTATCTTCTTTGAAGAAGGCGACGATGTTCCTTGTTTATTAAATGTATGTGTTATAGGTAATCCTGGCGAAAGTTTTGAAGAATTCAATCCTAACGCAGGCAGCGAAGCAGCTCCCGCAGAAGAAGCAGCTCCGGCAGCTCCGGCAGCAGAAGCAGCAGTAGCAGCACCTGTAGCTGCAGCAGTAGCAGCTCCCGTACAGGCAGGCGCTCCTGTTTCACCAAGAGCTAAAGCATACGCTGAAAGAACTGGCGTTAACACAGCATTCGTAGCAGGCACAGGCCCCTACGGCCGCATCATTGAGAGCGACGTTAAGAACTTCGTTGCATCAGGTGCAAACACAACATACGCAGCAAGCGCTCAGGCAACAGCTGATATGACAGGCACAGGCTTCAATGGCAGAATCTCTACAGCAGATCTCGAAGCTCCTGCAGCAGCTCCCGCAGTAGCAGCAGCTCCCGCAGCAGCAGCTCCTGAATACGAAGACGTTAAGATTCCAAATATCCGCAAGGTTATTTCAAAATCAATGCACGCTTCCCTTTCAACAATGGCTCAGCTCACACTCAACGCATCTTTCGACGCTACAAACATTCTCAACTTCAGAAAGCAGCTTAAAGATGTCAGAGAAGCTATGGGCATTGCAAACATCACAATCAACGATATTATCCTTTACGCTGTATCAAGAACAGTACTCAATCACAAAGATTGCAACGCTAACTTCATTGAAGACGGCACAGTAATGAGATATTTCAAAAATGCACACCTCGGTATCGCTGTTGACACGCCAAGAGGACTTATGGTTCCTACACTTATGGATGCCAACACAAAATCTCTTAACGAGATCTCAATCGAAGCTAAAAAGCTCGCAACAAGCGCACAGGAAGGCACAATCAATCCTGACCTTCTCAAGGGTGGCACAATCACAATCACAAACCTCGGTACACTTGGTATTGAATCTTTCACACCTGTTATCAATCCTCCGCAGACATGCATCATCGGCGTTAACACACTCCAGACAAGAGTAAAGAACGTTAACGGTGAAATGAAAATGTATCAGGCTATGACACTTTCACTCACATTTGACCACAGAGCATTAGACGGCGCACCTGCTGCAAGATTTTTACAGGAACTCTGCAAGAACCTCGAAAACTTCAACATGATGCTTATTAAATAAGGAGAGAATGAATTATGGTATATGATTTAATCGTAATCGGTGGCGGCCCTGCAGGATATCTTGCAGCTGAACGCGCAGGCGAAGCAGGCCTCAACACATTACTCATCGAAAAAAGATTCATCGGCGGCGTTTGCCTCAACGAAGGTTGTATTCCTTCAAAAGCACTCCTCTACTCTGCAAAGATTTATGACGGAGCAGCTCACGGTGAAAAGTATGGCGTAAGCGCACAGGGACTTAAGCTCGACCACAAATTCGTAGTTGGCCGTAAAAACAAAGTTGTT
The DNA here is from genome assembly GCA_045546695.1 of Clostridia bacterium. Lineage (GTDB taxonomy): Bacteria > Bacillota > Clostridia > UBA1212 > UBA1255 > SIG424. The sequence goes on along the minus strand of JAZQDE010000001.1, from coordinate 37,403 downwards.
TCAACACTCGTTGGCGGCATCAAGGCAAAGCTTAAGAAAGTAAAAGTAACAACAGTTATGGAAGTTGCTACAATCACAGGCAGAACAGCTGAAGGCTTTACAGTTAAAGCCGGCGACAGCGAATACACAGGTGCAAAGCTCCTCATCGCTACAGGTTCTGTACCGGTAACTCCTCCGATTCCGGGCGTTAAAGAAGGTCTTGAGTCAGGCTTCGTTCTCACAAACCGTGAGATCCTCGACTTAGAAGAAGTACCTGCTAACCTCGCAGTTATCGGCGGCGGGGTAATCGGTCTTGAAATGGCTTCTTATTTCAACACAGCAGGTTCAAACGTAACTGTTATCGAAATGATGAACAAGATCGCAGGTCCTACAGATGCTGAGATTTCTGAGATTCTTCTTAAGAACTACCAGAAAAAAGGCGTTAAGTTCAACCTCGGCTGCAAAGTTACAGGCGTTGAACCCGGCAAAGTTATCTACGAAGCTGACGGCAAATCATTCGAAGTTGCTGCAGACAAAGTTCTTCTCAGTATCGGCCGCAGAGCTTTCACAGAAGGCCTCGGACTTGAGACTATCGGCGTAGAGACAGAGCGCGGCAAGATCAAGACTGACAACAAAGGTCGTACAAACATTGCAGGCGTATACGCTACAGGCGACGTAAACGGTTACTCAATGCTCGCTCACACAGCATACAGAGAGACAGAAGTTGCTATCAACGATATCCTCGGTATCAAAGATACAATGCGTTACAATGCTATTCCTTCAGTTATCTACACAAATCCTGAAGTTGCAGGTATCGGCGAGACTGAAGAAACAGCTAAGAATAAGGGTATTGACTACGAAGTAGTTAAGCTCTCAATGATGTACTCAGGCAGATACGTTGCTGAAAACGAAGGCGGAGACGGCATCATTAAAGTTCTTATCAACAAGAAATACAGAAACGTTATCGGCGTTCACATGATCGGTAACTATTCATCTGAGATTATTTATGGTGCAGGTATTATGATCGAAACAGAGATGCCTATCAACGATATCAAGCAGCTTGTATTCCCTCACCCATCTGTATGCGAAGTAATCCGTGAAGGTATTTTTGAATTTCACTAATAAATATAAAGGAAAGAGGTAATGATTTATGCCAAAGTCACAATTTATTGACCAGAAAGAAGTCAGAAAATCAGGTTGGATTAAGTACCAGGATACTCCATTAAACCAGTACAACAAGACAATCGAAGAAGAAAAAGCTAACTACAGCAAAGATGACTTCTTACGTATTTACAGAGATATGTTTATCATCAGAGAGTTCGAGCTCATGTTAAACAGCATCAAGACAACAAGTGAATATAACGGAATTCAGTACAGCCATCCGGGACCGGCTCACTTATCTATCGGTCAGGAAGCTTCAGCAGTTGGTCAGGCATACGTTCTTGACACAAACGACTGGATTTTCGGTTCACACAGATCACATGGTGAAATTCTCGCAAAAGGTCTTTCAGCTATTGAAAAGCTCAGCGACAAAGAATTAATGGACATCATGGAAAGCTATTTCGACGGCGCTATCCTTAAGGTAGTTCAGGGCGACCAGGCTACAGTTAAAGAGCTTGCTATCGACTTCCTCATCTATGGTACACTCGCAGAAATCTTCGCACGTGAGACAGGTTTCCACAAAGGTCTCGGCGGTTCAATGCACGCTTTCTTCTGTCCTTTCGGTATCTATCCTAACAACGCTATCGTTGGTGGTAGTGCTACAGTTGCTACAGGTAGTGCCCTCTTCAAGAAAGTTAACAGAAAACCCGGTATCGTTGTTGCTAACATCGGTGACGGTTCTATGGGCCGTGGTCCTGTATGGGAAGCTCTCTCATTCGCTGCTATGGACCAGTACAAGAAGCTCTGGGAAGGCGACATGAATGGCGGCCTGCCGATTCTTTTCAACATTTATAACAACCAGTACGCTATGGGCGGCCAGACAAACGGCGAAACAATGGGATATGAGTTCGTTGCTCGTATCGGCGCAGGTGTTAACCCTGAGCAGATGTACGCTGAAAGAGTTGACGGTTACAATCCTCTCGCTGTTATCGACGCAGTTCGTAGAAAGAAGCAGCTCCTTCTCGAGAAAAAAGGTCCTGTTCTTCTCGATACTCTTACTTACAGAACAACAGGTCACTCACCTTCAGATGCTTCTTCTTACAGAACAAAAGAAGAGATCGATATGTGGTTCGAAGGCAACTCAGTTAACGAGTTTAAGACAAATCTTATTCTTGCTAACGTTGCAACAAGCGCTGAATTCGATGCAATCGACAAAGCATGTGTAGAGCTTATTACTAAGATCTGCGGTTGGGCGGTTGATACAGAGAAATCACCAAGAATGGACTTCATCAAGAATCCTCGTCAATTGGAAGACCTCATGTTCTCAGAAGGTCATGAGCCTAAGCTTCTTGACGCTGAGCCGGACGTACTCATGCCCAAGGAAGAAAACCCGAGAGTTATCCAGATTTCCAAGAAAGAAAGATTCGGCTTCGATAAGAACGGCAAACCTGTATCTAAGAATAAAGTATTCCAATACAGAGACGCTATCTTTGAGCCAATCTTAGATAAATTCTATGAAGATCCTACATTGGTTGCTTACGGCGAAGAAAACAGAGACTGGGGCGGCGCATTCGCTGTTTACAGAGGACTTACAGAAGCTATTCCTTATCACAGACTCTTTAACTCACCTATTTCAGAAGCCGCTATAGTTGGTACAGGCGTTGGTTACTGTATGAGCGGCGGCCGTGCTATAGTAGAGCTCATGTATTGCGACTTCCTCGGCTGCGCAGGCGACGAAATCTTCAACCAGATGGCTAAATGGCAGGCTATGAGTGCAGGCGTTCTTAAGATGCCACTCGTTCTTCGTGTATCAGTTGGTTCTAAGTACGGTGCTCAGCACTCTCAGGACTGGACATCACTTTGTGCTCATATTCCGGGACTTAAGGTTTGCTTCCCTGCTACACCTTATGATGCAAAGGGTCTTATGACAACAGCTCTTAACGGAACTGACCCTGTTGTATTCTTCGAAAGCCAGAGACTCTATGACTACGGCGAGCAGTTCCACGAAGGTGGCGTTCCGGTAGAGAGCTACGAGATTCCTTTCGGCGAGCCCGACATCAAGAAGGCCGGTTCAGATATCACAATCCTTACTGTTGGTTATACTCTTTACAATGCTCTTAAGGCAGCTAAGATGTTAGAAGAACAGTATGGTATCTCAGCAGAAGTTATCGACGCACGTTCACTCGTTCCTTTCAACTATGAGAAAGTTCTCGAATCAGTTAAGAAGACAGGCCGTATCGTTCTCGCATCTGACGCTTGCTCAAGAGGCTCATACCTCAACAACATCGCTCAGAACATCAGTGAAATGGCATTCGACTACCTCGATGCTCCACCTGTTGTTATCGGTGCTAAGAACTGGATCACTCCTGCTTACGAATTCGACGCTGACTTCTTCCCGCAGCCTTCATGGTTCCTGGATGCAATCAACGAGAAGATTCTCCCGCTTAAAGGTTTCGTTAATACTCCTAACGTTAACTTTACAAACAACGAGCGTATCCGTACAGAAAAGAAAGGTGTGTAATTAACATATGCCAACAGAGAGAAGAAACGCATTATTATCTATAATTGATCAATATGGTGATGTTTCACTCTCTTTTCTATGCGATTTATTTCCCGATGTATCGTCTATGACGATACGTCGGGACTTAATTTACCTTGAAGAGCGCGGCCTTGTTGTCAGAACGCAGGGTGGCGTTATGAGTATCAAGAAGCTCAGTGGCGGCAACGTTGTGGCCCCTTCCAATGATGAAAATGAGTATAACTTCCGTGCTCAGCAGAATGTCCATGCAAAGCAGCTCATTGCCCAGAAGGCTCTTCAGTTTATCAAGAAAAATTCATCTATTTTTTTCGACGCAGGCTCTACTATGATGGCTCTTGCCAAGATTCTCCCCAACGACTATATGAACGTTATTTCTACAGGAATCAACGTCAGTCAGGAGCTTGTTGCTCATTCCAATATTAATGTTATTATCCCCGGCGGCACTGTCAATCGTGCTACCCTGTCAGTTTCCGGCACAGATGCTTTGTCATTTATTGACAAGGTCAACATTGAATGTGCTTTTATTTCTGCTTCTGCTTTTTCGCTCGACAGTGGCTTTTCTGTTTCCAATATGTACGAAGCCGAGCTCAAAAAGAAGGTTATTTCTAAGGCAAAGCAGACTATTGTCCTCCTCGACAGCAGTAAAATCGGCAAAACTCTTTTGTTTACGTTTGCAGATCTTAGTTCTGTCGATGTTCTTGTCACCGACGAAGATGTATCTGAGCAGCTTGCCGCTGCAGCGAAGGAATCCGGCACTTTGATAGTGTGAGTCTGGTGCCAGAGGCTTGTCCACTGCTACAATATAAATGTATACCTCTGTGAAAAAGTGTAAATAATACTTCCAAAATTATTTTGGAGGTTTTTTTATGTGTTCAGATCCTAAACTAATGAAATCTATCCTATCAATTGCACTTGCGGTGCTGCTGGTTGTGCCGTTTTTTGGCATCGGGACAAATGCCAGCGAAGACGACAGCCTTATCAGTGTCTTTGAGGATGCAACAATACTGCAGGATTGCGACGTGTACTGCGGGGTTGACAGTGACTTTGACGCGGTGTCATCGCTTAAGTCTGGCGATAAAGTCAAAATACTTGCCAGAATTCAAAATTGGTATATGATTTATGACTACTCAACAGGGTGCGTCGGCGCTATAAACAGCAACGCAACCGCCCCATCAGACCCAACCGCCCCATCAGACCCAACCGCCCCGGAAGACCCAACCGCCCCGGAAGACGCAGAGACCATCACTCCCCTTACTGATGAGGAAAAATTCCTGAATATGGTAAACGGCGCGCGCAGCGAACTCAAATTAACTAATTTGAAGAGCAGCGAGTTGCTGAATAAACTCGCTTTTTACAAGGCACGGGATATCGTTGAAAACAACAACTTTTCACATAACTCAGTATCATACGGAAGTCCATTTGAAATGATGAGAGCCGAAGGCGTAGTTTTCACAGTTGCAGGAGAAAATATTTCGGGCAACCAGACGATAGACGGAGCGTTCTATTCAATGATGAATTCAGAGACAAATAAAGGAAATATATTAAGCGAGTCGTATACGACGACGGGAATCGGCATATATACAAGCCCAATTTATGGTAAAGTGATTGTACAACTCTTTACCGGAGAGTAATTCTGAAACGTGGTTTATCAAAGACAGGCTCATCGGGCAAAAGGCCCGGTGAGTTTTGTTTATTTTGAGGGAGGAGGGCGCTGGCCCACAGGAGCTGGTATTTTGTGGCAAATTTCCGATTAAGGTCGTAGTCACCATATTTACCGTCTCCAATAACAGGATGGCCTATATGGGCCATGTGAGCCCTTATTTGATGAGTTCTGCCTGTTATAAGATCGACCTCGACAGTAGAAATGTTATTTTTCTTGTCATAGTCAACACATCGGATGCCGGTCAGAATCTCCTTAGTGAACTTGCGCTCTTCATTATAAATATAAACCGTGTTCTTTTTTGCATCCTTAAAATGCCATGCGCGAAGGAGCGTATAGTCCTTAAAACGGCGGGCGTCGCCGGCCACAATGGTAGTATAAATCTTTTTATATGAACGCGAATTAATCAGTTCGCAAACAGAAGGAGTGTATTTTTTATCTTTGCTTATAATCAAGATGCCACCGGTGTTACGGTCGAGACGGTGGCAAAGCTCGAAGTCGGCATTATAATCTTTATTTACAGCATCAATAAGAGAGTTTTTATCATTATTCACAGTAACGCCCTGGTCTTTAGAAACAATCAGGACATAATCGTTTTCAAAAATGACAGAATATGGTTTCTTTTCATACGCGGCCACATCCAGATAAAGGATAATCTCATCCCCTGCCACAAGCTCAATATCCGAACTGACTCTCTTGCCATTTACCTTGACGTCCTTGTTACGAAGCGTTTTACATATGGCAGAATATGGCAAATATGGATAATTTGCATATATCAGATCAATCAACATTATTTTACTATCAGCTGTAATTTTGACCATAAAAATTTCCTTTTTCTGGAAGTATACAAAAACGAACCGACCTTACGAGCCGGTTCGTATATTGTTAAATGTCATATCTCATTGAGATTATTCTTTTTCTTCATAACCGATCTGTTTGAAGTCTTTGAGCATTGTCTCAATTTCAGCTGAGAATGTATCCCATTCTGTAGCTTCTGTCTCAACAGTGATAAGGTGGAAGCTTGTGATACCGCCCATCTGGTGAGGAATGAAGTAAAGGTTGCCCTTCCAGTCAATACCTTCTTTTGTGAAAGTATAACCGAGCTTGTTGAACTGAGTTTTGTCGAGGTTGATGATTGTATCATTAACATCCTCATACTTCTCCATAACGAAGTTTTCTCTGCCGCCTGCTTCTGTGCTGTCAAGGAACAAATCGTTGAAGTGGAAGCTTGATGTAACTTCTTCGTTTACTAACTGCTCAAATACAACACCACGTGTAACAGCTGCGCCGCCAACACCAGCAATATTGTAGATTGAATATGTAACATCTGTGCGTCCCTTAGGTGTGAACTGAGCACAAAGACCAACGCTGTTTACACGTACCGGTGAACCATCAGCCATCTCTTTGATTCTAAGCAGATAGTAATCGTTCTCACCAACAGCTACGTCCCATGTCTCAGCTGTGTAACCCTGCTGGAAATAGTATCTCTGATTCTCTAACTGATCAGGAAGAAGGTTTATACGCTCGTTGCTAGCGTCTTCTTCTTTACAACCGATCATAGAAAGACCTACAGATGCAACCATAAGCACAACGAGAAGTAATGAAATAACTTTTTTAAAACTCATCTTATTATCCCTCCGAGATAAATTTATTTATATTTTGCTATATTTTATCAAAATAAAATTGTGTTGTCTACCTTGAAATGTTAATTATTTATTAAAGCATTCAAAATCAGAACTCGCCGACGAAAATAATTTCTGTTTGAAGCGTCACGCCACTGTCTTCGTATACCTTTTTCCTGATGTATTGCACCAGATTATATATATCGAAAGAGGTCGCTCCCCCTTTGTTAATAACGAAGCCGGCGTGTTTTTCCGAAACGCATGCGCCACCTATCGTGTATCCCTTAAGTCCGCTGGCTTCGATCAATGCGCCCGCATAATATCCTTCCGGTCTTTTGAAAGTACTGCCTGCACTTGGAAATTCCAGTGGTTGCTTGTCGGCCCTGCGCTTGTTGAGTTCCTTCATTTTTTCATAAATACTTTCCTGTGATGCGATTTTTCTCAGTGAAAAGTCGGCTGAAAGAATCAGCTTGTTTTCACATTGATATGACGAAAAACGATATTTGAAGTCGTGTGCGTCTGCGTCCTTTTCACCGACAATCAAGGTATCAAGATCAATATATTTGCTGGAAACAAGAACGTCTGCCACCTGGCCGTCGTATGCGCCGGCGTTCATCAGCACCGCGCCACCGACACTGCCCGGAATACCGGACAGAGCTTCCATACCGGTGCAGGAATTTTTAGCTGCGAGACTGGCAACCTTTGCCAGACGGCAACCTGCCTGCGCACGGATAACGATGTGCTCGTCGTCTTCTTCGATTACGGCACAGCCGCTGAATTTTTCACATAATTTTATAATAACACCGTCAAAACCTTTGTCTGATATCAGAAGATTTGTGCCGTAGCCCATGGTGAAAAATGGCAACGAAGCATCCCTGCTGAAACGAATAGCGGCGACAACGTCGTCGCTGTTTTCAGGAGTAACGAGGTATCCGGCAGGGCCACCAGTGCGGAAAGACGAGTGGGCTGACATCGGCTCGTTTTCAAAAACTATGCTTTTATCCAAAAAATCGTAAATTCCCATAATTTGGTTCTCCCTACGTATTTATCAATAAAAAGCGTCGCCGTCAAAGCTGCCGCCCTTAAGAGCGCCGCTGCCGCCACCTTCAAACACACGGCGGTTGAGCTCTTTTGCAGCATTGTAACCCATCATTTTCTGTCTGTTGTTCATAGCGGCGACCTCAACGATAATCGCAAGGTTACGACCGGGCATTACAGGAATGGAAACAGATGGTACTTTAATACCAAGAATTTCCGTATAAATGTCCTCAATACCGACTCTGTCGTACGTCTTGCCCGCCTCCCATTTTTCGAGGTCGATAACGAGCTGAATATTCTCCGTCATTTTAACGGCTCCGATACCGTAGAGCCTTTTTACGTCAAGAAAACCGATGCCGCGGATCTCGATAAAATGCCTGATTATGTCAGGAGCGGAGCCGACGAGAGTCTTGCTTGACACACGCCTTATTTCAACTAAATCGTCAGCAACAAGGCGGTGGCCTCTTTTCACAAGTTCGAGCGCTGTTTCACTCTTACCAACGCCGCTTTTGCCGGTAATCAGCACACCTTCGCCGTATACTTCGACGAAACACGCATGGATAACCTCTCTGGGTGCGAGCTGAACGCTGAGATATCTGTTTAGCTCACTGTGAAAAGACGTTGTAGTCTCTTTCGTTCTGAGGACGGGGACCTTGTATTGTTCTGAAATCTCAAGCATGAGTGGCGGAACGTCAAGATTCCTCGCGATAACTACACATGGAAAGCCGAGTTCAAAAACGTGCGTGAGAGATTTTCTGAGGTCATCGTCAGGCAGACTCTCTAAGTATTTCATCTCAACGTTTCCGATGAGCTGTATCCTGTCATTGGCAAAATTGTCGCAATAGCCGGCAAGTTCGAGTCCGGGTCTGTTGATATCAGGGCAACCGATGACAATCTCTGCCAGAAGTTCCTTGCCTGTAAGCACCTCAAGTGACTGTTCTTTGACAACCTTTTCCAATGAAACTGTGTAATTATTTTCCATGTGAAAATCTCCTTTGCTATATCGCTGTTTTTATGCCTGGCGGAATCTGTATCCCGCTCCCCAGACCGTCTCGATGTACTGAGGTTTGGACATGTCTTCTTCTATTTTTTCACGAAGTTTATTTATATGTACGGTTACGGTAGACGGTTCGCCAATAGAATCGTAGCCCCAGATTTTGTCAAAAAGCTGATCTTTGCTGTAAACAACGTTGGAATTTTGTGCCAGGAAAAGTAGCAGGTCAAACTCCTTGTTTGCAAGGGCGATTTCCTTGTTTGCGATGAAAACGCGGCGGGAAGCTTTTTCTATGCGCAAGCGGCCGGTCTCGATAATGTCTTTGGAGTCTCCCTGGGACGCCATCATCAGCCTTTCGTATCTGTTTATGTGAGCAGTAACGCGGGCAACGAGCTCGCTGGGGCTGAATGGCTTTACGATATAGTCATCTGCGCCGAGGCCGAGACCACGGATTTTGTCAATATCTTCCTTTTTTGCCGTAACAATAATAATCGGGATGTCTTTTGTTTTGCGAATTTCGCGGCAGATGTCAAAGCCGCTGATCTCAGGTAGCATAATATCGACGATTATTCCGCTGTAATCCTCGTTTATTGCGCGGTGCAAGCCTTCTGCGCCGTTGTGCTCTATGTCGGTTGAATAACCATTTGCTTCCAGATAATCTCTTTCGAGTTCTGAAATATTCACATCATCTTCAATTATCAGTATTCTTTTCACCGATAACGCCTCCTTTATCCTCCTGAAATGGTGAATCAAGAGTTGGTAATTTAATAATTATATTCATGCCCTCTCCAATATTTGTCTCCGCGTGGATTGTACCGGCGTGGCGGGTTACGATTTGTTTTGCGATAGACAGGCCAAGGCCACTGCCTTTTACAGGATTTGTGCGGGCCGGGTCGTTTCTGTAAAACGAGTCAAAAATCTTGTCGGCATAGCGTTTATCCATACCTTTGCCGTCGTCTTTGATGGAAATAGTTGCCATTCCCTCTTCCTCTTCGTAAAGTGATATGTGAATGCTTCCTACAGGATTTACCTTGTATTTCGAGGAATTATCCGCAATATTTATCAAAACTCTGGCAAATCTGTCCGGATCAAGGCTGACATAAACCGGCCGCTTACATACATTTGTGTATGTAACAACTATGTTGTTTTTACTGTATGTGAAGCTGAATTCATCTATGCAAGCAGACAAATAACTGTCAAGATCTGTTATTACAAAATCAAACGGCATTTTGTCTGCATCGAGCTTTGAAAACAAGAAAAGTTCGTCTACAAGTTTGTCAAGGTCGCATGCCGTGTTGTAAATAATTGTCAGATACTGTGTGCGGCGCTCGGGAGAGTCTGCGATACCGTCGATGAGGCCGGAAACGTAACCTTTGATTGACGTAAGCGGCGTCCTGAGGTCGTGTGAAATACCTGCAATCATTTCCTTTCTATTTTCTTCCAGCTTCTTCTGCTGCTCGGTCGTTTCCAGAAGTTTACCCCTCATGTAGTCAAAGCTGGCGAGTACTTCGGTAAGTTCATCGTCGCCCGTGTAATCAATTTCGAAGTCCAGCTCACCTTCCGCGATTTTTTTAGTCGCTTCTTTGAGTTTGTTGAGCGGGCCCATTATGCTGTTTGACACAGCTATTATCAGAATCAGGTTTATGATTACGATAACAATGCTTCCAAGAATTGCTATCGATCTTACGACTTTTGAAATGGCAGAATTTGCATCTTCCCAATACCTGTTGTTGTCAATTCTCAGACCTGACGTGCCAAGTTTGTTGTTGAACATCATGACAGAAATTGTCTTTCCGGCTCTTTCGAAAACAGATGCATACATAAAGCTGCTGTCGTCTGAGTAAAAGAGTGTTCCTTCCCTGTTATCGACAGAACCGTTTGCTTTTATGGCATATTTATATATTTCATCTGCACTTTTCGCGCCCTGAAGATAGACAGTGTCGCCATCGATGAGAATATATGCCATCGTGTCAGTCGCTTTCAGATACGAGTTGATGTCATCATAATCCTGATATTCTTCCGGAGTGTATGGGTTGTGCACGCTCATATCGAGCATACTGTCAAAAACAATCTGCAGTTCGTATATCGACACTCGCCTGTCGCCGGCATCCGGAATTGAAATTCGATCGATATCATTTGACATATATATGCCGGTGAAAACTCTTATTATGTAAAAGGATAGTAAGAATACCAATGCAATCAGTATTATCAGCATAACCAGGTTAGCAATAAATATCCTTTTTCTTACAGTCATTTGAACCTCAGATTATTACAAAAACAATAAGTACCACGCCGGCTACAGCAAGAATGCCTCCGCCTATCTTCTTATATATGCCCAGTTCTTCCCATTTTGGACAATAATCTTTTTCTCTTTTGAAAAAGACGCAAAGTTCTTCTGCTTTACCGATGACAAGGCCACCCACTGCTGCTATTGCTGCAACAATCACTGCCTGAATTACGGAAATAAATGGATCTTTGCCGTATATCATTGTCAGGAAAAAGTCGTCTGTGAAATATTCATGTGGATCTTTAGTTGTGTTTTCAAAGCCTTCGTTTTTGTAGGCAGTCACCACAGCATTTTCTTTATTTGTGCCTTCTATTACATAGTAATAGTCGTAATCGCCCAATATTTCATAGTCGTCTGTCTCTTTTATGTATTCACCTCTGTGTGAAATATCTACTTTGATGCCTTCGGTGGATTTGGTCACTCTTGCGACCATAACGAAGTCTTCTATGAAATAGAATTCATATTTTTCGATATCATTATCAGCAGATTGTTTGATGTAGCGTACGTCATCTACAACGCCTGACATATTTGAGCCTCTTGTCTTTGCCAGTAATGTCAGCAGGCTGAGGACGAGAAGACAACACATTATTATTGCTAAGTTCCTACCTTTGTTCATATAAATCCTTTACTTTTTTAGTTCGCAAGCTATATAGAGCTCTGCCGCTGTCTGCGGGCTGTCTTGTCCTTCTTTATTCTTTATCGGAGCGAATTCTTCTTCCCTCTTCACTCTTAGTATACCCATATTTTCATAATTTTCAAATGCATCAAACATGAATGCTTCGTACTTGTATGCGTTCGGTGCGTCTGCTTTGATAAGCTCGCCCTTTTCATCGATATAGTCTGTTTTTTTGTGAGCTACATGGTATGGCAGTCCGCAGTCTGACATATCGTCAAATACGCCGATATTGAACATGTTGCAAAGTATATGCAGGTCTCCGTAGAGGTATTTGCCGTCTGCGTCTGTAGCATGTGCCATCTCGTCTGAAATCTCGGTATATTCAATAACGCATGGTCTGCCGCCTCTTTTGCAGAAAACGCCGGCTTTTTCGTACGGATCGCGCTTGATGAGTGATTTACCGCCGAGTCTGAAGTTGTTTGCTGCAAGATATCCTACGAAAAGTGGGTCATCGAGTCTTACGAGAATATTGTCGATACCGCCTACGAAAATCCATTCAACGCCTCTTTTTTTCATGTCGGCAACAGCACCTGAATCTATCGCCGCCTTGAAAACGCCACCATGTCCGTCTGCTCCCTGTTTGATTGATTTTTTATCTGTCATGACGATTTTTCCGTCTTCGAGTAGCATCGGCAGAAAACCTTGTCTGAAAAACATTATGCTGTCTTTGTCGTATCCGAAGTAGTTGTTTTCTTCGAAAAACTGCTTTGTCTGTGCGTCGTTTTCGCGGCTTGTCATTATATACCATGGTATAACGCAACCGATTTGCTTATTTCTTGCTGCGAGGCGTTCGCACTGTATCTGGAAAAGCGATTTGTTGATTGGCTCTCCAAGGAAATATGATCCTTTAGGTCCGCTGTAGCCAAGGCGTGTGCCCTGCCCGCCTGCCATTGTAAGCGCTGCATATTTTCCATCTTTCATGAGCTGTGTGCCGAGTTGGTAATATTTGTCATATTCTTCACGGCTCATGTTTGATTTATCCACGCATGGCAGTGGTGTAATCTCGCCTTTATCTGCATTAAGAAGCTCTGCGCTGTTTTTTGTGTCGTCGTAGAGTTTTTTAATAAGATCAAAGTCGATTGATTCAATCTCTTCGATCAGGCTGTTTTTTTCTTCCTCTGTGAGTTCGTCCATAAATTTGATTAAGTGTTCCTGATTGTATTTTTGTAACTTATTTATCATTGTTTTTATCTCCTTTTGAATCAAGTTATATTTTAGCCCGAATTTGAAAATAAGGCAAGTGAATTGAGTTTTAACCTCCGTTGATGCGGTCTGGTACGAGGCGTGCCTTGATCAGTGCGTATACGACCGGAGGTATCAGCAAAAGTTGCAGAATTATGCCCGGCAGCGATACTACAAAGTATGTGGACATCCATATTTTTACAGTTATTCCCGGTGAAAAGTATAGTGCTTTAGCAATTCCCGCCACGACGCGTCCGGCGATCATGGCAATTATAAGAGATGCGTATAAATTTATGAATCTGTAACGGCTGCGGATTATTTTTACCATAAGGCCGGCGAGAAGTCCGTACGTTACGCATTCAATCACCATCGGCGGCAAGCTGCCCATCGCAGGCATGCCGGTAATCAGTGACGACAGAAGCGGTCCGGCAAAACCACATATTGCGCCGTATTGCATTCCGCATGCAAGACCGCAAAGCAGAATCGGAATATGCATCGGGCTAAAGAGCTTGCCCCCTGCCGGTATTGCATGAAAAGCAATTGGCATCACAACGCAAAGAGCAATGCACATAGCTGTAAGAATTAATTTGTTCAAGGATTGTTTTGCCATAACCTTACTCCTTCGATGAAAAAAACCGTCTGAAATCAAATAACGCATCATATTTTTTCGCAAAGAAATTTATCAATGTTCCATTTACAAGTGCACATATAACTGTGCCGATTCCGATTCCGATTGGCTTTTGTAAACCAAATAATGCTAACGAAAGCATAATCGCAACCAGCAGGCTGACACAATCATAAATTGTTTTGAGCCTGTTGAGTTTTAAATTATAATGCTTTGTTATTTCCCTCACAGATAAATCATAAACCTCCGGCGGAACGTATGTTCTGAAAAGGAAAGCGAGCCCAAGGCTGCTTATAACAATACCAATCAGGAATGAAATTATTCTCATATAAAGTAGTGCCTCGGGCATAAATCTGAATAGCCAGATGCAGCCATCAAGAATAAATCCGTACAATACAGCTGTTGCGAACGACACCAGAAATATCGGTTTGAATTTTTTCAGAACAATGCATAAAGCAAGCAATAAAAACGCCTGCAAAACGTAGCCCGACATACCGAAACTGAAAAATGGCAGGAACTGCGATATTTTCACATGCAATACGTACGCAGGTGCGACTACCATATTCAGGCCAAAGTCTGAGTATTCCATAAAAGCAGTACCAAGTCCCAATAAAATGAGTCCCAACATGTATCCGATTTCTTCATAGAGAACAAGTTTCTTCATGCCTTTTCAAATCATCCTTAATCAACAACATCGTATGAAACGCCGCCTTTGCTTGCAGACGCTGTCACATCACCAAAGAATTTATGGGCAACACACTCTATCTGAGCTGTGCACTGAATATCATCCACATCGAGGAAAAGTGAAAAGCCGCAGTCAAAAGTCAGTCTGATCTCGATATTTTCTATGCTGAGCTGATTTGACAGAACATATCTGTACGGAGCAGTATCTTCTGTCAGCTTATATTTTGCAGTAGCGCCTTCAATCAAAATGCCATCGTGATAAACCTCAACAATTGCATTTGCACCAGATGAACCTGAATAAGAGGCAAAGAACGTAAGTTCAACCTGGTCGCCATACTGAAGACCTTTAATCTTTTCTGACTCGTATGAGCCGGCAAAGCCCTTCATCTTAATGTCCTTTACGTCAATCTGCGACCTGAAAGGAGTCAGGTAAACGCTGCCCTCCCACGAGCCGTCCTGATTTATAGACTTAAGGAGTCCGTTTTTGTCGCTGTCGCCAAGCTGTACGATGTCAAATGAGTTCTCCCCTCTGTATACAGGATGGAGGGCTCCGGTGCCGCCGGTCGAAACGGTGCGTGGTTCATTATCTTCCTGAAGCATTCTAACAGCTGAAGTTTCAGCACTTTTAACATTCTTGTACTGCTTTGAAGTTGAATCATAAGGCACCAGAACATGCGTAAACTTTGCGCCATGATCGCGCATATAAATCAGCTGTTCGTAGCACTCAAGCACAGAAGCAGAGAGTGATGAATATTCGCCGAGCGTTGTATTGTAATGTCCTGCTGAATACGCAAGATTCAGGAAGTTATTTTCTTTATAACAGAAAACGCCGTATCTCGTACCGCCATACGCAGTACCACAGATAGAGACAACATCTGTCGGTGAAATACGTGTATTTGCCTCCCCAAGAAAGCCTGCAACTGCATCGCCTTCAGGAATCTGGTGCGCATTGATTGACTCCGGCGGGAAGCCTGCCAAAAGTGCCTCTCTATAAGCCTCCATAATGCGTTTGTTAACTATATTTCTTGTATAAAGGCTCCATTGTGTGAAATAGTCACTCTGTCCATAAATATCCCAGTCGCCGCGGCATTCTGTGAGGTTATCAGCCTCGGGATCATATCTCGGAGGATCAATCTCATCTTCACTTGCGAAATTCGTACCAAAGCGCTTGTTTATATTTTCAACAGATCCATAAAGCTTAAGCAAATGTTCTGCAAAGCCTCTTACCATATTCGGGTGGTAGTCACCTACTGAACCAGCGACATTTATTTCCTGCTCGTGAACAGGTGAAACAGCTATAAGTTTGGACGGATCGCCATTTTCGCCTCGGAACTGTACGGCAAGCTGCTGCAGCATTGTGCGCAGAGGATAAATTCTCATCTCTGCCATTTCCGGAATGGCATCGGCATAAGTAGCAACAAAGAAAACACTTTCAAGTTCGTTGTAGTCACTTGCCACGTCGTCACGGCCGACGGATGAGTATGCAGGCATACCTGTCTCTTTGTCTATGACTGACAGCATTTTCTTTGCAGATGATGTAGACATCCATCTGTGTGTAAAGCATGGCTCCCACATATTGTTCATCTGATGATATTGATTTATTTGCCAGTCTTCAAATCTGTATTCCCAGTCGTAAAAGCTTACTTCGTCCCAATATGAGTCAAAATCTGCCATTACTTCCTTGGAGAGATTTGCGACTTTCTTAAATGCATTGTTTTCAAAGTCAGTACGTAAATGATTGAATTTGCCATAAGTAACGTATGACGTATCGCTGGTCTCTGCAAATGTCGAATAGAACATATTTTCCTTTTTACCGACATTAAGGAAGTTGCCACTTTCTATGTCCGAGCCGGGAGATGCGTATACAACAAGTTCTGAGAATGTATCGCCTGCGGTCGATGCCAGAAGCTGACCTGCAAATGCGCTGTCGTACACTGCAGTAACAGATTCAGGAAGAGTAAATGCCGCTTTTTCCCAGGTCTGGTCTGCGCAGTTCATGTAATATACATCTCCGGTCGTTCCAAAAGAGAATATAAGCTGCTGTTTATTCATATCAGCATCGTCTGAAAAAGCTGACAGTGTAATCTTCTGAGTAGAGGCTTTTGAAACACCTTTTGGTGTAACGTCTTTGATCAGAGAACCGTCCTCAAGATTATAAAGAGCGCATTTTGTCTTACCCGGAGTATAGCTGCGTGACGTCACAAAGATACACATCTCGTCTGCTTTGCCTGTGAAATTACCCACCTCTATAGCATATGGGGCTTCGATGTCCTCAGGAACAAATCCATAGCATAAAGAGCCGGAGTAATCATATACTCTGATACCTTTTGCAGCATTAATATCAGCTTTATACGGAGCTGTTACGATGAGAATATCCTCTGTGCCGGGCAGTTTGCCTGCCTTTACGTCAACGCCGCCCTTTACTTCACTCGGATATGCCAGAAATTGGGCTATACACGTCTGTTGGGCGTTGAAAACTCTGACAATAGTGTTGTTGTCGTTGTCCTCTCCCTGACCGGCGATAATAATCGGGGCATCGGCAACCTCTTCGTACTTTGTATCAAAACCTTCAAGTTGCAGGCTATATATCTGTGTCTGAAGACCAAGATTAAGATTAGGCTCAGTATAGTAAACGGAATTATTTGTACCATTCGTCACGAAGTTCGGAAGTGTAACGAAGGCGTTGGCAATATCTGCCTCGGCTGCGCCCCTTAAATAAAGCGCCAGTGCCTCCAACGTATAAACATCATTAAACGTGTTTACAAAAGTGTCTTTATACGAGAATATAACAAGCTTGTTGTCGTATATTACGTAGTTGCATTGCAGAATCGTCGCCAGCTCTTCAGGTGTCTTTTTACCATATTCCGGAACTTGTATGTACAGAGTATCATTTTCTCTGATACACGGAGTGGCGTCGGTCGTCTTGTACTCGCCGTCTGCCAGATAAATATTTGCATTAAGAAGATAGGCAAAGCCACCTTTGTCGTCAAACATTTCTTTGATGGCATTTTCAGGTAAAAATTGCGTGTAATCTGCAAGTGGCTGTCTTTTATAATTCTCATCTATCACATTGGATCTGTCTGCAAACAGCATATAAGCTGTAACAGCACCGGCAATCAGAATTACCGCGATGCAGGCTGATAATATGATGATATTGAATTGTTTTTTTGAGATTTTTTTCATGACACTAATCAACCCTTTTTTGTAAAACTGCCCCGATTATAGCAAATCAATCCGGAGCAATCAATAGCCAAATCAGGCGATTTTTTTGAGGTTTTTGTCAGATATAAGCGGCAAAAAACGTAAGAATTTGCGTCATCACTTCGTTATCAAGACCTTGTTTATTATCCCCGTTTGTATAATACAAAAAGGAGTGTCCACGGTCTTCAAAAAGTAAAAATTCGAACCTCGGCGAGTCAGAAAATTTTTCAAAAAATATTTCATAGCCGTTTTCGGGCAGCACGTCTTTGTCATCTGTACTGTGCAGAATCATAACGCCGGCGTCTGACGACTCGAAGCCTTCTACTGCCGATGCCTGTGAAAATTCGCCGAATTTGATTCTTTCGTATAGACAAACATAAGGCAAAGTCAACTTTGCAACAGGTCCGACGGTATTGACACTCTCTTGCTCAAGTAAATTCTTTGATTCATTGAAGCCCGCAACCATCACCACAGCCTTTACATCCGGATGATATTTCAGCACGCAGCCTGTCGAATATGCTCCCCAGCTATGCCCAAATAAAACTATAGGCATGTCTTTGTACTCAGGCAGTGTCTTGACATAGTCAAGTGCTTTGTCAAGGTCCATAACGCCCTGCGGAAGACCTCTTACATCCTCTCCTTCACTTTTGCCATTGCCTGTAGCATCATATGCAAAAACTGCATATCCATTTTTTGTCAGGAAATCTGCCACGTCCATATACAGGCTCTGCCCGCCGCCTCCCATTCCGTGCACAATGACAGCAAGAGCCTTTTGTTCTATATCATCTCTTTCGTACATAAAGCCGGCCAGCTTTTCACCGACAGCCGACTCAAAAGTACAAGTTTCCTGAATAAGGCCGGGGAAATCCTCCGGCTCAAAGGCCAGCTCCGGGGCGGGTTCGAAGCGCTGTGAAAATATAGATTCGTATACGACAACGGATGCAACAGGCATTGCAATAAATATTGAAAAAAGTATAAACACAAGTATTCCAATAAGTATTTTCTTGATATTACTTGTTTTTTTGCCTTTTTTACTCATCTTCTACCTCTTCTTCCCAGTCGTATTCGTCCACATCACATTCAATCGGCTCCCAGGCTTTGCCAAAATCAACTTCTTTGAAAAGTGCAGCAAGTCCGGTCAGTTGCTTAAGGCGCAGGATCTCGTCTGTGTCCATTCCGAGATGCTTTGAAATCCATTCATCGGACCGGCCGAGCTCGTGGAGTTCGCCCACAATATTACTCATAAGGTCAACGTCATGATTACCTCGCGCGCGGTTGTGTCTTATAGTACTTGCCATACGGTGATCAAGAGGCTTGTCTATGACAGAAACCGGCAACATACCTTCTTCCTGTTCGTATATATCCGGGTATTCCAGCATTATCCTGTAACGGTGAAACCCGTCAACTATGACGTATTTATCCTCTTCTGCCATATAATAGCAAACAACCGGCATTGTATAGCCATCTTCTTTGATGCTATCATAAAGAAGTCTGAGTTCCGGTGGCGCCACTGTATTCGGATTGTAAGTATTTGGCACAATCTTTTCAACAGGAACAGGTATTACGTTATAAACAGGGCTATTGCTCATTATTATCACCTACTTTTGAGTACTTGTCTTGTAATATTTCAAGACGTTTTTTTTGCTGACGGGACAGTCCGAATCCCATAAAACGGCAATTATGGTCATTTTTTATTATGCAGAAGCACATTCTTTTCCAGCTCGGTATGTCCTTTGTTGATTTGATATCGTCGGTGTTATCGGGAATCTCTCCTTCAAAAATGACCCTGGTATATCTTAAAACAGTATAATTTGAAACGCCGTTTCTTCGTATATTATACCCATGATCTTCCAGTTCTCTTATGCATCTTTCTTCTAGTCCGCCACCCACATTTTTCCAAAAATGTATCGACGTTCTGAACTTGTCTATGTAATTTTTGCGTATAGTTTCCGGGAGTGTCGCCAGTAAAAATTCTGTATATGATTTCCATGTGTGGCCCTCCGGCAAGCGTAGCGATCTATAGCCCATTGCCTTTGTTCTGCCATATATTGCGCCGAAATTCGCGCCTCTGACTCGTCCGATCAGTTTTGTCCATATTTCAGGATCTATTATTCTATATAAATTCAGACTGTCTTTGGCATAGTCATTAAAAGGAGACGCCACGCGCATCTGTTCAGGGGTAAGACCTGCTTTGTAATATAAATCATATAATTTATTGTAGTCATAGTCAAATTTATATATTGCATGCCAAATGTCTGATACTTCCCAGTCGTACAAAGGAGAGCCTGTCCACGCGTTTTTGAACTGAAAGCTTATCCACATTCTGTCCTTATAGCCATATTTTTTATTTATAATACCACTGTACCTATTGAGCGATTCATTAGTTCTGATTCCGAGCAGGCAAATAGTCTTTTTACCGCCATGTGTCGTCCTGTACCAGCGCGTAAATTGTCTGGAAAGATCTTCCTGGTGCATTTTGTACGTATAGGTCGTAACCGGATTATTCTTCAGATTTATTACGTATTCTTTATCAGGCATAGGACGCACCCAGAGTTCTTCTTTTTCATCGTCCCACGGATACCAGTACATTTCATAGCTACTGAGGGCCGTCCTGGTAGATGTTGGAAGACAAACCCAGTACAGCTCTGCCCTGCCCTTCATTTTTTCAAAAGTTCTTTCCACATATTGGGTAGTTTTTGTGTATTGCGCCTCGAAATCCTGGTGAAAAATGGCAATCGTTTTTCCCGGGAAATAATTGTCACGATAATCCATTACCAGATTAAGTAAAAGACCCGAGTCTTTTCCTCCTGAAAACGACACGATTATATTGTCAAATTCTTCAAATATGAATTTAAGTCTTTCCTGCGTTTCATCATATACGTTTGTGCTTAAATAATTTTTTATCATCGGTTTTACTCCATTTTATCAGAGGCATCTGTTTGCTTATATCACTTTGTTGTGTTGAATGTCAAGTTATTTGTGTTTATTATAGTTTGTAAAAGCATATACTAAATGTTATACTGTCTCTGTAATTATAGTTGTTCCGGGAGGAAAATATGAAAACCAAACTTTCCGCGCGCTTTTGGTGCGCGCTCACATTGTTCAGTCTTATCGGACAGGTTGCGTGGGTTGTTGAAAACATGTATCTTAACGTGTTTATTTACAACATGTTCAACGCAAGTGCTTCTGATATCTCTCTGATGGTTGCGATGTCGGCGGTATCTGCTGCGGTGACGACCGTTTTTATCGGCGCCCTTGCTGACAAAATCGGGAAAAGAAAAATCTTCATCTGCGGTGGTTATATTCTGTGGGGCATTTCCATTTTCTGTTTTACTTTGCTCAAAACACAGGTGCTCGGAACGTTGTTCCCCATGGTAACTTCTGCCGCTGCTCTCGGTGTTACTCTGACGATTGCACTCGACTGTATTATGACATTTTTTGGTTCTACAGCGAACGATGCAGCGTTTAATGCGTGGATTACAGACAGTACCGATTCGACAAACAGAGGCTCTGTCGAAGGTATAAATTCGATGATGCCACTGGTCGCAATACTGGTAGTTTTTGGCGGTTTTATGTTCTTTGACCTGGAAAAATCTTCCAGTTGGACAATCATCTTTTCTATCATCGGCGTGGTCGTTATTCTTGTGGGAATTCTTGGTATTTTTATAATTAAAGAGCCTGCAATCAAGCCTTCCGAAACGGGTTATTTCCGGAATATTTTCTACGGCTTTATGCCTTCGACAATCAGTCGGAACGCCCTTTTGTACATTATTCTGGCAGCCTTTATTATTTTTAATATTGCGATTCAGATTTTTATGCCGTATCTGATTATTTACTATGAAAAGACGCTTGAAATGTCCAATTATGTGCTGGTGCTTGCTCCGGCTATTGTGCTTGCGTCTGTTTGTACTGCTTTATGGGGCAAGGTTTTTGATAAAAAAGGCTTTAAGTTTGCTGTTACTTTTCCCATAATCTGGCTTATTGCCGGCTTTGTCGTGTTGTTTTTTACCACGTCTATGGTGCCGGTATTTATTGGTTCTTTGCTGATGATGTGCGGATACTTGAGTGGCATGGCAGTTTTTGGTGCCGCAATCAGAGAGTACACGCCGGTTGGTAAATCCGGAATGTTCCAGGGCATGCGTATTTTTTCGCAGGTTCTTATCCCCGGTATTATCGGCCCGGCTATTGGCGCGCGTGTTCTTAAGAACGCTGAGCTTATTCGAAACAACGACGGCACTACTTCGTTTTTGCCAAATAAATACATTTTCCTGGCTGCAATGATTGCCGTTTTCTGTCTGATTCCGATGGTGGTTCTTATTGTAAAAAAAAACGCAAAGAAGCTGACAGATCTTGTCACTCCGTTTGAGGAGGAGTTAGGCGGCGCTGACGGCGGCGCTTCCATTCCCTGGAATATTTATCCGCGTCCTATGATGAAGCGTGATTCCTTTATGTGTCTTAACGGCTCATGGGATTTTTCCATAAAACGGAAAGGCTCCGACTTTTTCACCGGCCATATTCTGGTACCATTCCCCGTAGAGTCACGCCTTAGTGGTGTCCAGAAAATGGTAACAGCCAAAGACGTTCTCGTCTACAGCCGTACGTTTACAATTTCTGACAGTTTTTATACGGTCGGCGGCGGCCATCTGCTTTTGCATTTTGGCGCTGTGGATATGGAAACAACTGTATATGTCAACGATGTTGAGGTTTGCCATAATATAGGTGGTTATCTGCCATTTTCTGCCGATATTTCCAAGTGCGTGCACAGCGGAGACAACATTATTAAAGTATGTGTTTCCGATCCGCTTGACAGTGATATTCCATATGGAAAACAATGTAAAAAGCGTGGCGGTATGTGGTATACGCCTGTTTCCGGGATCTGGCAGACAGTGTGGCTCGAAGCTGTTTGCGATAACTATATTTCTTCTGTCAGATGTACTCCTGTTTATCTGGAAAAATCAGGCAATCAGGTGCCCGGTGTGCAGATTGACGTCTGCGGCGGTGCATCCGATAAAGTGCTGGTAATTAATGGCAAATCGATGCCATTTTCAGGAAGCTCGATTACCTTTTCACCGGACGAGATTCACATGTGGTCTTCTGATGACCCGTACCTTTATGACTTCGATATTATTGCCGGCGAGGACAGAATTTCTTCATATTTTGCACTTCGTTTTATGACAATTTCAGGAAACAAAATCTGTGTGAACGGCTTACCTGTATTTTTCCACGGACTGCTTGATCAGGGATATTTCAGCGATGGTATTTATACGCCGGCTTCTGTGCGCGGCTACGAAAATGACATTTTGTCGATGAAGTCGCTTGGCTTTAATTGTTTGCGCAAGCATATCAAGATTGAACCGCAGATTTTTTACTATTTATGCGACAAGTATGGCATGTATGTTTTCCAGGATTTTGTAAATAATGGCAAGTATAATTTCCTTGTTGATACTGCCCTGCCGACGATTGGTCTTAAGAGAGGAATTTCGCACCGGGCTGACAAAAAAAGGCGCGATGCTTTTGAGTCTACTGCGCGAAAAACGGTTGATTTTCTTTTTAATCACCCGTCTGTTTGTTATTATACGATTTTCAATGAGGGCTGGGGTCAGTATGATGCTGATGAGATGTATGATGTTTTCAAGGCGCTGGATCCGGGCCGTGTCTGGGATACTACGTCCGGCTGGTTTAAGGAAACAAAGTCCGATGTTGAGAGTGATCATATTTATTTCAAGCCGCTAAAGTTTAAGGATTCTTCCTCCTCTTCCGGGCGGCCGCTTGTTTTGTCAGAATTTGGTGGCTATTCCCTGAAATTGGCAGCCAATTCTGCTAATCCGGACAATACCTACGGCTACAGATTTTTCACCGAGGCCGGTGCTTTTTCCGATGCGCTTGAGAAGCTTTACCTTGACGAGGTGGTCGGTGCGATTCGTTCGTCGGGCCTGTGCGCGTCGATTCTGACTCAGGTCAGCGACGTCGAGGACGAAACGAATGGTTTGTGGACTTATGACCGTCAGGTTCTGAAGGTTGACAGTGACCGTATGCAGCGCATTGCGTCTGCGCTCAGCGAGGCGTTCAGGACGCAATAACGTCTATTTCCACAATATTCTCCGGTATTATGCCGTACACGCTGAAGTTTTTGAGAACAGTGTGTACGGTTTTCATATTTATTATATTGCTTTGTTTTGTGCTGAAAGCTATCATGTTTTTTTCAAATGTGAATCCGCATTCGGCGTATTTTTTTATTTTTCCGAGGGCGCTTTCTCTGTATTCGCGTGTCTCCATCATTCCAAAAAATTCAATTATGTATGGCATGTTGCCTCTGAATCCGTAGAAGTCCGGCCGGTGAACGACGTGATATTTTTCGTCTACGAAGTTGTATTCATAGATTACCTGCAGCCCGCAATTTTTTATTTCTTCATATATTAGTAGTTCCGCGCGCGAGGCGAATACTTTGCCGCTCGCGTGTACGTTGCCTTTTTCGAAATATCCGCGATAGTTGTCGCGCTCGTGTTCTTTTGTGAGTTCTTGCATGTGGCGGTTCTGGCACTGCATGCTTTGTCTGATCTCTTCGAGTGACGGCTGGCCCGGTGGCGTGAGGATGTTGCGGCGAAGTGCTTTTTCAATTCTGTTTATTACACATTCTAATTCTTCAATGCGATTTTTAATGGCGAAATAATTTTCCCATGTCGGTCTGCGGTCTTCGTACTGTTTTCTGGAAATTTTTTTGGCATCCCCATCATGTTGTTCGAACGGAATCACATATTCATATTTTTTATCACCCTTTTTTGTCTGCTTGCTGAATGATGTATGATGAATAAATATTTCGTTCATTGTTGTTTTTTCCACAGCAGATAAAAGTTCGTTGTATTCAATCAATGCTGACAGATACCTAGTTAAATAATATGCGTAAATATCTCCTTTGTACTTTTTAATTTCTTCTAAAAACATATTATAAAACCTCCTTTTTCCTATTATACTGCGTCACCCTTTCAAACCCTTTTTATTTCCCGTTATTTCCCGAAAAAAAGTTTGCAGAGATTCGGGTTTTCTGCAAACTTTTTGGCTGTAGAGGGCGCCGGAGGGGCTTTTTGATGAAAAAGTTTGCAGAGATTCGGGTTTTCTGCAAACTTTTTGACTGTCGAGGGCGCCGGAGGGGCTTTTTGATGAAAAAGTTTGCAGAGATTCGGGTTTTCTGCAAACTTTTTGGCTGTCGAGGGCGCCGGAGGGGCTTTTTGATGAAAAAGTTTGCAGAGATCATACTTTTCTGCAAACTTTTTGGCTATAGTAGGCACTCGGCCACTCAATCAGCAGCACTCGTACTTAATCAGCAGCGACTGGCGCATATTTGGAATCGACAAACGCAGACCGTCGTCGAGCAAGGACTGGCCGGAGACAGTAAAGGTCTCCTCAGTGTCGAAGTTGTAGAATTTGTAGGTCTTGTCGGCACAGATGCCGCCGAGGTTGACGAGCATACTGTCAAAAGGAGAACGCGCGCGGCGGAAAGCAAGAATAATGCCGCTACCGTCCTCAGGATAGTCGAACTGAGAAGCAGACCAGGAAACATTCTCGCGGGAGTTGGCAATTAATGGATAGAAATCGCGGGTGAAATAATCCTGGACAGAAACATACTCGTCGAAATACTTCTTAGCCCAGTCAAGAGGCTCGTTCATGCCGCCCACTTCCCACTCGGGGTCGGAATGTTCCCAGGTACGGATGGTGATGCCACTTGTGTAGGCACTTCGGAAACTATAAGTATCGCCGAGAGTCGGGCCGTAGCCGATGCCGGAATATGGATACCACCACGCAGCACCAAAATTCTGGACCTGGTTGGCCTCGGGGCAGCAGTCCCAGGCACACTGATAGTCACTACGCCACATAGGAGCAGAACGACCGAGCATTTCAATATCAATACGGTGGCCACCGCCGGCACAATCGTCGATGCGCAGGTGCGGGAAACGCTCAAGCAAAGCATCCCAGAATTTGTAAAGGCCGAGAATATACTTAATCTCACAAATACCCTTACGGCCGGGCTCGTTATTCTTCTCATAATCCCAGAAACCGGTAGGATCACTGTTAAAGTCTTGCCTATAAACAGAAAGATTCAGCTTCTCGATAACGCCGGAAACAAGATTAATAACATCGTGGCAGGCCTCATCATCATTGAGGGCAACAAGCATATCAACACGATTCGGGTCCGGATGCTCAAGATATTTCGTCCAGATTTTGACAGTCTTGCGCATACGCTCAGGCTCCATCCAGACCATCATGTCGGTGCCGTGTTCAGCAAAAAGTTCAAGAACATCCTGATACTCATTCGGATGGTATTTTTTGTTAACACGCCAGTCACCAACATTGCCCCACGTAGCAGACTGCTCGGCACATGTTTCGGCAGTCAAGGGCTCATACCAGCCGGCGTCAATCCAGCAAGTGTCAATAGGAAGCTTCGCATCATAAATAGCCTTCCAGCGGTTCTTCAGGTTTTCCGAAGTAACGCCGCCCCAGAAAATGGCAGAAAAAGGAACACGTGCAGGACGCTCGCCCTTGCCAAAAGGAGACAGAACTTCGCGGATATAACGGCGCCATACATTGTGCGCATTAGTCTGACCATTATTATATTCAAGGATAGTCATCGAAGAAGTGCGGAAAGATTCGCCGGGCTTGATATAAAATTCAGTATTAATAATACCGGTGCGAACACGGAAACCGTCAGAACTTCTGTAAAAAGTGGAATCCCAGCGGCCGGTCCAGCCGATAGCAAAAATCATGCCCTTTTCACGGCGGTTAACGTCAAAAAACGGAGCTTTGCCGGCATTACCCGGGAGGCGATACGATTCGCCGGGCCACAAGCGGACAGGAGAAGCATACACGTCATCGTCCCTTACCTGAGTCGCATTAACAACAAAAAGCTGTAAAGTATTGGGTTCCCAGGTCATCTGACGATTGCGCCTTACTTTCGGCGGGTCGGGCTCAAAATATGCCGTCGTATCGCAGTCGTACAAAGAAGAAATCGTACCACTGTTGTGGTCTGTCGGATTGGACCAATAGTTCACCCATTTAGTAACATTATACTTAACAAAACGCTCAATGCGGCACTCCAGCACGAGACCATCGGGCAAAGTATAAACAAAACCATTCTCGTTGGTTTCCTTCTTTTTACCAAGAACTGTAAAAGGAACACCGTCGTATTTAAAATAAACGCCGGGCATAGCAGCCTCGGGAAGTCTGTACGCAAAAGCAAACTCGCTGATGGGCTCGTAAGACGGCTGCGTACTGCGGATACGCTCGGTCTTGCCACAGTCATAACGGTAATAATTACCATCCTCATACTTATCACTTGCGAGGATAAAAGTATGACCCGGGAATCCGCCGGCGTTAAGTCTGATGAAAATAATATCGCCCGCCTTCAGGTCGTCCTGATTGTCAATTTTTGTAAAACCATGCTCAGCACACCAGTCAGCAAGCTGCACGTATCCCGGACAGCCGCCAACTGCCATTCCATGGGAAGCAGTCTGGTCAACATAGC
The DNA here is from genome assembly GCA_045546695.1 of Clostridia bacterium. Classification (GTDB taxonomy): domain Bacteria; phylum Bacillota; class Clostridia; order UBA1212; family UBA1255; genus SIG424. The sequence goes on along the minus strand of JAZQDE010000001.1, from coordinate 10,298 downwards.
CGAGCCTGTACAGCGCCCAGTCAACGAGCCTGTCACAGCTGACAAGCTTTGCATCATGGTTGATAGCGGGATTTATCGGAGCGTCACCATATGTAAAAGAATGGTCACGCACATAGTCGGTAACTTGCTTTGCTTCATACAAAAACTCGGAAACAGTTCTGCCGAGCGGCGCATAAACAAGCGCACCTTCATTGTCAACAACAACACAGCCAAAACGCGCATTTTCATCGGCATAAGCCTTAGCGTCGTCAAGACTGTCCATAGGAGTCCACATATCTTTTCCATAAAAAGGAATATTGCGAACAAAATAACCTTGATTATTCATTTTTTCGACCTCCAATCAATGTCATAACTGGCGACATATTAACAGAAAGAAACAAATATTTCAAGCCCAAAAAGTCACAAATATTGTTGCACAAAAAGCAAACAAACGATATAATATTCCTTATATTAAACCAAGGAGAAAGAGACTGATGAACATGAAAAATGTTACATATAATAATATTACTTTCAAAGAAGGTTTCTGGAAAAACAGATACGAATTAAATAGAGACGTCAGCATAAAAAGCGTGCGCGACAGATTCGAAGACACAGCAAGATTTGAAGCACTGCGTTTCACGTACGAAGAAGGCAAACCCGCCCCTCACATTTTCTACGACTCAGACGTGGCAAAATCGATACAAGGCGTTGCTCAACTGGTAAAATCAGGAAATAATTGCGAAGAAGAGCTCAAGCTGTGCCGCGAGCTGATTGAATCGATGAAAATTCATCAGAGAGAAGACGGCTACCTCAATTCATATTTCCAGCAAGTGGCACCTGACAAAGTTTTCACAGACAGAAATCTGCACGAACTTTATTGCGCAGGTCACCTGCTTGAAGCAGCAATCGCATACGACAGTGCTACCGGCGAACACGATTTTCTTAACATAATGAGGAAATATTTCGACTATATCGAAAAATGTTTTATTACTGAAAAAACTGCCAAATTCAAGATGCCCGGACACGAGGAAATTGAGCTTGCGCTCCTGAAAATGTACGAGTATACAGGTGAAAAGAAATACCTGGATATGGGAATGCATTTCATCAACGCAAGAGGCGGCGCAGAACCGATGTTCGCAGCAATTTTAGCAAAATACGACCAGAACGATCTGCCGCTCAGAGAAATCAGTGAGGCTGAGGGACACGCAGTAAGAGCCGTTTACATCTACACGGCGATGGCAGAAGGCGCGCGCCTCACGGGCGACAAAGAGCTGTGGAACGCGGCCGAAAGAATCTTTGACAACATCACAAACGCGAGAATGTACGTTTCGGGCGGCGTAGGATCATCAAAGGCCGGCGAGGCTTTCACAGTAAAATACGACCTGCCGAACCTGGAAGCCTACTCCGAGACATGCGCGGCGATCGGCTTTATGCTCTTTGCACTTGCGATGCAAAAAACGAGCCTCGACACAAAATACCCCGAAGTGATAGAGCGCATCATGTGGAACGCACTGCTCGTTTCAACTTCACTCAACGGCAAATCCTTTTTCTACCAGAATCCGCTTGAGGTTCATCTGGCATCAATTGGTAAAGAAACTTGCATGGCACCGGACAAAAGAACTACCCTGCCCCCGCCGGAGAGATTCGAAGTATTCCCCTGCTCATGCTGCCCGCCAAATATTAACAGAATATTTGCCAGAATCGGAGATTTCTTCTTTATGGAAAATGGCGACGACCTGATTATCAATCAATTCGCAGCGCTCGAAGCAAAGACAGCAAAAGCGAGCGTAACGATTGATACTCAGTTCCCAAATTCAGGCAGAATGAATATTACAATTAAAGACTGCGGCTACAAGCGCATTTTCATCAGAAAGCCCGCATGGTGCGACAGCTTTATAATTGACGCAGAATATACAGAAAATGGCGGATATATTATCATTGATGCCTGTGAAAATATGGCAATCGACCTCGACTTCAATATGCCTGTATATTTTGTAGAGGCAAACCCGGCTGTCAGAGAAAACAACGGTAAAGTGGCACTTTTCTACGGACCGACACTGTATTGTCTGGAAAAAATTGACAACGATTATGACCTCGGTGCCGTGTCAGTATCAATAGAAGACGCAGTGGCATCGGCGCAGCCTGTGAGCAGCCCGGACCACGTTATGAAAAACATCGACTTAGAAGGCATGGTGGACGAATCTTTCACCGGCCTTTACAGAAAATCACAAATAAAAACGGAAAAAACTGTATTACATTTCAGACCATACTGGACCTTTGCAAACAGAGGTAAAACAGATATGAAAGTCTGGATAAGAGGAGTAAAATGAACAAAAAAGTATACGATTATTACATTATCGCCCGAGAGCACAGAGCAAAAAGAGTATCGCTCAGCCCGGGCTCAGTTGAGTATTACAGAAAATCTGAGCTTACGCCTGAAGAGCGCGTGTGCCGCAGGTTTGAAATTGTCTGTCGCGATGAAAAGCCGGCCATCCATCCGGAAGAAAAAATCGTGCTGGTGAGGACAGTCAAAGACGTTGAAGATTGCTTTACGCAAGAAGAATGGGCCGAGATAAAAAAAGACCATTATATCCATGAATTGGGATATGTTTCAAATCTCAGCCTTGATTACGAAAGAGTAATTAAGACCGGACTTCTCCCCATCCGTGAAAAGGCAAACGAGTACCAGGTGCGCGTGATTGACGCGATTATCGATCTGTGCGACAGGTATAAAATGGTAGCAGCCGACATGGGCAGACAGGATATCGTTGACATTCTGACAAGAGTGCCGAGATACAGCGCCCGCAATTTCCACGAAGCGTTGCAGTTTTTCAGAATCCTGCACTACGCACTGTGGCTCGAAGGAGATTACCATAATACGGTAGGCAGATTCGACATGTACATGTATCCGTATCTGGAGGCAGACATCAGCGCCGGCAAATACGACGAAGACAGCGCACTCGAACTTCTTGAAGATTTCTTCTTGTCTTTTAACAAGGACAGCGATATTTATCCGGGCGTACAGCAAGGCGACAACGGCCAGAGCATGGTGCTCGGCGGCAGCGACCTTGACGGAAATTACCAGTTCAACACATTATCAAAGCTATGCCTCATCGCAAGTCGCAACCTGAAGCTCATCGATCCGAAAATAAATCTGCGTGTCAACAAAAACACACCGACAGAGATTTACGAGCTCGGCACACAGCTGACAAAAGTTGGTCTGGGATTCCCACAATATTCCAACGACGACGTTGTTATCCCCGGCCTCATCAAAAAAGGATACGAGCCGGAAGATGCAAAAGAATATGTTGTTGCCGCATGCTGGGAATTTATTATTCCAAAAATTGGCAACGATATTGCCAATATAGGGGCGCTGAATTTCCCGATGGTGGTAAATAAAGCGGTAAAAACAGGCAATTACAATACGTTTGACGAGCTGCTCGCGATTGTAAAGGCAGATATTGTCAGCGAATGCGACGCGATAACAAACTCAATAAACAACGTATGGTTTGCCCCCTCGCCTTTCCTCGACATACTGCAGACAGAAAAGAAATATAACAACTTTGGCATTCACGGCTGTGGCATTTCTTGCGCCGCAGACTCACTCGCCGCTGTGAAAAAATACGTTTTCGATGAAAAAACGGTCACAAAAGAACGACTTATTGACGCGCTCAACACGAATTACGCAAACGACCCCGAGCTGCTTCATATGTTAAGGCATGAGGCTCCGAAAATGGGCGGCGACGACAGCGAGCTGGCAACAAAAATGTCGTGCGAAATAATGAACACATTTGCAGACACGCTTGCCGGACGCACAAACTGCCTCGGCGGCAAATGGAGAGCCGGCACAGGCACCGCGATGTACTATTTGTGGCACGCGCGCGACCTCGGCGCTACGGCTGACGGCAGACTTCAGGGCGAAGCGCTCGGAACGAACTTTTCACCGACACTCACAGCCCGCGTAAACGGCCCGGTATCCGTAGTAGAGGCATTTTCCTCCCAGAATCTGGAAAAAGTAATCAACGGCGGCCCGCTGACATTGGAATTTGCTTCCAGCATATTTGCAGACGACAGCAGCATAACAAAAGTAGCCGCACTTATAAAATATTTCGTTGCGCGAGGCGGCCATCAGCTGCAGCTCAACGCAGTAAACGCCGAGATGATGCGCGACGCACAGATGTCGCCCGAGCAATACAGACAGCTCGTTGTAAGAATCTGGGGCTGGTCGGCATACTTCATCGAGCTTGACAAAGAATTCCAGGACCACGTTATTTCAAGGCAGGAGTACACAGTATAATGCAAGGCTTGATTTTTGACATCAAAGAATTCGCACTGCACGACGGCGACGGCATCAGGACAACCGTGTTTCTCAAGGGCTGCCCGCTGAGGTGCGTATGGTGTCACAACCCGGAAGGGCTCTCCCCCCACCCGGAATTATCTGTAAAAAAAAGCCGCTGCAAGCATTGCGGCTTGTGCCAAAAAGGCTGCGACCACGAAGACTGCAGCCCTTTTGACAGATGCCTTCATATCTGCCCTGAAAATCTTGTTGAAAAAATTGGCATATATATTACGAGCGACGACCTTGCCGCCCGCCTGCTGAAACAGGCAGATTTCCTGAAAACATGCGGTGGCGGCATTACTTTTTCCGGCGGCGAGCCACTTATGCAGCACGAATTTTTGCTGGAAGTAATTGGCAAACTCAAAGGCAAAGTACATATCGCAATCGAAACATCAGGCTTTGCGCCTGCGGAGGTTTTCCAAAAAGTGGCAGAGCAATGCGACTTTGTATATATGGACCTAAAAATAGCAGACGGTGAAAATCACAAAAAATATACAGGCGTGGACAATTGCCAGATTCTGGAAAACGCCGACTTCCTGAAAAAGTCAGGAATCAACGCGTGTTTCAGCGTGCCACTCATCCCCGGCATTACTGACAGCGAAGACAATTTAGAGGCAATCAGAAAAATCGCCGGCGACACACCTGTCAGATACTTGAAATACAACAAGCTGGCCGGCGCAAAATATGAAAATATTGGTAAAAAATTCTTATATAAGGAGCAATCAAAATGAGATACGAAAAGTTTGAAAACGGACATGCGTGTTACGTCGATGAAATATCAGACGTTGGTTTTGATATAGACAAGAGCATCGTAATTGACATGGATTTCCTGCCGGAGATTCAAAGTTACGTCGCAATCGAAAACCACTCACCCTTCTGGTGCCGCCCATTTTTTGGCACTAAACTTGAGGACCTTCCAAACCTCACGCAGGAGCTGCTCGCCTTCGATGGTAAAAAATGGCATTGCGTGATTCCTGTCGTTGACGACGTATTCAAGTCAGTAATCAGCGGCAGAACAATCGTGATGAGCACAAACACAAAGGATGTAAAAGAATGTAAAAATCAGCTCGCTTACGTATATTTAAACGGCGACGATCCATATAAACTTGTGGCAGAATGTGCTAAAAAAGCCGCAAAAATGCGCAAAATCCCAGTAAAAACACGTGACGAGCGCGTTTATCCGCAGATGTTTGAATATCTCGGCTGGTGTTCATGGGACTCAATGCACATCCACGTGTGCCACGAGGGTCTCGTTACGAAAGCAAAGGAATTTGCCGACAAAAATGTCCCGGTAAAATTTGCCATTCTTGACGATATGTGGGCAAACGTTCCGTCATTCCTGACACTCAAGCCCGACCACACTTTTGACGAGATGATCCCTGTCATGCACAAAGGCAAGCTTGAGTGCTTTGAAGGCGCTCCCGAAAGATTCCCCGATGGCATCAAGGCCGCAATCGACGACATCAAGGCACTTGGCATAGAAAATGTCGGCATATGGTTCCCTACTACCGGATATTGGAAGGGTTTCCTCCCCGGCGGCAAGGATGCAACACAGCTTGCTGACATTTTATGGGAAACAAACCAGTTCGTATGGATGCACGCTGTCGACTCCCCCGACGAGACAATGTTTATCGTAAAGCCGGACAAAGAAAGTGCTGAAAAGTATTTCGATATTCTTTGCGGCCGCGTAAGTTCATGGGGCGGCGATTTTGTAAAAATTGACAATCAGGGCTTCCATAAATGTTTCAGATATACGGAAAATATTGGCACCAGCAGTGCAAACATTCAAGCCGGAATCGACAAGGCTGTCATGAAATATTTTGACGGCGCTATGATAAATTGCATGGGCATGGCAAACGAATGTATGTTCAACCGTCCCGACACGGCGATTTCAAGATGTTCAGACGACTTCCAGCCTGAGAGCCGCGACTGGTTTGCCAAAAATATCCTGCAATGTTCGTACAACAGCCTGCTTCAGGGCCAGCTGTACTATAACGACTGGGATATGTGGTGGACTGACGACGAGCAGGCATTCAAAAACAGCATCTGCCGTGCGATCAGTGGCGGACCAATTTATGTCAGCGACAAGATCGGCCGCACGAACCCCGAGATCCTCAAGCCTCTTTGCCTCACAAACGGCCGTATTTTAAGGGGCGACAACTGCGCAGCACCGACAGCCGACTGCCTGACAGCCGACCCGACCACGAGTAAAAAGATTTTCAAAATCCAGAATAAGGCAAAAGACAGCGCAGTTATGGCAGTATTTAACATTGACAGAGAAAACCAGTGCGTTTCGGGCAGCGTTTCTCCTGCTGACCTGCCATCATTTACCAATAAAAACGCTACATACGCGTATTACGAGTATTTTACAGGCGCCTGCGGCTTCCTCAAATACGATGAAAAGCTGCCGGTTACTCTTGAAAACAATGACAAAGTTTGTCTCTATACGTTTGTTCCCTGTGAAAATGACGTGGCAGTATTTGGCAGAATCGACCTGTTTATGGGTGTGCTGGCAGCTCAGGACCCGGCAATAAATGGCAGCGCCGGCTCAGGTTGCAGCGCCTCCTTCACTCTCCTCGAAGGCGGCCCCGTTTGCGTGGCAATTAATGGCAACAAAAAAGCCGCTTGCGTAAAGGCAAACGGCCAATTGATTGAATATAAACAAGACGGCGCGAAGCTCACATTCGAATGCGCTCCGGCACCTTGCTCAATAGAGATTACTCTACAGTAATCTCAATCGGCTGAGTGTAGAAATAAACACTCGTTCCATCCGGCAAAAAGCCTTCGCTTCTGAAAACAGCAGTTGCGGAGCCTTTTTTTATGCCCTCAAGACACAAACCGTCAAACGTAGCGCACTTGTCACCCTCAAGGATAACCATCTCAACGTCCCATCCGGTAGTAGCTTTACCAATATATGACACAAGTTTGAAGTCCGGCTCGGCAAAATCGCCCACAGCCATAGTGTAAGACGTACTGTCCGCAGTCAGGTATTTCGTAACACCCTTGGTGAGTGCCGCATTGTCGGTAGTGATGCCCGGCAGTCCCATCAGATAGTATTTACTGAAAGCACCTTCACCATTTACAGTCCACGGCCAGATTGTGATGCCGCGGTACGCTGCAAATCTGACAATATCTGCATTAACCGGCATGTACGCGGGGTTGTACGTCGTGTCAAATTCGGAAGTAATTGACATAATACTTCCAAGGTCAATTGAGTTCTTTGACGTAAGATAGCCGACAGATATTTCCGGAATCAGGCGCCTTACCTCAAGCATCTGGCTCTGGTTAAAAGTAATCACGCAGCACTGATCCATGATATCGTATTTTTCAATCAGCTCTCTCATAAGAGGCACGATTCTCAGGTCGCCAGTCTTGATTTCGAGGAACATATTGACATTTTTATCCTTAAATTCGATAAAATAATCCTCGAGTCTCGGTATCGGCAGCGGGTCTGCTTTGCTGTTCGCCGTTACCATATATTGGGAAATCTCCTCATACGTCATCGAGCTAACCACGCCGCTACCATTTGTTGTAGTATCAAGCACGTGGTCATGCATCGCAATAATAATATTATCTTTTGTCAGATAAAGGTCATTTTCAACAACGCGCGCGCCATTTTCAGCAGCGAGAACTGAGCCCTCAACTGTATTTTCCTGGCTCTTTGACGGGAAACCTCTGTGTCCTACTGTGTGTACAGGTCGTACGACAGAATTTGTCAGGAAAAGCTCGTCGTCGGCAATGCAGCTTTCGGTGAGTTTTCTGTCCTTCGTCATAATAGCAGTCGCGCCTGAAATAATAAGACTGTAATTTTCAATTTTCGTATTTTCTTCAGCCTTTACCCAAACAGTAGTCGCAAGTCCCGTTAAAAAGTCAACGGCTTCTTCTGTGCACAAGTACGCAGGCAACAGACAAATTCTGGATTGGCTCTTGTTTGTTTCAAATCTGATGTCGGCGTAATCGTCTTTAGTCAGGTCGGTTCTGCCTGAAAAATCGAGAATACCTTTGGCATATATAAAGCCTTCCCTCACCTTGACAATAAGTTCTGCTTTGTCAGAAATTACCATAACATCGCTGATGTTGAGTGGCTCAAGTGCCGCAGCGAGTGCAACAGCGCTCTCTTCATCATTTACACGGAATGCCGGTATAACAGCACCGCCCAGTGCATCAATCGCGTTGGGCACAGTGTCAATCACGCTGCCATCTTTTGCCACTACTTCGCTGTTTTTGTTTACAGTCATAACAGCAACTGCCGGTGAATTTTTGAGAATTCCCTTCAGCTCATCTGCTGTCTCTACCTCGAAAAGCATTGACGGGGGCAAAATAAGATTTGACTTGATATTTCTTACAAGATATGGTCCTTTGCGGAACTCAGCCGGTTCATCAAAGTTAAGTGTTACTTTGGCGTCCTGTACGTTCGCGTCGATGCCGCACATTTTAAATCCAAGAATTCCCTTTGCATAGTCGCTGCACTCAGTTGACTCAACAACTTTATTTCCATCAATATACAGTGTCTGCGTGTAACCATTTACTTCCAGCGCAAAGTTGTATGTTGTGCCGGCAGTGAGGTCCTGCGTGTACGGTCCTTCATCGAGCACCTTCGCGGGATTGCCCGAAGTATTATATTCAAGTCTTACGCCCTTTTCATCAGAAGCGTTCGTTTTAATCTCCGTCTTGTAATTTACACCGTATACGTCGTCAACTCTTGCAATCAATGCAACGCTGCCGCCTTTTTCACAGATTCCGTCAATTTTGACGTTCATTTCCAGCCTGTAGTCGCCAAACTCGCTGAGATATGCCGGCAGGTAAACTTTTACAGCGCTGTTTGCGTTGCCTGCGCCCAGTATGAGCATGCCGCCGTCGTCCATGATTACGTTACCATTTGACATCTGCGGAATGGTAATATCTTCCGGTATTTCATCTGCCTCGAACGCCTCGTTATAAAGCACGTTCGCGTCGCTGCCCTTTTCATTTACAACAAGATATACATTTTTTGTATATCCTTCGTATTCCGCAACGAGCGTGTAAACGCCGGCCTTCGCGGGCTTTACCTCGTTGTCGTCAATCTTAATCTCCTCTGAGGTCCAGTTGATTTTGTTATTATCGGCAGCAACCCCCATAGAAAACTCAACCTTGTACTCTCTTAAGTTCACTTTTTTGCCTGCTTTTGCTGAAATAGCCGGCAATGTGTAGTACACGGTGTCTTTTGCTTCTACCGTCTTACAAGAAGCTAGCGGCAGAGCCAGTGCCAACATCATAACCATCGCAATAAATCCGGTCAGTATTCTCTTCACTTTGATTCCTCTCTTTCAAAAAAAACGCATTGTAGTGTGAAAAATCATCTACAATGCGTCTCCTTTTTTACCTGTCAATTATTATCTGTTTGTTGTGATACCATTTTCAAGTGCTGCGTTCTGAGCAATCTCGTCTGCTGTCAAAGCTCTTGAGTAGAATCTGATTGATTCGTAAACACCTGTGTAGCAACGTTCTGCTGCTCTGTGTCCGATGCACAAACTAATAACAGAGAAGTCTTTTGTAAGGCTGGCTCTTGAAACTTCAACGCCATCCTGGTACATAATGGCAACGCCGTCTGTCTTGCTTACTGTTACTGAATATGTATGATTTGCCATATCTTCAGGAGCAATCTTGAACTTAGGTCTGTCATTGTTATTCAGCTTCAAAGTGAGCTCGCCTGCGCCTACATTATAATAGAAAGACAACTGGTCGTGATTATTTGCGTAGTCCTGAATGAAACAAATCCAGCTGGTACCAGTGAGTTCAAGATCTCCGAACTGAAGTTCAATTGTGAACTCGCCTGCGTTAATAGTGTCGTGGAAAATCTCAGGGAAAGCGATGAGCTGTGACTCGATGAACAAACCATCTTCATCAAAATAAAGCTGATCACTAAGTGGCAGTTCTTCAAGATCATTTTCGTTCGTTGACAAATCTTCCCAGTAATTCCAATCCTCTAAAAGACCCTGGT